>NZ_JH414888.1:79541-129015 GCF_000238755.1 Campylobacter sp. 10_1_50
ACTTGCTATACTTACCATCATCTATACAAGTCTTTTTGTAAAGTCTTGGTTTTTATAAGTGTTAAGTAGATCAAGTACATCTTTGCCATTACTTGAGATTGCATTTTTAAGAGCAAGTTGTAGATCTTTAAATGTGCTTTTTAGTTGATTTAGAGCTGGGTTATTAGTATCTGCTTCTAGGCTTGCTTCATAGTTGCCATCTTTTATCTCATTTACAAAGGTGTTGGCTTTTTGGATGAAAGCATTTTCATTTTCTTTAGCTGTTCTAATCTTTTCAATATTTTCATCTATCAAAGCTGCCATTTGAGAAATTTCATCTTTACCTTTAATATTTAAAAGATGCGCACTATTTGTCTTATTATTTAAAAAGTCAAAGAAATCTTTTAATGAATTTTTAGTTAAGTCAATGCCTCTTATTATATTTTTGCCAACAAATATGGACACTAATAGCATAAGCAAAATACAAACTACAATTACAAAAGAGCGTACAATAAGTTGAGTATTTGCCTCATCCTTAATATGCATTGCATCTTTTTGCATATTATCAAGCAATTTAAGCTCGAACTCCCTCATTGCATCTATTGAAATACTTATCTTAGAAAACCAACTCGCTGCATCATAAGACGTATTTTCAGTAGCAACTACATTTTTAATAATATTTATAGCATCTATAAAATCTGCCTTCTTTCTAGTAATAGCATCAAATTCTTCACTAAATTCTTTTGGATTGTATTCATCAAAATCTTGCATAAATTTGTTTATAACGCTATTTAGTGCAACTACTTTATTATAGTCCTCTTTACTTATGCTCTTTTTAGTAAAGATACCATTTAGTGTAGCACGCAAAATACCAAAAGACTCTTTTATCTCGCCAACAACAATAATACGTTTTAAATCATCCACTAAGTTAGACTCAAGCTTATTGCTATATCCATTTATAGCAATAACCTCTTTTCTTAAAATCTTCGTTATTTGCCCAATTGCGCTATTGCTATTTTTTTGATCTATATTAGAGCGAATGCTAGATAATTCTGGAATTATTTCATTCTTTTCATCTAACTTTTCAAGCATTGCATCTACATTTTTGCGTTGTTCTATAAGCTTTACATTATCTCCCCCAGATAACACACCTGAACTTAAACCACGTTCCTTTTGCATTTCATGGATAAAATCATTTTGTTTTATTATTACATTTACTATTTTCTCACTATATTCAGCTTCTGAACGTTTTTTCACAATACTACTTAACGTATATATACTTGTTATACTGAGTCCAATAAGACCAACAATAACTATGATCATAATTTTAAATTTAATACCTATATTACTCATTTTATATCCTTATTTATTATTTTTATAAATTTAATTTAAAATACAACTACAAACGAATAGCCTACAATATTTTAATTTTATGCGAAACTAAGTTATAAAACAAACCTCACTAACACAAACTAAGATAACGACCCTTATCACAAGTAATGTTCTTGTAATGGGTGATTTCATTGTATTTCCCTTAAATAAACTAATTGCATTGGGTCTTATTTAAACATACATAAACTTTAAAAATTTGAGTAAATGCTTATTTTTTAAGGTCGTATTTAGCGAGCATTTTGTCAAATTCGCCAGATTTTTGAAGCTCTTCGATCGCAACATCTATCTTTTTGATAAGATCAGTATGTTTGCCCTTGTCAAATGCCATCGCAAAGCCCTCTGTGCCGTCAGGAAGTCTCAAAAACTCCTCTAAGTCTGGATTTTGCTTTAAAAACTCAACACCTATTGGGCTATCAGTAAGCACAACATCGATCTTGCCAGCATTTAGTGACATTATAGCTGCCGCTACGTTTTCAGCTGGGATTGACTGAGTTGTGATCTTTTTAGCTGCCTCTTCTTGAAGTGTGCCAACTTGAGCTGAAATTTTCTTATCTTTAAGGTTGTCTTTATTTACATCTGAGCCTTTTTTGCGGATAAATAAATTCTCTGAAAAATAATATGGCTTAGTAAAATCAACAGACTTTCTTCTCTCGTCAGTCGCACTCATGCCGCTTATCGCGATATCGATCTTGCCTGTTTTTAAAGCTGGTATTAGCCCATCAAAACTCATATTTGCCACGTCAAATTTGATCCCAGTTTTTTTAGTGATCTCATTTAGAAGATCGATCTCAAAGCCAACGATTTGATTTTTATCATCAAGATACTCAAACGGAGGATAATCAGCGCTTGATCCTACCTTATAAACTACCTCTTTGCTAGCTTCTGGCGCATTTGCAGCGGTTTTTTTGCCACTATCATTGCCACAACCTATAAAAAACAGAGCTAAACCTAACGCTAGAAATTTTAATAAATTTTTCATTTTACTCCTTATTAGTGATTTAAAATTTTGCCTAAAAACTCTCGCAGACGCTCGTGCTGCGGATTTGTAAAGACATTTTTTGGCGTGTCATCGACTGCTATCTTGCCTTTGTCCATAAAGAAAATTCTATTTGCCACGTTTCTTGCAAAACCCATTTCGTGAGTTACAACAAGCATCGTTATGCCCTTTGCTGCGACATCTTTCATGATATCAAGCACCTCGCCGATCATCTCAGGATCTAGCGCGCTCGTTGGCTCGTCAAATAGTATCACCTCCGGCTCCATAGCTAGGCTTCTAGCGATGGCGATACGCTGCTTTTGACCGCCTGAGAGCTTGTGCGGATAGGCAAATTTCTTATCGCTTAGCCCAACGCTCTTTAGCAGCTCATCAGCCCTCCTCTCAGCACTCTCTTTATCTAATATCCCAGCTTTTATCGGAGCTAGGGTTAAATTTTGCAAGACGTTTTTGTTTGCAAAAAGGTTAAAGTGCTGAAACACCATGCTCACTTTTTGGCGAATTTTATTTATGTCTGATTTTTTATTGAGGATATCTTCGCCGTTTATCTTGATATGCCCACTATCTGGCTCTTCAAGGCGGTTTATGCAGCGCAAAAATGTACTTTTGCCGCCACCACTTGGACCAATTATCGCTATGACTTCGCCTTTTTTGATATCAACGCTAATGTCATTTAAAACACGCAAATCGCCATAGCTTTTGTTTAAATTTTTAATCTCAATCATGGCGATTTAGTCTCCTCTCAAGTAGTTTCACCAAAAGGGTGAAAAATTTAACACTCACGTAATATACAATGCCCGTAAAAATAACTGGCTCTGGGCTGTAAAAGACCGCTTGAAGGCTCTTGCTTTGCATCGTAATATCAACGACGCTTATGTAGCCAACGACTGAGGTCTCTTTAAAAAGCGATATAAACTCATTAGCAAGCGCTGGCAAGATATTTTTAGTAGCTTGTGGAAAGACTATCTCACGCATCGAAACGTAGTAGTTTAGCCCCATCGCCCTAGCTGCCTCCATCTGACCTTTATCGACGCTATTTATGCCACTTCTTACGATCTCAGCGACGTATGCTGAGCTATTTAGTCCAAGTGCGATCACAGCGACGTAGAAGTTGTCGCTCCAAGTGGCAAAAATCACCACTGAAAATATAAGAAGTTGAAGTATTACAGGCGTTCCACGCAAGATGTCGATATACTCATCTATGACGAAATTTAAAACCTTGATATCTAAAAATTTAATAAAAGCTAAAATAAATCCAAGTGTGATGCCTATAGTGATACCGCCTATCGTAAGACCAAGTGTTACTCCGTAACTTTTAATATATGCGATCTCTTGCGCCTCGCTAAGATCTCTTGGATAGAAAAAATATGTTCCAAGTGAGACAATTATTATAAAAAATAGAAATTTGGCTAAATTTTGAGCGTTCAACTTCATCCTTTCTTTAAAATGTAGCCTTAAATGATACGAAAAAAAATATATCATTTTGCTTAAAATTTTTTAAGGAATAAGCCCGCTCATTGAAATTTAAATGATTTTATAATAACATAAGCGTTTTATTTTATTTGAAAGGAATTTTATGAGCTTTGGGTCTTATTTAGCCATCGCCATCTATTTTGGTTTCTTGCTCTTTATCGGACGATATTTCTACGATAAAAACGCAAGTATGAACGAGTATCTACTGGATAACCGCCAAATGGGTCCAGTCGTCACCGCACTTAGCGCTGGCGCTTCTGATATGAGTGGTTGGATGCTACTTGGCGTGCCCGGGGCCTTATACGCAACTGGCGTTGCAAATGTCTGGATGATAGCTGGTCTTATCGTGGGAGCTTACTGCAACTACTTATTTCTAGCAAAAAGGCTTAGGGTCTATACCGAGGTTGCAAGCGACAGCATCACGATACCTGATTTTTTAGAAAACCGCTTTAAGGATAGGACGAAAATTTTAAGGATCATCTCAGGTCTTATCATATTGATATTTTTCACACTTTACGTAAGTAGTGGCATCATCGCTGGTGGCAAGACATTTGAGAGCTTTTTTGGCTTAAAATTTGCATACGGAGCGGTCTTTACGCTCATAATCGTAGTCTTTTATACATTTTTTGGTGGATTTAAGGCTGTTAGCATAACTGACGCATTTCAGGGTCTTTTGATGTTTTGTGTCCTAGTCTCGATCCCAGTCGTGGCATATCTAAATTTAGACCTGCCAAGCGATACAAATTTGATAAAAGAGATAAGCAGGCTTGATGCAAATCACCTAAACCCATTTAGAGACCAGACTTTCTGGGGCATTTTGGGCCTTCTAGCTTGGGGGTTTGGCTACTTTGGGCAGCCACATATAATCGTTAGATTTATGGCGATACGCGACTCAAAAGAGCTTGCAAAGGCAAGAAGGATCGGCATCGGCTGGATGACGATCGGCCTATTTGGTGCAATTATGAGCGGACTTATTGGCTTTGTCTATTTTAGCCAAAGAGGCGGACTAAGCGATCCTGAGACAGTATTTTTAAAGCTTGGCGAGCTACTTTTTCCGCCATTTTTTATAGGTATCATCATCTCAGCCGTGCTTTCAGCGATCATGAGTACCATCTCAAGCCAGCTCTTAGTCACTTCAAGCTCGGTCACAAAGGACTTCATCTTCGCCTTTTATAAAAAAGAAGTTAGCCAAAGCACGCAAACAGCGATCAGCCGCTATGCGGTCGTGGTCGTAGCGCTAATTGCCACAGTGCTTGCCTTTATCTCTACAGATAACGTTCTAAACGTCGTTGGCAACGCTTGGGCTGGATTTGGCGCGAGCTTTGGTCCGGTACTGCTTTTTAGCCTTTACTGGAAACGTATGAGCGCACTTGGAGCGCTTGCTGGCATGATAGCTGGCGGTGTGACCGTGATATTTTGGATAACATCAGGGCTAAATGCCTATGTTTATGAAATTTTACCAGGCATTTTAACCTCAAGCCTAGCCATCATCATGGTCAGTATCTGGGGCGACGCGATAAATAAAATGACTAGCGAGCCACACGAGCAAGTGATAAAAGATGAATTTGAAAAAATGAAGACAAGGCTTTAAATTTAAGCAAGGTGGCTAGCTTTAGCCACCATCAAATTTACTCTAATTTCAAATTTCTTAAAACTAACCCTTGGATTTATAGTTAGCTTATCATGTGAGATAAACTCTTTTTTTAGAAATTTCTCACGTCCAGTTCTTGCTATCATCAGCGCGTTATCAGAGCAAAACGCAAGTGGAGCTAGCAAAAGCTCGCACTCATTTTTTTGGCAAAGCGCTTCAAGCCTTTTGCGTAAATTTAAATTTGCGCTCGCTACGCTAAGGCACTTGAAATTTCCATAAAATCAAACTTGCTAAATTTATACCTTTAGTCCTTTTTTCAGTTTTCTTATCAAAAACCTAGCGGGATGAAGCTCAAAAAATAGCGATCTTTCTATGCAAAGTGGGCAAGCAAGCACAAGATCGGTTATCAAATTTGCTCCAAGTATCGCCGTACCAAGGCCACGTGAGCCGTGAGCAAAATTTAAAAAGAGATTTTTTTCGTAGCTTGCTTTTGGATTGTTGTCTTTATTTTTACTCCAAAATAGCCCTTTGTAGTTTTGCTTATAAAACTCCTCATCGTGTAAGGCGCCGATTATCGGAAACCTATCTCCGCTATAACTTCTATATCCCACACGTGAGCCGATAATGGTGGCTTTTGTGGCGTCAAAAAACTCACTCACTAACCTCAAACAATACAAATTTGACTAAGAAATTTTATAAAGGTATAGTTTGCTAAAATGAAATTTTTATGAAGATTTTTTAAGAGATTAAAATTTATAAATTTGAAAGAGCAAAAGGTGGCAAACCACCTTTATTTTACTCCCACTCGATAGTTGCAGGTGGCTTGCTTGAGATGTCGTAAACTACGCGGTTTATGCCGTTTACCTCATTTATGATACGGCGGCTTACGTTTTCAAGCAGGTCATAAGGAAGCCTTGAAAAGCTTGCAGTCATGCCATCACTTGCATCGACCACGCGCACACAAACAGCGTTTTCGTAGGTACGATTATCGCCCATAACGCCAACAGAATTTACATTTAAAAGTACGCAAAATGCCTGCCAAGTTTTGTTATACCAGCCACTACTTTTTAGCTCATCGCGCAAGATCACGTCAGCTTTACGAAGTAGCTCAAGGCTTGGTTTATTTACCTCGCCCATGATGCGGATAGCAAGGCCAGGTCCTGGGAAAGGGTGGCGGAAGACTAGCTCACGGCTTAGTCCAAGCTCAAGTCCTAGCTTTCTAACCTCGTCTTTAAAAATTTCTCTTAGCGGTTCTATCAGCTCAAATGTCATCCAATCAGGCAAGCCGCCAACGTTGTGGTGGCTCTTTATCGTCTTGCTTGAGCCAACGACTGAGCTTTCGATGATGTCAGTATAAAGAGTGCCTTGAGCTAGAAATTTCACATCGCCATGCTTTTTAGCCTCTTTTTCAAAAATTTCTATAAATGTCTCGCCTATGATCTTGCGTTTTTTCTCAGGATCAACGACGCCAGCTAAGCGACCAAGAAAGATCTCACTCGCATCTATACTAACTAGCTCAACACCAAGCTTTGTTCTAAATGTAGCTTCAACTTGCTCTTTTTCGTTTGTTCTAAGAAGTCCGTTATCGACAAAAACAAGGATCAAATTTTCAGGTACAGCAGCTGCCAAAAGCGCTGCAGTCACAGAGCTATCCACGCCGCCACTAACTGCGCAAAGCACCTTGTGAGTGCCAACTGTTTTTCTGATTTCTTCTATCTTGTTCTTAGCAAAGCTTCCCATGTTCCATGTGCTCTCGCAGCCACAGATATATTTAGCAAAATTCTTTAAAATTTGCGTGCCATACTCGCTGTGTTGCACCTCTGCGTGAAACTGGATCGCATAAAATTTACGCTTATCATCGCCAAAAGCGCAATAAGGCGAATTTTCGCTAATCGCAATCGCCTCAAAGCCCTTTGGCAAGTCTTTTACATAGTCGCTATGGCTCATCCATACGATTTGTTTTGAAGGTGTATCTTTAAAAAGATCGTGCTCTTTTACGACGCTAAGTTCAGCCTTGCCGTACTCTTTGTGATCAGCTGCCAAAACCTCAGCACCATGCGTGTGAGCAAGTAGCTGCATGCCGTAGCAAACGCCAAGTATAGGGATATTTAGCTCAAAGACGCCGTTATCGCAAAAGTAGGCATCTTTGGCATAAACGCTAGCTGGACCACCACTTAGAATGATACCTTTTGGATCTTTCGCCTTTATATCACTTAGTTTTGCATTAAATGGCAAAATTTCAGTATAAACTCCTTCTTCTCTTAGCCTTCTAGCTATTAGCTGAGTATACTGCGAACCAAAGTCCAAAACTATAATCGTATTGTTCATTTATAACCTTTTAAAAGTAGATGTGAAAAATTTCAAACTGCACATACCAAACAATGAGTGACACGATGTATCCTAAAACTACCATCCATGCATATTTCATATGCGCACCAAAGGTATAAATTCCTTTTAATTTACCCATTACTCCAACGCCAGCTGCTGAACCAAAGCTGATCATCGAACCGCCAATACCAGCTGTAAGTGTCACAAGTAGCCACTGACTCATAGCCTCGCCCGCATCAGCTCCCATAGCTGGATTTGCTTTTAGCACAGCTGACATAACAGGGACGTTATCAACGACTGCTGAGAGGAAGCCAACTCCGATATTTACAGGTGTTGAGCCAAATTTATCATAAAGTGACACAGCGTAATTTAAAAATCCAGCAAAGTGAAGAGCGCCAACTGCAGCTAAAATTCCAAAGAAGAAAAATAGCGTGTTGTTCTCGATCTTTGACATATAGTGAAAGACGTTCATAGGCTCTTCGTCTTTGTGAGCTTTTTTGAAATAGTAAGTGTAAAGGCTAAGCAGTGAGAAGCCAAACATCATGCCCCACATCGCTGGTAAGTGAAATAACTGGTGCATCATAACTGCACAAAAGATAGTAAATGCACCTATGAAGATAACCGCTTTACCGCCCTTTTTCATAACCACTTTTGGCTCATTTGCCACGTCAAAATGAGGCGCAGTATTTGGCACGATGCGTGAAAGTAAAAATGCTGTCACAAACCAGCCGATAAATGAAGCTGGGAAAAGTGCGAAAAAGTCTAAGAATGGTGACTTGCCAGCTGCCCAAACCATAAGTGTAGTGATATCGCCAAATGGGCTCCACGCTCCGCCTGCATTTGCTGCTACGACGATGTTTATCGCACCTGCGACTAGGAAATTTGTATTATTTCTATCTATCGTTAAAAGAACGGTTGATAGGATAAGCGCTGTTGTTAGGTTATCAGCCACTGGGCTAATGAAAAACGCCAAAATTCCAGTTAGCCAAAATAGCTTTCTGTAGGTGTAGCCTTTTGAAACTAGGTTGTATTTAAGCGCGTTAAATACATCTCTTTCAACAAGTGCTTCGATAAATGTCATAGCAACCATTAAGAAAAAGACGATCTGAGCTATCTCTAAGATCAGGTGATTTACCTCGTGCTCTAGCGAATGCACATCCATGCCATTTATAAGCATATAAACGCCGATTAGCAAAAACATAAAAGTGCCGATAAAGATGGCAGGTTTTGCCTTGTCGATGTGAAAATTCTCTTCTGCTGCTATGAAAAAGTATCCAACAACAAAAATGATAAGCGATAAAATTCCCGCCCATGTAGTAGTTAAGTCAATAGCCGCAGCTTCTCCGTCAGCACCAAAGGCTATAGCAAAAAACAAGCCTAGAAGTCCAAATAACCTCATATACTCTCCTTGTAAGATAAAAATTTGCGTATTTTACTTAAATGAGCCTAAAATTTAGGTTAGTTAAATTTATTAAGCTTGCATTACATTTTTATCTTACGCGAAATTTAAGATCAAATTTTATTGATCTTGTCAGTTTTTTTCTCTTTCACAGGCGCATCTCCATAAAATGGATCGTCCTTGTAGCCGCAACCACTAAGTGCAAAAAGAGCGAAAATTAAAATAAAAGATGATAAGATTGCCTTATGAAAAACGCCAAATTTATGATAGATGCTATCCACGAAAATCCTTTGTATAAAGAAAAATTAAGCATGGCAGACGAGTGCCAAGAGCTTCTTCGCCTCATGGGTAAAGCAAAGCGATTTTACATAGCTTTTTGCTATGTTAGAGAAGGCATTTTAACCTTCGTTCTCACTCATCCCTCAGGGCTTTTGGAGCTTAGACGTGATAGTAGTATAAATGATATAAAAGGGTTATTAAAAACCTTTTGCAAATTTAATAAAAATAGCATTTTTGCAAGCGTCATCGAGCCAAAACCTCTTAGCGAGATCAACTATATAAAAAACAAAAAAGAAGAAAATATAAGATTTATCGTGAGCAAATATCTAAAATTTTTCACGCCACAACCTACGCAAAGGTCAAATTTCATCGCGCCAGCAAGCAAGGGCGAGTTTAAAAATTTAGCCACAAATGAGCAAATTTATAAGAAATTTGAAGAGCTAAGAGAAATTTTGCTAAAGAAAAATGAGCAGGCAAGATGCTAATAGACGAGATAAGAACGCTTCCAAACGAGCCTGGCGTATATCAGTATTTTGACGCTCAAAACAGACTTTTATATGTCGGCAAGGCTAAAATTTTAAAAAACAGGGTCAAAAGCTACTTTAAATTTACTCCAAGCTTAGCACCAGCTGAAAAGCTAAGCCCAAGAATTTCAAAGATGATAAGCGAGGCGGTGCATCTTGAATACATCGTCACACCAAGCGAAGCAGACGCGCTCATACTTGAAAATTCATTCATCAAACAGCTTAAGCCAAAATACAACATCTTGCTTCGTGACGACAAGACCTATCCTTATATCTTTATAAATTTAAACGATGAATTTCCAAGATTTGAGATCACTAGAAAGGTAGTAAAAGGCTCAAACATTCGCTATTTTGGGCCATATTTTAGTGGAGCAGGAGAGCTTCTTGAAGCGCTTTATCTAAATTTCAACCTAGTTCAGAAAAAATCCTGCATCAAAGGCAAAAAAGCCTGCCTTTTTTACCAGCTAAAACGCTGCTACGCCCCATGTGAGGGCAAAATTTCAAAAGAAGACTACGCCAAAATAGTTGCTGACGCCACAGCCGCTTTGCAAAATCCAAATTTGTTAATCGCTCGCCTTGAAGAGCTCATGCTAAACTACGCTAAGGCCGAAGACTACGAGCAAGCAGCCGCGACTAGAGATAAGATACAAACGCTTAAAAATATGCAAACAAAGGTCGAGGTCGATCTAGCCAAGCTTGAGGACTTTGAGGCTTACTCAGTCTCTTGCGTGCATGATATGATCTGCGCGGTGAGATTTAGCGTGCAAAGTGGCAAGATAACAGGCGTAAAAACCGATATCACGCAAGCTAAAAACGCTCAAAAAGACGAGATAAACGAAGCTTATAAGCAAGCCATTTTAAAAAGCTTCATAGCTGGTCAGCCAATAATTAGCACCAAAATTTATGTACATGAGAGCTTTGAAGATAGTGAGCTGGTGGAGGAAATTTTAAACGAGAGATTTGGACGTAAATTTAGCATCACATGCCCAAAAATAGGCGATAAGCGTAAAATTTGTGAGATCGCTACCAAAAACGCTGAAGTTAGCATCGAAAAATATCTAAAAACGCACGATAACGAGCTGCTAAACGAGATAAAAGAGTACTTTGACCTAGCTCACACGCCTTACGTGGTCGAGGCTTACGACAACTCACACCTTTTTGGCGAGGCAAGTGTCGGAGCAATGGTGCGCTATGAGCATGGCGAGTGGGCAAAGCAAAACTACCGCCATATGCACCTAAGCTCTAAAAACGACTACGATCAGATGAAAGAGAGTCTGACAGCTAGAGCCCTTAGATTTGACAAGCTTAGCCCGCCTGATCTTTGGGTCATTGATGGTGGCGAGGCGCTTTTAAATTTAGCCTGCGAAATTTTAGCAAGTAGTGGGGCAAACGTCGATGTGATCGCTATCTCAAAAGAAAAAATAGACGCCAAAGCTCACCGTGCAAAGGGCGAGGCGAAAGATAAAATTTACACAAAAAATGGCAGCTTTAGCCTAAGTACGAGCGATAAAAAGCTGCAGTTTTTCCAAAAGATGCGCGATGAGAGTCATAGATTTGTCATCAGTTTTCACAGAAAAACAAGGCAGAAAAACGATATGCAAAGATCAGTGCTAAGACAAGCTGGCGTATCTGAGGGCAGTATCGCGAAATTAATCAGCTTTTACGGAAGTTTTGATAAAATCAGCGAAGCAAATTTAGACGAAGTAGCAAAAATAACAAACAAAAGCGTAGCAGCAAAGCTTTTAACGCTCAAAGAAGGAAATTTGAAGTGATAATATACGACAAAAACGGTCAAATTTTAGCGATGGGAGATATCTCTCTTGGTCTGCTTGAATTTAAAGATATAAGGGAGTTTTTAAGCGAGCATAAAGACATTGACGAGCTAGTTTTAGACTACAAAGAGTCTGGAGTTTTTATAGACTATCTAGCTAAAAGACCAAATTTAAGAGTAAATTTAAAGACCAAAAACGGCAAAATTTTAAATGCGACGCTTAAATTTTCAAAGATCTGCTCAGTAAAAAACGAAGAGTATTTTGAGCTTTTGATCCTTGATCAAACAGAAATTTACAGCCAAAACCAACAAGCTGCGATGAAAGCAAAGACCAAACTTCGCTTGCCAAATTTAAAGCTAGATGAAAAAGAGCTTTTAGACAAAGAAGAAGAGGTTTTAAACGAGAGCTGGTTTAGCGAGACGGCTAGCTTTTTAAATTTAAGCAAAAGCGAGTTTGCGACCTACCTTGGTATATTTTTAAGCAAGGCAAAAGATAAGATGATCTTTATCCAAAGTGCGGTGCAAGCGCGAGATACTAAATTTTTAGAAGAGAGCATAAAGATATTAAAAGAGCCAGCGCTAAATTTAAAGATCACTCCGCTTGTGGCAAATTTCGATGCGCTTCTTACTAGACCAAACAAAATGAAAAAGATCACTCTAATAAACAAAAGACTAAGCGAAATAAGCACGCTTTGCAATAAATTTTCAAAAAGGCTTGTCAATGAGGGTTAATAAATTTTTGGTTCTTTTGCCGATATTTTTGGCGGCTTTCGCTTGCTTTTATGGTGGCGTGCTCTTCTTTGATAAATTTAGGATCTCTTATAACATAAATAATGAGATAACAAGAGAAAATTTAATAAGAAGCGCCATAGATTATATCATCTCAGAAAGAAAAGCCTATGAGAGATATAGTCAAACTATGTTACCACAAGATGAAATAACACTAAGAAAGGCAAACACTGCTAAAAATTTGGCAGTAAAAAGCTTATCAAATAGCCTTTCTAACACACCAGATGACATAAGAATGAGAGATAGGCTAAATGAAGTTTTGAAAAATGCAAATGCAAGCTGGGAGAGCTTTAACCTCTCGTTTTATAGCTTTGTTGAGCTGGCAAATCCTACGATAACAAGTGGGCAAGTAGTATTTAAAGATTTAACCATAGATGCAGATATCAAGCGCTATATCATCTCTTTAATCAGAACCTATGAGCTACTTCAAAACGTAAATACTGTAAAAGATCACATCTTGGTCGTGCTTATGGGCAAAGAGAAAATCACCGAAAGTTCGTTAAAACAAACTATAAATGGCCTTAGATATAACGATATAAATGCAAATTTACTCCCAAATGGCGAGATAAAAGACAATATAACAAAAGAAATAGATAGGCTTGATAATATAGAGACCACGCAGGGATATGACGAGCTCCGCTTTAAGCTAAAGCTAAACAATGAGCTAACACGTGATGAAATTTTACAGATCAATAAATTTGAAAATAATAGAGCTGATCTTTTTCGTAAGATAGCAAATACCCTAACTAAAGAGCTAAAGAGGCTAAATGACAACTTTAGAATCAAGGCGCTTTCTCTAACGTTTTTGATGTTTTTACTATCGCTTTGGCTATTTTACGCTGGCTATAAAACATACATTTGGCTAAAAGATCTAGAAAATTTAAACCAAAAGATGAGACTTGTAAGAGACGAAATTTTAAAAGGAGGCGACAGAAATCCACAAAAATTAATAGAAAACTTCATCGCGCTATATAAAGAGCTACTTCAAAAATATGAGCAAGAAAGAAGCTTTGCAGCTATAAAAGATAGACTGCTTGTTAGGCTAAATAAGAAATTTTACCTCTCAAAAGAGCAAATTTTAAGCTCGGTCGCTACGCTAAAAAAAGATGAAAACATGGTAAAAAATGAGCTAGTTTTTGAAAATTTAGAAAAAAATAGCCAGATAATCGCGATAAATTACAGCAATATAAAAGGCTTGCTTGATAGCAGAAATGGCGAAGTTGGACTAAATTTAAAGCCATTTAACCCACAAATTTTGTTTTCAAATATCCTTGAAGCGCAGATACCTTTTACGCAAGAGAAAAAGCTAAATTTCTTAACCTATCTTGATGCAAACATTAGCGACGAGCTGGAGGGTGATAGCGAGAAGATAAGCGTCGTCTTTGGCTCTATCATGCAAGCTGTCGTGACAAAATGCGATAAATTTGCCAACTTGATAGTAGAGATAAAAAATGTCAGCGACGCCCTTAGTCAAAGCGGTCTTTTACTCATCGAAACAAAGATAAGGACAAATCAAATTTTCATAAATGAAGAGCAGATAAAAGCTTTAAACGCAGAAGATGAAAATGAGATAAATGATGAAGAGAGCGAGTTTTATCTAAGACTTGCTAGCTTTTATCTAAAGCTTTTTAACTCAAGCCTTGACATAAGCACACTTGGTGGAGCTGGTAATGAGTTTAAATTTATCCTTAGTCTAAAAAAGGTGCAAAAACTGCAAAATTTCAGCCTAAATCACGAGCTAAGGATCGCGTATCTGCCTGATATAAATGCAAAATACAATGAATTTTTCGCAGCTACTTTAGAAGATATGGGGCTTAGGTTTCAAAATATCATCTCAAATAATCAAGCACTAGCGAAAAACTACGATATCGTCTTTGCAAGGCAGAGTGCAAGTAAAAATATAAATATAAAAAATGTGGTCTTGCTAAAAGATCCTCTCACGCCACTTAGCGTTGCAAGGCTTGTCTATATGGAGAAAAATAGGGGCGAGAGCTTGGCTGAAGAGAAAGTGCTCTTTTTGCTTTGCGACAAAAACCCACTTAGTCTTGAGATGTTTTCGCGCGCTTTTAGCTTCTTAGACTGCGAAGTCATAGGCGTTAGCAGCCACAAAGAGCTTAAACAAGCACTTCTTTTAAATAGATTTAACGCAGTCTTTATCGATGCTTCATTTTTTGAAAATGGCGTGGCAAATTTCGTAAAAGAGATAAGATCGCTCCAAGAAGAGAAGCTAAATTTAGTCGCTGTGGTCTCAAATACCTCAAATATCCCTGAAAGAGAGCTGCTGCCAGCCTTTGATGAGAAGATCAGAAAGCCTTTTAGCAAAGATGAGCTAAATCAAATTTTGCCTAAATTTATAAAAAACTATAAGCCAAGTAAAGAGAATAGATACTTTAGCAAAAATGAAAATATAGTGATTTATAAGAGCACGAAGCTTGAAAATAAGATATTTGCTGGCGCTCTTGGCGAGTTTCAAAACACGCTTGAGGTCGCAAATAGCTTTAGCGAGTTTTTGATAAAGATAAAGACAAAACCTTGCTCGCTAGCGCTTGTGGATGAAGCAGCGGAGGGCTTTGATATAAAAGAGCTAATAGCCACGATATCTGAGCTTAGAGCTGGGCTAAAGCTAGATGCTAGAGTGCTTCTTTTTAGCAATAACTTAGAGCTTAAAAACCAAAAAGAGTATATAAAAATCCTATCTCCAAGTGTGAGCAAGATAGAGCTTACAAACTTCGTAAAATCAGAGCTTGGCGAGATAAATTCGACCCAAAATGAACTAAAGAGCAACTTTAAGTTTATAAAATTTAAGGTTTGAGCGTTTGGCTAGTTGGCAAATTTATGTGAGATCAAATTTAAATTTTATTTGGAAATTTAGCCACTTAGCTTTAAAGTAGCTTGCGTTTTAGCAAAACTATTTTAATCAAATTCTGGCTAAGGATTTGCAGGTTTTTGAATTTATTTAAGTTGCCAGTAGATCAAATTTGTTTTCAAAGTGGCTTAGGTAAAAATAGAAATTTAACTAGCCTGTAAATTTGGCATCAGGCTAGCTTTGGATCAAATTTACTCTTTTATCCTACCGATAGCTTCAGCAAATTTAAGCTCTTTGTTTTCAAAGAGGTTGTATTCGATCGCATCTTTTTCGCTAAGTATGACAATGGTTGAGCCAAGCTCGAAATTTCCAAGACGCTCGCCCTTTTTGATGTGTAAATTTTCATATTCATAAATTTGTGTAAAATTTGCCATCGCATTTGTTTGGATGCGATCATCAAAGCAAAATTTCATCTTACCAACGTTTAGCGCACCCACGAAAACTAGCCAAAGTTTTTTGCCATTTTTCATCTCACAAAGTAGCGCCACACGCTCGTTTTTGGTATAAAGGCTATCAACCTTGCTAAGCCATTTTACTGCCACACTGTAAAGCTTACCAGGGATATAGACCGCTTTTTTTATCGTAATATCGCAAGGTGCATGATAGTGATGATAGTCTTTTGGACTAAGATAGATGTTGGCAAAGTCAAACTCGCCCTCAAGCTCGCCCTGCCCCAAAAGCTCCTTTAGCCCATAGCTCATGCCTTTTATACTAAAAGCTTCTAGCTCTTTCGTGGTGCCAAAGCTAAGGCAGGTGCCATCAACAGGACTTATAAATATCTCATCTGCTACATCAAATTCTCTTGGCTTTAAGAGCTCTCTGGTAAAAAGTTCGTTTAAATTTTTATACTCATTTGATGGCTTAAACTCGCTCATGTCGATCTTAAATAGCTTTACGTAAAAGGAGTTGATGAGCTCTTGAAGCGGTTTGAAAAAGTTTAATTTTGCAACTTTACCAAAAATTTGAGAAAAGAGATTGTCCTTGTTCATTTTATTCCTTGCTTAAATTTAAAATAGCGATCTCACTTGGAGCAAAGATCCTAACTGGAGGCCCCCAAAATCCTGCGCCGCTACTAACATAAGCTTGCATTTTATCATTAATCTTATAAAGCCCATGTAAAAAACCTTGATCAAGCAAAACTAGGATACTAAAAGGAAAAATTTGTCCAGCGTGCGTGTGCCCGCAAAGCACTAGATCAACATCTTTTTGCATAGTTTTTATAAATTTTGGCTGATGAGAGAGTAAGATAGTCGGTATATCTGGGTCACATCCTACTAGTGCTTCGTCTAAATTTGGCTCTAAATTTTTAAACCTTATGCCAGCTAGATCATAGACCCCAGCTAAATTTATGCCAGCTATTTTTTCATTTTTATTGCCAAGTATCCTAATGCCAAGAGCGCGAATTTTTTCTAGTATCTCATCAACTCCGTGATAGTATTCGTGATTGCCAGGGACATAAAAGGTGCCGTAGGTGCTTTTAAGATTTTTTAATGGATCCAAAAAATCCCCTATAAGCTCAGCTCTCATATCAACCAAGTCGCCAACTATCACCACCAGGTCTGGTCTAGCTAAATTTATCTCTTTCACAAGCTCAGCCACGAAGTCCTTTTGCAAAAACTCACCAATATGCACATCGGTTATCATGGCTATTTTTAGATCACTTTGTAAATTTTTTATTTTTATACTAATCTGTCTGATCTTTGGCGGAGTAAGTGCGTTAAAAATTCCTTTCAAAAAGCAAGCAACTACAAAAATGACAAATGTCACATCAAAGCAAAATTTAATAAATTTTCGTCTTGTGGGATTAAAATGAGCTTTTGAACAAATGGATCTAACAATATCATAAAACAAACTAACACCAAATAAAAATAGTGAAAACCCAATGAGAGTTCCTGCTATCAGATATAGCTCTATATTTAAAAAGGAAAATCTTAGTTGAAGAACAAATACAAACTCAAACACACTAATAATATAGAAAAATATGCGAATTTTTTTAAGGTGTGGGGCAAAAAAAGATACCTTTTTGATAAAACGTTTGTATGAGTATAAATTTGTAAGAACACTAAAGATAAATGCCCCGATAATGATCCGAAAAAGTCCCAAAATATCTCCTTAAAAACAAAGATTATATTTTATATTTTTAAATTTACATTATAGATTTTATTAATTATTTAGAACAATTTGTAGTGCTAAGCCGTATGATTTTATAATTTAAATTTATAAAAATAATTGTTAAAAGGTATTTGCTTTAGGATAATAACTAAAAGATAAAATTTTGGAATTTAAAAATAAAAAGGTGGGAAAAACTCCCACCTTAAAAAGCATTACTCTACTTTACCAGATTCCATTCTTTTTTTGTAGATCTTGCGAAGTTTTCTTATATCATTTTTAACTTCGAATACACCATGCCAGTGTGAGTAGTCAGGGCCACCCATTAGAGCGCCTTGTCTCATACGACGACCTTCATGGTGCCACATATGATAATAGACATCTTGGAATTCATCTGACCAAGCATCTTCTAGTAGTAGGTTTTTAGCTTTCAACTCTTCAAGCATCTTAGTTGCTTCAGCGCTATAAACGTTATAAAGCTCTACTTGTTTATCACCCATAATGAAGAAGTTATCTGTGTGAGTTGTAGAGTGGCAAGCTTTACAAACTAGTTTCATCTCAGCACGTGCTTTTTCAGGATCGCCACTTGGGTGACCTGCTAGAGGTGTTCCTATGTTTAGTTTGCCAGTTTTTTCGTAAATAGCAGCAGCTTGTTCATCACCAGCTGTTCTTAGCTTACTGCTGATGCCCCATAGGTTCCATTTTAGTCTTCTTGAAACGTTGTGAGTTGTTGTTGTTTCACCAACACCACTCATGTGGCAAGCTGCACAAGTTGGAGCTCTAAAGTCTGGTACATCCCATGTATCAGGAGCAGCATCAAAGTTCCATTTGTGAGCTTCACTGTTATAGATATGTCCGTGCATTGAGTTGTTAAAGATCTCAATATCTGGGTGATCAGGTCCAAGGTGGCAAGATGCACAAGCAGCTGGTTTTCTAGCTTCAGCTACGCTAAATGTGTGCGCGCTGTGACATGATTTACAGTTACCTACGCCACCATCTGGATAAACATTGCCTATACCATAGTTTGGCCAAGTCTCTTTTGTAGGTTTGTGATCAGCGTCTAGTTTGATGACGGTTCCGTGGCACTGAGAACAACCAGTGGCATCTGGAGCCATTTTAAAGTCAGGATGATCTGCTCCCTCATAGTGATACATTAGTTTCACCATTGCAGGATTAGCATACATTTGCATAGCAGCTCTTGCGTGACCGCTCTTTACTAGTTCATCAACTTCGTTTTCGTGGCACTTAGCACAAGTTTTTGGGCTAACTAGCATTGAAACATGGTTGTTAGAATCTTTTGGATGCACCTTAACTGAAGCCATAGGATTATCTGCATTTACAGAGTGGCAATCCATACAACTTACGCCAACGTGAGCGTGGCGACTATTTTTCCAATCGGCAACTATGCCGGGTGTCTCTTTAGCATGGCACTCAACACAGCTTTTTGATAAATCTGACATTTTATGTGCAACTTTAATGTTTTTTACAACATTAAGGTTTAAAGCATCAGATTTATTTGCATCCATGTTTGCGGCAAAGCCAAAAGACATTAGACAGGCTAATAACATTAGCGACTTTTTAAACATCTCTCCTCCTTACTTGGTTTTATTGTTTTCTTGTTTTTTAATTGCTTCAAATTTATCGATTTGTAGCCCTAAATTCTTGTGACCAACATGCTCATGGCAGTCAACACATGATTTTTTATTAGGATTTCCAAGAACGAAATAATCTCTATGTGGCAAGAATGATTTACCAGCTTGAATAACATTTTTTAAATTTGAGTGACAAGTCAAACATCCACTATCATAGACAAAGTGAGATGCATGCTCGCGTTTTTTACGCCAGTCGATCTTGTCTGTATCTGTAAAAAATGTCTTATAACCATCATTTATCGATACTTTAAGCTTTGTAAGTACATAGGTATAGGCACTTGTATGATTTAGGTGACAGGCTGAACATTCAGCTTTTATGCCAAGCTTGTTATTGCCGCCGTGTACATCTTCATGATATGCAGCATTCATAGGATCCATCGTGTGACAAATGGTACAGATGTAGCCACTACCAGTCGCGTGAAGTGCATCAGCTATGCCCATAGAAGCGATAAGGCCGATTACGATGCCTATTATCACAGATGACCAAACAAAAAATTTCTTCTTAACTTCAGCCAAAATTTCCTCCTGAATTTATCAATATATCGTAGTAAATTTTTACGAAAATTTTAGGTGAATGTTATCCAAATAAATATAAATTTTTTCTTTAAGTAAATGAAAATATTTATTTGATATTAACTTTCAATAAGAATAAATTTCTTGTAGTCCACCTACATTTTTTTCCAAAATTTGGTTCTTCTCATCAAGTTTGACAAAACCATTTGTTTTAAATTTGTTTAAAATTCTCGAAAAAGTTTCTGGAGTCATATTGAGTATTGATGAAATTTTTGTATGCTTTAGTTCATTAAATAGATCTTCGTGATTTAAAATAAACCTAGCCACCTTCTCTTCGGAGCTGAGTATTAGTTCTTGGTGGAGTAAATTTGTAGTTATTCTTATCTTTTGAGCCATTGATTTTAGAAATTTCATGCAAATTTCTGGCTTTGTTAAAAATTGTGCTTCAAATTTTTCATAATTTATCTTTAAAACCTCGCCAGAGATAGTAAAAATGGCGCTCGCTGGATAAGGGATATTTTCAAAATTTACAACTTCAGCTACAAAATTCATAGGTGCAAGCTGATGGATAAAAATTTCTTTACCATTTGCCGTAGTTTTATAAAGCTTAACCGAGCCAGTTATCAAAAATGTAAGCCACTTTGGCTCCTCGCCCTCTATAAATAAAAACTCGCCTTTTTTGTATTTTTTAACAACGCTTATTGCTTCAAGTTTGGCTAGGTCATCGGCGCTAAGACCTTGAAAAAATGGGATTTGTTCTATCATATTTCACTCGCTTTTAAGATAAAAAAGCATTTTAGCATAAAAAATAGGACAAAATTTAACGGATTTCAAAGGGAGCTTTCTCCCTTTGATTTAAGAATTTATTTTTTAAGAAGATCTCTGATCTCAGTTAGAAGTGCTATATCAGCTGGAGTTTCAGGCTCTGCAGGAGCTGCCTCTTCTTCTTTTGGTAGTTTATTTTTAAGTGTATTTAAAGCTTTGATGACGCAAAAAATACAAAACGCAATGATTAAAAAATCAACCATTGTTTGTATAAATGAGCCATAGTTTATCGTAACAGCTGGCGCACCTTCTGCTGCTTCTTTTAATGTTAGCTTAAGATCAGTGAAATTTACACCGCCTGTTATAACACCAACCACTGGCATAATAATATCACCAACTAGCGATGAAACGATCTTTCCAAATGCTCCACCGATAACAACACCAACTGCCATATCTATGACATTTCCGCGCATCGCAAATTCTTTAAATTCGCTGATAAAACTCATTCTCTCTCCTATAAATAGTTAAATTTTCGTGCGGATTTTATAAAAAATATACTTTGCTTAGCCTAAAAATTTAAAATTACATAACTTTAAATTTATCAAGCTAGTGTTATAATCCAAACTTCAAATTTAACGTAAGGAATGAGCTTATGTATCGTTTTGCACCCTCTCCAACAGGAGATATGCACATAGGAAATTTACGTGCTGCTATTTTCAACTATATTTGTTCTTTGCAAGATAAAAGTGGCTTTATTTTACGCATAGAAGATACCGACAAAGAGAGAAATATCGAAGGAAAAGAGAAAGATATCTTAGAAATTTTAAGCAAATTTGGCATAAAACCAGAGCAAATTTACATCCAAAGTGAAAATTTAAAATTCCACAGACAGCTTGCATCAAAGCTTCTCATCGACAAAAAGGCCTTTGCTTGCTTTTGCACAGAAGAAGAGCTTGAGGCAAAAAAACAAAAAGCAAAAGAGCAAGACGTGGCATATAGATATGATGGCACCTGCGAGAGGCTAAGCGACGCTGAAGTTTTAAACTGTGAGAAGCCATTTGTCATCCGCATGAAAAAACCAACACGCACGATGAGCTTTACAGACGCGATCAAAGGCGAGCTAAGCTTCGAGCCAGACGCAGTTGATAGCTTTGTCATCATGAGAGCAGACAAAACTCCAACTTATAACTTCGCCTGCGCGGTTGATGATATGCTTGAGGGCGTGACCTTTGTCATACGCGGCGAGGATCACGTGAGCAACACACCAAAGCAAGATCTCATACGCGAGGGGCTTGGCTACACTGGCAAGATGAACTACGCGCATTTGCCTATCCTTTTAAATATAGAGGGTAAAAAAATGAGCAAACGCGAGAACGAATCAAGCGTAAAATGGCTCTTTGAGCAGGGATTTTTGCCTGAGGCGATCGCAAACTATCTGATACTTCTTGGTAATAAAACCCCAACTGAAATTTTTACCATCGAAGATGCAGTAAAGTGGTTTGATATAACTAAAATTTCACGCTCACCTGCTAGATTTGACGTGAAAAAACTTGAGCAGATAAATAGAGAGCACATCAAGCTTGCTTCAAAAGAGCGCATAAAAGAGATCTTTGGCGTGGATGAGAGCAAGGTTGAGCTAGTTAAATTTTACACTCAAGAGAGCTCACTAGTGCCTGAGATAAAGGCAAAAGTAGAGGCTATATATTCGCCAAAAATAGCTTCAGATGAGTACAAAAACGAATTTGAGATCATCAAAAAAGCAGCTCGTAATTTAAAACCGTGCGAGAGCTTTGATGAGTTTAAAAAAGAGCTTATGAGCGCTACAAATTTAAAAGGTAAAAACTTTTTCATGCCGCTACGTGCGCTGCTTACAAACGACCTTCATGGCCCTGAGCTAAGCGAGCTCTATCCGCTCATCAAAGATGATCTAGGCAAAATTTTAATCTAGGAGCACAAATGATACTTTCCACCCTATTTTCAGCGGTCGCAAACATTTTGCACCTTATCATCACGGTCTATACGTGGATCGTCATCGCAGCGGCTCTGATTAGCTGGGTCAAGCCTGATCCTAGCTCGCCAGTCGTGCAGCTACTTTATAGGATGACTGATCCTGTTTATAGCTTCATCAGACGCTACATCAAAACAGAATTTAACGGCATAGACTTTGCCCCACTCATCGTGCTTTTGGCACTTCAACTCATAGATCAATTTTTAATAAGGCTTTTATTTGTTTTTGCTGCGTCACTTTAGTATCCTCTCTTTAGCCTGCGTTGCTCTTTTAGCTAAAATTTACACCTACGAGGAGCTAAAAAACGAGCCAAAAAGCCTTGCAAAAGACTACTACATAAACCGCCTTATAAACGAAGGCAGCTACACAAAGGAGCAGATAGCAGAGCTTTCACGCGACGTTTTTAGAAAAAGTGGCTTAGTTCAAAAATCAATCAATAAAATTTTACCTCCCAAAGCAGCCCCTAGCAAGTGCCCTGGTATAAACGCAAGCAACATCACAAGTGCTAGCTTGGCTTGCCAAAATTTACTAACAACGATGAGCTTTTCTCTAAAACTTGATAACAAAACTCGTGAAATTTTAGCGGCAAATCTTGCAGCTACAAACCCAGAAAAAGCTAGAATTTTACGCACTTTAAACGAGCCAAACCCAGCTCTTAGCTTTGCAAATGCAAATGATGCAAAGAGCTTTTTAGAGCTTTTTAACGCTTCAAGTCCGCAAAGTAAAAGTGCTCTTTTTAGCGTAAATTTTGAAGCGAATTTTATGAACAAGCTCTACATGCAAAAGGGCTTTACAAATTTATTAAACGATGTCGTATTTAATAAAAAATATGAAGGCTTTAGAAGAAATTTACTTAGCATAGATCCTGCTGTCACTGAGAAGAGTGACGCATTTACGCTTGGACTAAACGCCATCTTGCTTGGTAAAAATGACGTTGCATTTAGTTTTTTCACAAGAGCTAAAAACACCTTTGATAGGGCTTGGCAAAGAGACAATGCCACATTTTGGCAGTATGAGCTAAGCGGCGATGAGAGCTTTTTAAAAGAGCTAAGTGCTAGCAAAGATGCAAATATCTACTCACTTTACGCAAGAGATTTGGTCGGCGGCGAGCCACTTGAGGTGATCGTGCCAAGACCTAGCAAGCAAAATATCGAAAATTTTGATGTAAGCGATCCATTTTTATGGAACAAAACCACGACCCTTGCAAAGGATATGAACGCTACGCAGGCGAGCGAATTTGCGATGAGATTTTACACAAACGAGAGTATCGGCGCATACGCATACTTCATGCAAAAGGCGCACGGCTGGGAGAAGCAGTACTTTTTGATGCCAAGCTCACCAGAGCTTGAAGGCATCAGCACTGAGCGAAAGTCGATGATCTACGCACTAGCAAGACAAGAGAGCCTCTTTATCCCAAGCGTCGTTTCTACCTCTTACGCCCTTGGTATGATGCAGTTTATGCCATTTCTTGCAAATGCAATCGGAAAAAAAGAGCTAAAAATCCCAAATTTTGACCAGGACGATCTTTTTAAAACTGATGTTGCCTTTAAATTTGCAAATCACCACCTAAATTACCTTGATAAATTTCTCTATCATCCGCTCTTTACGGCCTACGCGTATAACGGCGGTATCGGTTTTACCAAAAAGGTCATAACAAGAGATGATATGTTTAATGAGGGGAAATTTGAGCCATTTTTATCTATCGAGCTAGTCCCTGTGGCTGAGACTAGAAACTACGGCAAGAAGGTGCTTGCAAACTACGTGATCTATATGGCGCTTAATGGTTCCAGTATAAAGATTTCGCAACTTTTCGAAAATTTAACAAAACCGGCTTTGACTGATAAATTTCGAAACTAAGCGCGAGATCGTCGCTTTGCTTACTTGGTGCGGTCACTTCATAATAAACCGCCCAAGGCATAGAAAATCCAGCAAATTTAAGCATCTCGTCATTTTCATCAAGCAGTCTTGCATTTGTGGCATTTGAGTCACCATTTACCTTTATGTTGCTCAAATTTTGCGCATGCTCTTTTGGGTTTATGGCTACTAAAAAGTGCTCTTTACTCTCGTCTAAATTTGAGTTATATATAGGATTTAGATATGTTGCGATTATAAGCGTTCTATCGGTGCCATCGATGATCTCGCTCTTACTTGTGTAGGCTAAAAGCTCATTTTTTAGTGGCTCATGCACGATCACTTTTTGATCAGCACAACCAAATATCATCAAAATAAATATAAAAAATAGTGTAAATTTTCTCATAAAAAACTCTTAAAATATTAAATTTTCTCGCATTTTAGCATTTTATTTTTTAAATTTCACTCATAAATTTTAAAGCCAATATGAGCTATAATCGCAAGAAATTTTAACGAAAAAGGCTCTTATGAAAAGACTTGCCATTGCTTTTTCTGGCCCTTCAAATAGCGGAAAAACGACGCTTATCTTAAAAGTCGCAAAAAAATTTATAGATGATGGGCTAAAGGTCGTTGTAGTCAAGCACGACCCAGCCGACAAGGCCAAATTTGACGTTGAAGGCAAGGATAGCTTTAAATTTTCTCAGGCAGGAGCTGACGTAGTCGTGATGAGTCCGACTAGAACGACTTATTTTTCACAAAGCTCGCAAGGCATAGACGAGGTCATAAGGATGATCGGCGAGTTTGACATGCTCTTAGTCGAGGGACTAAAGACACTGCCACTGCCAAGACTAAGCGTCTTTAGAGGCGAGATCGATGAAGCTTATCTTAGCTTTTCAGACGCGATCGCCACTTATAAAGAGCAGATCCCCTACGAGATCACAAATCTAAATTTAGACGATATAGACACCATTTGTGCGTGGATAATCAAAAATGCAAAGGCTGTATAATGCAAGAACTAAACCAAATTTTTAACACCATTAAAGATATCGCAAAAGAGATAAGCGAGGTCATAAAATACGCCGATCTTGGCTACACAACTCACGAAAACGCAACTGGCGACACCCAGTTAAAGCTTGACGTCAAAAGCGATGAGATCATCACGGCTAAATTTAAGCAGCTTTCATGCGTAAAAGCGCTAATTAGCGAAGAGAAAGAGGACGAGCTTGAGATAAATAAAAATGCTAAATTTATCATCGCTTACGATCCACTCGATGGCTCGAGCCTAGTAGATGTAAATTTCGCCGTTGGTTCGATCTTTGGCATCTACGAAGACGAGGTAAAACCAGAAAATTTAATAGCCTCAGCTTACAGCATCTATGGGCCAAGGCTTGAGCTAGTAATTGCCGAGAAAAAGGGCGCTTTACCTAAATTTTATAGACTTAGCAAAGATGGCGAGTTTAAATTTGTAAAAGAGCTTGAGCTAAAAGAAAAAGGCAAGCTAAACGCCACAGGAGCTACGCAAAAAGGCTGGAGCCAAACGCATAGAAACTTCATAAATGAGCTATTTAACGAGGGCTACAGACTAAGGTATTCAGGTGCGATGGTAAGCGACTTGCATCAAATTTTACTAAAAGGCGGCGGTCTTTTTAGCTACCCAGCAACGAGCGATCATCCAAATGGCAAGCTAAGGGTTGTCTTTGAGGTGTTGCCATTTGCCTTTATATATGAAAACGCAAAGGGCGCAACCTCAAACGGCAAAAACCAAACACTTTTTGATATAAAAATAGAAAAAATTCACCAAACTACGCCATGTTTCTTTGGCTCACGTGATGAAATTTCTCTTTTGCATAAATTTTACGAGCAAAAATAATGCAAGAATCACAAGCAAACGAGCCACTTGACGCATTTGAACTAGCTCTAAAGCAAAAGGCAAAAGTTATGCAAGAGTGTCAAGAGCAAAAAGGTCGCAAAAGCTGTTTTAACTGCGAGGCATTTTTTGACTGCGAGACGAGAATAGAGTATGTAAATAGCTGCTACAACTCGATGTCAAAAGGCAACACCGGCAGTGACGGCGGATTTGATTTTTAAATTTAAAGGAAAAATATGAAAGAAAAAGCTTATATAACCACTCCGATTTATTACGTAAATGACGTGCCACACATCGGTCACGCCTACACGACTATCATCGCTGATACGCTAGCTAGATTTAACCGCTTGCAAGGCAAAGAGACCTACTTCATGACTGGCACAGACGAGCATGGTCAAAAGATCGAGCAAGCAGCTCGCGCTAGAGGCAAAACGCCAAAAGAATATGCTGATGAGATCAGTGCGAAATTTAGATCGCTTTGGGATGAATTTGAGATAAGTTACGACCATTTTATAAGGACAACCGACGAAGAGCACAAGCAAACCGTGCAAAATGTCTTTGAAAAGATGCAAGCAAACGGCGATATCTACAAGGGCGAGTACGAGGGCTTTTACTGCGTTAGCTGCGAGACATTTTTTAACCAAAGAGACCTACTTGAGGACAACCGCTGTCCAGACTGCGGCCGCGTGACATCTTTAGTTAAAGAAGAGAGCTACTTTTTCAAGCTTTCAAAATATGAAGACGCGCTTTTAAAATGGTACGAAAACGACGAGCTTTGCGTCATCCCAAAGGGTAAGAAAAACGAGGTTGTAAGCTTTGTAAAGGGCGGACTAAAAGACCTCTCTGTGACAAGAACGAGCTTTGACTGGGGCATAAAGCTACCAAAGAGCGCAAATGACGACAAACACGTTATGTACGTTTGGCTTGATGCGCTCATAAACTACCTAACAACGCTAGGATACTCAAGAGATAACGCTAGAATGGACTTTTGGCCGCATACGACGCACATTGTCGGTAAGGACATTTTGCGTTTTCACGCAGTTTATTGGCCGGCATTTTTGATGAGCCTTGGCTTGCCACTACCAAAACACG
This sequence comes from Campylobacter sp. 10_1_50, assembly GCF_000238755.1. NCBI lineage: Bacteria > Pseudomonadati > Campylobacterota > Epsilonproteobacteria > Campylobacterales > Campylobacteraceae > Campylobacter > Campylobacter sp. 10_1_50. The sequence goes on from NZ_JH414888.1 coordinate 106,784, forward strand.
TCGCAGCGCACGGCTGGTGGACGATAGATGGCGAAAAGATGAGCAAAAGCAAGGGCAACGTCATAAACCCAAGAGAGGTAGCAAACGCTTATGGGCTTGAAAATTTCAGATACTTTTTGCTTAGAGAAGTGCCGTTTGGACAAGATGGCGACTACAGCCAAAAGGCCTTGATCGAGCGCATAAACTCAGAGCTTGGCAACGGACTTGGCAACCTGCTAAGCCGAATTGTGGGCATGAGTGCAAAGTATAGTGACTACAAGATCGACTCAAAAGATGTGATCAAATTTCATAAAGCCGAGCTTGATGAGGCGAAGGTCTATCTTGACGAGGCGATTAAAAATTTAGAAAATTTAGCCACAAACCGCTACTTAGAGGATCTTTGGAAGGTTGTAACTCTGGCAAATGCAGCCGTTGCGAAGTATGAGCCATGGTCACTTGTAAAAGCTGGCAAAAGTGACGAGGCAAACGCACTTGTGGCACTTTGCGCAAATTTACTTGCAAAAGTGGCGATACTGCTTAGCCCAGCTATGCCAAAAACTTGCGCCAAGATAGCTGACACGCTTGGCTTTAGCATAGATACGGCTTCTTACGATAGCCTTGTATTAAAAAATGAAATTTCAAATTTTGTGGCAAAAGCTACTGAGCCACTCTTCCCAAGGATAGAAAAAGAGCTAATGGGCGAGGCAAGCGAGGCAAAAGCTGAGCCAAAAGAGGAGAAAAAAGAAGAAGGTATCATTAGCATCGATGACTTTGCTAAGATCGTGATAAAAGTAGGCGAAGTGCTCGAGTGCGAGAGAGTTGAGGGCAGCGAGAAGCTGCTTAAATTTAAGATAGATCTTGGCGAGGAGCAGCCACGTCAAATTTTATCAGGCATCGCCAAATACTACGAGCCTAGCTCGCTTGTGGGCAAGCAAGTTTGCGTTTTAGCAAATTTAAAAGAGCGAACGATGATGAAAAAATATGTCTCACAAGGCATGATCCTAAGCGCATCAGACGGCTCGCTAACGCTTCTTGGCACGCAGGCCAAGGTCAAAAACGGCGCGATCGTTGGCTAAATGACGATAGAAAATTTAACCCACATAATAAATGGGCAAATTTTAAACAACCCAAGCATCTCAAGCGTGACCAGCTTCGCGTTTGAGGCTAAAAATATAAAACGAGGCTACGCTCTCATCGCCACACAAAGCGATCAGATCGCACCTGCGATAAAACAAGGTGCCTACGCTATCATTAGCGAAGAGGAGATCACGCCAAGCGACGATGAGATAGCCTTTATCAAGGTGGCAAGCCTGCAAACGGCTATCATCAAGCTCATGCGCTTTGAGGCGATCCACAAAAATATCAAATTTTGCGCGGTCAATCCCTTCATAAAAGCGCTTTTAGAGAAGTCGCACCTCGAAAAAAACGCCCACGTCATACCTGAAAATTTGACCGAGCTTTTTTACAAAATTTTCCATGCAAATTTGTTTGACACATTTTTTAGCGACGATACGAGGATACTTCAAAGGCTCTCGCTACTTTACGAGACAGCCTGGACTGACACAAACATAAGCGTGCTAAATCCAAGCTCGATCTTTTTTACAACGCTCATTTACGATGACAAATACTATCAAAATTTATCAATCCCTAGAGTTTTTGCTGGGATGTTTTGCGGACTTCTTGGCTATCTTAAGAAAAACAATATCGGCTTTAAAGTGACAGAGAGCAGGATTTCATCGCACTTTGACCCAGTCTTTATCGACAAAGACTTTAAGCCAGTTGGTTTTGGTAGCAGTTTTAGAGCGGTGATAGCTGAAGAAGACGAGGAGCTATTTTTGACTGAAAGCATATTTCTAAGGCGAAATTTCAGCGAGAGTGAGCTTAAATTTTGTCTGCCAAAAGATAGCACGCTAAAGGTTGAAAACGCCATTTTTTATGAAAATTTAGACGAGATAAAGAAGCTACAAAATTTCGTCTATGCCCTTGTGCTTTGCAAAAAAGAAGAACTACTTGATAGCCTTAGTCAAAGCAAAGAGCAAGGCGGGCTATTTTAAATTTAGAGCCAGAGCCTAAGCCCTGGCAGTTTTTTACTCACCTAAGAAGTATTTTAGATCAGCTTGCGCGTCGCCGCTAATTGGTCTAACGTTAAATTTATCCACTAAGAAATTTATGATCTCTTCATTGAAAAATTTAGGCAAGCTTGGTCCGACGTTGATGTTTTTGATACCAAGGCTAAATAGCGCTAGCAAGATGATGACCGCTTTTTGCTCCATCCACATTAGTACGATAGAAACTGGTAGGTCATTTACTGCGATGCCTGTTGCCTCGCTTAGTGCAAGGGCTATTTTAACCGCGCCGTTGCTGTCGTTGCACTGACCAAGGTCGATGTAACGTGGTAGCTCGGTGCCCGGGACGTTGCCAAAGTCAATGTCGTTAAATCTAAATTTACCGCAGCTTGAAGTAAGTATCACGCAGTCTTTTGGAAGGCTAGCAGCTAGCTCTCTATAGTACTCACGTCCCTTGCCAGGCGCGTCACAGCCAGCGATCACGAAAAATCTGCGGATCTTGCCTGTCTTTATCGCATCTAAAATTTGTGGGGCTAAAGTTAGGATAGTCTTGTAGTGGCCGCCAGTTACTAGGCTCTCGTCGCTATCAAAGCCGCTAACATCGCCGCAGGCTAGTGCGCACTCGATAAGTGGTGTGAAGTCGTCGTTTTCGATGTGCTTTACGCCGTTTGTGCCTGCGATCGAGTAGCCAAATAGCCTGTCAGCATATGTGCAGTTTGAGCGTAGTGGCACGATGCAGTTTGTTGTCATTAGTATTGCACCTTTAAATTCGTTAAATAGCTTAGTTTGGTCAAACCACGCCTTGCCGACGTTGCCTTTTAGGTGGCTATACTTGCGTAGTTCTGGGTATCCGTGAGCTGGAAGCATCTCTGAGTGAGTGTAGATGTTGATGCCTTTATCTTTTGTCGCCTCAAGTAGCGCTTTTAGAGCGTGTAAGTTGTGGCCACTTACCAAGATCGCCTTGCCCTCGACCTTGTTTTGGCTCACTCTAACTGGTGTTGGGATGCCAAATTTAGCCGTGTGAGCCTCGCTTAGTAGGTTCATCACCTCAACGCCAGCACCGCCTACTTCAAGAAGCTGCTTGATGTGCTCGTCGAAGTTGAAATTTGAATTTGTAAGCGTAAAATAAAGCGTATCAGCCATAACGCGATCGACATTACTAGTATCAGCGCCAAGCTCGTGCGCGTGGTGGCGGTATGCACTAAGGCCTTTTAAGCCAAAAACCATCGTATCTTGCAAAAGCGCTAGCGTGTCGCTCTTGCCACAGGTGCCCATAGGCTGACCCTTCGCACCGCATCCATCCTCAGCGCTCATCTCGCACTGATGGCAAAACATCTTCATATCTTTCATCTTTTCTCCTTGTGAATTTAAAAATTTAAGCGGATTTTATCCTAGGTGGCTAGCCATTTTGGTTGATAGCAGTCAAGAAAAGTTAAATTTAAATTTTAGTTATTAAATTTAAGATTTTATGATTATGGATATCAAAATATAAATTTGAAATTTGTCACAAAGAGTTAAAAAAATTACAAAAAAACGATTTACATTTGAAATTTATTTAAAAGGATGAAAATGAAAAATTTATTACTAGCGATATTTGCCGCCTTTATGCTTTGTGGCTGCGCTCCAAAGGGGATATTTGTGAGTTTGCCGGACGATCAAGCACCTTCAAGCATTAGCAAAAAGACAAAAATTTACATCGAAAGCGTCAAGGATGTGAGAGCCTTTGAAAACGACCCAAAACAAGCCAGTACCCCATCTTTATATAAGCACAATGTAAATGAAGTTAGCGCAAAAGAGAAGCAAAAATACATCGGCAGAACCAGAAGCAGCTATGGCAAGGGGCTATGGAACGTCATTTTAGAAAATAAGCAAAGGACAACTAGCATAGTAAGGGCGCGCATCGAGGATGCCTTTAGAAGCAACGGCTACCAGGTCATAAAAAATGAAAATGAAATAGATAAGGATACGATAAGTGTCAATGCAAAGATAGAAAAACTTTGGACTTACTTAACGCTTGGTGCGGTAAAAGTCGGTCTAAATGCCGATATAAGCACCACTTTAAGCGTAAATAACAAGGAGCTAAGCACGGTCGTAAAACGCAAAGAGGAGTATCTTTTAGTAAATCAAAATGACTATGCAAATATCATCAAAAGCTCTTTGAGCGAGTACAAAGAGAAGCTTGCAAAACAGATAAGTGAGCTAAATTTAGAGTAAATTTTAGGCTAGCTACTAAATTTATAGTGGCTAGCTTTTAAATTTCAAAGCAAATTTCACTTTTTATAAGGGATTTTATCAACGGCGTTTGCTTTTTTAAAGCCATTTAGCCTTAGCCTGCAACTATCACAAAGCCCGCACGCCTCATCCTCGCTCTCGTAGCAGCTCCATGTAAGCTCTATTGGTGAGCCAAGCTCAAGCGACTTTGAGACGATATCAGCCTTGCTTAAATTTACAAGCGGCGTGATGATCTCGCAAGAAAAATCAGCCGACGTGCCTAAATTTATCGCCTCATTTATGCTTTTTATAAAGCTCTCTTTGCAGTCAGGATACCCAGAACTATCCTCCTCGACCACGCCTATGTAGATCGCCTGCGCCCCCTCTTTTTCAGCAAGTGCTGTGGCGATTGAGATAAATACGCCATTTCTAAACGGCACGTAGGTGTTTGGCACGTCATTGCTAACGCCATCTTTTCTTATCTGCATGCTCTTATCTGTTAGCGAATTTCCGCCTATTTGAGCGATGAAGCTAACGTCTAAATTTATCTTTTTAACCACACCCAGTCGCTCACATATCTCGTCAAACGCGCGCTTTTCTCGCTTCATTGTTCTTTGACTATAGTCAAAATGAAGTGCGACCACATCATATCCAGCCCTCTTTGCCATCACAGCGCAAAGCGTGCTATCCATGCCGCCGCTCATTATACAAACTGCTTTTTTCATATTTTGCCCTTTAAATTTGCTAAAATTATACAAAAATTTACTAAGGACAAGCCAAAAATGATACTTTGCGAAGAGAGTTATCCAGAAATTTTAGATCAAATTTGCTCATATCTAACGCCTGGAGAAGTTGAGCTGCTTTTTATCAACAAAGATGAGATGAGAGAGCTAAACAGATCTGAGCGTGGCATAGATAAAACCACTGACGTCTTAAGCTTCCCCCTTGAGCTTGTCATACACGCCCCACTTGGCTCAATCGTCATAAATAAAGATATGGTAAAAGAAAAAGCAGCCGAACTAAATCACAGCGAAGAGGCCGAAACTGCGCTACTTTTCACACATGGCTTGCTACATATCTTGGGATATGATCACGAAAAAGATGATGGGCAGATGAGAGAAAAAGAGTGCGAAGTGATAGCTAAATTTGACCTGCCAAAGAGCCTAATAGTAAGAAGTGAGGACGTTAGGCTAATTGATCTAATAAACAAAAGGGGCTGATAAAGCCCATGATTTAAAGAGCTTCTTTTTTCGTCTCTAAATTTTCAACTTTTGGCGCAAAAGCCTTGTTTATCTTTCTTATCCAGATAACAAGCGAGATAAATAAGATGAAGTAAAGCACGTAGCTAGCGATAGGCCAGCTGGTACTTGTGCCGCTATCTTTTATCGAGATCACGTTTCTAAACTCATTTAGCATAGAAATTCTATATCCGTAGTACTTGATAGTGACGTTGTTGTCGCTATTTGCAAAGCCTTGAGCCTTGGCTTGGATGTCGGCTGAGTTAAATTTAAAATAAAATGGAAAGCCCCACGCCGTATCTTCGTTTCTATAAGCCATCACCTTTTGGTCATTTTGCGCATCTTTTGCGTAGATAAAATAGACATCTCTAACAGGCCCATCTGCTGGGTTTTTAGCGTCTATGATGCCATCTTTGTCCATGCGTTTTACGTCACCGCCAGTTATCTGCACGCTTGCGTAGTGCGGGAATGAATAATCAACCACAAGAGCCAAAAACAGGTGCAAAAGCACGACAAAACTAACGCAAATTCTTTTTATAAATTTGATCATTTCTATCCTTTAAATTTGCGCTATTTTATGAAAAGATAGCTTAAACAAAGGGGCAAAGCGCCCCCATAAATTTAAGCCTTTTTGTTAAGCATAAATTTTAAAAGCTGAGCAAAGAAGCAGATGCCACCTATTATCAAAATCGTATCTCCAAGCATCCTTAGCCATCTTAAATTTTGCAAGTGCGACTGCTGTAAAAGCTCAGCGCTTCTAGCATACCACATACCTTGATCTAGGCTTGCAAATGCCTGATAGATGCCTATTGGAAGCAGTGAAAGCACGATCATTAGCATAAGTCCTGCATTTAGCCCCCAAAAGCCAACTTTCATCAAATTTTCATCAAATTCTTGCCCTTTAAATAGATAAGTAGCCACAAGCCAAACAAAGCCAAGTGCCAAAAATCCATAAACGCCAAATAGCGCTGCATGTCCGTGAACTGGCGTTGTATTTAGTCCTTGGATGTAAAATAGCGAAATCGGAGGATTTATCAAAAATCCAAAGACGCCAGCGCCTAGCATATTCCAAAAGGCAACTGCGATGAAGCAGTAAAGTGGCCATTTAAGCGTTTTGGCCCAGCTTTGAGCAAACTGAAGTTTGTAGTGCTCATACGCCTCAGCGCCAAGAAGCACCAAAGGCACGACCTCAAGCGCTGAAAAGCTTGCACCAATAGCCATTATAGGCGTTGTAGTGCCTGCAAAGTAGAGGTGGTGAAATGTGCCTGGGATGCCGCCTATCATAAAGAGTGACGCGCTTGCAAGCGTTGAAAATGTCGCAAATCTTTTTGAGACAAGACCCAGCGAGACAAAGACGAAGGCGAGCGAAGCTGTCGCAAATACTTCAAAAAAGCCCTCAACCCAAAGATGCACTACCCACCAGCGCCAGTACTCCATCACTGGCAATGGGCTTCTTTGACCATAAAATAGCCCTGTTCCGTAAAATAATCCAACAGCAACCGCTGACATAGCAAAGATAGCTAGTAAATTTTTATCGCCTTTGTTTTTAAAGCCGCCTGCAAATCCACGAAGAAGTAGGAGCATCCAGATGACAAGACCGACAAACAAAATAATCTGCCAAACACGTCCAAGATCGATGTATTCATATCCTTGATGTCCAAGCCAGAAGCTTAAATTTATAGGCATGATGTTTGCGATAGCTAGATACTCACCCATAAAACTGCCAACTACAAGGATAAGTAGCGCATAAAAGAGCAGATCAACGCCAAGCTTTTGAAATTTTGGATCCTTGCCGCCATTTATGATCGGAGCTAAAAATAGTCCAGCCGCTAAAAATCCAGTCGCTATCCAAAATATGCTAGCTTGTATATGCCACGTTCTAGCAAGCGAATAAGGGATGTAGGCTGATAAATTTATGCCATAAAATTCTTGTCCTTCGACTGTGTAGTGAGCTGTAAAGCCGCCTATTAAAATTTGAAATACAAATAGCGCTAGCGTGACAAATAGATACTTTTTAAGTGCCTTTTGTGACGGAGTTAAATTTAGCTTTTTAAGCGGATCTTCGCTGATAGGCTCAAGCTTTTCATCGTCTTTTTTGCCATAAAATGAGCTAAACCAAACAAGCAAGCCAATGCCAGCTAGAAGTATCACGAGGCTTGCAATCGACCAAAAGACATTCTCACTTGTTGGCACGTTATCGATTAGTGGTTCGTGCGGCCAGTTGTTTGTATAAGTTGCCTCGCTACCAGGTCTGTTTGTCGCTGTCGCCCAGGCTGACCAGAAGAAGAAGTTGTTTAGATCGGCTCTGTCGCTAGCATTTGGAAGCGTATTTTCTTTCATCGCATAAGCTTCTCTTAAAGGCTTAAATTTAGGGTCATTACCAAAAAGCGCAGCATACTCGCTAGCTACTTGACTTACAGCCTTTAGCCTATCAGCGCTTAGCACAAATTTATCGTCCTTTACGCTATTTTCTCTATACTCTTTTTTGAGCAAAACCTTTAAATTTGCTTTTTGCTCGGCGTTTAGATCAGCGTATTTTAGATGATAAATTTCATCAGCTTTGATCTCTAAAAAGGCAACTAGCTCTTTGTGAAGCCAGTCCGCACTCCAATCAGGCGCTTGATATGCCCCGTGTCCCCAAACAGAGCCAACCTGCATACCGCCTATGCTTTGCCAAGCTTCTTGACCTTTATAGATACTCTCTTTATCGATCACGACCTTGCCATTTTCGTCAGTGAAATTTACAACTGGAGGCGAATTTCTATAAACCTCAACGCCATAGTAGCCTAAAATACTAAAGCAAACTACCAGCACAGCAACAAGTGCGAGCCAGTATCTTTTGTATTCACGCATTGATTCTCCTTTTTTAAAATTTAGGAGAAAGTTTATCTCATTTCAAAATAGTGACTAATGACATATATCAATAAAAGGAGAATATTTATCCTATTAGTTTTATAGAAATTTACAAAAATATGCAATTTTTTCACAATAAACATGCAAATTTTACATAACATTAATGTAAATAGCAGTAATATACCAACCAAACTATTTCACACGAAAAAAGGAAAAAATATGCAAATGAATTTCATGCACAAAGTGGCTAAAATAGGCCTTGTTGCTTCACTTTTTGCGGCTCTTAGCCTAAGCGCAGCTGACTCTGCAAGAAGTATCACCGATATGCAAGGCGTAAAAGTAAGCGTCCCAGGAAAAGTTGAGAAGATCGCAGCACTGTGGAATGCAAACAACGAGATCATCCTAGCACTTGGCGGTATGGATAAGGTTGTAGCCACAACTGATCTGATCAAAACCAACAAGTGGTTTGAGCACATCTATCCAAAACTTAAAAATTTACCAGCTGCACTAAACGGCAAAGACCTTCAGATCGAAGAGCTTGTTAAGCTTGCCCCTGATGTTATCATAGTTTCTAACAAAAACTACCAAGACGAGCTTATCAAAAACGGCTTTAGCGCGGTAAATTTGATCTTTAGAGACTATCCAGATATGGAGAAAAGCATCTACGCAACAGCTGAAGTTATAGGCACTGATGACGCTAGAAAAAAAGCTGAAAAACTTGCTAATAAAATCCACGATAACTCTGAGTTTGTAACAGCAAGAACAAAAAGCATCCCTGATGCTAAACGTCCAAAAGTACTTCACCTTCTTGGTGGTGCAAATTTGCTAAAAATTGATGGTACAAACACAATCCAAAACACTTGGATAAAGCTAGGTGGCGGTGTAAATGCTATCAATACTGAGGGTTCAATGATCGAAGTTAGCGCTGAAGAGATCATCAATGCAAATCCTGATATCATCATCGTTGGCGGCAATGACACAGACGCACAGATCAAAAAGATAAAAGAGCACCCTGCATTCTCTGGCTCAAACGCTGTTAAAAACGGCAAAGTTTACGGCAACCCAAAAGGTGTATTTAGCTGGGATAGATATGGCGCTGAAAACGTACTTCAAATTTTATGGGCAGCAAAGACTATCCAACCAGATCTATTTAAAGATGTCGATATGAAAGTAAAAACAAAAGAGTTTTATAAAGAGTTCTTAAATCACGATCTTACCGACACAGAGTATGGCTATATCTTAAAAGGCCTAAATCCAGACGGTAGCAGCAAGTAAGATATGAAAAACGCAAATTTTTCAATAGTTGTTATCTTTTTAGCTCTACTAACGCTTCTTTGCGCCTTTGTCGCACTTGGTGTTGGTAGATTTTACATACCATTTAACGACGTCTTTAGCGTGCTGGCTCACAGCTTTGGTTTTGGAGATGGCGCAGCTAGCAACATCACAAACGTAATAGAAAATTTACGCATCCCTCGCATCATCGCAGCCATCCTTGTTGGAGCTGCTCTTAGCGTGAGTGGTGCGGCCTATCAAGGCGTCTTTAAAAACCAGCTAGTTAGCCCTGATCTTCTAGGCGTTTCAGCGGGCGCTTGCGTGGGAGCAGCCACTGCTATCATCTTTGATCTATCGCTATTTTGGGTGCAGGCTTTTGCCTTTGGCTTTGGCCTAGCAGCCGTCGCTATCACGCTAGCCATACCAAAGATGATGGGGCGCACAAGCACGCTTATGCTGGTTCTTTCTGGTATCATCGTAAGTGGCCTTATGGGCTCAATAATCGGCTTTTTAAAGTATGTCGCCGACCCTGAGACAAAGCTACCTGACATTGTTTATTGGCAGCTTGGTAGCCTTGCAAAGCTTGATAGTGACAACTTAAAATACATAGCTCCAGTGATGATCATCTGCGCCATTTTGCTGATCGCCATGAGCTGGCGTATAAATTTGCTCTCTCTTGGCGACGAGAGTGCGGCAAGACTTGGCGTAAATGTCTCTTTTGAGCGCGCTGTCATCATCATCTGCGCTACGCTTCTTACAGCGTGCAGCGTCTGCATAAGCGGCATAGTCGCTTGGGTGGGACTTCTCATGCCTCACTTAGCGCGTATGCTAGTTGGCGCAAATAACATAAAAAGCATGCCTGCAAGCATATTTATGGGTGCGATATTTTTGCTTTTTGTAGATACTCTAGCGCGCAGCATAAGCGTGAGCGAAGTGCCTCTTGGCGTACTTACTGGCTTTATTGGCACGGTATTTTTCGTCTGGGTTTTATGGCGAAATAAAAAGGTTGCATGATGCTTGAAGTTAGAAATTTAAACTTTAGCTACCCAAATGGGGCTGGCAAACTAGAAAATGTAAATTTAAAGATAGGCGCAGGTGAGATTTTAACCATACTTGGTCGAAATGGAGCTGGCAAATCAACAACTCTTGGGCTAATAAGTGGCTCGCTAAAGCCAGTTTCAGGTGAGATATTTCTTGATGGCAAAAACGTAGATAGCCTAAGCAACAAAGAGCGCGCTAAGATCATGGCGTATGTGGCTCAAAGCGAGGTTACAGAGTATGACTACACTGGACTTGAGTTTATAACAATGGGTCGTGCGGCGCACCTTGGTATCTTTGCAAGACCTAGCAAAGAGGATGAGGAGATCGCTAGAATTTACACCAAAAAGCTTGAGATCGAGTATCTTGAGGATCGCTTTATCACGCAGATGAGTGGCGGTCAAAAGCAGATGTGTATGATCGCTCGTGCGATGGCTGCGCAGCCAAAGATGATCATATTTGACGAGCCAACGAGCGCGCTTGACTTTGGCAACCAGTATAAATTCCTACGCACCGTTAAATGGCTAAAAGAGCTTGGTTACTCGGTCGTACTAACCACTCACAACCCTGACTTTGCCGTGCTTCTTGGCGGATATGTGGCACTTGTAAAAGGTGATGGCGAGGTTGGATTTGGCACGGTTGATGAGATCATTAGAAGCGAGAATTTAAGCCAGCTTTACGGACTAAATTTAAACGTGAGCTACATCGACGAAGTAAAAAGAAACTGCTGCCTCACTTATCCACTATAAATTTATCTGCTCTTAATTTTTAAGGGCAGATCACTCATTTTATCTAAAAATTTCTACTTAAATTTACTAATCATAAATGCTAAAATGCAAAATAAATTTGAAAGGATAACAATGGCTTACCCACTACTAGGCACTAAGATCGTGATAGATGAAGAAAAGGTTTTAAGAGAGAAAAAGTATAAGTTAGATGTGATCTATGAATATTTAGACAAACTTGCCAAGCAGTGTGACTTGATCAAGGTCGATAAAAACACCTTTCACGCAAAGGGTGATGAAAATGACTTGGCAAATTTAGGTCTGTTTGTCTATAAACACGCCATTAAAAACGAGTGGATAACTAAAAATGTAAAAGAGTGGGTTTGGATTAGTCAAAAAGAAGGTGATAGCAATATAATCGGCGACGATATGGGAGTTTGGGAGTGAGCGATAAAAAGAGCAAATTTATCCCACACATCAAATTTCATGTAAATTTTAAAAAGAGCCTGCGAAAGATTAAATTTTGCTAGGCAAGATAAATTTAGGTATAGCGCAAAAATAAAAGTGCTCTAAAACCCTGAGCCATTTTGCCACAGAGAACCAGACTGGTTTGCTAGCAACCTTTTTAACAGCAATATTAAAAAGTCGCGATAAAGCTAAATCAACCACGTAACAGTTGCCATTTTCTATCAAATTTAAAGCTAGCCGTAAAAGCTTGCGCCCTCATCTTAAATTTGACGCAAATTTATATCCCTTCAGCCAAAAGCAATCATCCACCCTAAATTTAACAATTTAAACGTTATTTTTAAATTCCGCTACTCTGGCTTTTGCAGCCTGCGTGATATCATCCTCGTAGTCGTAGAAGTTAAAGGTCGCTCCGTGCTGAAAAAAGCCATTTAGTATATCGCCACTTTGGCGGTTTTTCAGATCGAGCTCGGCCACCTTAAAGCCGTCATTTGTCGCGCAAAATTCTTTTAGTCTAGCTGGCGCCTCTTTTAGCTTGGTAAATAAAAAGCAGTATCCATCGCCGCCATTTCGCCCCACTCTACCGCGCAGCTGATGAAGCGTGGCAAGCCCCAACCTCTCAGCGCCCACGATTACGATAGTATTTAGCCTTGGTAGCGAGATACCCACCTCAACAACGGTTGTTGAGAGCAAAATTTCGCCCTCTTCTCTAAAGCGCCTTAAAATTTCCTCTTTTTCTTTATCCTTGCCGTGCGTTACGAAGACATTTTTGAAATTCTTTAGCCAAAAGCCCTGCGCCTCGCTTAGACTTTGGTAGTTTGAGCTCTCGCTGCTCTCGACTAGCGGATAGATGATGGCTACTTGAAAGCCGCCCGCAAGCTGCTTTTTGATGTGAGTTAGCAAAAAGCCAAACTCGCTAGCGCCTAAAATTTGGCTCGTTATATTTTTCTTAAACGGCATCTGCTTTAAAAAGCTAAAGTTTACGATCTCAGACTGGATTAAACTTAGCGTCCTAGGTATCGGAGTAGCTGAAAACTGCACGAAATTTGCTCGCTCGTCCTCGTTTGAAGCCAGCTCCTCTATCTTTTTGCGCTGGTTTGAGCCAAAGCGGTGCTGCTCATCGACCATGACAAGCGGCGAGTTTGGCAGCTCGTGAAAGAGTAGCGCATGCGTGCCAACGATCAAATTTACCCCGCTAAAGTCTATCTTTTTCTCCCCGCTTCGCACCAGCATCACGTTCATAAAAGGCGGCAGCAGCCTCTTTGCTTCGTTATAAATTTGCTCGCTTAAGATGCTTGTTGGCGCCATCAAAATGGCACTTTGCGGATAGACGCTAAGCGCTGCTGCTAGGATCACAAGCGTCTTGCCACTTCCCACGTCGCCCATTATGACGCGCCTTTTTGCCTGCACGGCGCTAAGGTCGTCTCTGATGTCATTTATGGCGTTTATCTGGTCGTTTATCGGCGTAAATGGCAAGCTCTTAAGCCAAGAGCTTATGTCAAAAAGCTTGATTTTTGGGCTTTTAAAGTAGGTTTTTTTGGCACTTAGCTTTTTTATGTAGTTAAAAATTTCTACAAATTTTAAGATTTCTAAGCCCTTGCCCTCGTTTTTTAGGCGGTATAAAATTTGCACGCTTTGCTCGTCTAGCCTTTGTAGATCGGCTAGAAATTTAGCCTCTTTTTCGTTTAAGCCCTCGGCCATTAAATTTTGCAAATTTAGATATTTTAAGATGAGTTTTTTTAGCTCCTCATCTTTTAGCTCGGTCTTAAATTTAGGCACGATCTGGCCTATTTTTGTGGTGATTTTAGGATTTACGATCTGCCATGAGCCAAAGGCGTAGGAGCAAAGCCCATATATAGCCATCTCTTTGCCCGTCTTAAAAGCGCCGTAGTGCCAAGACTTTGCGTTAAAAATGACGATCTTTACGCTACTTTGCCACTGCTCGCAAAAGGCAAGTGCCGTTAGCATGCCAGGGCGCGAGGCGAGTGAGGTGATCTTTACATTTATGCAGACCTGCCCTTCTCTTGGGCTCTTAGCGATCGTCGTATCCTCAAAACCCTTTGGTAGCACAAGAGCAAGGTCGAGCAGGCTAATCACGCCTATTTTTAGAAGTTTTGCTCTGTCGCTTGCTTCAAATTTCATTTTTTAAGACGCAAAAACTTAGCTGATTGATCTCTGCGTGGGCTTTTATGAAGCTATTTAGCTCGTTTAGCGAAAGGGCTGAAATTTTATCCAGATCCTTTAAAAATGCCCCAAGCTCGCCATGCTCGTAAAACTCGCCCTGCGCGATGTCAAGGCGCTTAAATAGCGTCTCTAGTCTAAGTGGCAAAGAGCCAAGTAAAAATTTCTTCGCCTGCTCAAGCTCGGCCTTGCTAACGCCTTTTTTACTAAATTTTAAAATTTCCTCTTTTATAACGGCGATCGCCTCATCTTTTTTCTCATTTTTTGTCTGCATGTAGCCGTAAAGCTGGCTGTAAGAGAGATTTAGCAAATTTCTAGCGTAGGCGCTATATGCAAGCCCTCTTTTCACGCGGATCTCCTCCATGAGCCTCGAGCCAAAGCCACCCTCGCCTAGGATAAATGTCGCCACCGCAGCCTTGTATTTTTCTTCAGGTTTTACATTAAATGGTGAGCCAAAATAGATGTAGGCCTGCTCGCTTTGCCTGATGATCTCGCTGCTTTCGCACTTGCCACTTGGGTTAAAGCGCTCTAGTTTTCGCACCTTGCCAGGCTTTAGGATCTCTAAAACGCTAGCTAGCTCTTTTGTCTGCTTCTCATCGATGTCGCCACCAAGCACGCAAAGCAAATTTGAAAGGTCTAAATGCTCGCTTAAAAACTTTCTCACATCTTCAAGCGTGATCGCTTTTACGCTCTTTTTAGTACCGATACTAGGCTCTGAAAGCACGCTTTTTGGGTATAAAAGCTCAAAGAGCCCCTGCCTTGCCACGTAGTCAAAGTCATTTTCATTTGCTGCGATCTCGCCAAGTGTGACGGTTTTGCACCTATTTAGAATTTCTTCAGTTAAATTTGGAGCACTTATAAGCTCTTTTAGCTTGCCGCACGCAAAGGCAAAGTGCTCTTTTAGGCAGTTTAGATCGATGCAAAATGTCTCAAAGCCGCAGCTTGCATTTAGGCTAATCGCCCTTACTTCAAGCTCTTTAGCGAATTTAGCCGAGCCTAGCTTCATATCGCCCTCGTTTAGCAAATTTGCACTTAGCCTTGCAAGGCCTGCTAGCTTGCCATTTTGCGAGTTACCAGCTGCCTTGAAAACTAGTTTTAGGCTCACTACTGGCATCGCTTTTGAGCTTTCAAAAACGACTGGGATTTTTACATTTTTTACATTGATATCTAAAATTTTCATCTAAAATTTCTCCAAAATATCGTAGTTTGTGTTGCGCTTAGCTGGAATTTCTCCGACATCTTTTATAAGCTCGATCATCTGATCTTGATTCATCCTAAAGCTAGCACCTGCGGCCTTTACGACGTTTTCTTCCATCATTGTGCTACCAAGGTCGTTTGCGCCAAAAAGAAGTGCGAGCTGACCTACATAGCTACCCTGCGTTACCCAGCTGCTTTGGATATTTTTAAAGTTATCCAAAAAGAGCCTTGAAACCGCAAGAAGCCTTAGATAGACGTTTGAGCTTTGCTTTTTGATCTCAGGGAATTCTTGCATGAGCTTTGTATTTAGCCCCTGAAAGCTCCAAAGTATAAACGCCCTAAATCCAGCCGTTTCATCTTGTAAATTTCTGATATGCTCCCAGTGCTCCACTATCTCACGAGTGCTCTCAACCGTGCCAAACATCATCGTAGCAGTCGTCTTCATGCCAAGCTCGTGCGCCTCTTTGTGTATGCGAAGCCAGTCTGCGGTGTCGCACTTTTTAGGGGCAATAATGTCACGCACTCTGTCACTTAAAATCTCAGCTCCAGCCCCTGGCATCGAGTATAAGCCCTTTTCATTTAGGCGTCTTAAGACATCTTTTGTAGAAATTTTTGAAACTCTTGCGATGTAGTCGATCTCAACGGCAGAAAAGCCATGTATCGTGATGCTTGGATAGTGCTTGCTGATGTAGCTTACTAGCTCCTCGTACCACTCGATCTTTAGCTTTGGATGAACGCCACCTTGAAATAAAATTTGCGTGCCACCAATGGCGATAAGCTCCTCGATCTTCTTGCCGATCTCCTCGAAACTTAGCACATAAGCGTCCTCTTCTTTTGCGTGGCGGTAAAATGCGCAAAATTTACAATCCACCCAGCAGACATTTGTATAGTTGATATTGCGATCTACGATGAAGGTCGTTATATTATCTGGATGAAGCTCTTTTTTTCTAGCTAGCGCCATCTTGCCAAGCTCGTAAAGCGGTGCATTTTCTATAAGGTCGATGGCTTCATTTACACTAAGTCTTTTCAAATTTAACCTTTTATTTTGCTTATTTTTGGGCAAGAGTTTAGCCAAAAATGCTTTTAAATATGATAAATCAGGCGTTATGAAAAATTAATTTTTAAAGGCTAAAATGTGAGAAATTCTTTAAAGGAGCAAGTTATGAAAAAGGTTATATTTGCCGTTATCTGCGGGCTATTTTTAGTTGGTTGTGTTAAAAATGAACCAAAGCCAGCCAAGCCTCAAGGAGAAAGTTGTGGATGTGCTCATCATCAAAAAATGATGCAAGAAAATATGCCAAGCTGCCCACATTATGGCATGCAAGGTGCTATGCATGAGCAAATGCCGGCAGGCTGCCCAGCTCACGCAAAATAGATAAAGTGCCAAATGGCACTTTATTTTAATATAACCTTATCGCCTTTAGTGCCTAAAACCTGCACTTTCTCGCCGTTTTTTAGCGCTCCGTCATACTTCCAAAGAGTGCCTTTAAAATAGACCATATTTTCTCTGATCTCGCCAACTCCTGGCTCATCTAAAAACTCCTCGTTATAGCTCTCTTTTTTAGCCATAAATTTACTCTTTAACGGCGCCTTTAAGAGCGCAAGCAAGATAAATGCAAGCACTAAGACGGCTAAAATTTGAAAGCTCCACTCAAAACTAAAGCCAAAATTTACCGCCCCAACGATGATAAAAGCGACGCCAAAAAAGAGCAGATAAAATGAAAATAGCATAAGCTCAGCCACGCACAAGAGCGCGCCGATGGCTATCATTATAAATGGACTTATCACGCCTTATCCTTAGCTAAGAAATTCTTTAAAACGCTAAGCGAGCCAATTAGCTCAGTCGCCTCATAAGGGACTAAAATTTTATCTTTTGAGCTATTTTTAGCTAGCTCGCTAAATGCCCCGACCCTATCACGTGCTAGCAGAAATTCAGCCGCATTTGCGTTTTTGCTCATGCTATCATTTATCATATCCATAGCCTCTTTTTGAGCCGTTGCGATGGCGATTTGCTCGTATTTTTTCGCATCAGCCATACGCTCGATCGCCTCTGCTTGAAGCACTTTTTCTTGTTTTAGCGCCTCTGCGTTGCGGATTAGTGCCTCTTTTTCAGCCAAGGCTTTTAGCTCGATCGCACGCTTTTCACGCTCTGCCTTCATCTGCATATTCATCGCCTCTTCGATGCCAAGTGGGACAGAAATTTCAGAAATTTCCACACGCATGATCTTTACGCCCCAGTTGCCAGCTGCGTCGCCAAGGGCTACTTGAAGTGCGGCATTTAGGCGGTCACGTGAGCTTAGCGTATCATCAAGGTTCATAGCGCCTATCTCGCCACGAAGCGTTGTCATGGCTAAATTTGCAATGGCGCGCTTGTAGTTATCTACGTTATAAACCGCCATTTTTGCGTCAAATACCTTTAAAAAGACGATACCATCGACGCTAATATTGACATTATCTTTTGTGATGACTTGCTGTTTTGTGATATCAACAAGCTGCTCTTTTATAGTTATGATCGCCCTTATCTGATCGACAAATGGGATGATAATGTGAAATCCACCGTCAAGCACCTTGTGAAATTTACCAAGTCGCTCGATCAGCAGGTTGTCTGCTTGCGAAACGATCTTGATGCCAGCTTTTAAAAACAAAAATGCAAAAATGACCAAAACAACGACTAAAACGCCAAATGTCTCAACTTGCATCTTCTCTCCTTTAATTTATAATTTGTTATTTTCTTAAGTATTATAATACATTTTTAAATTTTATTTTCAAAAAGGATCAGCATGAAAAATTTTATCTTTGCACTAAGTGCGGCTCTACTTTTAGCAGGTTGCGCTACGTCAAACCAAAGCACGAGCGTCCCACAAGGCAAATGTGAAGTAAAAGGTAGCTGCATGGCTCCAGTAAGCAGCATCGAAGGCACTTACAAGGCATTTTTACCTTGCGCTAGCTGCATGGGCATAGACTCAACCCTCACACTAAAAAAGGACGGCACATTTGAAAGTGTGATGAACTACAAGTCAAAAGACAACTACAAAGCCGTTAGCAAGGGCAAATACTCTATAAAAAATGGCGTTATCACAACAGTTGATGAGTATAAAGAGAAGAGCTTTTATAAGATCGAGGGAGAGAGCCTAAAGATGCTTGACATGGATCAAAAAGAGGTCACTGGCGAGCTAAAAGACAAATACATCTTTAAACGCGTAAAATAAATTTTAAAGGCAAAATGATATAATTTTGCAATTTTTAAGGAGTTGCAAATGAAATATCTTTTTGCCATACTTATCTCATTTTTCATCATTGGCTGCGCGAAAAATGAAAATTTAAAGCCACAAAATCAAGAGCAAACACAAAAATCAAAAGAAGAAAAACCCCTAGTTAGAGACGAAAAACCCAAAAAACCAGAAAAACTAATACTTTCAAACTCTATCTACACGAGCTACTATACCACCTTGCCATGTTCAAACTGCGAGGGCATAAAGACCATCCTAACTCTAAATAAAGACAAAACCTACACAAAAACTATGCTTACGATGGATAAGGCTGCTACTTTGGTAGAAAAAGGTGGCACATTTGATGTCGATGAGAGCGCTATCGTGCTAAAAGATGAAAGTGGCACACTTAGCTACTTTGTGCCAAACAAAAACTCACTTCTTCAGCTTGATGATAAGAAAAATAAGCGAGTTGGCGTGCTAGCTCAAATTTATAATTACGAGCCGGTAAATAAGGCATATAAAGATAGTTTTTTTGCTAGATTTTCTAAATTTAAAGACAAAAATGGCTTTTTAGAGCTTGTGCTTGTGCCTAGTAAAAATGGCGCAAAGATAAGCTTTTACTCATCGCTAAAAGACGGCTCGCCACTTTGTAAATTTAACTCAGAGCTGCTTTATGACAAGGGCATTTTTTACCTTTTAGACGAAAAAGGTGTGGCTTTAAGCGTGCATAAAACTGCTAACGACATCTTCATAATCGCAAACGATAAAATTTGCAAAAATGCTCACATAAGCGGACACTACAAAAGAGAAAAAGGCAGATCTAGCCTCTTTGGCAAGGGCTTTTTTGCTAAACTTACAAACGAGTCAGCAAATGCTGATGTGATGAAATTTTATGGCGCAAAAAACATAAAAAGAGATAATACTAAAAAAGAAAATAGCTACATCGTCACAAATAAAAACGAGAGAATTTTTGAATACACCTTGCTAAATGGCATCATCACAAGCATTGAAATTTACTCAAATGAGTTTAAAACTCCTGAAAATATCAGCCTAAAATCAAATTTCAAAGATATAAAAAACGCCCTTGTCATCTCTAAATTTCAAAGCGACGCAAACAATATCTATCTAAAAATAGACAGCCACGACATGCTAATAAAGCTTAAAAATCCACTCGCAAAAGAGATAACAAGCTTAAGCCAGATCCCAGACGAGGCGCAGATAGAACAGATAACTCTCATGTGGAACCAGTAGCTTGAAAGAGTATCTTAAGCTTTTAAAGGACGAGAGAAATTTCCGCCTTTTAAGCACCATCCAGCTCATGTGCTACTTTGGTGTGTGGTTCTCACACACTGGCATCTTTACGCTACTTATCTCGCTTGACGCTCCTGTTTGGGCGCTTACACTAAGTGCGGCGATGGCATTTATCCCGGGTGTTGTCATCGCTCCGTTTAGTGGCATTTTGGTTGATAAATTTAGCCCAAAACCGATGCTCGTTATCATGATGGCGGTTGAGACCATAAGCGTTTTTATGCTACTTTTTATAAATTCGCTTGATTATTTATGGTTGCTTTTGCTTATCATTTTTATCAGAAACGGTGTTGGCGGGATGTATTTTCAAGTAGAGATGAGCGTGCTGCCAAAAATTTTAAGCAAAGAGAGCCTAAAGCTTGCAAACGAGATCCACTCGATCATCTGGGCGGTCTCATACACCGCTGGCATAGGGCTTGCTGGCGTTTATATACACTTTTTTGGTATCAAAAGCGCCTTTTTGCTTGACGGAGCTCTTTATCTTTGCAGTTTTGGCTTTTTATATCTTTTAAAGCTAGACGAGTTAAAGCCAGAATTTATAGAAAAACCTCTAAAAATGCTAAAAAACGGCCTTAAATATCTAAAAGAAAATAGGCTCATAGTCCATCTTATATTTTTGCATGCCTTTGTTGGCATTACCGCTTATGACGCGCTTATCGCGCTTTTGGCTGACTATAGATACGCAAATTTGCTCTCAACCTCGCTAGTTATTGGCCTGCTAAACGCCTCAAGATCGATCTCGCTTATGTTTGCACCAGCCATGCTTAGTAAATTTATGAATAAAAAAACGCTCATCTACATCTACATCGGTCAAGGGCTTGGCATCATCATCTGGGCATTGTCGCTTCAAAATTTCTACCTAGCGCTCGTTGGCATCGTCTTTGCAGGCTTTTGCACCTCAAGCCTTTGGAGCTACACCTACACGCTACTTCAGCAAAACTGCCAAAAGGGATTTTACGGCCGCGTGATCGCCTATAACGATATGGTTTTTCTTGGATTTAGCGCGCTTATCTCATTTGCGATTGGCTTTTTATACGAGCTTGGACTAAGCGTGGAGATGATCGCAACCTTTATGGGAAGCCTCTTTTTCGTTGGAGCCTTTTACTACCACGTAGTTTCAAAAAGGTATGAGATAAGGTAATAATATTTATTTTTAATTAAATTTTTTAAAACTAATATTCAATTATTTTATAATTAACCGATATAAAATTCAAATCATTATGTAAAGGAATTCGTGTGAAGTCAATCACCAATAAAATAGCGCTAATGTTAATAGTTGCTCTATGTATTTCGTTTGTGGCTATGTCAGCCACTAGTTACTACACCGCTCAGAACAAGACTATTGAGTTAGTTAGTCAAAATCAAGATCAAATTTTAAAAGATGCAAAATCAGTAGCACAAAGTTTTATTGCTGATTATAGCGATGCTTCAAAGAGGCTTACTAAAAATTTGACAAATTTAAATAGCGATAATGAATTTATATCTAAACTAAAAGTAGAAAAAGAAAACTCCAATGATATCGTTGGCGATATCTATTATGGCATAGAAAGCGAGCCTAAACTATATGTAAGCACCGGTGAAATACTAACTAAGGAAAAAGATGATTATGACGCTAGGACAAGAGACTGGTATAAGGAAGCTAAAGATAGTGGCAAAACAGTCTTTTCAGAACCTTATGTAGATGCAACAACAAATAGGTTAGTCATCACATTCTCCACTGCACTTTATAAAAATGGTAAAGTAGTTGGTGTAAGCGGTATAGATGTCGATAGTCAAAGCATTGCTGAAAAACTGCTTGACATGGGAAAGACTGAGTTTGGTTATATATATTTTATGAACAAAGATGGCGTAGTTTTAGTTCATGATACATTAGATCTACTTGGCAAAGCTGTAAAATCCACAAAACTTTTAGCTCAAAAATATGCAAATAAAGATTTTGATGAGAATGGTCTCATATCCTATACAAACGAAAAAGGCGAAAATGTAACTGCTAAAATTTTACCTATAAATGACGACGGCTGGCTCGCAGTTGCTGCGATAAATGCCGATACTTTCACGAGCCAGACTATGCCTCTCCTAAAGATCCAACTAATCCTAGCAGTGCTATTTATAGTTATCCTCTCAGCATTTGTCTATTTCTTACTTAAAAAGTCTCTTAACCCTATAAAAATCATCCAGTCTAAGCTTGATGATGTGTTTAAATTTGTA
Source organism: Campylobacter sp. 10_1_50 (assembly GCF_000238755.1). Classification (NCBI taxonomy): domain Bacteria; kingdom Pseudomonadati; phylum Campylobacterota; class Epsilonproteobacteria; order Campylobacterales; family Campylobacteraceae; genus Campylobacter; species Campylobacter sp. 10_1_50. The sequence goes on from NZ_JH414888.1 coordinate 128,737, forward strand.
ACTTACGAAGCAAAAGCACCAAGCAAGCTAGAGGTAAGATCAAATGATGAATTTGGTGAGATGAGTAAAGCGATAAATGAAAACATCGATAAAGTAGTAGCTGGCATCAAAAAAGATAGCACTATGATAGATGAGCTAAATAAGGTAGCAAATTTAATGATCAAAGGAAACCTTGGAGCAAAGATAGGCTCAACTCCAAACAACCCATCGCTAAATGAACTAAAAGAGCTAACTAAATTAAATTCTTTACATCTATCTCAGCAAATTTAAAGGGCATAA
>NZ_JH414888.1:129431-353539 GCF_000238755.1 Campylobacter sp. 10_1_50
GTCTAGCTCAATGAATGCAATAAGTCAAAAAGCAGAAGATGTAACAAGACAATCCGAAGAGATAAAAAATATCATCGTAATAATAAGAGATATAGCAGATCAAACAAATTTACTTGCTCTTAATGCTGCAATAGAAGCAGCAAGAGCAGGAGAACATGGTAGAGGATTTGCCGTAGTGGCTGATGAAGTTAGAAAACTAGCAGAAAGAACTCAAAAATCACTTGGTGAAATAGAGGCAAATGCAAATGTCCTAGCTCAATCAATAAATGAGATGAGTGAATCAATCAAAGAGCAAAGTGAAGGCATAAATATGATAAATCAATCAGTTGCTCAAATAGATAATCTAACAAAAGAAAACGTGGTAATTGCAAACCAAGCTAACGAAGTAACATCAGAAGTAGATGAGATGGCTAAAGCTATAGTTGAAGAGGTTAGGAAGAAGAGGTTTTAAATTTCTTAATAAACAAACTTAAATTTGTTTAATACAGATTACTTCATTAATATTCATAAATCCCAACCTGGTTTAAGCTGGGTTGGAATTTTTTAATCTTTTTAATTCTAGACTTTAAATTTAATATTCAAGAACTATCTATAAATTTCAAATTTAGCACTCAAGAATTATCTATCAAATTTTAAAATTTCTAATTACAAACTAAAAATATTTTTTATAAGAGAAACTCGAGTAAATTTTAAAATTTCATGAGCGAGTAATTTCGGCTCTAAAATTTGAGCTAAGCTGTAAGCGAAGCCAAATTTTAGTAGTTAATTCTTGCGAGTGAGGTTTAAAATTTATCAGAGTTTCTTTGACATAAACGGCATGCAATGCAAAGCACTGAAGCATACCACCTCTAGTGAGGAGATTTGGAAATTTTAAAAAGGGGAATAAGGGGGACGGCTTCGTAATTTAAGTCCCCTTGTCCCTCTTTTGAATAAAAAGAAATTTACAAATTTAATAAAGCTATCTTTACAAATTTTAAAACTTTACTCGCTCGTAAATTTTAAAATTTTCCCGAGTTTTTAACCGCACGCTATTTGTTTCAAATATTAAATTTTCACTATAATTTTTCCTGTCACAAAACATATATAATTGTGACAAACCTTGCCAAATATTAAAAACATCTTAGATATAAATTTTAGCTTCATATTTATTGCGTTTTTGGATAATTTAACTAAATAAAAGATAAATTTAGCCCATTTTATATGTTACTTTTCTACACATCATTTAATAAAATTTTTAATATATTTTTTTAAGATTAATAAAAAATAAATCTATATAATAATTTATATTTTTGATTTTAAATTTACGATTTTGCGCTCTTGGCAAGGCTCTTTTTTATAAAAAATCTTTGAAGTAATTTATAATTTAAAAATTTAAGTTTCTCAAAATTTAGCCGATGTAAATCAGGTGTAAATTAAGCTTTGCAAAGTTAATATCTATTTAACTTTGTTTTAAACTTTCAAGGAGAAAAAATGAATCGACGAGATTTCATCAAAAGTGCTGCAGCTAGTGCTGCTTGTGCTAGTGCCGGTATCGCTGTGCCAAGCTCGCTAAGTGCGGCAAACGAAGCTGAAAAAGGCTGGCGTTGGGATAAGGCTGCCTGTAGATTTTGTGGAACTGGATGTGGCATCATGGTTGCTACAAAAGAGGGCAAGATAGTAGCTGTAAAAGGCGATCCAGAAGCACCAGTAAACCGCGGTCTAAACTGTATCAAAGGCTACTTTAACGCTAAGATCATGTACGGCGAAGATAGGATCACTCATCCACTTTTACGTGTAAATGAAAAGGGCGAATTTGACAAAAAGGGTAAATTTAAGCAAGTAAGCTGGAAGCAAGCATTTGACGTGATGGAAGCTCAGTTTAGAAAGACTTATGACGAGCTTGGACCTCACGGCGTTGGCGTGCTTGGCTCTGGTCAATACACAATCCCAGAGGGCTATGCAGCAGTTAAGCTTATGAAAGGTGGCTTTAGAAGCAACAGCATCGATCCAAATGCAAGACACTGCATGGCAAGTGCAGTTCTTGGCTTTATGCAAGTTTTTGGTATTGATGAGCCATCAGGCTGCTTTGATGACATCGAGCTAACTGATACTGTCATAGCTTGGGGCGCAAATATGGCTGAGATGCACCCGATCCTTTGGGCGCGCGTGAGCGATAGAAAGCTTAGCGATCCTGATAGAGTAAAGGTTGTAAATTTAAGTACTTACTCAACTAGAACATCAAATTTAGCCGATATTGAGATCATTTTTGCTCCGTCATCTGACCTTGCTATATGGAACTACATCGCTCGTGAGATAGTTTATAACCACCCTGAGATGATCGATGAAGAATTTGTTAAAAAACACTGCGTCTTCACAGCTGGCCCAGTTGATATCGGATATGGTCTTCGCCCAGACATCCATCACAAAAAATATGCTCCAAGCGAGCTAGACACAGCTGCGACTGAGAAGTCAAAGGTTCTTAGCGAGGCTGAGGGCGTTACACTTTCTTATCTTGGTTTAAAAGCTGGCGATACGCTAGAAAATAAAAACGCTGCAAAAGCTGGCGATCACTGGCAAATAACATTTGAAGAGTTTAAAAAAGCTCTTGCACCTTACACACTTGACTTTACGGCTAAGGTAGCAAAAGGCGATCCTAACGAAGATATAAATGAATTTAAGAAAAAACTAAAAGCGCTTGCTGATCTTTACATCGAGAAAAATCGCAAAGTCGTTAGCTTCTGGACGATGGGCTTTAACCAACACCAACGTGGCACATGGGTAAATGAGCAAGCTTATATGGTGCATTTCTTGCTTGGCAAGCAAGCACTCCCAGGCTCAGGTGCCTTTTCTCTAACTGGTCAACCAAGTGCGTGCGGAACAGCAAGAGAGGTTGGAACATTCGTTCACCGCTTGCCAGCTGACATGGTTGTTGGCAATCCAAAACATAGAGAGATCACTGAAAAACTTTGGAAACTACCTGCTGGCACACTAAATGCCGTACCAGGCTCACACTACGTAAAAATGATGCGTGATCTTGAAGATGGCAAGGTTAAATTTATCTGGGTTCAAGTAAATAACCCATGGCAAAACACTGCAAACGCAAACCACTGGATCAAAGCAGCCCGCGAAATGGACAACTTCATCGTTGTAAGTGACCCTTATCCAGGAATTTCTGCAAAAGTAGCTGACCTTATCCTCCCAACTGCTATGATCTATGAAAAATGGGGCGCATACGGCAACGCCGAGAGAAGGACACAGCACTGGAGACAGCAAGTGCTCCCTGTTGGCGAAGCGATGCCTGATATCTGGCAGATGCTTGAGTTTAGTAAGCGCTTTAAGCTAAAAGACGTTTGGGGCGAGAAAAAGCTAAATGACAAAGTGACACTTCCAAGCGTGCTTGAAGCTGCAAAAGCTATGGGATATAGCGAAGAAGATACGATATTTGACGTGCTTTTTGCAAATGAAGATGCTAAGAAATTTAGCGCAAACGATCCGATCATGGAAAACTATGACAATACAGAAGTCTTTGGCGATAGCAGAAAGGTGATCGGCTCTGATGGTAAAGAATTTAAAGGATATGGATTTTTCATCCACAAATATCTTTGGGAAGAGTATAGAAAATTTGGAGTTGGTCACGGTCACGACCTAGCTGACTTTGACACTTACCACAGAGTAAGAGGTCTAAGATGGCCAGTCGTTGATGGCAAAGAGACTCAGTGGAGATTTAACACTAAATTTGACCCATACGCTAAAAAAGCTGCTCCAAATGATAAATTTGCATTCTACGGCAACAAAAACGCAGCCCTTCCAACAGGCGATCTAAAAGGTGTGAAAAATCAAGAGAAAACTCCTCTTGCAAACAAAGCAAAAATTTTCTTCCGCCCTTACATGGATCCATGCGAGATGCCAAGCAAAGATTATCCATTCTGGCTATGTACTGGCCGTGTCCTAGAGCACTGGCATACAGGCACGATGACTATGCGTGTTCCTGAGCTTTATAGAGCCGTCCCAGAGGCACTTTGTTATATGCACGAAGATGACGCTAAAAAACTTGGCGTGCTTCAAAACGAGATCGTTTGGGTCGAGTCACGCCGTGGCAAGGTAAAAGCAAGAGTAGATCTAAAAGGTAGAAATAAGCCGCCAGTAGGTCTTGTTTATGTGCCTTTCTTTGACGAAAACGTATTTATAAATAAAGTCTGCCTTGACGCTACTTGCCCGATCTCAAAAGAGACAGACTATAAAAAGTGCGCGGTTAAAATTTACAAGGCATAAAAGTGGCTGATATGGAATTTTCAAGTAGGCGTGAAGCTTTGAAATTTGGAGCTAAGGCAGCGATCTTAGCTCTTGGCGGAGGCTTTATATGGTCACTTAGTGCCAAAGCCTCACCGCTTGTACTTCTTAGACCGCCTGGTGCGAAAGCGGAGAAGCAGTTTTTAAAGAGCTGTATTAGGTGTGGGCTTTGTGTAGAGGCCTGTCCATTTGATACGCTAAAACTCGCTACTCTTGAAGATGGTATAAGTGTCGGTACGCCTTATTTTGAGCCTAGAAAAATTCCTTGTCATATGTGCGAGCATATCCCTTGCGTGCCAGCCTGTCCGACTGGTGCGCTGGATGCAAATTTAGTAAGCACAGCTGGCAAACTAGACATAAATAAAGCCAAAATGGGCGTTGCAGTGGTCGATATGAAAAACTGCGTGGCATACTGGGGCATACAGTGCGATGCTTGCTACAGATCTTGTCCGCTCATAGATAAGGCCTTGTATCTTGAGTATCGCCGCAACGAAAGGACGCAAAAGCATGCGTTTTTGCTACCAGTAGTTGATAGTGATATCTGCACAGGATGCGGCGTGTGCGAGCGAGCCTGTATCACCGAAAAAGCAGCCATTACCGTACTAAACCGCGAAGTTGTGCTTGGCAAAGTTGGCGATAACTACGTCAAAGGCTGGGTAAAAGAAGATGAAAGGCGCGTAGATGATGCCGACAGCAAGATAAAGCTCGACATCAAAAAGGCGACTGACTATCTAAATGGTGGTGAGCTATGAAATTTTTAATCTTAAGACGAATAACTCAAATTTCTATCCTAGTGCTATTTATCCTAGGAAATGTTTATGGAGTTAAGATACTTAGTGGAAATTTAAGCTCATCTTTGCTTTTTGGACAAATTCCACTAAGCGATCCATTTGCGGTGCTTCAAATTTTACTAGCAGGCTTTAGCGTAGGCATAAATGCAATAATTGGCGCGATCATCGTCTTTGCATTTTACGCACTCATCGCTCCAAGGGCGTTTTGCTCGTGGGTTTGCCCAGTGAATTTACTAACCGACATTGCTTACAAGCTAAGAGAGAAATTTGGCTTTAAGGGCGAGAAAATTTTAAATGTAAGTAAAAATTTGCGCTACTACTTGCTAGCGCTCACTCTTATCTTAAGCCTAGCTCTTTCACTGCCAGCGTTTGAGAGCATTAGCTTTATAGGTATCATCCAGCGTGGCATCATCTACGGCTCAGTTAGCGCCATTGGCATCGCCCTTGGCATAGTTGCCTTTGATATGTTCGTGCTAAAGCGTGGAATTTGCTCACACGTCTGCCCGCTTGGTGCATTTTACGCTGTGATATCAAAATTTGCTCTTATTAGAGTAAAACACGACGCAAATGCCTGCACAAAATGCATGAAGTGCAAGCTCGTCTGCCCAGAGGTGCAAGTGCTAGATATGATCGGCAAAGAGAGCCGCGTGGTTAGCTCAAGTGAGTGCATAAGCTGCGGTAGATGTATCGACGTTTGCGGCGACGGGGCGTTAAATTTTAGTATTAGAAATTTAAGGAGAGAAAAATGAAAATGAAAATAATGGCGCTTGGAGCACTATGCGCTGCCTTTTTAGCGGCATGTGCATTGAATAATCCAAGCATTAGCGATTCGCAAATCGGCCTTAGAAATGTCGATTTATTAGATGATAAAGACGTTGTTTTAAAAGACATCAACTACACAAAAGAGCCAGCCGGTATGGCAAAGAGGTTTGATAGATCTTTTGAAAATGCACCTCCGTTTATCCCACACGACACTGAGGGCTTGGTGCCTATCACAAAAGATTCAAATATGTGCGTAACCTGCCACATGCCTGAGTTTGCAAAAGATAGCGGAGCTACTCCTATCCCAGCTTCTCACTTTTATGACATCAGAAACAAAAAAGATCTTGCAGGCAAGCTTGATGATGAGAGATATAACTGCACAACTTGCCATGTCGAGCAACAAAATGGCGTAACTCAGCTTGTTGGCAATAAATTTAAGCCTGACTTTAGAGATAAAAACGGCTCACATAAGTCAAATTTACTAGACGTCTTAAATGACGGCGTTAAGTAATGCAAAGCAGGCGAGAGCTTTTTAGCAAAATTTTGGGGGCAAAACCTGCTCCCAAATTTATAAATCCACCATTTTTTAGCGGTGAATTTGACTGCGTTGGCTGTGGGGCTAGCTGCGTCAGTGCCTGTGAAAAAGAGCTTCTTAGCTTTGAAAATGAAAGAGTTGTTTTTAAAGTTAAAAAGCTAGGCTGCGACTTTTGTGAGGAGTGTGCGAAGGCTTGCCAAAGTAGCGGGCGAGCGACGCTAAATTTGAACTCGCCAAAGAGCATAAATGCAAAGGTTAGCATAAATGTAGCTAGCTGCCTAGCGTGGAATGACACGATATGTTACAACTGCCTTGATGCTTGTAAATTTAAAGCGGTTGAGTTTCTTGGTGTTTTTCGCCCTATAATCAATCAAAATTGCGTGAGCTGCGGCGAGTGCTTTGATGTTTGTTTTAAAAATTCGCTTGAGATGGAGGCTTTATGAGAGTTTTATTTTTTCTTTTTTGCTTGTTAAATTTTATCTTTGCAAATGAGATCACAACGCCTATTAAAGAGATAGAAGCTAGTGCAAATGTGCTTAATACTACGCTGATAAATGGCAAACTTTTTATCGCAACTGATGGTGGCACGGTTGAAATTTACGATCCAAAAGAGTCTAAATTTGACGAGATTATTAAAATGGATGATATAAAAACATATGTGAGCGATCATGAGAGGCCAAAAATTTTAAATGTCGATGAGCTAAATGGCAAGATACTCATCCTAAGCGAGGGCGACTACGCTACAAAGGTGCTTTATATAAGAGAAAATGGGCAGATGAAAAGCATAAATTTAACAAATCAAGCGATAAAAAAAGCTCTATTTTTAGATGATGAGCACATCGCACTTGCCTCAATCAGCAATGAAATTTACTTTTTAAACCTAAAAAGTGGCGAAATTTATGATAGTTTTAAGATATCAATCGCAATGCTCTCAGACATGGAGATAAGCGAGGATAGAGGCACGCTAGTGATCGCTTGCGAGAGTGGTAAGGTCTATTTTTACAACGTTCGCACTAAAAAAATGGATAGAATTTTAGATATCCACACTGATAATATCTACGACATCGCCTATAAAAATGGCGTCATGATAAGTGGAGGCACCGATAGGATCGTTGGCATCTTCTCAGCTGGAACGCTAAAAAAGATAAACACTGGCTTTTTGGTTTATGGCGTGGGGCTTAGTAGTGACGGCAAGATCGCAGCGTATATGAGCGATGAGATGAGCGATGTAAATTTAGTTGATAGTGCTAGCCTGGAAAATATCGCGATGCTAAAAACTGGGCAAAGCACGATAAATAGCATAGTTTTTATAAGCGACAACGAGGTCGTAACCTCTGCTTATGAGAAGAAAATTTTATTTTGGAGAGTTAGATGAATATTTCAAGCCTGATAGTCTATACGGATAATAAAAATGAGAGCGTCAAAAGCGAGATAAGCAAGCTAAAAGAGTGCGAGATCATCACTGACGCGGATGATAGGATAGTTGTGGTCGTTAGTTCAAAGAGCATTGAAGATGAGATCAGAGTTTTTAAGATGATAGAGGGCATTAGCGGTGTGGTGAGCGTTGCGATGGTTTATAGCTATCAAGAAGACGCTCAGGAGAATAGAGAGAGGCTTGAAGCAAACGGCAAGATAAGTGAAATTTTAACAAGCGATGACCTAAAAGCCGAAGATATCGCATATGGCGGTAGCGTGCATTATAAGGTGAGATGAAATTTAACTCCCTTTTGGTTTGAAATTTAATCAATATGTTGATAGGTTTTGCAAATTTTAAAATTCCACTCACTCGCCTTAGCAATTTACTAAAAATTATTTTAACAAAGCCTAATTATTAAATTTATAATCGCAATATTTTCTTTTATAAAAATTTAAAATGGTCTGATCAAAAATCTATAAAAGAAAGGTAAAGAGGCTCAAATTTTATTTAATAAAATCGCGATTGTAAGTAAAATAATAATTTTATCAAAGTAGTTTTAAAACTTTTACTCTGCTATAAATAAAAATATTTACTTATTTTATCACTTTAAAACCCATAATGGTTCAAATATATCATGCGGTTAAAACTCTTTATGGAGTGAAATATCATAAAACATAAAAAATAAATTTAAAATAATACAAATTATATATCTATAACTTTCTCTTATCTTTAAACCGAAAAAAGATATGCTAAACATAATTCAAAAATTTAAATAAAGAAATAAAATTTCTTACTTTATTTAAAGAACAATTTTTAATATAATATTAAAACTATACAATAAAATTTAGATAAAAAATCTTTTAAAGCTAATAATAAAAATTCACTCAAGGCTTAATCGAACCGCACGAAATATACGCCATATATAAAAATAACTATTCGCTAGTAATAGAAAAACTTGACAATAATTAAATTATTAAAGAATAAATATATTGAAAAATAAATGCTTTTTTATCAAATAAAGATCACCACCATTAAATAATAATATCTTTAAGCAATTTTTCAAACTGCACACCATATTTTGTGCGGTTATTATCTTGTAGCGTGATCTTGATGCTCTCAAGCACAAAATTTGCTGCCTTTTTGATAGCATTTTGCATGCTTTCGCCATTTATAAGCGAGCCAAAAAGCACTGAAGCGAAGATATCTCCGGTGCCACTTGCGTGAAAGGGCAAATACTCGTGAAAATACTCCACTTTTTCTTTCGTCTTTGCGTCATATGCTATGATGCCACACTCATTTTGCCTATACCTAATGCCCTTTAAAACGATCTTTTGCGCGCCAAAACTAGCCAAGCCCTCAAGTAGCTCTAAAATGTAATCCTCGCCGTATCCCTCGCTTAAAAATGACTTTTCACACATAAAACTTGCCTCAGTTATGTTTGGCGTGATGACGTGTGCCTTTGTGCAAAGCTCTCTCATCTTTGCGACAAATTTCTCATCAAAGCCGTGATAGAGATTGCCATTATCACCCATGCAAGGATCCACAAGCCTTAGCAAAGAGCCACTATCAAACTCAGCAAAGACCTTCTCTATAAGCTCAAGCTGTCTAAAACTACCTAAAAATCCAGTGTAAATTCCATCAAAGCTGATGCCCTCTTTGTGCCAAACCTGCGTTATAGCGTCAAATTCATCAGTTAGATCACGAAAAGTGAAATTTTTAAAGCCAGTGTGAGTTGAGAGCAGTGCCGTTGGCAAGATGCACGCCTCGATGCCTTGGGCGCTGATTATGGGAAGTGCGACTGTGAGCGAGCATTTGCCCACGCACGAGATGTCTTGTATAGTTAAAATTCGTTTCATCTATCATCTCAATTTATAAAATTTAACGCCAGCAACGTCAGTTTGATAAACCGCACCGTCTTGCAAAAGGCTGTTTAAAATTTGCTTTGAGTGCTCTGAGAAATTTTCTTCGACATTTGCCGTAGTTTGCGGACGGCGCTCTAGCATGGCTAAAATTTCACTCTTGCTAAATTCATACTTTTGCTCTACCTTGTGAGCCCTAGCTATGGTGACTGGCACGCCTTTTATCTTGCTTGCAAGCTCTTCAAGCCTACTAGCATCAACGCCTTTTACGTTGTAAGCTGGCGGGCGATCTATCGTACCCACATCCACTCGGTGCGGAGCTATCTCATTTATAGCCTCATTAAGCGCTATAAATTCCTCTTCTTTGTCGTTAAATCCAGCCACTACCAAAATTTCAAGCACAAGCTCGCCCTTAAAATCCTTGCGAAATTTAGCCATCGCTTTTACAAGCTCTCCAACTTCTATGCCACTTTTGTTGCGGTCTATCTTTTTAAATGTGCTTTGCACGGCGCTATCTAGGCTAAATTTAACTATATCAAGCCCTTGCAAGGCTTCACAAATTTTTTGGTCCCTCACGCCTGAGCCGTTGCTTAAGATGAGAGTTTTTGCCATGCCTTTTAGCTCATTTACCTTTATGGTCAGCTCTTTTAAGTGCGGATAAAGAGTTGGCTCGCCATTTGCTGTAAGCGTGATGACATCGATGTTTTGATGAACTTTTAAAGCTTCTTTTAAAGCGCTTATGATCTCATCAACACTTGGTGGATTTTCTATCTCTTCAACCGGCTTTGCGCCCTTTAACTCGCAATAAATACAGTCAAAATTGCATGATTTTTGCTTTGGACTTAGATCGATGCCAAGGCTCATGCCAAAACGGCGCGAATTTATCGGCCCAAAGACTGGAGTGCTATCTTGCACTTTTTCTTTGAACCTCTTTTATAAAATATTTTGCGTTTTCAACTGGCACATCAGGCAAGATCCCATGACCAAGGTTGAAAATATGCGGTGCGCCTTTCATCGTGCTTAAAATTTTATCCACGCCCTCATCGATCGCCTTTTTGCTATAAAGCCTTGTTGGCTCCATGTTGCCTTGAAGGACGTATCTTGGGCTAAGTTTTTCTTTTGCTAGCTCGATTGGCGTGCTCCAATCAACTCCAAAAACGTCAAATTTACCTGAAATTTTATCCAGATAGCCGCTTATGCCTTTTGGGAAAACGATGATCGGGATCTCTGGAAATTCAGCCTTGACGCTATCAACTATCTTATTTATATAGCTAAATCCAAACTCAAAATAAGCCTCCTCTTCAAGCGCAGCCGCCCAGCTGTCAAAAATTTGCACTGCATTTACGCCAGCTTTTATCTGCTCTTTGACGTAAAGGATGAGCGCTTGCGTCACTTTTTCTAAAATTTGATGTAAAAATTCTGGATTTTGGTAGAGCATCTTTTTGCAGACCGCATAGTTTTTGCTGCCGCCACCCTCTATCATATATGTAGCTATCGTCCATGGCGCACCACAAAAGCCAATGAGCGCCTTATCTTTAGCCAAATTTTCTCTTGTAAGCTTGATCGTGTCATAGACGTATGCTAAGCTTTTAACCGATCTTTCGATACTAAGCGCATCAAGTGCGGCCTCATCACGCAAAGGCTTTGTAAAAACTGGTCCCTCGCCCTTTTCAAAGCGCAGATCCATGCCCATTTCAAGAGGCACGACAAGGATATCGCTAAACAAAATCGCCGCATCAACGCCTAGGATTTCAACTGGCTGAAGCGTGACTTCGCTAGCCTTTTTATAGTCTTTACAAAGCGATAAAAAGTCCCCTGCTTTAGCTCTTACAGCCATATATTCTGGTAGATATCTACCAGCTTGGCGCATCATCCAAACAGGCGTGTATGGGGTCGGTTTTTTAAGGCAAGCGTCTATGAAAATCATCAAATTTCCTTTAAATTTTTAAATAGATATTATCCAAAAATAGCTAAAGAAAAGATGTAGAAGAAATTTTAAGCGTAAAAACGCTTAAAATTTTAGTGATCTCCCTTGTGAAGGAAGTAAAGTCCAAGACAAAGTGCGAGGATAGAAGCCGCAAGATAGGCCATCTCAAGCGGAGTTGTGAAGTTTGCGTGAAGCACCCTTTGGAAGAAATTTACGATTAAAACCATGACGATCACTTTGCCAAGCTTGTCTTTTAACTCATCAAGTGAATGCACTTCAAGCACCTTGCTCTGCTTTGACTGTTTTAGCTGTGTGATCTCTGAGATGAAAAGCTCGTAAATTCCGAAGCTAAATATATAAAGAACAAGTGCCATCAAGTATAGATCGATCGCTCCAACTATCTCGCCAACGACTTCTGAGTGAAAATTTTCAACGTGAAAATCTGTGGCAAAAAAATATTTATAAACCTCTAAAAGTACCTTGCCGACGTCATAACTTGCGATGATAAAAAGTACGATCGCACCTAAAAGTCCAAAAACTACCGGAAAAAGTGTAAAGCTGTTGCTTGCAAGCAAAATTCTCTCGAATATTTTACGCAATAAAAACCCTTTTTGTGAAATTTAAAAAGGGGGTATTTTATAGTTTTTTCCTTAAAATTTAGGTGCAAAATCGCAATTAATTTTAATGCAAACTACTCCTGCATCGCTATCCATTTTTGTGCGATCCTGACGGCATTTGTCGCAGCTCCAACGCGGATCTGATCGGCACTACACCAAAGATGAAGCACATTTGATCTAAAGTTATCAACCCTGATCCTGCCAACGTAAGTCTCGTTTGTATCGCTTGAGATAGTAGGCATCGGATACTCTTTTTTAGCTGGATTATCGACTACGACGACACTTGGAGCTTTGCTTAAAACCTCTCTTGCCGCATCTGCGCTCACGTCTTTGTCAAAATGGATAGTAATCGCCTCAGAGTGGCTTCTAAGCACTGGCACACGCACACATGTCGCGCTCACTTCGATATCTTTGTGAAGAATTTTTTGCGTCTCATTGACCATTTTCATCTCTTCTTTTGTATAGTCATTATCCAAAAAGACGTCGATGTGTGGGATCACATTTAGCGCTAGGCGGTGCGCAAAGACCTTTGGCTCGCACTCATCAAGCTTAAATTCAAAAAACTTTTGCATCTGGACGACAAGCTCTTCCATACCCTCTTTGCCAGCACCGCTTGCTGCTTGATAAGTAGATACATCGACTCTATTGATACTAAAAGCGTCGTTTAATGGTTTTAAAATTTGTACCATTTGGATAGTCGAGCAGTTTGGATTTGCGATGATACCGCGGTTTTTCCACATGGCGATATCACTTGGGTTACACTCAGGCACGACTAGCGGGATATCTTTATCCATCCTAAAATGGCTAGTGTTATCGATAACTACTGCGCCGCTGTCGGCTGCAAATTTGGCAAATTTCTCTGAAACTGAGCCGCCTGCACTAAAAAATGCGATATCGATCTCGTGCTCGCTAAAAACTTTCTCGGTTAGCTCTTTTACTTTGTAATGTTTGCCCTTAAATTCGATCTCCATGCCAACGCTCTTTGCGCTTGCAAGTGGCAAAAGCTCACCAACTGGGAAATCAACCTCTTCCATAACTCTAAAAAGCTCTTCGCCGACCGCTCCTGTCGCACCAACGACCGCTACGTTAAATTTTCTCATCTGCTCTCCTTTACCCTCTTAAATTTCATAATCCTGCGTAATTTTACTAGCCAAAAACTTAAATTTATTATTATTTCTTACTTCTTGCTTGTAAAAATAGATCTTTTGGTAAAATTTCATCGCCCTCGCTTAGTATCACCGCACGCTGCACGACCGAGATGAGCTCTCTTATGTTGCCTGGATAGTCGTAGCCTAAAAGCTCCTCTTTGGCTGCTTTTGAGAAATTTTTAGCCTCAAAGCCATACTCTTTGCAGCATTTGTCCAAAGCATCCTGCGCGATAGGCAAAATTTCATCCTTTCGCTCGCGAAGTGGCGGGATAAAAAGCGGGATCGTGTTTAGGCGGTAGAAAAGATCCTCTCTAAACCTGCCCTCTTTCATCGCAAGCTCTAAATTTGCATTTGTAGCGCAGATGATGCGAACGTCTATCTTTTCGCTCTTTGTAGCGCCAAGTCTTGTTATCTCGCGCTCCTGCAAAGCACGAAGCAATTTTGGCTGTAAATTTATAGGCATCTCGCCGATCTCGTCTAAAAATAGCGTTCCGCCATTTGCCAGCTCAAACTGCCCTTTTTTGGTAGTCGCAGCGTCAGTAAATGCGCCCTTTTCAAAGCCAAAAAGCTCACTTTCTATCAAATTTTCAGGGATAGCAGCCATATTTAAAGCGATAAATGCAGCGTCTTTTCTTGGTGAGTTTGCGTGGATAAATTTAGCAAAGACCTCCTTGCCAACGCCGCTTTCGCCACTAAGCATGACTGAAGCGTCAGTTCTTGCGGCTTTTAGCGCGATATTTAGCGTCGCTTCTAGTGCTTTTGAAGTGGCCAAAAAGCCGTTATTTTCGCTTTTAGTTTCAACTTTTTTTATGTTTTTTGGAGTCTTTTGCTTTAGCGCCTCTACCCTTTTTATCGCTTCATATAGCGTCGAGACGTCAAATGGCTTTGTTAAAAAGTCTTTCACGCCAAGTCTAACGCTCTCAATCGCCTTGTTAAGTGTGGCGTTTCCAGTCATTATGATGACGTCAAATTTGCCGTTTAGCTCTTTAATGAACTCAAGTCCGTCCATCTTTGGCATGTTTATGTCGGTGATGATTAGATCAGTGTCGTCGCTCATCTTTTTTAGAGCCTCAACTGCGCTCTTATAGCTCTTGATCTTTAGCTCGTCGTACTCGCCAAGTGCGATCTCAAGCGACTTTCGCATATTGATGTCATCTTCTACTATGACGATATTCATTTGATCTCTTTTTTATTGAAGTGTGCCGATGATAGCGGATTTTGGCTTAAATTCCACTATAAATCTAACTGGCAAAATTTTCAAATTTGAAGCATTTGTGACCTGTGCATTTTTGACATTTAGCTCATTTTTTATCATCACTTTTTTTAAAGCAAAGCAGTCAAAAATTTCATCTTTGTGTAAATTTAAAAAGCCAAGAGCTGTGGTGTTTTCATCTTTAAAAGCGTCTATCTGACAAAGAAATTTTGGTTTTGGATTTGGCGAGAGAGTCATCGCCTTTGAAAATGAAATTTCTTCAAAGGCAACTATTTGATTTTTCGTATCGACCTTCGCCCAGAAGATAAACTCCTCCAAGCAAAAGGCGAAATTTAAAAGTATCGTTAGTAAGAAAAGACTTCTCGCCACTTATCTTCGTCTATCTTAAGCTCCATATTTACCTTATAAAGCCCGTCTTTGAAATTTTCATTCACGATCCTTGCGTTTTTAACAAGACCTTGAACCTTTGAAGTGATAGATGAGTCGTTTAGCATCGCGTCTCTTACGGTGTCTTCAGCGTTGATCTTTACGCCATAAAGCTTGCCTGCAAGCTGCGAATAAGCATCAGCCATCGCCGCTCTTTTTGCAAGAGTGACTGACTGAGCGTATGAGAGCGAATTTAGCGGAGCTATGCCCTCGCCTGTGGCTCTAAAAGTGGTCTCTCTTGGAGCGCTATCATATATCATCTTCTCTTTTTTCATCACCTCTCTAAGATCGTCTTTATCGACCTTTTGGATGACTACGTTGCGGTTTGATGTGCTAGTTGGCTCGCCCATAAAGCCGTTAAATGAGCAGCCGCCAAAAATAGCGATCATCAAAGCAAAAGATAAAATTTTAACCTTCATAAACAACCTTTTTTATGCTTTTATTTAAAATTTAATAGCAAATTTTATTCCAAAAGCCCCATATCTTCGCTTGGTGCTTCTTCCTCATCTTCGCCATCATCTGCCTTAGGGCATCTTGCGATACTTACAACATCATCGCCATCTACATTTACGACGATAACGCCGCTTGTGTTACGTCCTGCTTTGCGGATGCTTTGCATATCAACTCTTATCATCTTGCCGCTTGATGTTAGAGCCATCAGATCTTGCTCTTCATCAACCATCACAACACCCACAAGATCACCTGTTCTGCTTGTTAGCTTCATGCAGATGACGCCTTTGCCACCGCGATTTGTCAAGCGGTACTCATCAGCGGTTGTGCGCTTGCCGATACCTTTTTGAGATATGCTTAAAATTTCTTGGTCATTGCTTTCGATGACTGCAGCACCTACGACCTCGTCTCCTGGCTCTTTAAATTTGATACCAGTTACGCCGCGTGCAGTTCTACCCATTTGGCGAACCTTGCTGATCTTAAATTTAAGACACATGCCCTTTTTGGTAACGACAAACAGCATTGTCTCATCGCTTGAGTTTGCGTCCTCTTCGGCATTTGCACTATCTTCGTCGATCTCATTTTGAAGCTCTTCAACTTCAAGCACCTCTGTCTCTATGCTTAGCTCATTTTCAGGGTCGGTTACTGGCATATCATCGTATGTTTGAGCGATGAGTGCAGTTACTAGCTCGTCGTTCTCATCAAGGCTTATAGCTCTTACGCCAACTGAGCGGATGTTTTTAAACTCACTTAAATTTGTGCGTTTTACGATGCCGTTTTTAGTGAAGAACGCTAGCGATTTACTCTCGTCAAAGTCAGTCGTTGGGATGATCGCTTTGATCTTCTCATCAGGCTGCAACTGGATCAAATTTACAACTGCTTTGCCCTTTGCTGTGCGGCTTCCCTCTGGGATCTTATAGACTTTTAGCCAATAAAGCTGTCCGCGGTCAGTCACAAACATAAGCGTGTCGTGAGTATTTGAAGTAAAGAAGCTCTCTATAAAGTCATCATCGTATGTAGTGACCGCTACTTTGCCCTTGCCACCACGTTTTTGCTTCTCGTACTGCTTGCTTGGCACACGTTTGATGTAGCCGCGGTGAGTTATGGTTACGACCATATTTTCATTTGGTATAAGATCTTCAATGTCGATATCATCGTAGTCATCAACGATCTCAGTCACTCTTGGTACTTTAAATTTATTTTTGATCTCAAGAAGCTCTTCTTTGATCAAATTTTCAAGCAATGTCTCGCTCTTTAAAATTTCATCAAGTCTTGCGATCTCAGCCATAAGCTCAGCTAGCTCGGCCTCTAGTTTTTCTCTCTCTAGGCCTGTAAGCTTGCTTAGACGCATATCAAGGATAGCGTTTGCTTGAAGCTCTGAGAGGTTAAATTTACTCATCAAGCCTTCTCTAGCAACGGCTGTATCAGCACTATTTCTAATAAGCTCGATCACCTCGTCGATGTTATCAAGTGCGATCTTTAGACCCTCTAAGATGTGGGCTCTTGCGCGCGCTTTTTCAAGCTCAAATATCGTCCTTCTAATGATAACGGTTTTTCTGTGATTTAAAAATAGCTTAAGTAGCTCGATAAGGTTAAATACCTTTGGCTCTTTGTTATTAATAGCAAGCATAATAACGCCAAAAGTGCTCTCCATCGTGGTTGATTTAAAAAGGTTATTTAGCACGATGTCACTCATAGCGTCGCGTTTTAGCTCGATAACTACGCGGATGCCGTCTTTATCAGACTCATCTCTAACCTCGCTAATGCCATCTATCTGCTTATCTTTTACAAGCTCAGCGATCTGCTCGATGAGCCTTGCTTTGTTTGTTTGATAAGGTAGCTCGTCGATAACGATGACGTCTTTGTTTGGCTTTTTTTCTATGTGAGTTTTAGCTCTTAGTTTGACCCTGCCACGACCTGTGCGGTAGGCCTCTACGATCCCTTTTTTACCAAAGATGATACCGCCAGTTGGGAAGTCTGGACCTTTTATAAATTCCATCACCTCTTCAAGTGTCGCCTCTTTGTTTTCAAGAAGTAGTAAAAGACCATCTATTAGCTCGTCAAGGCTGTGTGGTGGGATATTTGTCGCCATACCAACCGCAATACCGCTTGAGCCGTTTAATAATAAATTTGGCACACGGCTAGGCAAAACATCTGGCTCAACCTCTCTATCGTCGTAGTTTGGTACAAAATCAACCGTATCTTTGTCGATATCTTTTAAAAGCTCTTCAGTAAGCATGGTCATTCTAGCTTCGGTATAACGCATCGCAGCTGCGCTGTCACCATCAATCGAGCCAAAGTTTCCTTGTCCATCAACGACTGGATAACGCATAGAAAATTTCTGAGCCATACGAACAAGTGCGTCATAAACCGCTATGTCGCCGTGTGGGTGATACTTACCGATGACTTCACCGACGATACGAGCTGACTTCATATAGGCACTTCTGCTGCCAACGCCGAGGTTATCCATAGCGTATAAAATTCTTCTATGAACTGGCTTTAGTCCGTCTCTGGCGTCAGGCAAAGCACGTCCGACGATGACGCTCATAGAGTAGTCAAGATAGCTATTTTTTATAGAATCTTCGATATCAACTGAAGCGATATCTTGAGTTAATTCAAGTAGATTGTCTTTCATTTTTATCCTTAAATTTAGCTTGAGGGATTTTAGCTAAAAATTGATAAAAACTTGCTAAGGGCAAAGCGACCTGGGTTAAATTTAACCCTTAAGCACGCTCGTAATATGTAGCTCCGTTTGAAAAACGCTTTGTGTAAAGCGGGGTGTATGGCACAAGATCAGCGTGTCCTGCGTAGAGCCTGCCCTCTGGTTTAAGTAGCTTGTGCAGCCTTTCGACACACTTTAGTCTAAATTCATCGTCAAAATATATCATCATATTTCTTGAAAGGACGATATCAAATTTTCCAAGATTAAATATCGCATCATCAAAAACATTTAAAATTTTAAACTCACACCTTGGTAAAATTTCTTTTTTTATCTGGAATTTGTCATCAATTTTTGTAAAAAATCTCTCTTTTTGAAAATCGCTTAGTCTATTTAGACTTCTTTCACTAAAAATACCTTTTTGACAGCTCGTTATAGCTTCTGAGTTTATATCGATGCCAACGATTGAAATTTCATTTTGCTTAAAACCTAGCTCATAGGCCAGCATAGCTAGTGAATATGGCTCATCACCAGTTGAACATGGCGCACATAAAATTCTAGCCTCTCCAAGATCTTTAGCATAGTAAATAACATCTTTAAGCTGTGTCAGCTCTCTGTAAAAATATGTCTCATTTACAGTTACTAGATTTAAGATATCTTGGCGCAAATTTGAGTCATATCTTATCATCGAAACTAGATCTTTAAAGCTCTTTATCTGGCGGTTTTTAGCAAAAATGCTAATTCTTTGAAGTGTAATATCTCTCTTTGGCTCTAGATCGACCCCACAAAGTGTCTTTATAGTACTCATAAATTCGTTAAATCCATCCATGTCGCTTGGTGCTTTTACTTCCAAAGCTTCACTTCCCTTTGTATCTTTGTTAAAAAGCATTTAAAAAATCCTCCAATTCTTTTCTTATCATTATTAGATTTAACGATTTTAAATTTTGATTTAGTTCTTTAGCACGCTTTGGCATACCATAAACTATCGCACTCTCTTCATTTTCAGCTATGCATTTTGCACCTGCTTTATAAAGTTTATCAAGTCCAGCCGCTCCATCATCGCCAATGCCAGTTAGTAAAATAGCTAGCACATTTGCGCTTTTACAAATTCCAACTCCAGAGCTAAACAAAACATCTACATTTGGTGTATATATTGTCTTTTCTTCAGGATTAGGTTTTGCACTTATTGGCAAAGTTGGCGCCACTAAGGTATTTTGTTCACATATATAGACAATATTTTCTTTCAGATTTGTTTTTTCGGTCAAAATTTCAACATTTATATTGCACTCTTTTCCTATTTGTACTGCGAAAGAATGTATAAACATCTTGTTCATATGCTGAGCTATCACAACGATAGCGCCATTTAGTTTGATGTCTTTTAATAGCTTCTTAATATGCCCAGGACCACCAGTAGATGCACCAATTAATATTAATTTTTGTGCCACAAATTACCTTTTATTTTATTTTGTGCTTACTATATCGTCTATTTTGTATAAATTTTTACTGCTAAATTTCAATAATAATTAGCAAATATATAGTGTTTTTGTGAGTACTCTTAAGGTATTTTTATGATTTTTTATTTGTGATCTTATATAAAAAGCTAAATATCTCAGCCACCGCCTTATATAAATTTGGCGGTATCTCTTGATCGACCTCGACCTTGCTTAAAATTTCAATGAGATCAGGATCCTCTTTGATCGGTATGTCATGCTCTTTTGCAAGGCTTATTATCTTATTTGCTATCTCGCCAGCACCGCTTGCAAGCACCTTTGGAGCGTTATCTTGCGATCTGTTGTAGCCAAGAGCGACGGCTTTTTTCTTATTTACTTGCATCAAATTTTCTTATCAAAGCCCACATCAAGGCCGCCAAAATTTTTAAATCTATCGTTTAGCTTCACCTTTGGCAAGGTTTTGATGTTAAAATTTGAAACGATCAGTCCGAGCTTTGAGATAGCCTGCTTTAGCTCGCTTGAATTTCCTAAGATAAGCTCTTTAAACTCATTTGTCTGCGTTGCCACCGATAGATCGATATAGCGTTTATCCACAAGCCCAACCATCACATTTATCTGGCCAAATTTCTTAAAATTTAGATCGATCTGGGCATAAAATTTATCCTTTTTGCCCTGTTTAAACGCGACATTTCCGCCCTCCACGCCGTCCCAGATATAAGGCATATAAGTTTGTATGCCTCCTTGCAAGCTTGAGACCATCTGGTGCATCTCGATTTGAGAGATCATTTTGTTTGCAGCATTGACGGTCTGGACGTTTTGGCTCTTTTCGCTTATGTTTAAAAGCGTGCTTTTTACATCTTGATTTAGCACCTTTGAAATTTCACTCTGGCTCTTTGTCGTGATGTTATTTATGTCGTTAGTGGCTAGTTTTAGCTGCTTTAAAAGCGCCTTACTCTCGGCTAGATCGCTTTTAGCCGCACTTGCTTCTGGGTCTGCTAGGCTAAGGCTGTGGGCTAGGCGTCTTGCAGCACTTTGGAGCTTATCTTGTAAGCTACCCTCTTTTGAGACGTCGCTAACCTCGTTAAACGCCTTTACAAGTCCAGCCTCATCGCCTATGTTATTTAGCATTTTTAGATCGTTTTTTAGGCTCTCAAGGATAGCTTTTAGTTCTTTGTGATTTTGTGTAAAGCCAAAGTTTTGATTTAGTTTTTCGCTAGCTAAATTTGCTACCTTCTCGCTTAAATTTGAGATGAAATTCTCCATCTTGACTATCTGGCTTTTAACAGCGTCTGCGCTTTGCTCTTTTGAGAAGTTTTTATCCAGAAATTTAGCCACATTATCAAGCTTATCCACATCTTTTAAAAGCGTTTTTATGCTCGAGTTATCAAGGATGTTTTTAGCATCACCGCTCGCTTTTTCAAGCATAGAAGTAAGCTTCATAAATGAGTTTTGATTATCCAAGCTCTCATCATTTAGGGTTAAAATTTGACTAAGTAAATTTTGATTTGAGAGATTTTTTATATCGCTTAGTAGCTTTTGTATAGAGCTTGGCAGCTTCTCTGGGGTGAGCGCATCTTTTAAATTTGCTTCAAGCATGACGCCAGAGTTTTTGATCTGATCATTTAGCGAGCCAGCTTTAAGATCAGCTATTGGCTTTAGAAATTCTTTTAGTTTTAGAGCAAGGCTCTTTATCTCAGGGCTTTCATTTTGCGCAGCTTCTGCCTCTAAGCTTTTTGCAAGGTCTGAGAGCTCGCTAGCTAAATTTGGAGCGATCTTGGTGTCTTTTGCTTGAGATAAAATTTGCTCAGCTTTGCTAAGGCTTGAAGCGCTTTTTAGATCATCAAGCACCCTTGCAACTAGCTTACCAACGTTATCAAGGGCGTTTGCAACGGTTTGCTCACTTGGCGCCCCAGCTGGCTGATTTTTAAAAAGCGAACCCTCGTTTTTACGGACAGGCGCGTTTTGGGTGGCGTTTTGCCCAGTTTGAACCGAGGTGTTTGATATATTTAGAGAATTTGCTACGTCCATTTTCTACTTTTTATTTTCTCTATCGGCAAAATTGCCATTTTGCTGAATAGTAGCGATCCCAGCCGTCCTTGCAACGAGCCTGTCGTTGTACTCTTTTCTCATGTGCTGTGGTATGGTCTTTTGCGTTAGTGCAAATAAAATAAGCCCAACATAAAGCACCAAATAGACATAGATAAAGCCAAATGCGCCAAAAATTTTCATCGCATAGCTCATAAGAAGCGGCGAGAAAAGCGAGGCAAAAGAGTAGCTAAAAAGTAGCGCTCTTGCCACTTGGACGCTCTTTGTCTTGTCTGTGATCTCGTCATTTGCCCTAGCAAGCGAAAGTCCGTATGTGCAAAAAATGCCACCTCCAAAGAAAAATGAAAGTATGTATTGAATGATCAAATTTGAGCCATTTAGCAAAAAGAGTGCTGCACTAACTAATGCCACGGCGCTGCAAAGCAAGAGCGCTGGGCGTCTGCCGTATCTATCTGAAAAGCCTCCGATAAATGTTTGAGCCAAAAAGCCTCCAGCCATCGCTATGGTCATAAAAAATGACGCCTCTTTTGCGCTATATCCTTGAAGCAAGACAAAGAGGCTTGCCATAGAAAAAAAGCCATTTATCGCTAAACCCGCAACAAGCGCTCCCACAAGGGCAAGTGGGACGATACCAAAAATTTTAGGGATGTTTATGGGTTGGCGCTGCGGGATTTGAGGCTGGTTTATGCGGATTAAATTTAAAGGTATGCTTGAGAGCATGATAAAGGCTGCGCTGATGATGAAAATTTCAAATGCGCTAAGATCAAGCGCTAAGATCAAAATTCCAAGGCCAAAGCTCGTGTAGAAAACGCACTCGTAAAAGGCGATGACGCGCGATCTTATCTTGTTTGGAATTTTAGCATTTAGCCAGCTCTCTATAACCATCAAAAGTGCGTAGTAGCAATATCCCAAAAAGGCTCGCAAAATCGCCCAAAAGATGAGATTACTACTTATCGCATGAAGCATGGCTGAGACTGCAAAGATAGCTGAAAAGATAGCAAAAGCTCTGATGTGGCCGGTGGTTGAGATGACCCTGTGCGCTGTGATCGTGCTAATTAACGCTCCTATAAAAAATCCAGTGTTAATTAGTCCAATCGCAAGCTCGCCTACGCCATTTTGCTTAAGAAGTGCGCTACAAGATGCGATGACTAGGCCATTGCCTATAAAAAGTAGGCTCATGCCTAAAAATAGCGGCCCCATCGAGCGAATGATCCTAAAGCTACTTGCCATCTGCGTCCTTTCTCAAATTATTTTGCATTATCCCAAAGATAAAAGCTCCAATAGGCATCGGAGCAAGCCCCACCAAAAAGCCAGGCACGTTTAGTAAATTTTCATTTTTTAAAAATATAAATCCAAAAAAAAGCATCGCATACGCAACCAAGCGATAAGGCATAAAGGCTGCTGCAAAGCTTCTATCTTTAAATGAAAATTTCTGCTTTTTTAGCCTTGCTTTTTCATCTTTTAGGCTAAACTCTTTTGCCTCATTTCGGGGCAAAATTTCTTCATCCTCTTCGTCCTCTTCTTCTATCTTGGCTAAAATTTCATCTCTTGCATTTTCTAGCCTTGAGTTTATGCGGTTTTTATAGGCAAAAAAGCTAGCCGTTAGGATGATAAGCGAGGCAAAAAATGAAATTTGCGAGCTTATAAAAAATTGATTTGATATAAATTTGCCAACCACGCTAAGGGCTAGCCAAAGCGTAAAGTAGCAAATACAAAGCCTGCTAATCGTCCTCGTCATCATCGTCTTTTGTGTAGCCCTTATATCTAGTCTCGTCCTTTAGCTCATCTAGACTTTTAACCTGCGCTTTGTAGGCTTTATAGACATTTAAAATAGCAGCTGCGATGCCAATAGCAAAGCCTATCCAAAGCGCTGGCGTGAAATTTGTAGCCTTTTTTACAAGATATCCTAGCCCAGTGCCAAGCAAGATCGCAACTACGATTGAAACGCCAAGGCTTAGCTGCTCAGCTCCTGCTACGATATCTTTTACTTTTAGCTTTGCCATTAAGCTTTTATCTCCAAAAATGCCTCTTTAGCTGCATTTACCGCTAGATCGATATCGGCTTCACTCATCGCGTCGCAGACAAATCCCGTCTCAAACTGACTAGGTGCAAGATAAATTCCGCGTCTAAGCATCGCTTGGTGAAATTTAGCAAAGAGTTTTGTGTCGCTCTTTAGCGCATCGTCGTAGTTTTTTACTGCATGCTCTGTAAAAAAGTAGCCAAACATCGAGCCACGAACCTCAGTTTGGATAGCAATACCTGCGCTTTTTGCAGCTTCTTTGAAGCCCTCCATTAGTTTTTTAGCTAGTTTTTCAAGTCTAGCGTATAAATTTACGTCGTTATTTATCTTTGAAATAGCCGCTATACCAGCGCTCATCGCCACTGGGTTGCCACTTAGCGTGCCTGCTTGATAGACAGCGCCCTCTGGGCTTAGGCAGTCCATGATCTTAGCTTTGCCACCAAATGCAGCGACGTTCATGCCTCCGCCTATAACCTTGCCAAATGTGACAAGATCGGCATCTACTTCGTGAAATGGATATGAGCCAAGGCGAGAAGCTCTAAAGCCGCTCATAACCTCATCAAGAATGAGCACAGCGCCAAATTTATCGCAAAGCTCTCTAAGCTCACGTAAAAATTTCTTATCAGCTGGCACAAGTCCCATATTTCCAGCGATTGGCTCGATTATGACGACGCCTATTTTGTCTTTATTATTTTCAAAAATAGCTTTTACGCTTTCAATGTCGTTATAAACTGCTAGGTATGTGTTTTTCACAACATCTTGTGGCACGCCGCCGCTTGAAGCGTTGCCATATGTCGTTGCGCCACTTCCTGCTTTGATAAGAAGTGCGTCGCTGTGTCCGTGATAGCAGCCTTCAAATTTGATAAGGCCGTCTTTTTTAGAGTAACCTCTAGCCACTCTGATCGCGCTCATGGTAGCCTCCGTGCCAGAGCTAACGAAGCGAATTTTATCTATTTGTTTAAACTCATCACATATTAGCTTTGCTAAAGCGGTCTCTTTTGGTGAGGGAGCGCCGTAAGATACGCCTTGTTTTACAGCAGAGATGATCGCTTCTTCTATGTCTTTGTCGCAGTGACCAAAGATGAGCGGGCCCCAGCTTTGGATGAAGTCAAGGTACTTTTTGCCCTCGACGTCGTATAGATAAGCGCCCTTAGCATGATCTATCATCACAGGCTCGCCTCCAACGCTGCCAAATGCACGAACAGGTGAATTTACGCCGCCTGGGATATATTTTTTAGCTTCACTAAATGCCTCTTTATTTGTCATTTTTTATCCTTTTGATTTTGTGTTTTTAAATTTGTCTTTTGATTATCTTTTTGATTAGTTACTGGTTTTACTGAAGCCTTTTGTGCCTGCGTGCTAGCTGGCTTTACAGGCTCAGCTGGTTTTGCAGGAGCGCTCTTGGCTGGCTCTGCAGTTTGTGCGCTTGGGGCAGCTTTGGCAGGTTCTGGCTGTTTTTGCGTAGCAGCAGGGGTGGCTGGCTTAGCTAAATTTTTTGGTGCTACTTTTGCCGCTTTTGCAGGAGGTTTCATCTGATTTGTGATGTATTCATAAAGGATGGTCGTCTCCTCGTCTGTCAAAAAGTAGCTTGGCATGACGCCTTTTGGCTTTGTAAGAGCTGCTTTAAAGCTTTCAAAATCTATATCGTTTATCTTTGGTGCTCTAAGCTCATCATCGACCGTTTTGTTTGTTTTTTTGTCAAAGTGCTTGTATTTAGAGATTAGGCTGCCCTCGCCCTTTGCGCCGTGACATTTATCGCAGCCTATGCCACGCGGATTTAGGTAGAGCATCTTGGCGTACTCGGTTTTTGTGATAAAATCAGCTCCAAAAATCGCCACGCAAAAAAGCAAAATCAAAAAAACAGACCTCATAAACCTCTCTTTTAAAAATTTAATTTATTTTTAGGTATGATACCACCCTTGTGATTAAAAAAGCTTTTAAGTAAGGATCGAATATGAAAATTTTAGACGGAAAAGCCGTATCTTTAAAGGTCAAAGAAAGCGTAAAAGTAAGAGCTGATGAGCTAAAGAAATTTAGTATCGAGCCAACCTTAGCCGTCGTCTTGGTCGGTGAAGATAAAGCATCTCAAACATACGTTAGAGCCAAAGAGAAAGCCTGCAACGAATACGGCATAAAAAGCGTAGCTCACCGTCTAAGTGAAAATACAACCCAAAACGAGCTACTTGCACTTATAAACGTGCTAAATTTAGACGATAGCATCCATGGCATCTTGGTTCAATTGCCACTGCCAAAGCACATCGACACAAACGTCGTGCTCGCAGCGATCGATCCACGAAAAGATGTAGATGGCTTTCACGCTGTAAATGTTGGCAAACTTGTTAGCGGACTTGATGGCTTCGTGCCTTGCACACCGCTTGGCGTGATGGAGATTTTAAAAGAGTATGATATAGAAGTGGCTGGGCTAAATGCAGTGGTGATTGGCAGAAGCAACATCGTTGGCAAACCTATGGCAAATTTACTCCTAAATGCCTCTGCAACGGTTACTGTGACGCACAGCAAGACTAAAAATTTAAAAGAAATTTGCAAAAATGCTGACCTCATCGTTGCAGCCATTGGCAAGCCATTTTTCTTAAAGGCCGACATGGTAAAAGATGGCGCAGTAGTCGTTGATGTGGGCATAAACAGACTTGATGATGGCAGGCTTGTGGGCGATGTGGATTTTGACGAGGTCGCACCAAAATGCTCATACATCACGCCTGTTCCTGGCGGCGTTGGTCCGATGACCATAGCCATGCTTTTAAACAACACAATCCTTGCTGCACAAGCAAAGATAGCTAAAAATTAAAGAGTGAGATAATGAAGAGAGCTTTTACTAAATTTTATGACTTTTGCTCGAGCTGGACAGGCACGGTTATCATCGTTTTGCTTGTCATTTTCTTTGTAGCTCAAGCCTTTGTGATCCCGTCTGGTTCGATGAAAAACACACTTTTGGTTGGGGATTTTTTATTTGCTAAAAAGTATGTTTATGGCATACCAACACCAAGAATTCCATGGCTTGAGGTAAAAATTTTACCTGAGCTAAATGACAATGGTCACCTCATCACAGGTGATGGTCCTGCAAGGGGCGATATAGTCGTATTTCGCTATCCAAAAGATGAGAAAACTCACTTTGTAAAGCGCTGCTTTGCAACTAGCGAGGACGAGATCGTTTTTACTGAAAAAGCCCTCTATCTACGCCCAAAAGAGGGAGATAGCTTTATAAAGGCAAACTGCCGTGAAAATTTAAATGGCAAAGAGAGCAAATTTGGCTACTCATGCAGCGACGTTGTCGAGCTTGATGGCAAACTTTTCATAAAAGAGCCATATAGATTTAGCGGCATCCACTACGATGAAAATGTAAATTTATTTGAGCAGATGGTTTTCATGCTAAATACAAACAAATCAAACGTTTTTATGAAGCCAGCGCTCATTAGCTCACTACCGCAAAATCCAAATTTTAACTTTAACGCTTTTTACGTCAAAGTGCCAAAAGATGAGTACTTTATGATAGGTGACAACCGCGACCACTCAAACGATAGCCGTTTTTGGGGAAGCGTGGCTTACAAGGACATAGTCGGTCAGCCTTGGTTTATATATTTTAGCTGGGACAGCAACTACAATGTGCGCTGGGAGCGTATCGGACGCTTTGTAGATACGATAGAAAATGATGAGTTTTTCACAAAACAAGCTCTAAAAGAGGGAGAAGTTGATGGACTTCACTAATTTTGACCCCATAAAAGTCGCCACTATCGTCATCTCTTTAATAATCGCCATCGTCGGTCACGAGATCGCGCACGGATATGTCGCTTATAAATTTGGCGACAACACCGCAAAAAGCCTTGGCAGACTTAGCATAAATCCCATAAAACACATCGATCTTGTTGGCACCATCATCGTGCCACTGGTGCTTTATCTAAGCACTGGCATGATGTTTGGCTGGGCAAAACCAGTGCCTGTAAATACCTACACAGTCGTGCGAAATGGCGGCTACAAGGCAGCTATCTACGTAAGTCTAGCTGGCATTTGCTACAACATCATCCTAGGCATCTTATCGCTTTTTGTGCTAAAGGCTCTATTAAATATAGAAACCTTTGAAATTTTACTTCAGTTTTTATTTACGCTTGCGCTTTTAAATTTGATGTTAGCCATCTTTAATCTCTATCCGATCCCGCCACTTGATGGCTTTCACGCGACCCAGTACGCGCTTAGAAATTTTGGTTTTCACGCACTAGCTGAAAAGCTTGAGGGCATCTCAAGATACGGCTTTTTCATCCTTATCATCATCCTCATCTCGCCTTTAAAAGATACTATCTTTTATCCGACAAGATACGTTTTAGATATCGCAAGCGCCTTTATAAATGGCTAAATTTAGAGCAAATTTGCTCTAAATTTTTGGCTTTGTGATCTTATAAGAGTACTCTTTTTTAAATTCCTCTTTTGGTGCGAGGCTAAATTTAAGCTCCACTTTGCCATCTTTGCTGATATCTTTTTTATCAAAGCCCTTTATCTCGACCTTTACCGCCTCGTCGGCAGATACTGGCACACGATCGACCAAGGCGACATCGACACTTTTACTTGAGTTATTTTTGACGCTTATCTCATAGCCCTCTTCGCTTATTCGCTCTTTGCCAAGAAGCGAGCTCTTTTTAAATTTATTTAAGCGCTCTTTTTTAAGCTCAATTAGCTCGTTTTGTCCCAAAAATAGCTGCACTGGCTCATCTTTAGCTTTCATCTCAAACTCGCTAGGACTACCAACACTCACACCATTAACATAAAACTGCGTTTTAGCTGGCGTTAGATCGTCATTTAGCTTAAAGCTAGCTACGTTATATGCCTTTAATGAGTCGTAAAAATCAGCAAAAACGCTAAAATTTGCGTCCATTTTTTGCGTGTCGTAAGTTATATATTTGCTCTCGCCTTTTGCTAAATTTATCCCATCTATCTTCCAAATTTTGGCAAACTCATTCTCATCTCTTTGCACACGCATATCAGCGACCTCAGCGGCGACTTTCGCGGCTCTTAGCATATTTTTTGAAGCGCCGTAACCATCAGCCTCTGCCTCACTCTCCTCGTACCAAGGGTAAAATTTGCTTGGAGCAAGCGCCTTTTGGTATCTGGTCGGATAGATAGCGAGCTTTAAATTTTTAACTTCACTGGCAAATGGGTTGGTGAGTAAAATTTCTTGTTTTATCAAGATATTTTTGTTTTTTGTATCTGCGTAAATTTCATTTAGCGTCTTTGGGGCCTCATCATCCATGTATGAAAGCGTCGCCTCTTTTGGGTCGCAAGCAAATTTCATATCAAGCTGCAAAAATCCAGCCATCTCGCTCTTTGGCTCATTGTCTTTAAGCGCTTCAAGCTCACTTTTAGTAGCTGAAATTTTCTCGATATTTTCTAGGCTAAATTTATAAAACTCATCAGCTCTTTTTGTCACATCGTTACTTTTGTTTTCTTCTACCAAAGCTTGCTCTATAAACCTGCCTCTTGCATTTAGCGCCTCAAGCTTGCTACTTAAATTTGCAACTTCTTGCTTCCATTTTATGTAACTTGGGCTATTTTCTTCGCTGATCTTTTTTAGATAAGCATTCGCGTCACAATCTCCATTTATCGTGATGTTCTCACTCTGCACACCCTCTGGCACAAAGGCGCTAAAAGAGCTATTTGCGTCACTAAATTTTTGAGTGACTATGGTTTGATCTGTGTAGATCTCTATTAGATTTTCATTTGCAAAGGCTAGCGTAGAAGCCACTAAAAAGAGCACTTTTTTCACATTTTCTCCTTTAAATTTTTGGTAAATTATAGCTTCATTTTGGCTGAGAGTAAAATTTTATTTTAATGCAACTTTGACTATAATCAACAAAAAATTTAACGGACTTTTCATGAAGATAGACAAAGTTTTCTTAGCTAGCGATCACGCTGGTTTTGAGCTAAAAAACGAGCTTAAAGAGGCTATTAAAGGGCTTGGATACGAAGTAGTTGATCTTGGCACAAACGATAAAAATAGCGTTGATTACCCTGATTATGCGCATTTGCTAGCAAGCAAGCTTGAGCCTAACTGCTACGGCGTGCTAGTTTGTGGCACTGGCATAGGCATATCAATAGCCGCAAACAGGCACGAAAACGTAAGATGTGCCCTTTGCCACGACGAATTTACCGCTAGACTTGCTAGAGAGCACAACGATGCAAACGTGATCGCCTTTGGCGCAAGAGTTATCGGCACTGGCGTGGCTATCTCGGCGGTTGAAGCATTTTTAAAGACTGAGTTTGCAGGCGGCAGACACGAAAGAAGAGTCAAAAAAATAGAGCTTGAGGCAGGCAAATGATAGGCGAGTGGATCGTTTTTACCGCTCTTGTTTGTGCTGCGATCTACCTAACCGTCATGGTTTTTTACTTCAAAACGCTTCTAAAAAAAGAGCGTGCGACAAAAGATTTTATGAAAAATAACCTCCAAGATACCGAGGTCGTCATAAGAAAATTTCAGATCCAACTCCAAAGAAGTCTAGGCAACATCGACATCTTGACAGATGAGCTAAACAAAACTAAAAACGACGTAACCTCACTTCGCACAAGAAATTCCCAGTACCGCTTAGAAAACGACAAGCTAAGACAACGAATTCGTGAGCTTGAAGGTAAAATTGAAGCACTACTATAACCTCAAATTTAAGGAAATTTATGAAAATTTTAGATCAAAAAGGCAAAGAATTTTTACTAAACTCTATTCGCTGCATAAACGACTTTCCAAAGCCTGGTATAGTTTTTCGCGACATCACGACGCTACTAAATAACAAAGAGGCATTTAACTTTTTGATAGATCATTTGGTGGCTAGATATGAGGACGCAAATATCGACTACATCGCTGGTATAGAGTCTCGTGGCTTCATCTTTGGTGCGGCGCTTGCAGCAAGACTAAGGCTACCTTTTGTGCCTATTCGCAAGCCAAAAAAACTGCCTTTTATCACGCTTTCTCAAAAGTATAGCCTAGAATACGGCGTTGATGAAGTGCAAATTCACATCGATGCTTTTGGAGAAAAAGCAGGCGCTAGAGTGCTTTTAATAGACGATCTCATAGCCACTGGAGGCACTGCGAAGGCTTCAGTTGAGCTTATCAATCAAACTAACGCAACCTGCGTAGAAGCGTGCTTTCTCATAGATCTAGTCGATCTAAAAGGTAGCGAAAAGCTAAAGTCGCTTACTAAAATTTACAGCGTTTTAGAGGTTTAGAATGGAAGAGTTTTTTATAGAACTGCTTAAAGAGTACGGCTACATCATACTTTTTGTCTGGTGTATCATGGAGGGCGAGATGGCCTTAATAATGGCTGGAATCCTCGCTCACACCACGCACATGCACATCGCACTTGCTATCTTTGTGGCTGGACTTGGAGGCTTTGTGGGAGACCAAATTTACTTCTATCTTGGCCGTTACAATAAAAAATACATCGCAAAAAGGCTTCACACGCAGCGGAGAAAATTTGCAGTGGCGCACATAATGCTGAAAAAATACGGCTGGCCGATCATCTTTTTGCAACGCTATATGTATGGCTTTCGTGTCATCATACCGCTTTGCATAGGACTTACTGGCTATGATGCTAAAAAATACGCCTTTATAAATTTAATTAGCGCTTGGTGCTGGGCGGCGATCACCACCATACCTGCTTGGATACTTGGCGAGCATATACTTGTGCTTTTGCAAGAAGCAAAAGAGCACTGGTACGTCGCTATCCCAGTGGTTGCTATATTTATGGGGCTTTTGATCTATGCATTTAAGCGCATCGAAAATAAAATTTTAAACGAAAGGAGAGATAGAAAACATGCAGTTTCAAATAGTTGATAAGAAATTAAAAGACATAAAAGCTGATATTGAACTAATTTTCGTAGTAGATAAGGACTTAAAACATAAATTTATAGGCGATAAAGAGGCTATTAAATTTAATAATTATAAGGGCGAAAGCGTCCTTGTCCTAAGCGAGGCAAAAAGGGCCTATGTGCCACTTTCTAAGCTTGATCTTGACGAGCTTAGAGTTGCGGCTGCTAAAGCTTATAACGCGTTAAAGTCACTTAACATCAAGAGCATAAAGCTAGCTTCTTACGTAGCGCAGTGTCAAAAACTTAGCTTTGAGGCGCTAGCTGAGGGCTTTTTGCTTGGAAGTTATGAATTTAACAAATATAAAGAGAAAAAAGAGAAATACACCCTAAAAGAGATCATCTTTTCTACTGAAGAATTTGCTGGCAAAAAGGTCGATCTAAAGGCAGCAAATGAGGGCTTTAAAGAGGCGGAGATAATAGCAAGTGCTACAAATTTCACAAAAGATATCGTAAATGAAATCCCAGAAATTTACACACCACAAAAGATGGCGCAGGACGCTTTAAATTTAGCCAAAAACATCACAAGCATAAAGTGCGAGGTCTATGACGAGAAATTTCTAGCAAAAGAGAATATGAATGCATTTTTGGCAGTAAATCGTGCAAGCGTGCATAAACCAAGGCTCATCCACCTAACCTATAAGCCTAAAAAGTCTAAAAAACGCATCATCTTTGTCGGCAAAGGCCTAACATACGATAGCGGCGGACTTAGCTTGAAGCCGGCTGATTATATGCTAACAATGAAATCAGACAAAAGCGGTGCAGCAGCAGCTCTTGGCATCATAAAAGGCGCAGCGGAGCTAAATTTACCATTTGAAATTCACGCCATTTTGGGTGCAACTGAAAATATGATCGGTGGCAATGCCTATAAGCCAGACGACGTGCTTATTTCAAGAAGCGGCGTTAGCATAGAGGTTAGAAACACCGACGCAGAGGGACGTTTGGTGCTGGCTGACTGCCTAAGCTACGCACAAGACTTTAAACCAGACATCCTAATCGACATGGCAACCCTAACTGGCGCTTGCGTCGTAGGACTTGGCGAATACACAACAGGCATCATGGGCAACAGCGAGAGCCTAAAAAGCGAGTTTAAAAACAAGATAAAAGATAGCGGCGAGCTAGCGACTACGCTTGATTTTAACCCTTATCTTAGCGAGCTTATCAAAAGCCAGATCGCAGATGTTAGCAACTGCGCCTCAAGTAGATATGGCGGCGCTATCACAGCTGGCATGTTTCTAGCTAAATTTATCAAAGATGAGTACAAAGATAAGTGGCTACACCTTGATATCGCAGGCCCAGCATACCGCGAAAAGGCTTGGGGATACAACCAAGTAGGTGCGAGTGGGGCTGGCGTGAGGATGAATTTATACTTTTTACAAGCACTTAGCAAGGAGAATTGATGGGACTTTCAGTTGGAATCGTAGGCCTACCAAATGTGGGCAAATCAACGACATTTAACGCACTTACAAAGGCGCAAAATGCCGAGAGTGCGAACTATCCGTTTTGCACTATCGAGCCAAACAAAGCCATCGTGCCAGTGCCTGATAAGCGCCTAAATGAGCTTGCAAAGATAGTCAGTCCTAATAAAATTCAATACTCAACCATCGAATTTGTAGATATCGCAGGCCTTGTAAAAGGGGCAAGCTCTGGCGAGGGACTTGGCAATAAATTTTTATCAAACATCAGAGAAACCGAGCTTATTTTACACATCGTTCGCTGCTTTGAGGATGAAAACATCACTCACGTCGAAGGCAGCGTCGATCCAGTAAGAGACATCGAGATCATCCAAACCGAGCTGATACTAGCTGACATCGAGCAGCTTAATAAAAAGATAGAAAAGCTCACAAGAGAGGCAAAAGCAAATGCAAAAGGCGCAAAAGAGGCGCTTGAGATAGCAAATTTACTTCTAGCTCACCTAAACGATGGCAAAAGCGCAAGCAGTTTCGAACAAAGAGATAGCGAGGCGTTTTTGGCACTCAACAAAGAGCTAAGGCTTCTAAGCGCAAAAGAGGTAGTTTATGGCGCAAATGTCGATGAAGAGGGGCTTAGCGAAGATAATAAATTTGTAAAAGCGCTAAAAGAGTATGCTAAAGCTTCAGACCACGAGGTGATCAAGCTTTGCGCCAAGGTCGAAGAGGAGCTAATAGGTCTAAGCGATGAGGAGGCTCACGAGTTTTTGGCATCTCTTGGCACGAGCGAGAGCGGCCTTGAAAAGATCATCAAAACATCTTTTGCGAAGCTAAATTTGATAAGCTATTTCACCGCTGGTGTCGTAGAAGTAAGGGCTTGGACGATCACAAATGGTTGGAAAGCGCCAAAAGCAGCAAGTGTCATCCACAACGACTTTGAGAGGGGCTTTATCAGAGCTGAAGTGATAAGCTATGATGACTACATCGCACATGGCGGCGAAAACGGAGCCAAAGAGGCTGGCAAGATGAGACTTGAGGGCAAAGACTACGTCGTGCAAGATGGCGACGTGATGCACTTTAGGTTTAATGTCTAAAATTTTACAAGGTTTTTACCTTGTAAAATTCACTTGTAAAAGATCAAATTTAAATTTTTTAATCGCCTCAACTAACTTGGCTTAAAATTTATCTAGCAGATAAATTTTTAAAATCTGCAAAATTTAACTTTTAAATTTTTATACTCGTTATTATACATACAAAAATGACTAGGATTAAATTTACCATAGCGTTAGTTATCCTTTTTTGTATTTATACAGGGCTTTTAGCGATACCATAAAACACCCAACTTACCAGAAACAAAAAGGTATTTGTGTAAAATGTAGTGAGCATTTTGATATAAGTGATATGGAAGCTGATCATATTACACCATGGAGCGAAGGCGGAAAGACAATATCTCAAAACTGTCAAATGCTTTGCAAGAATTGTAATAGGATAAAATCAAATAGGTGATTATGACTGATTACCCTTTGAGGATGGTGCGAATAGTATTATAATACTATTTTATAGTATCTTACTATCAGGCGAGTAGTAAGATACTACTATAAGTAAGTAAAATTATTTTCTTTCTACTGTTGTGCTAGCACTACTAAAGGATACATATTTTTTTAACGGTTTTACATCAGCTGGTGCTTTATCAAAGTAGTCACCGCTATCTCCACATTGTAATTGTCCTCTAACTTTTATCTTTGCGTATCTAAATTTGTTATCGTTTGTTAGTTCAAATTGTGCATAATTTGCTAGATCATATCTACCTATACCACCGACTTCTAAATCTTGGTCATCTTTATCATAAACTACGTATCTTTCTTCTCTTCTGTCGTTTTTATCAATATTTATTAATTTATATTTTACATCAGCTACAAGCCAGTCATATTTAACAGATGTGTCTTGGCATGCTTCTTTAAAACTTCTTGCTACTTTACCGCTAACACCATCACTATTCCAGCAGCCTGATAGTGTTAGAGCCATAATACCACTCAATGCTAATAATGAAACTTTTTTCATATACTTTCCTTTTATATTTTTTAGATTTAAGCTCTAAAAACAATTCATTTTTTCTAAATTTTCCTTGCGGAAATGAAAAATTTATGTTTTTCATCGCTTGATTGGCTATTTTAT
The DNA here is from genome assembly GCF_000238755.1 of Campylobacter sp. 10_1_50. Taxonomy (NCBI): domain Bacteria; kingdom Pseudomonadati; phylum Campylobacterota; class Epsilonproteobacteria; order Campylobacterales; family Campylobacteraceae; genus Campylobacter; species Campylobacter sp. 10_1_50. The sequence goes on from NZ_JH414888.1 coordinate 164,466, forward strand.
CCTTTTATTTTTAAAGTTTTCACTTTATGCGACTTAAATTTAAACCTCTTTTGCGCTGTTTTTAAAGACATTTACCACGCTGGCTCGTTTGTGGCAAATTTCAGCATACTCTTTCTCACTTTTTGAATCATAGACTATGCCAGCTCCAGCTCCGACAAAGACGTCGCTAAAGCCATTTTTAGCTGGCACAAAGATGGCTGAGCGGATGAGGATCGCCACCTGAGCGTCGCCATTAAAATGCAAAAATCCAATGCCCCCACCATAGATATTTCGCTCAAAAATTTCAAGCTCATTAATTATCTGCATCGCTCTGATTTTTGGCGCACCGCTTAGCGTGCCAGCTGGGAAGATGCTAGCTAGCACGTCAAAAAGGTTAAGCTCCCTAGCGCACTTGCCATAGACGTCGCTCACGATGTGCATCACTTTTTCAAATTTCTGGATATGCATCGCATTTTTCACGACCACGCTTTTTGGCTCTGAGACCCTGCCGATGTCATTTCTGGCAAGATCGATTAGCATCTTATGTTCAGCCAGCTCCTTTTCGTCGCTTAGTAGCTCATTTTCAAGCGCCGCATCAGCGTTTGCATCGCCCCCTCTTGGTCTTGTACCAGCAATTGGTGCTACAAAAATTTGCTCACTTTTCATCTCAAAAACAAGCTCAGGCGATGAGCCAACCACATCACCATAAGGCGTAGGAAAATGAAACATATATGGGCTAGGATTTGCTATGGCAAGCTTTTTGTAAAAGTCCAAGCTACTCATATTCGTTGAAATTTCAAGTAGCTCACCAAGCACCACTTGAAAGACATCGCCACTTCTTATGTATTCTTTTGCCACCTCGACCATATCCTCAAAGTGTTTCTTCTCGCTACTAAGGTCAGTTTTTATGCTAAATTCACACTCTTTTTCGCCTTTATGCTCTGCCTTTAAATTTAGCAAAAAGTCATAATACCTCTCTTTATCTCCATAAAAAGTGTAAATTTTACTCATCTTATCAAAGTGAAGATATGCTTTAGCATTGGCGTAGATAAATTTTGGAAACTCATACTTTTTAGCCTTCTCTTCGCCGATATACTCAAAGTATCTCACGCCGTCATAAGCAAAAACGCCAAAAAGTCCAGCAAAAGGTGCGAGTGATCTGTTACGGTTAGTATCAAAGTAGCTTCTAAGTCCGTAAAAGTCCATATCTTTTTCGTCGATATATTCGCAGTCTATGCCGATTATCGTTTGCGTCTTGTCTTCAGCAAGGTAGCTATTTTTAAATTTCTCTCTGATCGCTTCATAATAAAAAAGTGGTTGTTCTAAGAGCATATTTTTCCTTTTAAATTTTTATTGATTATAAAAAATTTTCGCTTTTACTTTTTAGAATTTTGGCTAAATTTTTAAATTTACGCCTTTTTACTATTTTTTTAAGAGCCCCTTGGCTAAAATTTGCGCCAGTCGAGGGAGAAAAAATGCTTTTTGTAGAACTATTTATAATCGGTATCGGCGTTGGTTACATCGCTGGGTTTTTTGGCATCGGTGGCGGCACGGTCGTCGTTCCTATCATGGTCGCCTTTGGATACGACGTAAAAACTGCCATTGGCATAAGTGTCATGCAGATGATCTTTAGTGCGACGTTTGGCTCGTATCTAAACTACAAAGCTGGGCTTTTAAAGCTAAATCGAGGCGTCTTTTTGGGGCTTGGAGGCTTGGTTGGAGCTAGCTTTAGCGGCATCATCGTATCGCACGCGCCTGCACTTTTACTTGAGTCTATGTTACTTGCGACATTTGTCTTTTCGCTTATAAAACTATACTTTTCACCAAACAGCGACGGCTCAAATGCGAATAATTCGCTCTTTTTGCTATTTTTAGTTGGCGTTTTTGTTGGCGTTTTTGCCATTAGCATCGGCATCGGTGGAGGCGTCTTTATCGCTCCTATCTTGGTTGGCTTTTTGCGTTATGAGCTGAAAAAAGCCGTTTCTATGGGCGTATTTTTCGTTATGTTTGCAGCCATCGCTGGCTTCATCTCGCTCTCGCTAAATGGTCACATCTCATACGCTGAGGGCACATTTTTAGGTCTTGGCTCTCTAATAGGCGCATACTTTGGCACAAAAAAGACGCAAAATACCGACAAAAAAACACTTAAAAAATGGTTTTTGGTCTTTTACATAGCGATGATATGTTTGATATTAAAAGATATGTTTTTTGAGTAAGAGCATGGCTAAATTTGCCACGCTCTTTTTAAATTTCTTCAAAAAAGTAAGCTTCACTTAGTTTAAAGGCAAGCTCTTTTAGCTCATCTTCGCTTAAATTTACGCCCTTTGCGATCTCTTTAAGGCTAGCCTTGCCGTCAAATTTCAATGCAGCTTTGATCTCCTCAACGCTTAAACTAAGCTTACCATTTAGCTCGTTTGCTAAAGATATAACTGGAGAGCTAGCCTCCAAAAAATACCCAAGATAGGCCGCTGCCCTAGGCTTTAGTCTGGTTTTTTTAGGCTCATAAGCAAGTGCTGCAAGCTTTGATGATGAAATTTTGGTGTTTTGATCGTTTAAAATTTCAAGTAGCCCCATAAATGCTTCGCTCTCGCTCTCTCCAAGTGCAGCCTTTACTTCACTTAAATTTAGACTTTGCGGATAGGCTTTGCTTAAAATTTCTTGCGTTTTTGTCCTTGGCTGCTCACTAAAATATGCAAAATAAACCCTATCAAGCTCGCTCTCGCCAAGCACCGCGTCAAAGTCCTCAGCGCCCTCAAGCCTTTCTTTGTGCGCGATGAGGCTCTTTCTAAAGGATCTATTAAACAAAAAGTCGTTTAGCTGCTCTTTTTTGATGCGAGTGTTGTAGCTTTGCTCGATGTGCGCGTCAAAGCGGTAGATCCCAGTCGAGCTTGCAAAGATGTCATTTAGCGAGGCGTCTATGACGTAGCAAAGTCCGTGTTTATCGATGTGCTTGGCAAATTTATGAAAGTATGTTGGCTCGTTACTAGCCTCCAAAAAGTCGTGCAAAATGTAATAATCACTCCCCTTTGCGATGATGCCTTGAAGGAAATTTAGCTGCGTTAAAAGTAGCTTCATGCTGTCTTTATAGACGACGTCGTTTTGGTTTTGCAGGCTAAATTTCAAATAATCCTGCAAGAAATTTAGCTCTTCTTTGACGTGAGGTAGCGACTCTTTATCGCCCCTGTTTGCGCTCGCAAAAAGCATAAAATCTCTTAAGATATCAAGGCTCTTCCAACCTGGGTATGTGTTATAAGAGACGTAGGCGAGGCCATCTTTGCTAAGTAGCGCCTTTATCGTTGCAAGTAGCGCGTCTCTTACGTTTGGGCTCACCCAGCTATAAACGCCGTGAGCGATGATGTAGTCAAACTCGCCAAGCTCCTTGATATCGTGCTCGTTCATATGCAAAAAGTCGCGCTCAAGAAGGGTGAAATTTTCTAAATTCATCTTCTTTGCTATCTTGTTGCCCTCTTCTACTTGGTGGCTTGAGATGTCGATGCCAACGACCTTTGCCTCTTTGTGAGAAGCTGCAAATGGCAAGATATTGCCGCCGTATGACGAGCCAAGCTCCAACACTCTAGCATCTTTTAAATTTGCCGCCTTTAAACCTAGAAATTTAGCCACTGCCTCTATCCTAACGGGCGAGCAGTCGCTAAATGCAGCTGAGAAATAGGGAATTTCGTCGTAAGCTTTTTTTGCCTTGTTCATCAGCCGTGCTTTCTGGCAAATTCTCTCATGAACTCGCCAAGTTTCTCAACGTCGCTTTGACTAACGGCGTTGTAAATAGAGGCTCTTATGCCGCCAAGATGTCTGTGACCTTTTAGCCCTAGCATGCCCTCTTTTAGCGCTTCTTCGACGAAAACTGGCTCAAGCGCATGATCTTTTGGTATCGTAAAGCTCACGTTCATATCTGACCTGCTTGATTTTTTAGCGTGACCCACGTAAAAGCCATTTGAGCTATCAATGATGCTATAAAGCGTGCTTGCTTTTTTGGCATTTATCTTCTCAACCTCGGCAAGTCCGCCAAGATCTAGCAGGTGCTGCATGGTTAAATTTAAAAGATAAATTCCAAAAGTTGGTGGTGTGTTATAGAGCGAGCTTGCCTCTACGTGCGTTTTGTAGCGCAAAAACATAGGGACATTTTGGCTGCTCACGCGATCAACTAGGTCTTTTCTTAAAATGACGATAGTCACGCCGCTTGGGCCTGCATTTTTCTGAGCGCCGCCGTAAAGCAAGCCGATACTGCTAAAATCAAGCGGTCTAGCGAAAAAATCGCTCGAAGCATCGACAACAAGGGGCGATTTGGTCTTTGGCATAGCCTTATACTGCGTGCCGTAAATCGTGTTGTTTGAGCAGATGTAGGCATAGTCGGCATCATCGCTAAATTTAAACTCAGGGATGTAAGAGAAATTTTCATCTTCGCTACTTGCAACGACATCTACATTTACGCCAAGCACTTTTGCCTCTTTGATCGCTTTGTTTGTCCAAACGCCAGTGTTTGCGTATTCAGCCCTGCCACCTTGATATAAATTCATCGGTATCATGCTAAATTGCAAGTGTGCGCCGCCTTGCAAGAATAAAATTTCATACTCATCGCCGATGCCGTAAAGCTTTCTTATCTTCTCCATCGCGCCAAAGTGGATCTCCTCAAAGGTCTTGCTTCTGTGGCTGATCTCCATGATCGAGTAGCCCTCGCCTCTGTAGTCGGTAAATTCGGCCTTTGCGTGCTCTAAAACATCTAATGGTATCGCGCTTGGGCCTGCGCTAAAGTTGATTTTTCTACTCATTTTTACTCCTTGATAATTGCTTTTTTATGTGTATTTTGCGAGATAAGCTCGATCTCATCATCTATTTTTAAATCCCTAAGATCAGCTCTCTTGCCATCTTTTCTAACCTCGATAAGCCCCTTCGTGCTCTCAAAAAAGAGCTCCCTCATCTCATAAGCCTTCTCAAGCGAGCCAAGAGCTGAGCTAAGAAGCAAGAGCTTTCTTTGCACGACGTTTGTTAGGGCATTTTGCTTGTTTGCCACCTCGCTAAATTTTAGCTCGATCCTAGCTTTTAGGGCGTTTGATGAAAATTTAGAAAGTAGTAAATTTAATAAATTTTGCTTCTTTGTGATCTTTAAATTTAATGCGCTATCAAGATCGTCGCTGAGCCTATCAAGATACTGAAAAAACGCCTCTTCATCAGGCAACAGATCAAGCATGGCTGCACTTGGCGTAAGAGATCTGCGGTCTGCCACAAAGTCACTTATAACATAGTCGATCTCGTGTCCGATAGCACTTATGACTGGCGTTTTTGTAGCGTAAATTTCACGTGCCAAACCCTCGTCGTTAAAGCACCAAAGATCCTCTTTGCTGCCACCTCCTCTAGCTAAAACGATCACATCGACGCCATATTTATCGGCTCTGCGCAAAGCTTTTATAAGCGAGTTTGGAGCACTTTCGCCCTGAGTTAGCGCATCAAATATATAAATTTCACTTAGCCTCCAGCGGCTTCTTACCACCTTTAGCATATCCTGAAGTGCAGCTGAAGTGGCGCTTGTGACAAGGGCTATTTTCTTAGGTAAATTTGGTATCTCTTTTTTTGCGCCGATGTCAAAAAGCCCCTCGTTTTCGAGCTTTTCTTTAAGCTGCCTAAACGCAAGCTCAAGCTCACCCTCGCCATCAGGCAGTATCGCACTAGCCACCAGCTGATACGACCCACTTGGCGAGTAAATGGTCACTTTGCCATAAATTTTGACCTTCAAACCCTCTTTTGGCAAAAATTTCACCTTTTGGTTATTCATGCGGTACATCACAGCTGAGATGCTTGACTTTTCATCCTTTAGCGTGAAGTACCAGTGCCCAGAGGCGTGCTTTGTAAGGCGCGAAATTTCGCCACTTACCTCGACGTAGTCAAGTGTCGCTTCAAGCAGCGCCTTTGCTTTTTCGTTTAGCTCAGATACGCTAAGCATTGATCTCTCTAAAATGTGATCTGATATCATCTAAAAGAATTTTTTTGTTATCTCTCATGACATGCCAAAATTTAAATCCATTTAATCGTTCGGACTTTGCGGATTTTAATTTTGCTGCAAGCGAATGTATATCATAAAGTATATTATTATATTCGAGTCTGGAGCCACGCTTTAAAATGGCGAATTCATCACTATTTTTTAAATAGAATCTCTCGCCTAAATTTAAAAAATTTGCGTCAATCATCTGATCTAAATTTACCTTTAATGGTTTTTTATCGAATTTTGCATGAGCTATATCACTATCTTCAAATACAATATCATTAACTCTTTTTTTGCCAAATTTTATATATTTATCATTTTGTTCTATAGAAATATAATTTCTTCCAAGCTTTTTTGCCATAGCTGCAGTTGTCATTGTTCCACCAAAAGGATCAAGCACTATATCTCCGATTTTTGAACTAATAGCAATAACCCTATAAAGCAGACTTTCCGGTTTTTGTGTAGAATGCAACTTATTGCCATTTTCATCCTTTAAGCGCTCATTTCCGCTACACACAGAAAATCTCCAAACTGAGCCTAATTGCCTTCTCTCGCCTTTTTCAAATAAATTTATATCAATATTTTCTGTATTTAATTCTTTTGCTGTTTTATAGTTAAAAGTAAATTTTGATTTCTTACTTTTTGTTGCCCAAATAAGAGTCTCATGCGAATTATTCAATCTTGTTCCCATAAAATTTGGGGTTGGATTACTTTTTTGCCAAATAACATCATTGATAAACCAAAACCCTAGCTCTTGCATAATCCCACCTATTGTATAAATGCACTGCATTCCTCCAATAACCCAAATAGAGCCATTTTGCTTTAATACACGCTTACATTCATTAAGCCATTTGCGAGTAAAATCAACATAATCATCATTATTTAAAAAGGTGTTATCCCATTCGTCATTACAACCATCAAATTCTTTGCCTTCTGGACGTTTTAATACTCCATCTACCCTCATCCAATATGGTGGATCAGCAAAGATTAAATCTATACTATTAGTTGGAATACCTTTTATTATTTCTAAACTATTGCCTTGTAAAATAATATTTTTTTGCATTTTTTACAATCCTTGCAAATTCTTACCAGTAGGAAAAAGTTCCTTTCTTATTTCAACAAAGTCTGGCTTATTTGATGTTAATTCTTTTATCAATTTTGGACATTTAACTTTTAGTTTGTGTAAAGCTTTTAAAATTTCATCGCTAGTATCAAAATCTGGTATGCTTAAAATTTCATTTGATCTCTCGGCTTTATTTTGTTTTAAATGAGTAACTAGTTCATTCCATATATCTTCTCTATTGAATAAAATTTTAAAAATTTCCTTACCATAAAAAAGCGAAATTTCAACATCTTTATCTGTATTAAGAGAAATTTCCTCTAAATAATAATTTTTATTTTTTTTCAAACCATCATCACTAAACCACATAGAAGCATTAATTTTTTTATTTGGGAAATTAGTTTTTAAACAATGAATTTTTTTAATTAAATTCGCATATTGACCACGCTTTTTAGTACTATCGTGATCGTCTCTTACTTTTTGTTCTATTAAATAAATTTTATCATCCTTTTCAAAAACTTGATCAGCGCTTAGCATTTTGCCTTTTTCATCTTTCCCAATATTTTTTTCTAAATTTTTATATCCCATTTCTTCTATATACTTTGTTAAAATTTCTTCCAAAAAATCGCCAAATTTAATCTCACAACTTTGAGTTAAATTTTGAATTAATTTTGTTTTTGCATTAGTAATCCTAAAGAGTCCAATGTATCTTTTAGGATTCTTAAGAACTGTTTCTAAAATTTCATAATTTAAATCATCACCAAAAATTCTACCATTCAAACTATTTTTAAAGTTATCATATGTCATTTTTTCACCTTTTTAGCGATAAATAATGTTGAGATATCCATACTAAAGCCCTTGCAAAGCTCTATCTCAAAGCCAGCCTCCACAAGCTCATCACAAAAGCTCTTTGCATCGAGGAAATTTTCTATCGAGCTTGGCAGATACTCGTATGCCTCTTTGTTTTTTGAGATAAAGCCGCCGATACTTGGTAAAATTTTACTTAGGTAAAAATCTCTTAGCACAGTTATAAAGCCCTTTTTCTGGCGCTTTGTAAATTCAAGCACAACTACGTAGCCATCTAAAGCAAGTACTCTATTAAACTCTCTTAGTGCAGCCTTTCGCTCGACCACGTTTCTGATGCCGTAGCTTATGCTTAAAATTTGAGCCTCGCCACTTGTAAGCATCGTATTATCAGCGTAGGCTTCTATAAATTTAAAATTTGGAAATTTCGCTCTCGCCTCTTTTAGCATACCGCTTGATGGGTCAATGCCAGTTAGGTTTTTTATCTCCACGTCAAATTCTTTTGCCATTTCACTCCAAAGCCCCATCATATCGCCAGTGCCGCAAGCTACATCCACGATATTTATGCTTTTATTTTTAAAAATTTCTAGCATATATCTGCAAGCAAATTTCCTCCAGCTCACATCCACGCCAAGGCTTAGCACCCTGTTTGCGACGTCGTAAGTCGGAGCGATCTGGTTAAACATATCAACTATCTTTTCTTGTTTTTGCATAAATTTTAGACCTTTATATGTAGTAAATTTTTAAATTTCGCGAGATCTTGCGAGTTGCTCTTATAAATTTAAGCCGCTTTTTTAATATCTCTTCTCTAGTTTTGTAAATTTGTTTGTAAATTTTGCTCTCAAGTTTTTCTTTGCCGACAACCTCTGGCAAGCGCTCTAAGATGCCAAGCCAAACGTCATAGTCTTGAAGCGCACCAAAGATCTCTTGCATATCTTTTAGCCGCTCTTCATACTTTTTAAGCCCGTCAAAATAAAAAATCTCACTCAAAAACTCGTAGGTATATCTCACCTTTTTAAGCTCGATCCTGATCTTGTGAAAGCTCTCATTTGGGCAGTCTTGATCTAGGCTTTTTAGCCTCTTTTGAGCCAAAACTAGAAGCGTTCTTAGCTTAAACGAGCCAAGGCGTGAAAGGCTCACGTCAAAGAGCTTTGACCTATAAAACTCGCCCTCGTTTAAAAATATCTCCCACTCTTTTAAAAATGCGTAGTTTTCCTCGTCACTCAGGTAGCTTTTAACGTTTTCATACTCTAAATTTAAAGCCTTTTGCACAAAGTAAATAAGCTCATTTGCGTGCTTTTGCTCGCTTAAAAAGCCTAAAAATATGTCTAAGTCTCGCTTTTTATTGGTTGAATTTGCCAAAATTTTAAAATTCTCTCCAAAAAAGAGCGTCACTTTCTCATCAAAAACGCCATTAAAAATTTTAAGTAGCGACCTGATTTTTCTTAAATTTACTCGTAGGTTGTGCAAAATTTCTTCGTCATGATCTTGCAGATAGTCGCTCTTTAGCCTCTTTATCTCTTTATATATGCTTAAAAATAAAGCTCTAAGTGCCTCGCCGCTTTTTAAATTCGCAGTAAAATTTGGCGAAATTTCTTTGTTTTTAAAGACAGAGTAAGCTCTTTTGTAATCGATTTGTTCATTTTCGTTTGCGTGAATGGCAAGAAATTTGTTTTTATACCTTTTATCGCAGGTGACATCGGCCTTACAAAACTGCTCCAAAAATGATGGCAGTTTAAAATATACAGCCTCATTTTCATCAGCAAATTCGATCTCAAATGTGCAAAGTCCATTTAAGCTGTCTTTAAAAACATCGATGTTGCAGGGATTGTTGTTTAGCCGAAAAATGTATCTATCTTTTGTGATGACGCGTCCGATGCGGTTTTTTAGAGCCTTTTTAAACTCCGCCTTTTCGCAAAATTCCTCATTTTCTTCTCTTATAAGATCTTTGCCGACCTTGATCGTTTTTATAAATTTATCCTCTTCGCTTCTGAAGCGGATCTCTTCATTTTGCGTGATCTTGGTGTAAAACTGAGAAATTTCAAGGTGCTTAAAAACTACTCCAGCCTCTTTTAGAAAATCTAGAATTTGAGAATTTTTGAGTAAAAATTTACGCTCTATCTCCAAACCCACATTTTTCTCCGAAATTTTTTGTTTATTTTAGCGAGTTAGTGCTTAAAATAATGAGAAAAAGCTAATTTCAGGCTTGCTTGAAATGTTTTATGAAGAAAAATAAAAATTTATGTTGAGTAATGCAACATAAATTTTGCCTTATCGGCAGTGTTTACAGCTTTTTACGCTAGCAACGATATTTAGGCGCTCTATAATATTTCCGATTTTTTTTTCAAGCGCTTCTTGGTATTTGCCAAGCTCTGAGTCATCATAGCTCATATCCTCGACGCTACCGCAGTTTTCGCAAACCACGTGGATGTGCGGATGCTCGTAAATGTCGTATCTCGCCTTTTGATTGACGATATTTACTTCAACCACCAACCCCTCGTCTTTTAGAGTGTTTAGGTTTTTATAGACAGTTGCGAGCGAAACTGATGGATTTTCTTTCAAAATTTCATCATAAAGCTCATCGATCGTTGGATGTGTGTGACGATCAAGAATTCTCAAAACGCTAAGACGCTGCGGCGTTACTTTAAGCCCAGACTGTTTTAGCAACGATACATATTGCATAATTTTCCCCTATACAAATTTTTGCTTTATGCTAGCAAAAGTAATATTAAACGTTTCTTTATTAAATGATATTAATTATTCTCTAGTAATTTTTGGGTAATTTGCTCAGCGCTTATGCCAAGGCTCTTTTCAACCTCAGCTGTCGAGCCATGCTGGATAAATTTATCGTCATATTCAAAGCTAACAACGCTTACATTTGAGATGCCATTTTCTTGTAAAAACGCACTTACGATCTCGCCAACACCGCCTTTTTTAGCGCTATCGCTAAAGATGTACCACTTTTTAGTGCGTTTTGCAAGATCCAGCAAAAGCTCTCTATCAAGCGGCTTTACAAAGACTAGATCGACAAGGATAGCTTCAAGCTTGCCAGCTAGTAAATTTCTAACCAAATTTGCCCTGCCAACGCCATTGCCATAGCCTAAAAATGCGATGTCACTCTTTGCGTCAGCCAAAATTTCGCCCTTGCCAAACTCTAGCGGCTTAGCTTTAAACTCATCCCTTAAAATAAACGCCCCACGCGGATATCTAAACGCGCTAACGCCCTTGTAAGAGTAGGCAAATTCCATAACATTTTTCATGCTCTCTTCGCACCTTGGAGCAAAAAGAACCATGTTTGGCACAGCGTTTAAAAAACTAATGTCAAAAGCGCCCTGATGCGTTTCGCCATCCTCGCCCACGATGCCCGCTCTATCCATCGCAAACGTGATGTTTAAATTTAAAATAGAAGCGTCGTGAATGACCTGATCGTAGGCTCTTTGCATAAAGGTCGAGTATATCGCGACAAATGGCTTAAAGCCCTCTTTTGCCATGGCTGACATTGAGGTAACTGCGTGCTGCTCGGCTATCGCCACGTCCCAAAAGCGGTCTGGAAACTCATGTATGAGCGCGTCCATGCCAGTGCCTGTTGGCATCGCAGCCGTTACACCAACGATGTCACTATGCTCTCTTGCCATCTTTAAAAGCTGCTCGCTAAAGATCGCCGTGGCTGACTTATTTGACTGTCTTTTTATAAATTCGCCACTTTTTAGATCAAATGGCCCAACTCCGTGCCAATTTTCATAGCACCCCTCAGCAAATTCATACCCTTTACCCTTTAGCGTCTGTACATGCACGATGACTGGTTTTTTCATACTTTTTGCCGTCTCAAAGGTACTAAGAAGCGCTGCTAAATCATGCCCATCAACTGGGCCTATATACTCAAGCCCAAGCTCTTCAAAAAACATACCAGGAGTGATGAGCCTGATGCCCTCCTCCATGCGTCTAGCCATATAGGCTGCAGAGTCTGGCATATAGCTTAAAAAGCGCTCAACCCTGCCTTTAAATTTTTGATAAAACTGCCCAGCCATCATCTGGCTTAGATACTTACTAAGTGCGCCTATTGGCTTGCTTATGCTCATCTCATTGTCGTTTAGGATTATAACGCAAGGATATTTTCTATCCCCCAGCTCATTTAGCGCCTCGTATGCCATGCCGCCACTTAGCGAGCCATCACCTATGACAGCTACTGGCAAACGCTCTTCATTTTTTAGCTTGATCGCCTTTGCAGCGCCAACTGCTAGCGAAATGGAAGTTGAGCTATGACCTGCTACAAAGTAGTCAAATTTGCTCTCGCTTGGCTTTGTGTAGCCACTAATACCGTTAAATTTTCTAAGCGTATCAAATTTGTCCCAGCGCCCAGTTAGTAGCTTGTGCGTGTAGCTTTGGTGGCTCACATCAAAGATAAACGGATCTTTTGTAACGTCAAAAATTTTGTGCATCGCAACGATGATCTCGACTGCGCCGATGTTTGAGCTAAGATGGCCGCCATTTTTACTAACGGTGGATAGAATTTTATCTCTGATGTCGTGGCAAAGTGCGTTTAGCTCATCGACATTTAGGCTTTTAACGTCTTTATTCATTATTTACCAACATTTTTAGTTTCTCAAGCCTTGTTTGCATCGTCGCGTCGATGTTTCCGCCCTCGCTTATTATCACCACGCCACCTTTGCTTATGGCGTCATCAGCGCTTACTTTTACGCGTTCGTTTTTACTAAATTGCTCTTTTAGATAGTCGCTATCTTCTGGATTTACGCGAATTTCTATATTTTTTACGTCGCTTAGCTCTTTTATAAGTGAATTTGCTAGGTGATGAGCGATCTGGCTAGATGCGCTTGAAACCTCTTTTTCTATCACCTCTTTTGCGATCTTTATCGCAGTTTGCCCAAGCTCTTCCTCGCTCTTTTTCAAAAACTCATCAAATTTAACGTACTGCTCATCTAGCTTTGTGGCTGAAGCGCTAAATTTAGCCTCAAGCTCCTTTATCTTTGCCTCGTTCGCAGCATTTGTTTGAGCAATGCCTTCATTTTTGCCATCCTCTTTTGCACGAGCGATCTCAGCTTCAAGACGCTTTGCAAATTCGCTCTCTTGATTTTCTATCTGCATTTGAAGTTTGATGATGTTGCTACTTAGCTCATCTGTCTTTTTAAGCAGCTCCTCGACAAAACTCGAGTCAAATCCAGGCTGGTGAGCTTGGCTATTTTGAGGTTGAGGCGCAAAGTGATTTTGCATGCTTGGTTGCACTGGGTGCGGCATCTGAGGTGCAAAATTTTCACCACCTTGCTCTAAATTTTGCTCATTTAGCTCTTCACTAAGATTATTTTCTTCTATCAAAACAGGTGCGCTATCTTGGGCTCTTTCATTGCTCCCAAGTACCTTAAATCTATAATTTTCTATAAAGTGAGCCGGCGAGGTCTCACTTGTTATTACGCTACTTTTCATTCTATCATCTCATCTGCTTCGCCAACTTGGAATACACCTTGATCAGCTAAGGTTTGTACTACTTCTACAATGCGTCTTTGCGCCTCTTCAACATCTTTTACACGCACAGCACCAAGGTATTGCATCTCCTCTTTAAAGGCTTCGGCTGCACGCTGAGACATATTTGATAAAAATTTATCCTTAATGCCATCGCTTGAGCCCTTAAATGCAACCATAAGGTCCTTTTTATCGACATTTTTGAGAATTTCTCTAATCGCAGTTGCGTTAAGATTGATAATATCTTCAAATGTAAACATAAGCTCTTTGATCGTTGTAGCAAGCTTATCGTCGCTTTGCTCGATGCGCTCGATCGTGCTTTTGCTAGCTTTTTGACCAAGTCTGTTAAGCACTTCTGCCACAGCTCTTGGACCACCAACCTCGACCTTGTAAGATGTAAGGCTTTCAAGTTTACCCTCAAGCACGGTTGAGACACGCTTAATCACTGATGGGCTAATATCGCCAAGATTTGCCATCCTGATCACTACCTCGCTTCTTAGCTCATCTGAAAAAAAGCTTAGCGTCTCAGCAGCACTACTTGAGTCCATGTGGGCTAGGATTAGCGCGATAGTTTGAGGGTGCTCTTTTACGATGAAGTCTGCGAGTTGCTGCGGCTTTATCTTATCAAGATAGCCAAAGCTTTTTGAGTTTTCCATGCTTTTTGCAAGCTTGTCTAAAATTTTCTGCGCAGCCTCTGGACCAAATGTGCGGTATAAAATTTCTTTTGCATACTCTAAGCCACCACTTCTCATATATTGATTTGACTGCATTAGTGCGTAAAATTCTTCAAGCACTGCGCCTGCAACTTGTTTATCTATATTTTTTGCAGTCGCTATGTAGCCTGAAATTTCAGTGATAACATCAACATCCATATGAGAAAATATAACAGCTGTCGCCTCTTCGCCAAGTTGAATTAATAAAATAGCAATCTTTTCAGGCATTGATAGATCATCGTAGATCATCTTTTGCTTATCATTTAACTTCATCGACATTAAATTTCCTTACGCATGTTAAAGTCATTATCATTTTTAACCATATCTTGAAGTAATGCCGCAATCTCTTCACTACGTTCAGAGATAACCGTTCTCATTTTTTCTAGCAATACATCGTATTTTAGCTCATCTTCATTAAATTCACCACCAAGGCCAAGTTGTTCTTCGACCTTCTTGCGAGCAGCTTTAAATTTCTCAAGTGTATCTTCAGCATCAGTCTCGATATCTTCAAGATCGTCCTGGGCTTGTTCCTCTTCTTCTTTCGTCTCTTCAAGCATCTTTTGCATAAATGGCACGATGACTTTTTTGTAGAAGATGTAGAGTAGCAGTGCTGCAAAGATGTATTTAAGTAGTGGCAAGAAAGGCATCACGTAGTTATTCATAAAGCCATCCATCTTCTCGCCAGTACTGACATCTTTACCAGTCTTAAACTCGAAGTTATCCAAGCTTACCTCATCGCCTCTATTTTGATTGTAGCCGATTGATTGTTTGATTAAATTTGTGATTGACTCTCTTTGCTCTTTAGTAAGCGGGGCAAATTCAAGCTCACCAGTTGGCTTGCCATCTTTATCCTTTTTGCTTTGATAAAGTCCGTCTATAACGACAGCTGCGCTTACTCTGTTTATGCTAGCAAACTGCCCTTTGACGTTTGTCACTTTCTTTGAAATTTCGTAGTTTGTCTGCTGCGAGCTTTTGTTATACTGCTCTTTTAAAGTGCTATCATCAAGACCTTGAACAGGGCCTATGTTGCTAACTGCACCTGGTACGCCGCCCACTTCATTTGGAGCTGAGCCTTGGCGCTTTTCTTCGATGTTGCTCTCGCTTCTTACGACGTTATTTGGGTCATAAACCTCGCTTTTTGTATCTTTTTTATCAAAGTCAAAGTCGATATTTACCTTTGCTACGACCTTATCTGCCCCGCCCACGATAGGAGCTAGCACATTTACTATCTTTTGCTCGTAGTTGTTTTCAAACTCACGCTTATAGCGGATCTGCTGAGCTATGGCGTCACTATCAAACTCTCCGTCTTCATCGCCAAGTGCGACGCCATCTTGATTTACTATCTTTACATTTTCTGTGCTTAAATTTGTAACAGAGGCAGCAACTAGGTTTTTAATGCCAAAAATTTGCTTAGCATTTAGACTAACGCCTGGCTTTAGCTCAACCACAATAGAAGCGGTTGGCAGTGCTTGCCTTTCAGTAAAGACACTCTCTTTTGGTATGGCTATTCTTACGGTTGCTTTTTGGATAGATGAGAGGCTCTCGATCGTTCTAGCTAGCTCGCCCTCAAGCGCTCTTTGGAATTTAACTCTCTGCTCAGCGTCTGTTGCTCCAAATTCTTGCTTGTCAAAAATTTCAAAACCGATCTTGCTCTCTTTTGGTATGCCAAGCGTTGCAACAGCGATACGCTCTTTATATACATCACTCGTTGGCACGAGGATAGTGCCCTCGTTTGCCAGTTTATATTTTATACCATCTTTATTTAGCTGATCGACTATTAAGGCTGAGTCGCTTGGGCTGATGTTTTCAAAAAGGACGCTATATCCTGCAAAGCTATCACTTTTGCTTTTGTAAAGCGTTAAAAATACCAAAAAAGCCACAACTAAGACGATCGAGCTGCCTGCGACGATCTTTTGTTTTAGTGAAAGCTTTTGATAAATTTGACTTATTTGATGAAGTAATGCCTTAAAATCCATATCCCTACTTTAAAATTTGCTTTAACTCTTCAAAAACTCTATCGTTTTGCCATGCCTGACCGATGGTGATTCTCACCGCATTTAAGGCGTAGCTTTTTAAATCTCGTAAAATTATACCTTTTTTTAGCATCTTTTCGCATATCTGGCTTGATTTTGGCTCGTTAAATTTAAAAGTGATGAAATTTGTATAGCTTGGGATAAACTCGATGCCATTTTGCTCTGCAAATTCCTCATATCTCTTCATCTGCTCGAAGTTGTTTTGCATAGTTTTTTGCACAAATTCATCATCTCCAAGCGCCACTATCGCTGCTCTTAGGCTTGGAGTTGTGATGTTAAATGGAGCTCTTAGCTTTGAAAGTGCGCCTATGATCTCTTCATTTGCCACGCCGTATCCAACGCGCATGCCGCCAAGTGCGTAGGCCTTTGAGAAAGTGCCAAGATAGATGGCATTTTTAAATTTCACCACCTCACTTGGCTTTATCTCTTTTTTGCTATCTTTAAATTTAGCAAATTCGTTGTAAGCGCAGTCAAGCACCACAAGCGTGTTTTCATCAATGTTTTTTATAAATTTATAGACCTCGTCGGCATCGATGCACTCGCCCAAAGGGTTGTTTGGCAAGCAAAGAAAGATGACAGAGATTTCATCTTTGTGCGCGTTATAAATTTCTAAAAACTCGCCCAGATCATGCTCCATGCTCTTTGTGCGGTAAATTTTAGCCCCTGTTTGTTTTGCATAAATTTCATACATTGCAAATGTCACGCCAGCCATCAAAACACCACTTTGCTTGTTCGCCTTTGCGTGAAGTGCAAATTCTATGATCTGGTCGCTTCCAGAGCCGATGATTAGATTTTTGCTAGTTACGCAAAATTTCTTAGCCAGCCCCTCTTTTAGCTCAAAGTAGCTATCGTCTGGATAGAGATGTGCGTTTTTAGCGACCTCTTTTAGCGCCTCTTCTACGCGTTTGCTAGTGCCAAAAGGGTTTTCATTACTCGCTAGCTTTATCACATCTTTTGCATCGATGCCAAACTCTCTAACTACAAGCTCGATCGGCTTTCCAGCCTCGTAATTTACTAGATCATCTAAAAAGTCATTAAATTTCATTACTCATCTCCGTTTAAATAGCTTCCAAGCCAAGTTATCTCAGCGCCGCTCTCTTTTGCGAGTTCAAAGGCATTTTGCACCTTCTCATCGTCGATATGCCCTTCAAAGTCAAGGTAAAAAATTGACTTAAATTCGCGCTGTTTGATAGGACGTGACTCAAGTTTTGTGATATTGATATTTTCATTTTTAAAGATAGAAAGTAGATCAGCAAGGCGTCCTGGGCTGTGATCAGTCTTTGCTAGGATCGAAGTTTTCGAGTTTTCAACCTTGGCATTTTTAAAATCACTTAAGATCAAAAATCTCGTTCTGTTTGCCATATTATCTTCAATAGTCTCATAGACGATTGGCACGTTGTAAATTTTGGCTGCGATTTTTGAGCAAATGGCGGCTGATTCTCTATCCATAGATGCCATATATGCGGCTGCTGCGGTTGATTTGGCTGGGACAAATTCGACCTCATTTAGCAAGTGATCTTCTAAAAATTTACGGCACTGGTTGTAGCCTTGCGGATGCGAGTAAATTCGCTTTATCTCTTTTAAATTTTCATTTATGCTAACAAAGCTGTGGTGGATGTCTACGTAGAGCTCTGCCACTATCTTTATATCATCAAATTTACTCAAACAATCAAGCGTAGCTCCAACAGCGCCTTCGGTGTTGTTTTCGATAGGCACAACGCCATATTTCGCCTCTTTTTGAGCTAGCTTCGTAAAAACTGCCTCGATCGTAGCAAGTGGCAGATAGGCGCTCATCGCACCAAATCTACTTTGCGCCGCTTGATGCGTATAAGTGCCCTCAGGTCCTAGATAGACGATCTTTTGAGGCATCTCTAAATTTCTACTTACAGCAAAAATTTCAAGATAAATAGCCTCGATAGCAGCCTTATTTAAGGCTTTATCTTTGCTAAGGCTAGTTAAGCGGTTTATGATGGCTCGCTCGCGCTCAGGGCGATATATAGGCGTCCCAGTCGTTTGCTTTAGCTTGCCGATCTGCTCGACAAGCTTCATTCTTTCATTTAGTTTATTTAAGATGAGATCATCTATACTATCGATCTCTTTTCTAAGCTCATTTAGCTCTTGCATCAGTGCTCTCCAAAAACTCAATCTCAGGTGCCACGACATCCTCAAAGCACTCACGTCTTCTTATCAGCCTATCTTTGCCATCAAGCACGCAAACTTCAGCGGCTCTGTTTCTTGTATTGTAGTTTGAGCTCATGCTAAATCCATAAGCTCCAGCCCCTTTAACAACGATGACATCGCCACTTTCACACTCTGGTAGCTTGATATCTTTTGCTAAAAAGTCGCCGCTTTCACAAACTGGACCAACCACGTCGCAAGTGCCTAAATTTTCATCCTTGCCATCGACAAAAATTTTGTGATGCGCGCCATAAAGGCTTGGTCTTATGAGATCATTCATCGCGCCATCAGTGATGACAAATCTCTTTTTACCGTTAAATTTCTCATATAAAACACTTGCTACAAAGTAGCCAGCATTGCCCACGATAAAGCGTCCTGGCTCGCAAACGACGGTCACATCTTGACCTTTTAGCGCGCCTAAAATTCCTTGTGCGTAGTCGTATAAATTTATCTCTTTTTCGTCGTTATAGATGATGCCAAGTCCGCCGCCAACATCAAAGAATTTGATATCGATCTCAAGCGCTCTTAGCTCTCTTAAAAGCTCGCTTACGATCTTTGCAGCGTCTATTATCGGGCTTAGTGAAGTTAGCTGCGAGCCGATGTGAAAATGTATGCCAGTTGGCTCAAGAAAATCTGAAGCTTTAGCATGGATATACATCTTTTTAGCTGTCTGCGCATCGACGCCAAATTTGTTTTCATTTAGCCCTGTCGAGATATATGGGTGAGTTTTTGCATCAACGCCAGGATTTACCCTAATGCTGATCCTTGCCTTTAAATTTAGCCCTTTTGCTATCTCTTCAAGCCTTAAAAGTTCAGCAAAGCTCTCAACATTTATAAGCAAAATTTCATTTTCTAAAGCCTCTTTTAGCTCTTCATCGCTCTTGCCAACGCCACTAAAGATGATCTGATATCTCTTGGCCCCTGCCAAAAGCGCCCTTTTGACCTCACCGATGCTCACGCAGTCAAATCCGGCTCCAAGATCAGCTAGAAATTTTAAAACGCTTAAATTTGAGTTTGCCTTTACAGCGTAGCAAACCAGAGATTTTCTAGCGTAAAATGCGTTTTTTAGCGCCTCATAGCGCTCTTTAATGTAGTTAAAATCATAAACGTAAAGTGGGGTTTTGTATTTGCTTGCAAGCTCTTTAAAATCCATAAAATAGCCTTTGTTAAAATGGCTTGATTTTACAAAAAAGTTGCCAAAATTTGGCTTAACGATGCGATTTTATGAGATAAATGGCGTATGCAAAAAGCAAAATAACAGGGAGCACCATGCCGATCTCTGGCAAGATGACTGAGGTTTGAGCAAATTTAGTTAAGATAAAGAGAAGTCCCCAAACTACGAGTGTTATCACAACAAAGATAAATGTTGAGAGTGCGAGGTTAAAAAACCTGCCAGTCACTGGCAAATGATAGTAGAAAATAAGCAATAAAAATGGCGCAAAAAATGGCGTGATGGCAAGGTTATAAAATGCAGTCCTTGCGCTATCAAGTCCTATGCCTTCGTTTTTAAATGTCTTTATAAAATTTATCGCATCAGGTATGTTAAATTTCGAGTTTTCAACGCTTGCAGCACTCTCGATGCTCTTTGGCTTAAAGCCTCTTAACGCATCTAAATTTTTACTTTCTACCTTGCTAAAGCCATTTTCGCCAAGCTCTAAATTTTGAGGCAAAAAGGTCTGATTTACATCTTCTAAAACCCACTCATTGTCTTTAAATTTAGCGTGATCGGCAAAAGTTGTTGAGAGCAAGTCAGTGCCATTAATGTCAAAAATTCTCACGTCATTTGCTCTTTGCTTGGCTGAGTTTAGCTCTTTTATATAGATAAATTTGCCTTCAAATTTCAAAAATGAGTCGTTTGTACTTTTTGAAAAAGCGGTGTTTTTAGCGATACTTTTTTGATAATCATGCGCATAAGCAAATGGCGTAAAATTTAGCCCAACGTAAAAAATCGTCACAAAAAGTGCGATGAGAAATGGAGGCAAAATGAGCTTGTTTTTACTGATGCCAAGAGCATAAAAGCTGATTAGCTCATTTGAGCGAACCATATTTACATGTAAAATTATTAGCGCAAAAATGAGTGAAAGTGGCAAAACGTAGCTAATGGCACTTAGTGCAGTAAGGCCAACGTAGAGTAGCTGAAGGTTTGCAGATGGCGGCAGATCTTTTAAATTTGTAAGCAGGTCAATGCCAACATAAAATAGCTCAAGCGCTAAAAATACGATAAGAAAAGATTTTATATAGACCCAGCCAACGTATCTGGCGTATAGTTTCATTTGATAAGACCTTTTTTTACCGTAAATTTTTGTGAAATTTCGTTGATGTCGCTCTTTAGCAGCTCGCAAACTGCATTTTTTGTATAGGCTAAAATTTCATCTAAAGCCTTTCTCTCCTCGTCGCTAAACTCGCCAAGGACAAAATTTTTAGCATCGCCCTCATGTCCGATGCCTACGCGCACCCTTTCATAGTCGTTGCCTATTAGATTATCGATCGATTTTATGCCGTTATGTCCGCCACTACTGCCGCCTTTTTTAAATTTAACCGCGCCAAAACTAAGGTCAAGATCGTCGTGGATGACGATGATCCTATCTGGCTTATAAAAGTCTTTTACCGCCTTAACACTTTGACCTGAGAGGTTCATAAAGGTTGTTGGTTTTAGCAAGATAATGCCATTAAATTTAAAAACTTCGCCTTGAAATTTAGCTGAGCTAACATCTTTGAAATTTGAGTCTTTTAGGAGGTCTATAAGCATAAAGCCTATATTGTGTCTAGTGTTTTCGTATTTGGGGCCAGGATTTCCCAGCCCCGCTATTAGTGTCACAAAGGCCCTTTTTATTTAGCTTTTATGACTCCAAGTACCGCAACACGGTCAGCGTCAATGATAGTAACGCCTTTAGGAGCTGTGATATCACGAACCAAAATCGTATCATCAATGTCAAGTTTGCTTACATCAACGTCAAATGAATTTGGTAAATTTTCAGCCGTGCATTTTACGCAAAGACGTCTTTTTGACTGGATCAAAACACCCTTATTTTTAAGACCAATAGGTGTTCCAACTGGCTTAACTGGGATCATATATTTTGATAAAACGCCTGGAAGTGCTACTTTTAGATCTACGTGTTTAAGATCGCTTGTAACAACATCTCTTTGGTAATCAACAATAACGACATTATAAACTTTTCCGCCTACTTTTACATCAAAAGCAAGGCTCTCTTTTTTGCGTGCCTCTTTTATAAAGTCATTGACTTTAAAAGCAGCTGCAACATTCTCTAATCCCTTGCCATAAATGTTGGCGATTAGATAACCATCTCTTCTCAAAGCCTTCGCAGACTTCTTACCGATACTCTCTCTAACGATACCTTCTAACATCGTTTTCCTTTCATAAAAAATAGGTGCTGATTTTATCTAATGCTTTATAAATTTCACATAAAGCTTATTAAATTTCTTTAAGAGCGATCACTTCAGGTTGATCTTGTTTGCTTTGAGGTTTGCCAAAATTTACACCATTTTCAAAGCTAAAACCTGCTACATTTGAGCTTTTTATCTTAAGTTGCAAATCGCCCCTATTGCTAGCATTGTCAAGCGCCACTTCGGCACTAATTATCTTATTTTCATAAAGTTCAAGCAGGTGCTGATCAAAAGTTTGCATGCCGTAAGTATTTTTTGACTCAGCTATGGCAAGGTCGATCTCATCAAATTTCTCTTCAGATATGAGCTCTTTTATGCGGGTATTTTTTCTCATGATCTCGACTGCTGGGCGTCTTGTGCCAAAAAGAGTCTTAACTAGCCTTTGTGAGATAACGCAAGCAAGCACTGAAGAGAACATAAGACTAACTTTATCTCGCTCGCCTTGTGGGAAGCTATTTACTATTCTATTTACGCTCTCTTTTGCATCAAGCGTGTGAAGTGTCGAAAGCACCAAGTGACCAGTCTCGGCAGCTCTAATGGCAGTCTCAATAGTCTCAAGATCTCTCATCTCACCAACCAAAATGATATCAGGATCTTCTCTAAGTGAAGCTCGTAGCGCATCTGAGAAATTTAGCGCATCTGCCCCAATAGAGCGCTGGTTGATTATACTTTTATCGTCGTTAAATACATACTCAATCGGATCTTCGATAGTCACGACATGTGATCTTTTTGTCTGGTTTATGAAATTTATCATACTTGCAAGCGTTGTCGTCTTGCCGCTTCCAGTCGGGCCAGTCACTAAAATGATGCCACGAGTGGTCTCTGCGCAAATTTTTTCTATCACGCTTGGTAAATTTAGATCTTTTATGGTTGGAATTTTCGTTGGAGTGACACGAAAGACAGCAGAAATTCCATTTATCTGCAAAAACATATTTACACGAAAGCAGTACTCATCATTTAGTTTATACGAAAAATCTATGTCCTTTTTATCCATAAACTCATCAAATTTAGCCCCCAAAAGCTCTTTTGCGATAGCTACTGCGTCACTTGGGTCTAAATTTTCTTCGCTAAGTGGCATGATCTCGCCATTAAATCTGCCATAAACAAGGCTTGCAGACTTTAGATGAAGATCGCTGCCGCCTCTATCAACTAAAGAGCACAGATATGAGTCTAGGTCTTTTTTGGTCATTAAAGTGATTTCATAATGTCGTCAAATGCTGCAACAAACTGCTTTAAGCCATCATTTAAAAGCTCTTTATAAGTAGCATTTATATCGATCTCATTATTTTTTATGATATGAAAAAAGCTTGAGATATTCTCTTTGCTAGGGGCATTTTTTGCCTCAGCTTTTTCTTTTACAAATTCTTTTATCGTATCTATCGGAGCTGTGTTTATAGAGTTTTTATACATTAACTCTCTAACGTAATAATCCCCTCTTAAGCCACCACCTTTTACGCCAGTGCTTGCAAAAAGTGTCCTTATATTTTCTAAGCCAAAGTCCTCAATGATATGATAGATATTTGCAGCGTTCATTATACCGATCTGTCCTGTTGGTAGGCTCTTTGCAGCCATTGTCTCATCAAGCTTTCTATCAAATCTACTAACAAAAACACTGATCACACCTTTTGGCATCGTCGTATCCACAAAGCGGCTTGCATAAGCCTTGCTACCCTCTTTAAAGGCCTCTAGGCAGTTTTTAGCCTGATCTGGCGAGAAAATGAGCGTCGCATTTACGCTGATGCCTCTTGCCATAAGTGCGCTCATCGCTTCATAGCCCTCTTTTGTAGCTGGAATTTTTATCATGACATTTGGCATTGAGATAAGGTTGTGAAGCCTGATGCCCTCTTCTATCGTCGCAGCTGTTTCGCCACTTAAATTTGGATCAACCTCGATGCTAACAAAGCCGTCATCGCCATTTGCGTAGTTTTTTAGCATTTTACATGCGGCGATCTTGATATCTTGGGTCGCTAAAATTTCATAAAGATCTTTTGGATGACGCTTGTTGCTATTTTGTATGATCTGTTTGTAAGCAGGTGATGCAAAAGCTGTTTTAAAGATAGCTGGATTGCTTGTAGCTCCGTTTATAACGCCTTTTTCTAATAAAGAGTTGAATTCGTTTTGTAAAAAATCTCTCTCTATAAAGTCACACCAAAGAGAAAATTTAGCTTCATTGTCATACATTTTTTTCACCTTATATATTTTAAAATTTCACGCAGATCCTTGACATCCACGCAATGCGTCGCCTCTTTTTTTAAAATTTCTTTTGCACAAAAGGCAATTTTTAGATCACATTTTCTAAACATAGACACGTCGTTAGCGCCATCGCCAACGCACATGATCTCACTTTTATCTAAATTTAATAGCCCCTTTAAGCGATCTATCATCTCGCCTTTTGAGCTACTAAACATCATCTCTCCGCCAACTTCACCTGTTAAAATTCCATCTTTGTGGTGCAAGATATTTGCAAAATTTGCGTCAAATTTAAGTTTTTCTTGCATCTTATCAGTTGCGATGTGAAAACCACCACTAAAGACCACGACCTTTATACCCTTTTGCTTTAGAGCAGTTATAAGCTCGCTAGCCCCTGGCATGATGGGTAAATTTTTACAAATTTCATCTACTTTTGAAAGTGGCATTCCTTTTAAAAATTTTACTCTTGCTGTAAGACTTTCAAAAAAATCAAGTTCGCCGTTCATCGAACGCTTCGTTATGCTTGCCACCTCGTCACTGGCGTTATTAGCGGCGGCGAGGATATCAATCGTCTCGCCGTCCATTATCGTAGAGTCAAAATCAAAAACACAAAGTTTTATCAAGCTATGCCCTAAAAATCACGCTTTAAAAGGCTTTCAACCTTTAAAATCGTAAGGATGTTTTGATCGCGTTTGCCGATACCATAGATCATGCCTTTGTCTTTTACTAAAGTCTCTGGCGGCGGATCGATCCTGTTACGAACTATTCTTATAGCCTCCGTCAAGCGGTCTATTACGAAGCCTGCGATATTATCCTCATCTTTCATGACAATATATCTTGTACTTGGGCTTTGTTTTGTAACATTTAGTGAAAAACGCTTACGCAAATCAATAAGTGGGATAACGTTTCCACGTAGGTTAAAGACGCCAAGAACATAGTCAGGCACGCTAGGGACACGGGTGTATTCGATAGGTTTGATTATCTCTTGGATATTTAAAATAGGTATCGCATACTCTTCTTCGCCAACAACAAAGCCTACTAGTTGAACTATATCTTCATTGTTTTTTGACTCAGGACCATCTATTTGCTGTTTTTGTTTGCTTAAAACCTGATTTAGTTTATCGTTCATCCCTTACCCCTAAGCTAATTTTATATTTTTTCTAACAACGTTTTCAAGATATTCTGCCGAATACGGTTTAGTAATGTATTCAGTCATACCAACCTCTACTCCGCGCAATCTATCAGTTTTAGACGTCCTTGATGTAACAGCAATAAGTGGTAGATTGCGATATTTAGAGTATTTTCTAATCTCACCAGCGAGTGTATATCCATCCATCCTAGGCATCTCAATATCAATCAAAATTGCATCAAATGAATGCTCGCCAGATTTAATTATATTGAGTGCTTCTACTCCGTTAGTTGCTTCTATGATTGTGACGCCGGTTGGTTCAAGTGCTTTTTGCATGATGGTTCTATCCATTTTAGAGTCATCAACAATCAAGACCTTATAATCACTTGGCTTTTCCTTTACTTTTGTGCTATCTTCTATTTCGGCTCTAATATCTACCTTGATATCTTTAGCCATCTCCATCATAGCACCAACGTCTATAATAAGAGTTACACGGCCATCACCTCTAATAGTAGCTCCAGCGATGCCTGGGATATTTTGCAAATAATCACCCATTGACTTAATAACGATCTCTTCTTGACCAACTAAAGTATCTACTATGATGCCCAGTTTTGCCTCGGCAACACCTATGATAACGACATAAGTATGATCACCGCCATCAAACACTTTTTCAACACCAAAGACATCCGCAAGCCTAACAAGAGATAAGACCTCATCTCTTAGTCTTAGAACGTTTTTGCCATCGATCGTGTAAATATCATCAATAGGCACACGAACAGTCTCAAGAACGCTAGCAAGTGGTATCGCATAAAATTCCTCTTGTGTTCCAACAAGAAGCGATTGAATGATCGCAAGTGTGAGTGGAATTTTAAGCTTCATGACTGTACCTTTTCCAACTTCACTCTCGATATCGATGATACCATTTAGTTTTTCAATGTTTGTCTTAACAACGTCCATGCCAACGCCACGACCAGATACGTTTGTAACCTTTGCAGCAGTTGAAAATCCTGGTCTAAATATAAGACCAAATGCCTCTTTCTCACTCATCGCATCAGCTTCTCGCTCAGTGATAATGCCTTTTTCTATAGATTTAGATTTAAGCATATCAGCGTCTAGACCTTTACCATCATCAACTATCTCAACAACGATATGGTTGCCCTCATTATAAGCTTTTAGCTGAACAAGACCTTTTTCAGGTTTGCCCATTGCCTTTCTTGTCTCAGGATCTTCAATACCGTGGTCGCATGAGTTTCTAATGATGTGAACTAGAGGATCACCAATCTCTTCAACGATTGACTTATCAAGCTCCGTCTCTTCACCTGAAATTTCAAGATCTATTTGCTTACCAAGGTCGCGGCTAAGATCACGTATCATACGTGGGAATTTATTAAAGACTTTAGCTATTGGAAGCATTCTAGTCTTCATAACAGCTAGCTGGATATCAGTCGTAACTAGACTTAGACTTGAGACTACTTGATTTAGCTCCTCAAGGAATTTCTCGCCCTCATATCTCTCTTCCACGTCATCATAAATTTTTAATAAGCGGTTTTTACCAAGAACAAGCTCGCCGATTAAATTCATCAAGTGATCAAGTCTTTTTACTTCAACACGTATCGTTTGCTCTTGTGCTACTGCACTGCTGCTACTAGCTGCTGGTACTTTTTTATCTGCATCTCTTTCTCTACTAGGAGCTGGTTTCGCTGCAGGTGCTGGTGCAGCGCTTGCAGCTGGAGCTATCTCTTCAGGAGATTTTGGAGCTATGCCTTTTGAAGCACGTCTTGCTTGATCTTCTGCTTTTCTAACTTTTAAGAGTCTCTCTATCTCAGCTTCAACCTCAGAGTCACTTAACTTTGAAAGCTCGGCATCGCTTACTTCAGGAGCTGCTTCTTCAGCTGGCACGGCAGGTTCTGGCTCTTTTACTGGCTCAGGAGCTGGTGCTGCTGCTGGAGCTTCTGCGGCTGCGCTTGGTGCTTCGCCTTCAGAAATTTGAGTAAGTCTTACACAAATATTTTTAATATCGATGCCAGCAGCCGAGTCACTACCACTGTCTCTAATACTTTCTAGTAGTCCCTTCATCATATCAACTGACTCAAGAACAACGTCCATGATATCTGGAGTGATCTTTAGTTCGCCTTTTCTAGCTTTGTTCAAAACATCTTCCATGTGGTGAGTAAGCTCTGTTAAAACATCAAAATTTAAAAAACTTGAGCTACCTTTTACTGTGTGAGCAACGCGGAAAATTCTATTTAAAAGCTCTAAATCCTCAGGGTTTGACTCAAGTTCGACAAGGTCATGGTCTATCTGCTCAATAAGTTCGAAAGCCTCTATTAAAAAGTCTTCCATTATTTCTTTCATATCATCCATGCTTCACCTCATTTTGCAGATTGAGAATGTGCTTCAATTACTTTTAGCACCTCTTGATAAAATACACTAGCATCAAATTTTGTAAGATACGCAGCGCCACCAGCCTCTTTACTCTTAATCTCACTAAATTCATTACTTAATGAAGAGTTAAATACAATTGGAACCTCTTTGAACCTATCATCATTTTTAATAGTTGATGCAAAGCGGTATCCATCCATTTGAGGCATTTCTATATCACTTAAGATAACTCTAAGCTCTCTTGTTAGGTTATCCCCATATCTTTGATAAAGCTCCTCCATCCTCTCTAAGCCCTCAACGCCGTTTTTGGCTTCAACCACGCTAAGGCCCATCTTCTCAAGTGCATCTTTTACCAGTTTTCTAGCAGTTGAGCTATCATCTAGCACTAGAGCAGAACCTTTTAGTTTTTGATCATCTGTTACATCAAATTCGATCTTTGGCGAGTAAATTCCTAGCTC
The DNA here is from genome assembly GCF_000238755.1 of Campylobacter sp. 10_1_50. Classification (NCBI taxonomy): domain Bacteria; kingdom Pseudomonadati; phylum Campylobacterota; class Epsilonproteobacteria; order Campylobacterales; family Campylobacteraceae; genus Campylobacter; species Campylobacter sp. 10_1_50. The sequence continues at coordinate 192,264 of NZ_JH414888.1, forward strand.
TTCAACGATGCTTTCAAGATCAAGAATAAGAAGCACTTCATCATCTTCTATTCTTGTTACACCTGTGATCTTGCCCTTATCTAGAGTACCAGACCCTGAAGCAAAATTTGCAGGCTCTATGTCTTTCCAGCTTATTCGTCTAATCCTCTTTGCCTCATGAACGATAAAGCCGATTAATATACCGCTAAATTCAGCGATAATAACACGTGGTTTTATGACTACACCCTCGGTTGGCTCGACGATATTCATCCATCTTGCCAAATTTATGACAGGGATCACCACACCTCTTAAATCAAAAATTCCCTCGATATACTCAGGAACGCCAGGAAGCTCGGTAAGATTTGGCATCTTAATGATCTCCCGCACCTTTGCGACATTGACTCCGTATATTCCTTCATATACTTTGTTTTCGGCCTTTTTAAAGATACGAAAATCAACAAGTTCCATCTCGTTTGAGTCCGTTTTTAGTACGTTATCTCCAAACATCAATGTCCTTTCAAACTCATTTTGAGCAAATTCAACTTTTGCTGGGCGTATTCTACAACAAAATAACTTTGCTCACATGCAAAACAAGGTAAATTTATATAAAATCTATCATAAATATCAAATAGCTCACCTTGATGATAGTGTCCCTCTATCACTATACTTGCGTCAAAGCCCTGCAAATGCTTGCTCATTAGCTCCTTGAAGTTTGAAATTTTATAGTGCAGATTTTTATTAGTAAGTTTGGCTAGTATCGCTTTTGAAATTTTAAAATCCAAAATTTTATCAAGCGCGTTCATAAATTTCAAAAACCATCTAAGCCTTAAAAACCTAAGCGCATACTTATCTATAAAAGGCAAAAATATATCGCCATGCGCGATCTGGACGTGCTCGCCACTTATAGTTCTAAATTTCACTGGCTGAGCGCAAATGTCATAGACCTTTACCCCCTCAAAGCTTAGCCTCTCGCCTTTGTCCCAAAAATCTCTAGTTTTATTAAATAAATTTGAAAGCCTAAAATCGTGGTTACCCTCGAAGTAAAAAATTTCCACCTTTTGTGAAATTTTGTTTATAAGCCTTAAGTGCTCAGCGTAAAGTTTTTGCGTATATTCGCCCTCGCCCGTTAAAAAATCAAATATATCGCCAAGCAAGAAAATCTGCGGTGGCTCCTTGATCTCTCCGCTATCGACGGCGCGCAGAAATTTCAAAAAGCCATCTCTATTTACATTTTCATGCGCATCAGCTAAAAAGATCGCACCTTCTTTTATAACGGGGGCATATAGATATTCGCTCAAATTTTGCCTTAATTAAAAAATAGCAGAGCCAAAAAGCAGGTTTTAGCTCTTCGCCTCATCTTTTTAGTCAAATTTTATAGGTTTGTAGCAGATATTAACGATCTCAACGTCGCTTCTGCCTTTTGGTAAATTTAGCGCTACCTCATCGCCTTCAGCCTTGCCTAAAAGCTGCTTTGCAAGAGGTGAGTTTATCGAGATATAGCCCTTGTCTAGGTCACTTTCGCTCACACCAACTATCGTGTAAGTATGCTCTACCTCGGTCTCTTCGTCCATTATCGTCACACTAGAGCCAAATCTCACCCTATCATGCTCGTAGCTACTTGGATCGATCACTTCAGCATTTGCCAAAAGTGCGCTAAGCTCAGCGATCCTAGCGTCTATAAAGGCTTGCTTCTCTTTTGCAGCGTGATACTCGGCGTTTTCTTTTAGATCACCGTGGCTTCTTGCGATGTCTATCTCAGTTACTATTTGTGGGCGCTGTACTAGCCTTAGATCTTTTAGCTCAGCTTCTATCTTCTCGTATCCGTGCATTGTCATTGGTTCACTCATTTTTTACTCCATATTTTTTAAAATTTTTACTACATTTTTACTGCTGCCATGCCCTAGGTAAGCCCTTAGCTCATCGCAGCCTTTTAAGAATTTTTGCCTATCGCAGCTCTTGTAGGCTCTTAGCAAATTTTCAGCCGTTGCAAACTCTTGGATAAACTCCTCATGAAGCGGCTCTTTGCCCATGAAATCAAACATTATATTTGCAAGTCCCGCGTGCTTGATCTTTACAAATTTTCTAGCGATGAAAACATCTATCGCTTTTGCCTTATATGCTAGCACAAATGGCGTGCCAATGAGCGCTGCCTCAAGCGTAGCAGTGCCAGAGCACACAAAGGCAAAGTCGCTCTCATACAAGGCTTCAGGCGTGTTTGAGACGATATCAAAATCGCTCACATCGCCATAAATTTCGCCCATTTTATCAAGCAAAAATGGCGGCACGACAAGTAGCCTTTTTGCTTCTATCTTTTTAGCAAGCTCTCTATAAACTGGCATCAGCCTTGAAATCTCTGACCTTCTTGAGCCTGGCAGAAACGCCACTTTGCCACTGCTACTTAGGCTAGCTTTCTTAAGCTTTATCTCATCCATCAAAGGATGACCCACGTAGGTCGATCGGCTATAAAATTTAGAGTCAAATGGCAGGATCGAAGCAAGATTGTCACAGTATCTCTCCACAACGCTCACTCTTTTTGGCTTCCACGCCCAAACTTGAGGCAAGATGTAGTATGTCACGGCTGCTTTTGCGCCGGCCTCTTTTATCGCCTTTGCAAGTGGCAGGTTAAAGGCTGGACTGTCTATTAGCAGCACTGCATCAGCCTCTTTTGCCATCTGGCTCATCACTTTCATCGCCTTTTTTGCCTTAAAAATAAGTGGCAAAACCTCGACAAAGCCCATCGCTGAAAACTCGCTGCTTTTCATATATGGCATGCCAAGCTCTTCGCTAAAAATTCCCATTAGCTCAAATTCGCCCTCAAAATTTTTAAAAATTTCTTTTAAATGCAAATTTGCCGATGGCTCAAGAGCGGAGACTAAAATTTTCATTTACACACTTTCATCAGGTCTTTTTTTGGGGGGCATTATACGCAAAAATTCTTTAAAATTTTAAGAAAGCTGTGATAAAATCCAACCCTTTAAAGGATAAAATTTGAAAGAAATTTTGATAACAAATGACGATGGATTTGAAGCGACTGGGCTGCTTGCCTTAAAAGAAGCTTTAAGCGAGCTAGATGACGTAAATGTCACGATCGTGGCTCCAAGCTCTGAAAAATCAGCCTGCGCTCACTCTTTGACACTCACAAGGCCTCTTAGATTTATAAAACTTGATGATGGCTTTTTTAAGCTTGACGACGCAACGCCCAGCGACTGCGTCTATCTCGCACTTCACGCACTTTATAACAAAAAGCCAGATCTAGTGATAAGCGGCATAAATCACGGGGCAAATTTAGGCGAAGATATCACCTACTCTGGCACGTGTGGAGCGGCGATGGAGGGCGTTTTGCAGGGCATTAGAAGCATCGCTTTTTCACAGTTTTATGAAAACAACTCACTAAATGAACTTGGCTTTGAGTTAGCAAAAGAGATCGTTAAATTTGTCGTACCAAAGGTGCTAAATGATGAAATTTTGCTAAATCAAAGAGAATTTCTAAATGTAAATATCCCAGCTAGAGCTAGCAAAAATTTCAAAGGTTATGCCGTCGTGCCAGCTGGCAGACGCACCTACGCCACGCATGCCACGCTTAATCGCAACCCAAGAGGCATCGAGTACTACTGGCTTGGAAACGCCGCACTTGAATACGAAAAAGGTGAGCCAAGCGACATCAGCAAGGTAAATGAGGGCTTTGCCACGATAACGCCCATAAAACTAAATATGACTTCATACGAGAGCTTGGAGAGCTTAAAAGGGAAATTTGATGCAAAATGATAGATTTACAAGGTTAAGATGGCTCTTTGGCGAGGATGGTTTTAGTAAGCTTCAAAGCGCAAAAGTGCTAGTTTGCGGAGCCGGAGGTGTGGGCGGAATGTGCGTAGATGCGCTTGCTAGAAGCGGGGTCGGAAGCATCACGCTGATCGATAAAGACATCTTTGACGTGACAAATCAAAACCGCCAAATTTACAGCGAAAATGTAGGCAGCATAAAAGTGGAGGAGTTTGCCAAAATTTATCCTTGCGTCACGCCTATGCAGACGCTGATAACGCCTGAGTTTGTCACTGGATTTGACTTTAGTAAATTTGACGTGGTGATCGATGCTATCGATGATATCACCGCCAAGATTGCCCTTGCAAACGCAGTAGATCCTAGCAAATTTATAGCCTCGATGGGTGGGGCAAAAAGGGTTGATCCAACCAAGATCAAGGTGGCCTGCGTTTGGAAAACTTCGGTCGATCCACTAGCTAGAAAATATAGATATGAGCTCAAAAAATCAGGCTTTAGCGGTAAATTTGACGTGGTCTTTTCGGTTGAAGAGCCACTTTGCAAGCCACTTGGAAGCTTCATGGGTGTGACTGCCTGCTTTGGACTAAATTTAGCTTCACTAGCTGTTAAAAAGATAGTTGAGCAATAAGGCTAAATTTACATTTCAAATTAGTTAGAGCTGACATTTTTGGATATAAATTTAATAGTCAGCTCTACAATAGACTAATTTAACAATCCAAGATGAGAATCTAGCAAATTTTAAAATTTCATGAACGAGTAATTTTAGTAGTCAGTTCTTAGAGGTGAATGAAAGTTTTAAAATTTGAAAAACGCAGTAAATTTAAAGAGCAGCTAAATTTAAATTAGCCAGCTGCAAATTTAACAGCTGGCTAAAATTTTAGTTTTTATGGATGCGAAGGTAGCTATTTAGTGCGCCGACATAGGCCTTAGCGCTTGCCATCATCGTATCGATATCTAGTCCATGACCCATTACGGCTGTCTTGCCCTCAAACTCGACTTTTACATCGACCTTTGCAAGAGCGTCTTTGCCCTGAGAAACAGCTGTGACCTTGTAGTCTTTTAGCGTGCCACTAATGCCACTAATGCGATCAACTACCTTAAATATCGCATCTGCTGTGCCATTGCCAAGGGCTGAGTCGCTAACGATCTCGTCGTTGTGTCTGATGCTCATAGAGGCACTTGCTAAGCTGCCACCGCTACTTTGAAGCAAGTCTGTGATCTCGTAAGCTTGTGGGATCTTGGTGATCTCCTCTGCAACAAGCGCCCTGATATCATCGTCAAATATCTCTTTTTTCTTATCTGCCAAGTCTTTAAATTTCTCAAACGCCTTATTAAGCGCATCGCTATCAAGGTCAAATCCAAGGCTAGCAAGCTTATCTTTAAACGCATGGCGGCCGCTGTGCTTGCCAAGAACGAGCGAGTTTTTCTCTAAGCCGATACTCTCAGCACTGATGATCTCATAAGTCTCTTTGTGCTTTAGTACGCCGTCTTGATGGATGCCACTCTCGTGCGCAAAGGCGTTTTTGCCAACGATTGCTTTGTTTGGCTGTGGCTCGATGCCTGTGATGCTAGCGATCAGTCTTGAAGTTGGATAAATTTCTTTTGAGATGATGCCTGTGTAAAGCGGCGCAAAGACGTCCTGACGAGTTTTTATGGCCATCACGATCTCTTCAAGTGCAGCATTTCCAGCGCGCTCGCCGATGCCATTTATCGTGCCTTCAACCTGCCTTGCACCAGCTTTTATAGCAGCTAGTGAATTTGCTGTTGCCATGCCTAGATCGTTGTGGTTATGCACCGAAACTACCGCTCTATCGCCTATAAATTTTACTATTTCGCTAATGCGAGCTGTGATCTCCTCTGGATACAAGTAGCCAACCGTATCAGGGATGTTTATGGTTTTTGCCCCTGCGTTTATCGCTGCATCGCAAATTTCTTTTAAAAAGCTCATCTCGCTTCTGCAAGCATCCTCGCAGCTAAACTCCACGTCATCGCAAAATGTTTTTGAGTATTGCACCGCCTCGACTGCACGCCTGATCACCTCGTCTGGGCTCATTTTTAGCTTATACTCCATGTGGATCGGACTTGTTGCTATGAAGGTGTGAATTCTTTTGTTTTTTGCTGGAGCTAATGCCTCGCCAGCTGCCTTGATATCACGCTCAACAGCACGTGCAAGCGAGCAGACAGTGATGTTTGAAGCTTGCTTTGCGATCTGATTTACCGCGTCAAAGTCCCCTGGACTTGCAGCTGCAAATCCAGCCTCCATCACATCCACACCAAGCCTTTCAAGCTGAAGTGCGATCTGAAGCTTTTCAGCTGTGTTCATAGAAGCTCCTGGGCTTTGCTCGCCATCTCTTAAAGTCGTATCAAAGATTATAATTTTATTTTTATCCATTTTTTGTCCTTTTATAATTTTTTATATTTAAATTTAATGAGTTAAGTAAAGAAGAATTTGCTACCTAAGTAGCAGCAGTAGAGAGTTTTTAATTTCGATTTTTGGTAAAAATTTACGCGATTTTATTATGCCATTTTCGCTCATTCGCTCTCCTTTTTTTTGTGATTTTTGCTAAACATTATCGCCGCTCTAATAATACCATAAAGCATATAAACGCTCATAAAAAAGGTCGCACTCTCGTAAGGATATAGATAAAGCATAGAAAATACAACTACAAGTGCTACTAAAATTCGCATAACATGAGTTTGTTTTAAATTCATCTTTTTAAAGCTTGGGTAGCGGATGTTGCTAACCATCAAGATAGCTAAAACTGCTTCAAGCAATATCAAGCACCACTCAAAACCATATAAAAATTCATGCTTTAGATAAACACCAACCCAAAGCACTCCGATGATGGCTGCTGATGGTATAGGAAGTCCGATGAAAACATTTGGTTCGTATGTGCCAGTAGTAACGTTAAAACGAGCTAGCCTAATAGCACCAAAGACAACAAACATAGCTGCTATTAACGCACCAAATCTGCCAAATTTTGCACCAACTGTTAGATAAAATAAAATCGCTGGGGCCACACCAAATGCTACAAGGTCTGCAAGACTATCAAACTCCACGCCAAATTTACTTGTAGTCTTTGTAAGTCTTGCCACGCGTCCATCAAGTCCGTCTAAAATCAGTGAAAGAATGATGTAAATAATGGCTTTAAAATAGTTCCCCTGAATAGATGAAATAATGCTTATAACGCCCAAAAAAGCGCTTGCAGCGGTAAATAAATTTGGCAAGATATACATTAACTGCATTTTTTGTATGCTATTCATTTTATTTTTCCTCTTCAAAGTATCCAAGAAGTGAAGCAGCTTTAACGCTCTCGCCAACGCTTACGCAAATTTTAGTATCTCTTGGCAAGTATAAAATCACTTCGCCGCTTCCTAAAAAGCCAAATTTTCTAGAGGCTTTTAGACTGGTAATGTTATAAATTTCTAAACTTCTACTAAAAACTCCAGCTATGATCTTCATAGCAAATTTAATATTTCCTTTTTCAAAACGAATTATCGCTCTTTCATTTAGCATCTCTGAAATTTTCATAGCCTGGCATAAAAAGAGCCCATGCCTTTTTTTAACTTCAGTGACGTTAGCATCGCTTATAGCTCTTAGCGTACCTACGCCAAAAAATGGCTTTGAGATAACTATCTTAGCCACCTCTTTATCATCAAAATTTGAAACGCTGATCTCTTTTATCTTACCATCTATGGGCGAAAGTAAGGCTAGTTTATCATCAGTAAAAGGCTCTCTTTCAGGGTCTCTAAAAAAATAAAGATTTAAAAGAAGCAGTGCTAGAAAAAATAGTGGCACAATACCAAACAATGCAGATATAGCAAATAAAATCAAAAAGAATAATATAAATTTATATCCTGCTTTTGCGATGTAGCCACTCATTTTTATTCCTCTTTTTTGCCTTTTTCCTCTTCTTCAAGCTCCACAAGCCTGCTTTCAAGACCATTTTCTTCTTCATAGTTTTTGATGATCTCTCTAACTCTTTTTCCCTCGATAGTCTCTTCTTCGTAAAGTGCTGAAACCATGTTTTCAATGGCACCTTTATAAATTTCAAGAAGACCAAGCACAGCTGTATATCTCTCATGAAGAAGTGCTTTTACGAACTCATCAACCTTTTCAGCCATCTTGTCGCTATAGTCTTTTATACTTTGTCCGCCATTTAAAAATGTCGCGCGTTGCTTTTCAAGTACCATAAGACCGGCAACATCACTCATACCATACATGCTAACCATAGCTTTTATGATATCAGTTGCACGCTCTAGATCGTTGCTAGCTCCAGTTGATATCTCTTTTATAAAGACCTCTTCAGCAGCCCTACCAGCCAAAAGCACATCCACTTCTGCAAGTAGTTCATGCTTTTGCATCATAAATTTATTCTCTTCAGGCGTATTTAGCGTATAGCCAAGCGCTGCAAGACCGCGTGGTACGACTGAGACCTTTGTCACTCTTTTTGCACCTTTTGTTAGCTCAGCTATCAAGGCATGGCCGCTTTCATGGTAAGTGACTATCTTTTTCTCTTTTGGATTTACGCGGCGTGATTTTTTCTCTAAACCAGCTATCGATCTCTCAACAGCCTCCACTAGATCAGCCTGCTCGACAAAAGTCTTTGACTTACGTCCTGCAAGAAGAGCTGCCTCATTTATGATATTTTCAAGATCAGCACCAGCTAAACCAGTAGTAAGCCTTGCGATATCCTCGATATTTACATCTTTGCCGATTTTAACATCTTTCATATGGACTTTTAAGATGTCGCAACGTCCTTTAAAATCAGGCTTATCAACAAGCACTTGCCTGTCAAATCTACCCGGTCTTAAAAGTGCAGCATCTAAAACTTCAGGTCTATTTGTAGCTGCTATAACGATGACTGGCGACTTATCCGCATCAAAGCCGTCCATCTCAGAAAGAAGCTGATTTAGTGTCTGCTCCCTCTCGTCATTGCCACCCATAGGACCAGAATTTCTGCTCTTACCGATTGCGTCGATCTCATCTATAAATACAATCGATGGAGCCTCTTTTTTTGCATTTTCAAAAAGATCCCTAACCCTACTTGCACCAACGCCAACAAACATCTCTATAAAGCTTGATGCCGACATAGAGAAAAATGGCACGCTAGCCTCGCCTGCAACTGCTCTTGCAAGAAGCGTTTTACCAGTACCTGGAGGGCCAACTAGCAAAATACCTTTTGGAATTTTAGCTCCAAGTCTTAGATATTTATCTGGGCTCTTTAAATAATCAACTATCTCTTGAACCTCTTCTTTTGCCTCTTCAACGCCTGCAACATCGTCAAATTTAACTTTTGGTTTTTCAGAATTTATAAGCTTTTTCGCACTTCCTATGCCAAGTATGCCACCGCCGATATTCTTTTGCATACGGCTAGCGATAAACATCCAAATAGCAAAAAATATAAACACCGGTATGATCCATGAAAATATAAGATCTCCAAACCAGTTATTTTCGCTATAAACGCTGTAAGTTATGCCGTTTTGCTCAAGTATGCCAATGAGAGTTGGATCATTTATGCGCTTTGCGAGGTAGATGGTTTTATCATTACCAACGCCTTTTATCGTGGTTTCAGATATCGCAACCTCATTTAGTTGCTTATTTTTTAGCATATCTTTAAATTCGGAGTAGGCCACCATCTTGCTTTGAGCGTTGCTGCCAAGCCCAAAAGTACCGCCTAGTCCGTCGCCACTAAAGCTTCTAAAAGCTAGAACTATAACTATCGCAAAAATAGCAAAGATAAAGATGGGATTTTTGTTAAAAAACCCGTTATTATCGCCATTGTTTTGGTTATTATTTTGATTATTCATCCATTTCCTTATAAACAAAGCTAACCCAATCATTAGCCTGTTTTATCTCAACTAGCTCCAAATCCTTAAACGTATCTTTAATCCTATCTTCGTATTTGTTCAAAATTCCAGACAATACTAAATAGCCGCCTTTTTTAAGCGATTTTTTCAAGTCATTTGAGAGCATAAAAATGACATCAGCAATGATATTTGCTACGACGATGTCATATTTTTGCTCTAAATTTGCAATAGAACCTGTCCAAATTTTATTAAATTTAACCCCATTTAGCTGGGCATTGCTAAGTGAGCTTTGCGTGGCTTGCTCGTCTGTATCGCAGGCATCGACCTTGCAGCCAAACTTTGCCAAAGCTATGCTTAATATCCCGCTTCCGCATCCCACATCTAAAGCGCTATCGCCACTTTTTGCATATTTTTGTAAAAGTTGCAAGCAAGAATTTGTGCTTTCATGGTGCCCTGAGCCAAAGGCTAGAGCTGGGTCGATTATGATATTTGTTACGCCTCTAATTGGCTCTTCCCAGCTAGGTCTAATATAAATTTTATCAACCAAAATAGGCTTAACTGCCTTTTTATATTCGCCTAGCCAGTCTTTGTTTTCTTTTAAATTAAGAGAAATTTTTAAATCATTTGAAATTTTACGAACGCTAGAGAGCCCTTTTGCATACTCTTCGACACCCCAAGCTATATCTTTTAGATCATACTCTTCCCTGATGATGATCTCATGATCTAGCTCTTCTACACAGGTGACCCCAAAAGAAAAAACTAACTCTAAAATTTCATCATAAAAATTTGATGTTTTGATGCTTAATTCGTAAAATTTATCTTTCATTAACCAAGAACGTCTTCAAGCTTCTCTTTTAAAACTTGTGGCGTAAAAGGTTTAACGATGTAGTTATTAACACCTGCTTTTAAAGCTGTTATAACCTCGGCTTTTCCGCCCTCTGTTGTTACCATTATGATAGGCATATCAACATATTTTTGCTCAGCTCTTACCTTTTTAACAAGCTCAAGACCATTCATCTCAGGCATGTTCCAGTCAGTAATAAGAACCTCAATACCCTCGTTTTGTGTCAAGATATTCCAAGCTTCAAGCCCGTGCTCAGCCTCAAGAATTTCTTGATGTCCTAACCTTTGCAAAGTATTTTTTATGATCCTTCTCATTGTTGAGCTGTCATCTACAACCAAAATCTTCACATAATATCCTTTTAGTAAAAATTGCCCTATTCTAGCTAATTAAAATTTATAAAAGCTTTAACGCTAGCCAACTTGTTTGAAAGCATCTTTCAAATCAAGTCGTCCCTCATAGTAAGCTTTACCAACGATCACGCCAGCTATCTCTTTTGTCTCTTTAAGCGCCAAAATGTCGTTTATATCGCTCACACCGCCACTTGCTATGGTCTCAAGCTTGCTGCTTCTAGCTATTTGCAAGCTAAAATCAACATTAACTCCGCCAAGCATTCCGTCTTTGTTAATATCGGTGCAAATCACAGCTTCTACACCCACATCTGCAATTTTTTTTGCAAGATCGACCGCTTTTATACTTGAAACCTCGCCCCAGCCTTGCACTGCCACATAGCCATCTTTTGCGTCTATGCCAACTACGACTCTGTAAATTTCAGCCATTTTTGCTGTAAAATCTGGATCACGAAGAGCAACTGATCCAAGGATCACCCTGCTAACTCCAAGGTCCAAATAGCGCTTTATACGCTCTTCATCCCTTATGCCACCACCCACTTGCACCTTTAAATTTGTAGCTTTTACTATCTTTTCTATCGTGTTAAAATTTATAGCTTCTCCTGCAAATGCTCCGTCAAGATCGACCACATGCAGCCATTTTGCGCCGTAATCTTCAAATCTTTTAGCTAGCTCACTTGGCTCACTGCTATAAATTTTAGCGCTTTGCATTAGCCCTTTGCTAAGCCTAACTGCTTGCCCCTCTTTTAGATCTATCGCTGGGAAAATTTCCATCACAACCTCGCAAAATTTTCTAAAATTTTAAGCCCAACCTCATGACTTTTTTCTGGATGAGGCTGAAAACCAAAGAGATTTTCGTGCTGAACCGCACTTGTAAATTCATATCCATAAGTTGTCTTTGCAAGTGCAAATTTATCATCGCAAACCACGTGGTAGCTATGCACAAAGTATAAATATTCAAGCTCTTTTAATCCTAATCTTAAAGGGCTGTTTTGTTTAAACTCGAGTGTGTTCCAGCCAACATGTGGGATCTTCAGCGGTTTATCAAATTTAGTTTCATCAAATTTAACAACCTCGCCTGGCAAAAGAGAAAGCCCCTCGTGCTCGCCAAATTCAAAGCTTTTTTCAAACAAAAGCTGCATACCAAGGCAAATTCCTATAAAGGCTTTTCCACTTTTTACAGCCTCTTTTATCGCTTCATCCATGCCGTTAATCTTGAGCTTTTTCATCGCCTCGCCAAATGCCCCAACACCTGGTAAAACGATGTGAGAGTGCTCTTTTAAACTCTTGGGCTCACTTAGTAAAATGCACTCATGCCCAAGAAATTTAAAAGCATTTATCACGCTTTTGATGTTTCCAGCACCATAATCAATAATAGCGATCATCTATTCTCTTGTCTTTTTACGCTAAAAAGATAAAAGCTAAGTGCCGCCATCAGCATCGCCACACCGCCTATTAGATAGATAGCGTTTATGATATTTTCAGGTGCAGTGATAGCAAATTTAAAGACTAGCATGAGCGCCTCGATTGCAAGTGCGATGATGATAGAGCCGATAAATCTCACCATCGTCTTATAAATAACGCTATTTTCTTCGTGATTTTTGCCTAAAACCTCTTCTTCAAATATCGTCTTAACAAGGTCAAAAATGGCAAGAGCCAGTGTTAAAATGATGGTTGATTCAAAAATTTCTTCGACATTTATATGCTCGATGCTCTTTGAGATAAAGCTCTTTACACCGTGCCAAAATAAAAATGCGCAGATCATAAAAAGCGATGCACAAAAGAGCGCATAGACTGTCTTTAAAAATCTACCAAAATGCTCCTCGACAAAGCCGCTATCGACCATATTTAGGATATTTTCTAGGCTTATATCGATGCAAGCGATAAATTTAAGCTCATTTTTTTCATTATAGATAGGTACGCTTGCTGTGACACACAAACCTCCATTTAGACTTGATGGATATGGATCGCTTAAAACGCACCTTTTCTCGCGCACGGCGGTGTAGTAGTATGCCTTGTTTGCGCGGTTTTCACCTTTTGGGATTTTATACTTTTCATTTAGGCTGATCGAGTCTTCGATCTGTATGCCATTTTCGTCCAAAATGTATAGTGCGTCAAAATTTTCTATCTCGTGGCTGATCTTATCAAAGCCAGCTTTTATGTTTTCTAAGCACACTCCAGGCAGTCTGTTTGGCAAATTTCTACTAAATAAATAGCAGATATACGCCCTTGCCTTGTATCTCGTGTCACTAAATCTCTTAATATCTTTTATAACCAAAACTAGCCTTTTAAATTTAATGCATGATTAAACTCTGGCACGATCACCTTAAGAGCAGGTGCTACCTCGTCATCTTCAAGCTGTAAAAGCCCATTTATCTGTGAATTTAAAAGGGTCAGATCATAAGGCTGTGAGTGCGTCACAAAGATCGACTCATACTTAGTTTGAACGTCATCTTTGTTGATAAGCAGCTCCTCATAAAGCTTCTCGCCAGGTCTAAGCCCTACAAATTCGATGCCCAGATGCTCTTTATTTGAAAGCAGAAGCATCTTTTTAGCAAGATCGACGATCTTAACAGGCTCGCCCATATCAAGCACGAAAAGCTCTCCACCTTTTGCGATAGAGGCTGCTTGAAGGACTAGCTGACACGCTTCAGATGTAAGCATAAAGTATCTTGTGATCTCTGGGTGGGTGACGCTTAAAGGCTTATTTACAGCGATCTGCGCCTTAAATTTAGGTATGACTGAGCCACTTGAACCAAGGACATTACCAAAGCGCACGCAAACTATCTCGCACACACCTGCTTCGTTTGAATTTAGCGCATAAAGCTCGCAAACACGCTTAGTTGTACCCATTATGTTTGTTGGGCGCACAGCCTTGTCTGATGAGATCATGACAAATTTCTTAGCACCATATTTTTTAGAAAGATCGACTGCATTTTTTGTGCCAAGGATGTTGTTTTCAACTGCTGAGCGAGGATTTAGCTCGCAAAGTGGCACGTGCTTGTAAGCTGCAGCGTGGATGACGATCTCTGGTCTAAATTCTTCAAAAACCTCTTCAAAGTCTTTTAAATTTGTGATATTTACAAGCTTGCTAACAGTTCTTTTATCTCTTGTATCTTCGCCTATTTTATAAAGGTTAAACTCGCTGTGCTCGACCATTATAAGCTCGCTTACGCCATATTTCAAGCACTGCTTACAAATTTCGCTTCCTATACTTCCGCCAGCTCCAGTGACAAGCACTTTTTTATCTTTTAAGAAACTTGAAATAGCCTCTGGATTAAGGTCTTTTGGCTTTCTAGCGAGCAAATCTTCGATCGAGATATCTTTGATCGGCTCATTTTCGATAAGCGAAAAGAGCTTCATATCTCTTATGCCATATCCAGTTAGCTCATCGACTAAAGCTTGAAGCTCGTCTTGATCAAGTGCTAGTGCGATGATAGCAGTCTTTGCGTCGTAGTCTTTTATAAGGCTTGGTATATCTTTTTTATCTTGAACTAAAAATCCATCACAATATGTGCCAACAAGATCGCTCCTGCCATCTACCACACCAACTGCGTAGTAGTCAAGATAGCCCTGCTTTAAGCCACGTAATACGTGAAGCGCCTTTGAGGTCGCGCCTATAACGATACAAGGCTCGCCTTTGTGAGGTCTGTTTGAAAAGTCAAGCACCATACGCTTTGAAATCCTCAAAAGCCCGATAAGTAAGCATGAGATAAGAAGATCGATAAAGATGACGCTTCTTGGGTAAGGATTTAAAAAATCTTGAATGATGAAAAATACGATCGTAAATAAGATCGCCGCGCAAACGTGAGCTAGGAAAATTTTACGAGCTTCATTTAAGCCAAAAAATCTCCACGGCACCTTGTAAATTTTAAACATCCACATAAAAAAGAGCTTAAATACGATCAAAAAGCCAGCCGTTACAAAAAGCCCTTGCACATAGATATCTGGGATGTCGGCGTTAAATCTCAAAAGATAAGCTGCATATATCGAAAAAACAAATATAAAAACATCGCCAAGAAGGAAAAATACGAGCCTTTTTAACTTCGTTGCATGAAACATTTACGCATTTTCCTTGACTATTTTTATCACTCTTTCTTGTGTCTGCTCGCTCATATCGCTGCCGCTTGGCAAGCAAATTCCTCTTGAAAATAGATCTTCGCTATATCCATCAACAAAGCTTAACGCACCTTTAAAGACAGGCTGCAAGTGCATAGGCTTCCAAAGTGGGCGGCTCTCGATGTTTTCATCAGCTAGTGCTTTTATAACCTTTAAGTGCGCGTCTTTTTTAGCAAAAACGCCAGTTGTAAGCCATCTGTTTCCACGAGAATTTGGTAGCTCTGGCATAAAATCTAAAATATCGCCAAGCTCTTTTTCATAAATTTCAAAGACTTTTCTCTTTTGCTCGACTCTTTTTTCTAAAACCTCCATCTGAGCCACGCCAATAGCGCCTAAAACGTTACTTAAGCGGTAGTTGTAGCCGTAGTCCTTGTGCTCGTAGTGAAGCAAAGGTTCTCTTGCTTGAGTGCTGTAAAATCTAGCCTTTTCTACAAATTCGCTATCTCCAACTAGCATGCCGCCACCTGAAGTAGTGATGATCTTATTGCCATTGAAGCTATATCCGCCCATCACGCCAAATGTGCCAAGCGCCTTGCCGCCGTAAAATCCACCAAGTGCTTCAGCTGCATCTTCGACCAAAGCGATGCCCTCGTTTTGGCAAATTTCGCAAATTTCTTTCATCTTTGAAGCTTGTCCGTAAAGATGAGTGACGACTAGTGCTTTTGGCTTTTTAGGTAAATTTGAGATCGCTTTTTTAAGTAGTTCTGGGCTTAAATTCCAGCTCTCGTCGCTATCTATAAAGACTGGAGTTGCCTTTTCATAAAGTATCGGCGAGACTGAAGCCATGAAAGTAAAGCTAGAAGCTAGCACAAGATCGCCCTCTTTTACGCCAAGGACGCGAAGTGCTAGGTGAAGTGCCGCAGTTCCAGCGCATAGTGCAAGCGCATCTTTGGCACCAGTATAAGCTTTTATGCTATCTTCAAATTTATTGACATATTCGCCAAGTGGCGCTATATAGTTGCTTTCAAAAACTTTTTTTATATATTCTTGCTCTTTTCCACTCATATTTGGTGGAGATAAAAAAACCCTATCCATTTTCATACCTTTCGTGATTTTTTGGCGATTTTAGCACTTATTTTTAAATTTATATCTTAGCGCGCTCGCATGCAGGCACACCATACGCCTTTATGCCATCCTTTATATTTCTAACGACAACGCTTCCAGCGCCTATGATGCAGTTTTTACCGATGCTTATACCTTGAATGACGCTTGAGCCAATGCCAACGTGCGTAAATTCGCCCACGCTAACGTTTCCAGCAAGGGCTGCATTTGGGCTGATGTGAGCAAATTTTCCTATCACGCACTCATGCTCTATCACCGCACCAGAGTTTATGATAGCGCCCTCTTTTATGCGAGCTTTTGCGTTTATCACGGCATTTGGCATGACCACTACGCCTTTTTCTATCATAGCGCTCTCGCTCACAACCGCACTTTTATGGATCAAATTTACTATCTCAAAGCCAACATCCTCCACCTTTTGGCTGATCTTTTGCCTTGTTTTATTATCGCCTATGGCTATTATGATGTCAGCTTTTTCAAGCTCTGGGCTAAATTTACGCTCACTAGCATCGTCTAAAAAAACTATCTCATTATAGCCATTATCTCTAGCGATGTCAGCGATCACAAGCCCATGCCCGCTCGCTCCGTAGATGTAAATTTTCTTAGTTTTTGCCATTAAATTTCTCCGTCGTCGCCTGCCCCTCTTTGCTGACACCACTTCGTTTTAGCACCTTTTCGATGGTCTGCAAAGCGATCTTTACATCAAGCATAAAGCTTAAATTTTTAGCGTAATAGACGTCGTACTCAAATTTTTTCTGCCAGCTTATGGCGTTTCTGCCATTTACCTGCGCTAGACCCGTGATACCAGGGCGCACATCGTGGCGGTGCTTTTGCGTTTCGTTATAGATGGGTAGATACTCAACCAAAAGCGGCCTTGGTCCGATAAAACTCATATCGCCCTTTAGCACGTTAAAGAGCTGTGGCAGCTCATCGAGGCTAAGAGAGCGGATCAGTTTGCCAAATTTACCAAGACGCTGATCATCTGGCAAGAGCTCGCCATTTGCGTCACGCTCGTCACTCATAGTCTTAAATTTATAAATTTTAAAAATTTTCTCATTTAGCCCCGGTCTTGCCTGCGTAAAAATGACGTCACGACTTACTTTAAAATAGATAAAAATCGCCGTTGCTATGATGATAGGCGATGTCAAAATGAGCAAAAACAAAGCTCCCAAAATATCAATCACCCTCTTTAAAAAATTTCTATACATCTATAAATTTCCTATAAATTTCTATATATCTTTTTGCGATTTGCTTCTCGTCAAACTCACTAACTGCCCAGCTTCTGCCATTTTGACCAAGTTTTACACAAAGCGCTTCGTCATCAAGCAAAATTTTTATCTTTTCTGCTAGGTCGCTCGCGTCTTTTACCTTGCATAAAAGTCCGTTATAGCCCTCTTTTACAGCTTCATTACATCCTGTCACGTCGCTTGCAACGACTGCTTTAGCCATGCTCATCGCCTCTAAAACCGTTCTTGGAAAGCCCTCTTTGTAGCTTGGTAAAGCTAGCAAGTAAGAAGCTTTTAAAAGCTGTGGTATGTCGTTTCTAGCGCCGAGATATCGCACCTTGCCACCTTTTAAAAAGCTCTCGTCTGCGGTTGATTTATTGCCACTAAAGCCTTCGCCAACAAAGACAAATTCGCAGTTTTTATAGCCATTTAAAATTTCTGCTGCCTCGTAAAATTCACGAACACCCTTGTGCCACATGGCTCTGGCTATCATGAGAACCACCTTTTTTTCACCAAGGTCCGCTGCCTGCGTGATAGCTGGGTCAAATTTAGCAGTATCGACGCCGACACTTTTTATGCGGTACACTTTGCTTTTATCTATCAAATTTTTAGAGATCAGATAGTCTGGATCCGCGTCATTTACGAAGATGCAAGCATCAGCCTTTGCAAAAGATAGCTTATAAAGGCTCTCCATGACAAAACGCACGGCCTTTGTCTTAATATCATCATCGATATAAAAGCTACCAAGGCCTTCAACCAAATTTATTACGTGCTTTATGCCAGCATTTTTAGCAGCAAATGTGCCAAAGACATTTGACTTATGGGCGCCAGTTTGAAGCAGGTCTAAATTTAGCTCGCCTAAAATTTGAGATAGTTTTTTTGAGTTATTTATCACGGTTAGTGGATTTAGGCTCGCCTTATCAAGCTCGTAGGTGACGGTGTGAAAGCTTTTAGCAAGCTCATTAGTGAAATTTCCTTTTGGAGCGATAGCAAAAACCTCATGCCCCATATCTTTTAAAGCCTGCATTATAGGGCGTCTAAAAAAGTGTATGCTCATATCAGCGTGGCTTAAAAATCCTATCCTTGCCATCTCTACCTCTTTAGCCTATAAACTTTTGCTGCCCCGTCAAGTATGACTGGCTCAAAGACCTTAGGATCGTATCTTTCAAGCACGAAAAGCTGTATGTAGGCGCTATTTAAAATGCTCTCATCAAGGATGATAAATCTACCATAATCCCTCATAAAAATGACAGAAATGTTTGAGCTTTCGTTATTTTTATACTCTTTTACATTTAGCTTGCCAGCCTCGTTGTAGTCGGTCTCTATGAAAGATCTTAGTGGCAAGACATTACCATCATAGATCAAATTTGTGACATCGCTTGTTAGAGTAAATCCACCACTTAGCCTAATGCCCTTTTCGCTTTGCGAGATCGCTCTAGTGGTGATGAAAAGTCCGTTGTTTAAATTTTTACCACTTTTTAGATCGATCTTGCTAAACTGCAAAATGGTCGGGAAAATGCTAAGCATCCTATCTGGCAGGTAATAATATATCTCTCTGCTCTTTGCTGGTAGGCTAAAATTTGCCTCTTTTATCTCGCTAAAAAACTGATCAACGCTTAAATTTCTATCTTTTAAAATTTGAGCCAAGTTGCCATTAAAGTGCTCTTTGAAATTTCGCTCAGTGTATTCTACATCGAGCCTTGCCATATTTGCCGAGCTCATCTCGTCGCTTCCAAGCGCAAAGCTCACGGCAAAATTTTCACGTCCGAGGTGCTTTCCGCCGTCAATTAGCGTCTTAACATCGCTGTAATATCTAATCGGATATCCATAGTCCCACCACGCAACCACGTAGTCCTCGCGTCCTGCGATGCTTTTTAGCTTGTTTAAAATTTCAACCTCTTTATTTACAAAGACTGGCTCAGCCTTGTAGCCATAGATGTGAATGAGCGCTGAAGCAAGCACTAGGGCCGCTATGAAGGCTCTTATGAGATTTAGCACGGCTCCTTTTAGCTTTAAATTTGCAAGCACAAACTCCACTAAGTAGCCAAAGCCAAGCGCCATGATAGGCACAGCGTAAATGGTAAATCTAAGGCCGCTTTTAAAGGCCAAAAAGCCAAGTGCGAGCATGCCAAGCGAGACGGCAAATGAGCGGTGCTTGTAGCAAAATAGCGCAACACCTGCAAGTGAGATCAAAAATGTGATGACATTTGCGCTGATCCTCTCGCAAAATAGCGTAAAATCAACGACGCTTGACTCTTGGATGGTTTGATTGACATTAAAAAAGTGAAAGCTCATGCCGCCAACTTCAGGTGCATCTCTAAAGACGTAAAATTTAAGCTGAAAGATTATCGGATTTAGCCCGCCACGGATGACAAAAATGACAAAGATAATTGCCAAAATACCAAGAGCAAATTTTAAATTTATCACCTCTTTTTTAAAGAGACAAAGTGCATAAATAGCGATGACAGCGATAAATTTAAGCGTTAGATCAAGGTTTGAGATAGCAAGTAAAAGCAGTGAAATTTCAAAGTAAAAAAGTGGATTTTTCCTATCAAAAATGAGCGTGTAAAGTAAAAATAGCCCAGTTAAAATGCTAATAAGCGAAAAGGCGCTCATATACCACCACATATAGATAAGCACACTTAAAGGGGCGATTATAAGGCTCTTTGCGTCCTTTTTCTCAAGCACTCTAACAAGCCCCCAAACGACAAAGACGCTAAGAGTGATGATGAGCATGTCAGTGTCGTAGTAACCAGCCATCGTGCGGTTGTAGTAGCTATTTGCGATCACAGCAAGAAGTGCAGCGATGAAGCCAGCCATTTTTAGTTTGTATTCGTTTGCGATCAAGATAACAGGCACAGCCACAAGCGACGAGAAAAATACACTCATATAAATCATCGCCGTCTCAAGCTTGACGCCTAGAAATTTCACGATCCAGTAGGTAAGCGTCGAGAGCGGATAGCCATAGTAGCTAAGGTCGTTTTCTTGGTGAAAGCCAGCTAGCATATCCCTTGCCCCTTCGGCAAATGCGTAGCCGTCGTTTGTGCTGATCATCAGCTCGTTGTTCCAGAAAAAGACTGGATACTCACTCGCCCAAAAGACCCAGTAAAGCCTGCAAACCATGCCAAAGATGACTGCGGCAAATATCATAAGGTATAAAGAGTAATTTTTAAAAAATAAATTTCTATTCATTAGGATTTTCCAAAAAATTTATAAGCTTGCTCGCTATGTTTTCACTATCAAAAAATTTAGCCCGATTATACGCAACATTTTCAAAATTTTGCCTTATTTCACGCTCGTTAAGCACCTTTATCATCGCCTCTTTCATCGCATTTTCGTCATCAACAGGCACTAAGATGCCAAACTCACTCTCGCCCAAAAGCTCCTTTGCGCCGCTCTTGTGCTCAGTTGAGATGATAGTTTTTTCGCACGCTAGTGCTTCAAGCAAGACGTTTGAAAAGCCCTCAAAACGCGAAGCACAAAGCAAGCAAGAGGCGTTTTTTATATGCCTAAAAGGATTTTTATCAGTGCCAAGAAGCTTTACTCGATCACCCACGCCAAATTTATCTATCAAATTTTGTAGCTCGTCTTTTAAAGGCCCTTTGCCAAGGATGCCAAGCGTGGCACGAGGGTCGTTAATTAAAGCTATTATTTTTATTAGCATGGCTTGATTTTTACCGCTATCAAGGCGGCCTATGTTTATGAAAAATGGCTTAAAGTCGCCCTCAAGCGGCTCATCTTTTAGCAAATTTATAGTTTTTAGATCAAGGGCGTTATAAAGCACTTTTGTTTTGTCCTCGCTCATGCCAAAATTTCGCACCAGATCCTCTTTGTTGCCAGCTGCATTTGCGAGAATTAGATCAGCTTTTTTATAAAGATGAGTGAGTAAAAATTTATTAACTCGCCCGCTTAGATCGTTTTTATATAGGATCGACGGACAGCTTCGCTCGCTGATAACTAGCCTAGCCTTTAGCCCTAAAATTCTAGCAACCCCAGCGATATAGCAAGGGCGGTTCATAAGCACAAACTGCGTGTCAATGCCCAAAATTTGACAGAGCTTTTTATATTTAAAGGCAAGCAACGGCATCGCTAAAAAGAGCCTTGCAAGCTTCTTTAGTCCGCTCTCGTAAGGATCGCTATTTTCTATAAAATGGATCTGCACCTCACTTGGGATCTCGTAAGCGATGACCTTGCTCATTAAGATGAGATGAACTTCATAATGTTTAACCAAAAATGGCAGTAAATTTGCCACATTTCGCTCAGCCCCACCAGGCCCCATCGAGTATAAAAAAACGGCTAATTTTTTCACTTGCTAACAACCTTTTTTATAAATTCTCGCCACTGTTTGATGATATTTTCTTTGCTAAATAAATTTGCACTTTCACTGGCGTTTTTTGCTAGTTTTTGCCTTAAATTTTCATCTTTTAAAAGCATTTCAAGCTTATTTTTTAGATCATTTGCGTCGCCATTTTTAAAGATAAGCCCGTCCATGCCGTCATTTATAAGCTCTCTTGCACCCACGGTATCACTACTTAGCCTAGCGCAATTAAAAGCGCCTGATTCTATTAGCACATTTGAAAGCCCCTCGCTTCTTGAGCTAAGAGTAAAAATTTTTGCCTCACTATAAAGCTTGCTAACGTCGCTCATGTGACCTAGAAATTTGACATTAAGCCCTAAATTTGACGCCATTTGCTTCAGTTCGGCTTCTTGCCTACCACTGCCTGCGATCTTTATCTCCCAGCCATCAAGCAAGCTCTTATCCACCTTGCTAAGCGCCTCAAAATAGAGATCATAGCCCTTTACCGCCTCCAGCCTTGCCACGCTTAAGATGACGTTTTGCTTCTCGCAAATTTCAGGCACATCGATAAAGAGTGGGTTGTGGATGACCTCGCGATTTTTGGCAAATTTATAGTAGTTGAAGTCGCTTTTGCTTAGCACGCTTAAGCCATCTACAAAACGGTAGCTAATATCACGCATAGCGCTTGCGATTTTGCTTTTTAGGTAGCTGTGCTCGTGATGCTCGGTTGCTATTAGTTTGCTCTTTAGCCCAGCATTTGCCAGCACGCAAGCGACATTTGTCCAGTCGATAAAGCTCATTATCAGATCAGCTTTTTGCTCTTTAAAAAGCGCTCTAAGAGCTAGGATTTTTTTAAATTTTAAAGCGAGCCCTGAGCCAGTGACGTTAAGATTTATGATCTTTATCTTTTCACTAAATTTATAAAGCCCAAGGTCCTCTTCAAGAATAGCGATAGTGATCTCATTGTCTTTGCAAAGCTCGTTTGCAAGCACGTTTAGCACTCGCTCGGCTCCACCGTTTCTAAGTGCGGCGATGACAAAAAGAATTTTCACTTCACACCTCCAAGTCTTAAAAGCTCCAGCCATTTTTTATAAATTTGCTCCACGCTAAACTCATCAAGTCTAGCTCTTGCGTTTTTAGCGAATTTGCTCATTTTTGCCTCATCTTGCAGCAAATTTGCAAGCTTTTCGCTCATCTGATCAGCATCATTTATCTCGCAAAGCAAGCCATCAAAACCATCTTTTATAAGCTCTTTTGCCCCGCTAGTTCTTGTCGCAACCCGCACGCAGTCGTAGTTTATCGCCTCTATCAAGGTATTTCCAAGACCCTCGAAATTTGAGCAAGAGAGCAGCACCTTTGCCCTTTTATAAAGCGAGGCGATGTCGCTTACATTGCCTAAAAACTCCACCTCTGCGCCCAAGCTTTTGGCTAAATTTTCTAAATTTAGCCTCTCGCCGCCATCTCCAGCCACGGCAAATTTATAGCCGCTTTGTTTTAAGTTTGCTGCCACTCTTACAAACATTTCGCAGTTTTTTATCTTATTTAGCCTGCCAATAAAGATGACTAAATTTTCTTTATCAAAGCTCTCATTGCGCACCTCTTCAAAGAGCGGGTTGTAAATTTTCATCACATTTTTGCAAAATTTAGAGTAGTAGCCTAAATCCTCGTCGCTTAATACGCTAAGTGCGTTTGCAAATGGATAGCTTATGCGTCTTAGCACCTTAAAGATCGTCCTTTTTGGCGCAAGATAGTTTGTGTGCTCGCTTATGATTATAGGCGTTTTTAGCCCAGCTGAGCTAAAGAGAACCAAGGTATTTACGGCGTCTAAAAATGATATCACAGCGTCAAATTTACCCTCTCTTATGAGCGCCCTTAAAGCAAGCACCTTTGAAACTCTCTTTTTTAAATTTCCAATCAAGCCAAGCTCATCAGCCCCAACGCCTAAATTTATGAGCTTCACGCCGCTTGCCAGCTCATAAAATGGCTCATCCTTGTCAAATTTAACAAGGCTTACATCATGATCCACGCTAAATCTTGAAGCGATCACCACGCAAACTCGCTCCGCACCGCCACTTCTAAGCGTTGATGTGACAAATAATATCTTCATACGCCAAACCTTTGCTTGATCTTTACACGTAGCTTTGAAAGTGCTGGTAAAATGCCACTTGGAAGCGGACTAAGCAGCAAAAAAATAAACGCCTCTTTACTAAATTTAATACTAAGACTTTTAAAGATACACCTTAGCATAAGGCCATATTCGCCCGCTATTTTGGCGTAGTAAGCGGCGTTTTTATACTGCATAGCTAGAAATTTTGGCTCATTTTTGATAGCGATGTCGTAGTGTAAATTTGCTGTTTTGATGTAGGCGTTTGCCACATTTAGCGCGTGTTTGCCAGCATTTAGCGTCGCACTGTCACTTCTTGCGATGCGGTAGATGTAAAGTGGCTTTTTAAGATAAAAGACATTTTTTTCAAAAAAGCGGATATAAAGCTCATTTTCGCCGCCAAAACTACTCTCATCAAACCTAAAATCATCTATAAATTCACGCGAAAAAAGCTTAAAATACTCGCCATTTATCCGCCCACAATGATAATCAACCTTACTCATCGCCCCACTCTTGCTATATGGGCTTCTACCAGCCACGACCTCGGTCATCACGCCATCTTTCTCGCAGATCGCGTCTGCAAAAACGCACGAATACTCGCCACTTTTTAAAATTTCATAGCACTGGGTAATCGCCTCTGGCAAAAGCTCGTCGTCATCGTCAAGCAAGCAGACAAACTCGCCTGTTGCGTTGTCAAAGCCGTTATTTTTGTTGCCATTTGGACTCTTTTTGTGAGTGCTGTTTTTTACAATTTTGATCCTTGTGTCATTAAAACTCTTGCAAATTTCACTCGTACTCTCGTCATCGCCGTCATCTGTTACAACTATTTCTAAGTTTTTATAGCTTTGAGCTAGAGCGCTTTTTATGGCTTTTTGTAAAAGCTCTGGACGCTTATAAGTCGCGGTTACGATGCTGATTAATGGCTCGCTCATCTAGCCCCTTTTAAAAATTCTCTCATAGCCTTGAAGCTTTTCAAGACGTGAGAAAAATATAAATTTAAATGTTTTTATGTAGGCCTTTAAATTTGCGCTATATCCCCTCTCAAGGCGCTCTCCCTCGATGTTTGAGCCACTTAGATCGGTTGGGTGCGCAAAAAGATCGCAAAAATACATCTGCATATCATTAACGCCAAGCAAATAGTCCCAAACATCAGTCGTACAAAGCGCACGTTTGTGAATTTCAAGCAAATTTTTAGCGCTTTTTTTAGTTAGAACATAAGCCCCTGCTCTATAAATGCTTGAAAATGAGTGCTTTGAGACCTGCCAAAGTGGCCTACTTAGGCTAGTATCCACCTTTTTGCCAAAGGCGCTAAATCTACCCTCTAGCCCATCTTGCATGCCACATATGAGCACGCTGTTTTCAGGTATCTTGCTAGCTGCCAAAAAAGCCTCTTTTATGGCATTATCATCTCCTATCACATCATCTTCAAAGATGAGAGCAAATTTCGCCTCACTTGCCAAAAACGCCTCATAAGCCTTCACGTGCGAGAGCGAGCAGCCAACCTCAGCTGGGCTTAAAACCTTACCGTAAGCTTTAAATGATGGCGAAATGATCTTATAGTACTCCCTTGCGTTTAGCTCTCTGCCGTCTATTGCGTCTATTAGCTTAAAGCTATCATAAAAGGCAAATTTTTGCTGCAAAAGCTCGCGCCTTTTGGTATCTTTTGCCAAAGAGATCAGGTAAATTTCATTCATTTAAGACCTTTTAAATTTTTTTAAAATTTTACGCCAGACTATGCCTCGCTCGTAAGCATTAAAAAACAAAAAATATCCCAAAACATAAGCTGCGCTGGCGTATATCGCAGCAAAGATAGCAAATTTTAGCCAGTTATTTAGGCTCACAAAGTCCTTGCAGGCAAACATCGCAAGCACGCAAAGCGCAAAAACGGCTAAATTTTTAAAATAAACCCCATAAAATGTGGTGAGTTTCACCTCTAAATTTAAAGCGGCATTTATGAGGTCAAAGCCAAGAATTCTTATGCTATAAAAAATGGCTGCGACGATGACGATGCCATAAACGCCGTAGTCACTAAATTTAAGCAGCGCGATCTGCGCTATGATCGTGCTAACGCCAAGGATAGTGTTGGCAATGGCTGGTCGGCGAAGCTTGTTTGTCGCGCTATCAAGGTTAAAAAGCGAAAAGACAAAGCTTATAAAGACGATAGGCACTAGCGTGATCATCGAGACATTGTAGATAAATTTAACCTCATCTGCGCTTTTAAAAGGTAGCCAAAGCGTGTAAAAATCAAGCCCAAAAACGACGAAAAATGCAGCTGGAGCGCTCATCACAAAGGCGATCACCTTCATCGAAAATTTAGCCTCTTTTATGAGGTCCGTGATCAAATTTTTAGAGTAAAGCTCGACAAATTTTGGCGCAAAGATACCGCTAAGCTGCGCTACAAAGCTCTCAAGTATGATAGGAGCGGCCTTGGCGACTGAAAGAAGGCCAGTGGCGTTTGCACTTACGAAAATATTGCAGATAAATAGGTCCATGCCTGTTAAAAGTATGCGATTTAGCGCATTAAAGCTGTTCCAAATGCCAGAGCTTAAAAGCTCTTTGATCTTAGAAAAGTCAAATTTACTAAGGCTAAATTTTAGCTCCGGTGTGATGCGAGCTGACATAAAAATGGTGCTAAAAAAGACAAAAAGGCTAGCAACTAGCGCTGAAATGGCGATATATGAGATAAATGGCTTAAAAAAGAAAAAGAGCGCCACGATGAGGATCGCTAGGATCGCGCTTGAGATGGCGTTTCTGATGGAGAGTAGATAGAGCTTATTTGTCACAAAAGCGCAAACCGTCAAAACGCCGTTAAATAGCCCAACGCAGAAATTTATAAAGTAAAAAACAAGGGTCATTCTCACGTCAAAGAGTAAATTTTCAGGGACATTTAAAAAGCTTTGCAAATTTAGTATGAAAACGGAGCTAAGCACCACGACAACGGCGCAAAAGAAGATATTTACAACAAGCACTGATGAGTAGTAGGTGTTTGCAAGGCTTAGATCTTTTTTGTGCCACGCGTGAGCGACAAAGCGCCCGCTGACCGAGTTTATGGCTACACTTACGACTGCTGCGTAGCTAACGATGGCGTTGCTAAGTCCCACAAAACCAAATGCCTCGTTACCAAGGCTTTTTAAGATAAATGGCGTAAGAAAAAAATTTATGCCCATTGATACGACAAAAACGACGATTGAGCTTATTAGATTGATTAGCATTAGACTTTTAACCTTTGAAATTTAGCCCAAAAGCTAAATTTGAAAAGAAAAAACCAAAAAATTTAGCCGCCAAGCCAAATGGCAAGGCAGCTAAGTAAATTTTAAATTTAACGCTCACTTACAGCCTAGCGTCAGCCTCTGGGTAGATATTTTTTATATCATAAACCAAGTGGCCTTTTAGGTTGAGCTTTTTAAATTCATTGTGAGCTACGGCGATCACGATGCAGTCGTAGTCGTCTAGGTTATACTCTTTTACTAGATCAAAGCCATACTCGTGTTTTACCTCGGCGCTATCAGCCCAAGGATCAGTCACATCGACCTTGCAGCCAAAGTCTTTTAGCTCATCAACCACGTCTATAACGCGAGAATTTCTTATATCTGGGCAGTTTTCTTTAAATGTCATACCAAGAACAAGCACGCGCGCTTTGTTGATAAGCACACCTTTTCTTATCATTAGTTTTATCACTTGATCGGCTGCATATCTGCCCATATCATCGTTGATGCGGCGACCTGCTAGGATCATTTCAGGGTTGTAGCCTACCTCTTGAGCTTTGTGAGTTAGATAGTATGGATCTACGCCGATGCAGTGACCGCCAACTAGTCCTGGGCGGAAATTTAAGAAATTCCACTTAGTACCTGCAGCCTCTAAAACGTCGATAGTGTTGATGTGAAGCTTTTCAAAGAGCATCGCAAGCTCGTTTATAAAGGCGATGTTGATGTCGCGTTGGGTGTTTTCGATGACCTTTGCTGCTTCTGCCACTTTGATGCTTGAAGCTTTGTGAGTGCCAGCTGTGATGATAGAGCGATAAATTTCATCGACCTTGTCAGCGATCTCTGGAGTTGAGCCACTTGTGATCTTTTTGATCTTTGTCACTGTGTGCTCTTTATCGCCTGGGTTTATGCGCTCTGGAGAGTAGCCGCAGAAGAAGTCTTTGTTAAATTTAAGCCCACTCTTTTCAAGAAGTGGCACGCAAATTTCTTCTGTAACGCCTGGATAAACGGTGCTTTCATAGACAACGATGTCGCCTTTTTTAAGCACTTTTGCCACGCTCTCAGTTGCTTTTACCACTGGGGTTAGATCAGGGCGTTTGTTCTTATCTATCGGAGTTGGGACGGTTACGATGAAGAAGTTGCAACTTCTGATGTCATCTAAATTTAGGCTAAATTTCATGCCATTATCGATCGCTTTTTTCATCTGCTCATTGCTAAGCTCAAGCGTTCTATCATAGCCACTTTTAAGCTCTTCTATACGTTTTGCATTTACGTCAAAGCCGACTACTTCGTACTTTTCACTAAAAGCTGCTGCTAGTGGAAGTCCCACATATCCAAGTCCTACTACTGCTATTTTCATTTCTCTTTCCTTTTTAAAATTTTTGGTTTTATTGTTTCTACACGTTCATAAATTCTTATCTCTGCGCCCACGCTTTGCGGAGTTACGATCTTAATGGGGCTAATGCCAGGCAAAATTTGAGTAAATTCATAATAAATTTGCCTCTTTTTATTTTTGCCATTGCAAGGCTTAAGCGGCTCATCATCTGCGCTAAATTCATAATAAACCCCGCTTTTATCCTCTTTTTTATCTAAATGTCCGCCCTCTAACATAGCAAATTCACAATCCGTTTGCACCTCTTTAAAAAATGCAGCTTCATATTTAAAATAATCATTCGGCATCTTTGAGACGGGCAGCTCAAAAACCTGCTCTTGCGTCTTTGCTTCACTTTTACCTGAAGCCTCGCTAGCTAAAAGCACAAAAGGCAGCAAACAAGCTATGAGAGATAAAATTTGCTTCACGCTTTGACGCCTATTTGAAAATACTTAAATCCATGCTCAGCCAAAGCTTTAGCGTTATACTGGTTGCGTCCGTCAAATATGACAGCATTTTTTAGCCTCTCTTTGATCTCCATAAAATCAGGCGATCTAAACTCACTCCACTCTGTCACAAGCACCATAGCATCGGCGTTATCAAGAGCGTCATATTTATTTTTGGCATATTTCACATCTAAATTTGGCATATATTTTTTAGCTTCTTCGCTTGCTTTTGGATCGTAAGCGACCACTTTTGCGCCAGCTTCATCTAAAAGCTTTATCAAAGTTAGCGAACTAGCCTCTCTCATATCATCGGTATTTGGCTTAAATGCAAGCCCCCAAAGTGCGATCGTTTTGCCCTTTAGATCGCCGCCAAAGAAGTTGTAAATTTTATCAAAAAGCACTCTTTTTTGAGCCTTATTTCTTGATTCGACCGCGTTTAAAAGCTCTGGCTCAAAGCCATTTTGTCTAGCTGTATAGATGAGCGCCTCGACGTCTTTTGGAAAGCAGCTACCGCCATATCCGCAGCCTGGGTAGATGAAGCTATATCCGATCCTTGAGTCGCTGCCGATGCCTTTTCTAACTAAATTTACATCAGCGCCTACGCGTTCGCAGATATTTGCTATCTCGTTTATAAAGCTTATTTTGGTTGCCAGCATTGAATTTGCAGCATATTTTGTCATCTCAGCTGATTTTACGTCCATACAAATGAGCCTGTCGTGATTTTTCATAAATGGCTCATAAAGCTCTCTCATCACGCTAAAGCCCCACTCGCTGCTAGCTCCGATAACAACGCGATCTGGCTTTAAAAAGTCCTCAACCGCCGCACCCTCTTTTAAAAACTCTGGATTTGAGACGACTTCAAATTTAACCTCTACATTTCTCTTTTTAAGCTCAGCCTCGATCACCTCATGCACCTTGGCTCCAGTGCCCACTGGAACGGTTGATTTATCGACAACTATTAGTGGTTTGCTTAAATTTTCTCCGATAGATTTAGCAACTGATAGGACATATTTTAAATCTGCCTGTCCATCAGCACCCATAGGCGTGCCAACTGCGATAAATAGCACATCTGCATGCTCTAGCGCCTCGGTTATCTGCGTGCTAAATTTAAGCGAGCCATTTTTATAGCACTCGCTTACGATATCAGCAAGCCCTGGCTCATATATAGGCACGACGCCGTTTTTTAGCGCCTCGATCTTTTTACTATCAACATCGACGCAGATCACGCTGTTGCCCATTTTGGCAAAGCATGCACCACTTACTAGTCCAACATATCCGGTTCCAATCACTGCTATTTTCATGCTTATCCTTAAATTCTCTTTTCCCACTCAAGGGCGGTTTTTATGATGAGCGCCAGATCGTCTCTTTTTGGCTTCCAGCTTGTTAGCGAGCGTAGTTTGCTTGCGTTTGAGATTAGGATAGCTGGGTCGCCGTCCCTTCTTGGCGCATTTAGCACTTTAAAATTTACTCCACTTACTTTTTTTGCGGTCTCAATGACCTCTTTTACGCTAAATCCCCTGCCATATCCCACGTTAAAAGTCT
The DNA here is from genome assembly GCF_000238755.1 of Campylobacter sp. 10_1_50. Classification (NCBI taxonomy): domain Bacteria; kingdom Pseudomonadati; phylum Campylobacterota; class Epsilonproteobacteria; order Campylobacterales; family Campylobacteraceae; genus Campylobacter; species Campylobacter sp. 10_1_50. Next base: position 222,390 of record NZ_JH414888.1, read on the forward strand.
CACTGCCATTTTGGCCGATATACTCCAGCGCGCTTATGTGGGCGTCCGCTAGGTCGCTAACGTGGATGTAGTCTCTAACGCATGTGCCATCTTTTGTCGCGTAGTCATCGCCAAAGATGCCCATACTCTCGCGCTTGCCAAGTGCAGTTTGAACGGCCACCTTGATAAGGTGCGTGGCGTTTGGATAGTTTTGACCGATAAGCCCCTCTTCGTCTGCGCCTGCTACGTTAAAATAGCGCAAAATCGCAAATTTGAAATTTTCATTTGAAGCGGCGTAGTCTTTGATGATCTGCTCGCTCATTAGCTTGCTTCTGCCGTATGGATTTATCGGGTTTGTAGGTGTTGTTTCGCTCACCTCTGCCACGTCTGGCTCGCCATAAACTGCAGCAGTTGAGCTAAATATAAATTTATTTACATTGTAAATTTTTGCGTATCTTAGCACCCTTGCGACGTTTGCTGTGTTGTTTAGATAGTATTTTAGCGGCTCGCTCATACTCTCAAAGACCTCGATAAACGCTGCAAAATGGATGATCGCATCAAATTTACCATTTGCGAAAATTTCGCTTAGATCGTCCTCTAAATTTGCGTTTATAAATTTGAAATTTCCTATATTTTTGAGTGCCTCAAGTGCTTTTTGTGAGCCCTTGCAGAGGTTGTCGATGATGGTTATCTTATCTTTGCCTTGCTTTAAAAGTGCTTTTACTACGTGGCTGCCGATGTATCCAGCTCCACCTGTTACTAAAATTTTCAAGTTTAAGCCTTTCATTAAAAGTGTGTAATTTTATCAAAAATAGAGTAAAGCAAAAGTAAAGCAAGGTTAGTTTTTAAAATTTACCTAAAAGCTGCAAAATAGATATTTCTCTTTATAAATTTAAAATAGACTTACAATCTATTTTAAATTTAATCTTTATAATCTTTCATCTACAAAAATAAAAGGATAAAAATGAATGTCTCAATATTAAATTTACTGCCTATTAAGCAAGGCAGTGACGCAAAAGCTGCCATAGATGCAGCCGTTAGACTAGCTATTTTTGCCGAAGATATCGGCATAAATCGCTACTGGGTCGCAGAGCATCACAACATGAGAAACTTAGCAAGCTCAGCCACGCAGCTCATCATCGCGCACATCTTAGAGCACACAAAGAGCCTGCGAGTGGGCTCTGGCGGTGTGATGCTACCAAATCACAGCCCCTACTCTATCGCCGAGCAGTACGCCACCCTTGAGACGATATTTCCTAACCGCGTCGATCTTGGGCTAGGCAGAGCTCCAGGGACCGACCAAGATACAGCTGCGGTGCTTAGACGAGGCGCAAGAGAGATAGAATTTGATCTGCAGATAAACGAGCTAATGGACTATTTTAACGCCAAAAGAGCCGTGAAAGCCTATCCAAAAGTAGACAAAATTCCGCCCATCTACATACTTGGCTCAAGCATATATAGCGCATACGTGGCGGCTGAGTTTGGCCTGCCTTACGCCTTTGCGTCGCACTTTGCACCACGTGCGCTAGAAAAAGCAATAGAAATTTATCGTCAGAATTTCAAGCCCTCTTCGTTTCTTGCCACCCCTTATGTCATCGCAGGAGCAAATGTGATAATAGCCCAAAGTGACGAGCTAGCAAAGAGTTTGGCAACTACGCAAACGCAGTTTTTCTTAAACGTAGTAACTGGCGAAAAAGAGTATTTGCAGCCACCAAAAAAGGACAACGACGAGGTCTTTGCTGTCTCTTACAAAGCAGGCGCCAAGGCTCCACATTTTGGACCGATCGACTTTAGGCAAATAGAGCTAAAAAATAGAGAAAGAAGCGTCACAGAAGAGATGATGGCGTGCTCTTTCATAGGCTCAAAGCAAAGCGTTAAAGAGCAAATTTTAGAGTTTCAAAACAGACTTGAAGTCGATGAGATCATGGCTCAAAGTTTCATTTTTGATGAGGATGCGCAGTTTGACTCTTTTAGGGCGTTAAAAGAGATCGCGGACGAAATTTAATCCTCTCTAATCCTTAAAAATATAGGAAATCTTGGCTTGCCATAAGAGGTTAAATTTTGAAATTTATATGTGATGATAGAGCCTATCTTTGGGGGATTTGTGCGCTGCTCGTCGCTTAGTCCTGAGCCTATTTTAAAGATAGTGCCCTCTTTTGGCTCGCCAGCTTTTTCTCTATCATCTTTGCCGCCAAGCGCCTTGCAGGTGAGCGAGCCAGCAAGATTTGCGTATTTACCGCTGCCTTTGTTTATGGAGACCACCTCGCACTCGGCATCTTTAAATTTCTTAAATTTGAGCGCATTCTTGCTTCGTTTTCGCTCGTAGGGCGCATTTGGCTCACGCACGACTGCTCCCTCGCCACCTTTTGCGATGATACCCTTTGTAAATTTTAAAAACTGGGCGTTATCACGCATCTTTATCTGTTTTATGATGATTAAATTTTGATTTGGCTCATTTTTTAGAAATTTGGCCAAAACTTCAAGCCTATCAAGCAAGCCACCACTTGCCTCTGGCACGTCAAAAACGTGAAATTTAAGCCTGCTCCACTCCTTTTCATCTGGCAGCTTATCCATCACGGTAGCTTGAATTTCTTCAAATTTAAGCCCCTTTGCATAAAGCTCGCCATCAAGTGCAAATTTTGGGAAATTTTTAGTAAAACTTAGCGGTGCATTTAGCTTTTTGCCCTGCCTTGAGAGCAAATTTTCTCCGTCCCAGTAGGCACGCACGCCATCAAGCTTCTCGCTAGCTAGCCAGCCTGAGACGTTTTGATCTTTAAATTCGCTAAGGCGCAACAGTTCAAGAGAAAATGCAAAATTTAAAAGCACCAAAAGTGCAAAAATTATTCTAATCAGCCTTTTGCCTTACAAAAACAATAGTCCATATGATCATCCACCACGCCCGCGCTTTGCAAAAGGGCATAGGTGCTAACAGAGCCTAGAAATTTAAACCCTCGCTTTTTTAGCTCCTTTGCCACAAAGTCAGACATCGGCGTGGTTGCCGGCACTTGCTTGATATTTTGATAGTGATTGATGATCTGTTTGCCGTCAAATTTAGGGTCAAATTTTCTTAGCAAATGCCCCCAAAGATAATCATAAAAGCTACCAAATTCTTGCGTTACTGATAAAAAAGCAAGTGCGTTTGTGGCAAGCGATTTTAGTTTTAGTCTATTGCGTATCAGCTCATCGTTTTGCATAAATTTAGCTATCTCAGCCTCGCCATAGAGCTTGATCTTTTCAGGATCAAAGCCGTCAAACGCCGCTCTCATAGCCTCTCTTTTTTGAAGTACTCCATGCCACGAAAGTCCCGCTTGAAAGCCCTCTAAAACTATCATCTCAAAAAATTTTCTATCATCTTTTATGACTTTGCCACACTCATTATCGTGGTAGGCTATGTCAAGCTCGCCCTTGGCCCACTCGCAACGTCTCATTTAGATCTTTATCCCGTAAAACTCGCTATACCACTCGACAAATTTAGCCACGCCGTCGTTTACTTTTGTATTTGGCTTGTAGTCAAAGTCAGCCACCAAATCACTCACGTCTGCAAATGTCGCTGGCACGTCGCCTGCTTGAAGCGGGAGAAAATTTTTCTTGATCTCACGGCCGATCTTTATCTCAACTGCCTTAATGTAGTCCATGAGCTCGACTGGGCTGTTGTTGCCGATATTATAGACCTTAAACGGCGCTTTTGAGGTGGCAGGGTCTGGGTGCTTTGCGTCCCAATTTGGATTTGGCTTAGCAGGGTTGTCGATGCACTTGATGATGCCCTTTACGATGTCGTCCACGTAGGTAAAGTCGCGCTTCATCTTGCCATAGTTAAAGACGTCGATGCTCTTATCTTTAAGTGCGGCATCAACAAACAAAAATAGCGCCATATCAGGGCGTCCCCATGGTCCATAAACCGTAAAAAAGCGAAGTCCGGTCGTTGGCACATTAAATAGGTGACTATAAGTGTGCGCCATCATCTCGTTGCTCTTTTTGGTCGCTGCGTAGAGGCTTATAGGGTGATTGACCCCCTCGTGCGTAGAAAATGGCATGTTTTCATTTAAGCCGTAAACCGAGCTAGAGCTTGCATAGACTAAATTTTTGATCTCATTGTGACGGCAGCACTCGAGGATGTTCATAAAGCCTGTGATGTTGCTGTCGATGTAGGCTTTTGGATTTATGAGCGAGTAGCGAACGCCAGCTTGTGCGGCTAAATTTACCACTACGTCAAATTTCTCCTTCTCAAAAAGCTCTTTCATCGTCTTTTCATCAGCAAGGTCTGCTTTTATAAATTTTAAATTTGGATGCGTTTTTGAGGTGATAAGCTTGCCGTAATCTATCTCGCTCACGTCAAAGCCAGCCGTTTTTAGGCGTGCAAGCTTTAAATTTACGTCGTAATAATCATTTATCACGTCATATCCAACGACCTCATCCCCACGAGCCACAAGGGCATTTGCAAGTTGAAATCCTATAAATCCAGCTGTTCCAGTTACTAAAATTTTCATATTTTTCCTTTCATTTTGGCTTATTCGTCGTCTAAATTTATCTCAGGCACTTTCTCTTCAAAAAGTGTCTTGTTTTTTGGCTCTTTTGGCTTTAGATCGCTTGCTTTTTTAAGCAGACCACCCAGCATATCGCAGTTTAGCTCCTCTTTGCTAATCGGCCTTACATCATCAAATTCGCTAAATTCCAAAGCCTCTTTATCTACCTTTATCTCGTAGTCTAGCTGTCCGCTAAGCCTTGCTAGCTCGTCGCTTATCGCAGAGCAAAAGACCTCGCTATATCCCCTGTGAGCGCAGTTTTTAGCTAAAAATTCGCTCATCACGTTTAGGTGATTTATGTAATCTTCTTGCAAGATATTTGCCTGCAAAAGCTCAAATTTCAAAAATAGCCAGTAGGTGTTGAGCACGTCGCTTTCGCAGTATTCGTTTATCTTATCAAGCTCGCCTGCATAGTATAGCTCAAGCACCTGATCGCCGTGCACGTCGTATTTACCAGGTAAATTTAAGCTAGCACAAAGCGTATCGAGCTTTAGCCCTCTTACGCTTCCAAAATCGCTTATAAAATCAAGTAGGTCAAGGTGAAATTTAGGCGAATACCTCGCTCTATAGTTTTCCCATTTGTTTTTATTTAGCTCTTTGTTTTCGCTCTCATAATATGCCGCTGCGTTTAGGTTGTAGCGCATCGCACGCACCATAAGCATTGGCAGGTCAAAGCCACGGCCGTTAAAGCTAACGAGCCTTGGGTTGTAATCATTTATAAATTTTAAAAATTTAGCGATGATTTCGCGCTCGTCCTTGCCCTCCATCGTGCTAACTTTTAAAAATTTGCCGTACTCATCGGCCATCACCGCAGAAATCGCGACCACCCTATGAAACATCACAGGCAAAAACTCACTCCCACTGGCCTCTTTTTGCAAGGCCATAGCCTGCACGCTCACATCTTCGTCGCTTCCGTCGATGCCGTAAATTTTTCTTATCAAATTTGCATCAGGTATCGTCTCGCAGTCAAAGACACAGATGTAACTTTTCGCCATTTTAGCCCTTTTTTAAGCATTTTTTTTTAAAATCATACCAAAAATTTATATTTAAAGTAGCCAATGCAAGATAAAAATCAACTAAAAATAGCCATCGTAAAGCTTTCGGCACTTGGGGACATCGTCCATGCAGCCATCGTGCTTCAGTTTATCAAAAAGCACTGCCCAAATACTCACATCACATGGCTAGTTGATGCCCGTTTTGCAAGCCTTTTAAAAGATCATCCGCTTATCGACGAGCTAGTTATTTTGCCGCTTAAAGAGAGCTTTAAAAAGAGCTACAAGATCATAAAAACGCTTGGTAAATTTGACAAGATCATCGACTTGCAAGGGCTTTTCAAATCAGCCGTCGTCGCAAAACTACTTGGCAAAGAAATTTATGGCTTTAGCAGAGAAAGCGTCAAAGAAAAGATCGCAGCCAGGCTTTATAGGTATAAATTTAAGATCGACTACAATGAAAATATCATAGTTAGAAACCTAAGCCTCGTTGGATATGCTCTAAATTTTGGCTTTGATAGAGGTGAAATTTTAGAAAAATCGCCCTGCTTTGAAATAGTAGGGAAATTTAAAAATGAAAGCGGCAAAAAACGCGTTTTAATCGCTGCCTTTGCAAGCGAAGAGAGCAAAATTTATGACAAATTTAAAGATGTGATCAGACTGCTTGAAGGTTGCGAAATTTACCTTTGCTACGGGAGTGAGAGCGAAAAGACAAGGGCTGAGGCGATCATTTCAGGCACTAAAGCAAAACTGCTTGAAAAACTAAGCATAAAAGATATGATAGATTTTATCGCGAGCTGCGATCTAGTAATCGGCAATGATAGCGGTCTAACGCACCTTGCATGGGCTGTAAATAGGCCTTCTATCACGCTTTTTGGCAACCGCCCAAGCCACCGAAATGCCTACGTCACGGACAAAAACCTTGTTGTTGATATGGGCAAGGAGATAGATGCTAGAAGTATCAATAAAAACGACTTTTGCATAAGAGAAATTTACCCTGAAACGGTTGCAAATTTCGCAAAAAGGCTGCTAAATGGATAGGCTCTATCTAGCTGGCTTTTACACCTTGAAATTTCTTATATTTATATTGCCAAGCTCGCTTCAAAGGACGCTTGCTAAATTTTTAGCATTTGCGTTTATGAAGCTTAAAAAAAAGAGATTTCACATCGTGATGACAAATTTAAACCTCGCTTTTGGTGAGACAAAGAGCAAAGAAGAGAAGCTAGAGATCGCCAAAAAATGCTACTACAACTTTGCAAAATATCTTGGTATAAATTTCATCCTCAATCAAAACACGACAAAGCAAAAGATACTTAAGCAAGTTGTTTTTAAAAATGAGCACTTTTTGCTTGATGCGATAAGATCTGGCAGGCCCATCATCGTCACAACGGCGCACTTTGGGCAGTGGGAGATATTTCCTCTAGCAGTTGCAGCGCATTTTGGGCCATCTTCAGTGCTTGGCAGAAAGCTTGATAGCAGCGTCATGGATAAAATTTTAAGGGCAAACAGAGCGCAGTTTGACGTGGAGCTAATCGACAAAGATGGCGGCGCAAAAGATATCTTAAAAGCGCTAAAAGCTAGGCGAATAGTAGGAATTTTAGTCGATCAAAACACCGCGCCAAAAGATGGCATAAAGGTGAATTTTTTTGGCAAAGATGTGCTTCATACGCCAGCGGCAAGCGTGCTAGCGCAAAAGACAAATGCCCTTATCATAAACGCATTTATCTACCAAAAAGATGAAAATTTAAATGAAATTTGCTTGGAGCAGCCAATAGATATAAGCACGTTTGATAAAGAAGATGCCGTACAAAAAGCGACGCAGATGCAGTGCAGCGCTTGCGAAGAGATGGTTAGAGCAAGGCCTGAGGAGTACTTTTGGTTTCACCAAAGGTTTAAGAGATTTTACGAAAATGAGTACAAATGCTAAGCGTTGTCATTTTGACTTTTAACAGCGAAAAGTACCTAAAAGAGGTGCTAGAGAGCGCTAAATTTGCTGATGAGATCATCGTGGTTGATAGCGGCTCAAAAGATAGCACAAGGCAAATTTGTGATGGCTTTAGTAATGTGAAATTTCACGAGCAAGCTTGGCTTGGATTTGGCGCGCAAAAGCAAAAGGGCGTGGATCTAGCCAAAAACGAGTGGGTCTTTGTGCTTGATAGCGACGAGGTGATAACAGACGAGCTTAAAAATGAGATCATTAGCACGCTAAAAGAGCCTAAATTTATGGCTTACAACGTTGCTAGGCTAAATTTCTTTTTTGGCAAAGCGATAAAAAACATGGGGCTATATCCAGACTACACGGTGAGACTTTTTAACAAAAATTTTGCCAAATTTGATGGCAGAGCTGTGCATGAAAAGGTTGTTTTAAATGACGGCTCACAAAGGCTTGGAGCGCTTAAAAATCACTTCTTGCACTACGCGTATGAGAGCATCGAGCAGTTTATCGCCAAGCAAAATCGCTACTCGAGCATGGGCGCAAAAAGAAATTTGCTAAAGGCGCTTACAAGCCCAACTTGGACATTTTTTAAGCTTTATGTGCTAAAAGGTGGCTTTAAAGAGGGCTTTGTGGGTTACGTTATCGCTAGACTTTACGCCCAGTACACATTTTGGAAATATATAAAATGAAAATACTTGTGATTAAATTTAGAAACATCGGCGACGTACTTTTGACAACGCCGCTCATTGAAAATTTGCACCACTACTACCCAGACGCGACCATCGACTTTGCCTTAAACAAAGGGACAGAAGCGATGATAGAAGGCAATCCCTACATAAATAAAATCCACATTTACGATAGGCAAAGTGCAAATTCTGGCTTTTTTAAAAAGCTAATTACCGAGCTAAAATTTATAAGAGCGATCAAAAAAGAGAAGTACGATATGGCGGTGCAAACGACCACTGGAGACCGCGGCGTCATCATCTCAAAATACGCCAAGATCAAAAAGATAGTTGGCTTTTTAGGCAAGCACAAGGCGATAAATAAGCTTTTAAGCGTAAAGGCAAAATACTACGAAAATTTCTCACACACGGTTGATCTAAATTTAAACGCACTAAGAGCTTTGGGCTTTGAGCCGGTTAGTAAAAAAGTGAGCGTTTTTTCAGACGAGAGCGTGGAGTATCTAAATTTACCAAAACGCTTTGTGCACGTGCATCTAACAAGCCGCTGGATGTTTAAATGCGCAAACGATGAGAGCATGGCAGAGCTCATAGACTACTGCGAAAACGAGCTTGGCATAAAGGTCGTGCTAACAAGCGACAACAAAGAAAATGAGCTAAATAAGCTTGCAAACGTGCTAAAAATTTGCAAAAGCGAGCCTATAAATTTAGGTGGCAAGCTAAGCCTAAAACAAACGATCGCTCTCTCAAAGCGCTCAAGTCTCTTTATCGGCGTCGATACTGCGATCATGCATATAGCCGCTGCAAATGACGTGCCAGTGATCGCCCTTTTTGGCCCAAGTGGAGCTTTTGAGTGGGGGCCATGGGATAATAGCTTGATGCAAAATGGCTACACAGCGCAAAATGGCATACAAAGCATGGGCAAGCACACCCTCTATCAAAAGGAGTGGGACTTTGTGCCATGTGATAAAGAGGGCATAAAAGAGCATGGCATCGAGAAGACTTTAATGGACTTTAGCGATGAAATGCCAGAGATAAAAGAGAGGATAAACCAAATTTTAAAAGGAGAAATATGAAATCACTAATTACCCCCCCCCCATTTTATCACTAGAGACTACTCTCACATAAAACTTAGCTACGTTACGCATTTTTATTGCGATCAAAATGATATAAACTCTGTCCTAAACTTATTAAATGCTTATGCCAAATATGATCCGGAATTGCTGGATATTATGGAATTTGTCATAATAGATGACGGCTCGCCATTAAAATATGAAATACCAGATTTTAATCTAAATTTACGCTGGATAAAAATCAATGAAGACATAAAATGGAACCAAAGTGGAGCAAGAAATTTAGGAGTTCTAAGCGCAAAAAGTGATAAATTGATAATCACAGATTTAGATCATATCTTTTATGAAGATACATTAAAATTTATGGCAAACCACGCCTTTAAGGAGCATGAAATTTATAAATTTAGACGAACACATATCCATAGAAATAACTTTATATCAGGTAACTATCCATCTCATGGAAACGTCTTTGCAATGAGCCGAGGTGATTTTTTAAAATATTTTGGCTATGATGAAGAATTTGCTGGAAACTACGGCTATGAAGATAACTTTTGTGCTGAATATTTTGATGCACTTGGTTTTAAGAGAAAATATATTACAAAGAAAAAATATTTTTGCAGAGAAAGAGATGATAATGATGTTAACCGTAAAAGCTCATATCACTCATTAAACAGAGATGATTCACAAAATAAAATAATTTATGAAAAGAAAATAGAAAAAATGAAAAAGTATGGTGCAATAGTAGCACATTCAAGAATGTTTCTAAATTTTACTTGGCATGTTTTAAGCGAACAGTTTAGAAAAAACATCCCAGAAAACACTATAAAAAAGAAATTTTGGCTTTTGAATTGGAGATGATAAATTTACGATAAGATTCACTGATATTTTAAATAATAAAAAAGAATTGCTATATTTTGAGATCAAAAAAGTTCTTTATCTTTTTTGATCTCACTAATTAATTGAAAAATTTAATAATGTTTTATTAGTTTTAACTCCTAAGAAAAGCATATATCGAGCCCAAAAAGTCATTTTGGTAGATGAACATAGTCTTTTTAAGCCATTTTTCATCGCGCTTTGTCACTATGCGTTTTATCTCCTCTAAGTTGCCATCAGCCTTGTTTATGCCACGCTTTGTCGTGAAAAATGCCTTGTAGCCATGCTTTTTAGCAGCATTTAGATACTCGTCATTATATTTGCCTCTTGGCCAGCAAAGCGACTCATCTTCAAAGCCAAAATTTTTCTTCATAAACTCACGGCAAAGACCAAATTCTTCATCCAAGCTAAGCCGCCCAAAATATCCATCAAAATGCCCATGCGTATGCGAGTGAAAGCTAAAACAATCACTCATCTTCTCGATCTGCTCTAAATTTAAGATCACGTCTTGCGGCCTACTTGGAGCCACTTTTTTACACTCACTATGGCTACCATTCAAGAAAGTTCCACGGCTTATTTTATTAGCTTTTTGTGCTGCTTCTATCCAGCCAGTGACTATAAACATATTTGCTTTTAGTCCAAAGTCTTTCACGATAGGATAGGCATAGATGTAGTTGTCCATCCAGCCATCATCAAATGTTATACAAACGCTCTTTTTAGGCACCTCAAGCTCGCCTTTTTTATATGCTATAAATTCATTTATACTTAACGTTTTATAGCCATTTTCAGCTAGAAATTTCATATGCGATTTAAACTCATCCACGCTACTAGCGATAAATCCGCTCTTTTCAAGCACGTGGTGATACATTAAAACTGGTACGCTCATTTTTGCCTTTTTATAAAGTTTTATTTTTTAATTTTGTATTCTAACAACCTATTTATTAAAAACTATGTAAAATATGCCTTAAATCAAACTAAAGGAATTTGTTTTGTTTTACCTTTTACAATATCTACTTTTTTATCCCATATTTAAATTTATAAGTTTTTTTAGAAAACCATCTGATAAAATTTTAATCATACAAACTGCCAAGATTGGCGACTATGCAAATTCGACTATTATTTTTGAGCCTTTGGCTAAATTTGATATATTGCTTGATGAGATAAATATTGCTTTTGCCAAACATGACAATAGGATAGATAAAATTTTTATAATAAATGATATAAAAAAGAAAAAAACTTCCAAGCTAAGACTAGCATTTGCACTTTTTAAACAAAACTATAAAGATGTTTATGTTCTTATGCCAAATAGTCTAAATCTTTTCTTGGCACGTTGCACTTTATCCAAAAACATAGCAACTATCAAACATTACGCTACTTCTAGTAGCTTTAAACTGCTAGCTTTTGGTATGAAAAAAATTTCACATACATTAAACGACTTAACGCTATCAACATACCTAAAGATGATAAATGTTAATGAATTAAAATTTGAAAAACAACTGCAAAAACCACTGTTTGTGCCATCAGAAAATATTATCAAAAGCGATAAATTTAAGGTAGGTATAAGTCTTAGTGCTGGCAATAAAATGAAAACGCCACCTAATCAAACTTGGGAGAAGATCTTAAAAATTTTCTCTAAATTTGACTGTGAAATTTATGTTTTTGGTGTTGGTGATGAGGCTAAACTGCTGGAAAAACTAATTTTAGAAAGTAGTGAAAGAAATAGTTTTGAGGGATTAAAATTTATATCGATGATAGATAAGATCAAACTTGAAGAACTTCCGTTTTATCTATCGCAGATGCAGATATACATAAGCTCTGATACTGGAAACTACTATGTGGCTGACAGTGTGCACACTCCAACGATATGTTTAATGGGACCATGCTTTGCAAGTGAGCAAAGGGGAGTATTTGATTCGCTTATTATAAATTCCGCTTTATACCCGATTAGTTCGGTGTTTAAAACTGTTAGAAATATAGATGCAAGTTCCTTTTTTGAGCTCAGCAAAGATGATCTAGAAAAGATTGAACGATTTGTCAAAGATCACTATATATCGCATCAACGCTGCGAATATAATTATCCAAACTAAAAGTATCAATGACTGCACTATCTGGTGCTTTTGAGCTTGGTTTAGTTAAATTCTCAAGACATTTTAAAAGCGACTTTGATTCTCTTTGGACTATGAAAAAATCTTCTTTTTTTGATGATATATTATAAATTTCTTTTATGACTGGTATGTCGGAGTAAATAACACCAAGACCACAACTAAGCCCTTCTATAACGACTCTTGGCAGGCCTTCATCACTTGAAAAGCCTAGTACGTAGTCACAATTTTTATAAATTTCTCCCATTTGTTGCACAAATCCCAAATATTGTGCTTTACCAGATTTTATTAGCATATCAAATTTCTCTTTTGCACCAGGTGTCAGCTCTCCACTGCCTGCAAAATAAACATCGACATCATCTCTTTTTAAAATAGTTAGCGCATCAAAGACCAGCTCATGTCCTTTGAGTGTTAGAAAATTTGCAGGCATTATTATATTGATCTTATTTTTATCAAATTTTATATTGTCTATAACTGTTGTCTCCTTATTAACTATCACTGGATTATATATGATGTTTTTTTGTATTTCTATCTGTTTGGCATAAAATTCATAAGTTGAGTTTGAAACGCAAATGGGTATAAATTTTTGTTTATTTAAAATTTTAAGTTTAAATGGTTCTATGGGAGAGTTCTTTCTTAAATGCTGTATAACTTTAATGCCTAAAACATTTGCGGCTTCGATATAGGCAAGGTTTGTTGAAAAGTGATTATTTAGATGAATTATGTCTGGTTTTTCATTTGAAAGCATAGCGATGGCATATTTGTAATCTTTTTGATAAAGGTATTTAGCTAAAGTTTCTTTGCTAAATATACGCAACAGCTCTTTTATTATTTTTGCTGGCTGCCTCTTTGGCGTAAATTTTATAAAGTTCACGCCAAGATTATTGATTATTTCAGATATATTTTGCTCACCAACTTTATAGTCATTTTCAAAAAAAACGCTAAATTGATATTTCTTGTATTTTTCTAGACCTTCTAAGAGATATATAAAGCTCTTTGTTCCACCACCATATTCATGTCCAGTATCCACAAACAAAATTTTTTTCAAATCATTTCCTTGAGCATATCATAAACCTCTTTTTCATCAATTTGCAACATACATTTTTGAAATTTACACTTTTTGCCTATGCATGGAGAGCAAGTGCGTGGTTTTTTAATAAATTTATGAATATCTATATCAAAATCTGGATTTGAATTTATAGGTGATGCCACCGCAAAAAGACCAATAGTTGGAGTTTTTAGGGCTGCTGCGACATGCAAAGGACCAGTATCTGGCGTGATTAGTATATTTAGCCTTGAAATTAGTGCGGCTGCTTCTCTGATATTAAATTTACCAGCAAGGTTTAAAAGACGAGGATCATTTATCCTTTCTTCTAACTGCTTAGTCATGGCACGCTCAGCAGGACTTCCTGTTAAGACTATGACAGTATCTCTATCTTGTAAAACAAGCCTTGCAAGTTTTTCCCACTTATCAATAAACCACTGCCTAGAAATAGTGCTAGCACCCATTTGAAAACCGACAATTTTACGGCTCTCATAGCCTTTTAGCGCCTCATCAACATTAGTAAAATCACTTGCCTCAAGGTATAAATTTAGACGCGTGTCGCGACTTTGAATACCTATAAATTTAAGCTGTTCTAGACGGTTTAATACCACATATCTATCATCTCCATATGGCTCTGAAGCATTTGAGTGAAAGAGGCTAAACCTATTATTTAAATTTGGCAGTTTAAATAGATATTTTACCCCACTAAGAACAGCTAGTGGAGTAGCTTGCGGTTCATTTGAGTGCAAAATAAAAACTATATCTGGTGATAGTTTTTTTATTTTTTTAAAATATCCAAAAACCCACTTTTTTTACCATCATATAATAAAATTTCATCAATGTTTGGATCGGTTTTAAAAAGTAACGCAGTAGATGGATTTAGTAGCGCAACTACTTTTACATGCGGAAAATTTTGCTTAAACACTCGAAATACTGGTGTGTTAAAAATAGTATCGCCCAGTGCTGTGTTACTAAAAAAACAAACGGTTTCAAAAGGCTCGGTTACCAGCTGCGTCTTTTGTATTTTTTTAAAATTTAAAATTAGACGCATAAAGTTTTCAAAGAGCTTCATACATTTTTTCCGTTTGTCTCACCATTGTTTGGATCGAGAAATTCTCTACTATAAAATCTCTAGCATTTGCGCTAAATTTGGCACGAAGATTGGCATCTTCTATGAGAGTTTTTAGAGCATTTTTTAAAGAATCTTTGTTGTCGTTCTCAAATAAAAGTCCAGTTTCATTATCTTTTATCGCTTCGCCAATGCCTCCTACATCACTACCTATACAAGGCACGGCACAAGACTGAGCCTCAAGCAATGCTGTGCCAAGGGCTTCCATTTTTGATGGCAAAACGAATAGATCAAAGCTACCTAAAAAATCGCTCACATCGGCTCTATTGCCAAGCATTAAAATGTTTGAGGTTTTTATATTCTGCAAATTTTCATATTGTGGGCCATCACCTACTACAACCAAAAAAGTATTTGATAAATTTAACTCATTAAATGCTTCAAATAAAATTTTGTGATTTTTAGCAGCTCTCAACACTGCCACAATGCCCACTATAATGGAATTTGTTGGTAAGCCAAGCTGGTCTCTTATGTCTTTTTTAAAATGTGGAGTAAATTTATCAGTATCGACTCCAGTGTAGATAGTCTCCATTAAGCTTTCTTGTACTCCTTGAGATACAAGCTGAGTCTTGACGGCGTTTGAAACAGCAACGATCTTATCATTTATGTTGTAACTAAATGGCGACCTAATTGGTGTTTGCAAATGTCTAGTGCGAACTACCTTTGCACCAGTTATTTTGCTAACTATGGCACCTATAATTCCATCTTTACCAGAGTGAGTTGAGATGATTTTTATATTATTTTGCTTTACAAATTTGCAAATTTTTAAAATTTCAAGGATATTAAATGACCTTTTAAGGTTAAACTCGACAAATTCACACTCTATCTGCTTTTCAAAACTTTTTGAGCCAGGGTTTAGGCCATAAAAAACTTTAAATTTGCTCTTATCTAGCCCGTTTATCACACGCTGCGTGCGGTGCTCCTGCCCGCCAAAACCAAGAGAGCTTTCAAGCTCTAGTATATTTATCATCGTTATTAGGGCCTTTTTTATAATATATACCAAGTGCCATGCCTAATGTAAGGTAGAAAAGTTTTGCTTCGCTACTTCCAAAAAAACTACCAAATAGCAAGCTTGCAATAAAACCAAGTCCGCCAAAGAAAATCGTGTATCCAAACACCATTAAAAGCACATCATTATTTTTACTTACCTGAATGCTAGTTTTTAAATAACTTATCCAAATTCCAATAAATGCGAGAAGCCCAAATATGCCAAGCGAAAAAAACATTCCTAAAAATTCATTATGAACTTGAGAATAATCAGAAAAAGGCACATCTTGCTCGCTATTTAATTTTCTAATAGTTTTTCCATATAAAAATCTACCATATCCAGTCGGTACAAATGGCTCATGCATTCTATAAATAAGGACTGACTTCCACGAAGCTATTCTAGAAGGAACTGACTCAGTTAGCCCCATTTCAGAGTATGTCCCCATCTCTTTTGGAGATTTTTTCATAAGCTCAATATATTTTGGTATTAAAGTCAAATTATATCTATCTGGAGATATGTGATGAGAAATCTCATAAAAGCCAAAGATAAATATAGCAACTAACGCGCAAGATAATATTCTAATTTTATTTGATCGTATAAAAATAAAAAAAACAGCTACTAGCACAAATATAACACCTATATAAGTAGCTCTTGTATTGTTTGAAATGATGCTAACTAGTGATATTACTAAAAAAAGAACCGCGAATGCTTTATTTTTTTTAAATGTTAAAAGAGAAATGGCACATCCAAAGGCATACACTGCCCAAATTCCAAACCTCTCGCCACCACCATCGTAAATATATCCATCTAATAACCCACCAGTTCTATAACGAAAATCAAAGCCAATATTAGCCCACGTTATTATATTTATGACAGAATGCAGTAAAAGTGAAGAGAAAAATATATAAATATAAATTTTAATTTTCTCATATCCTAAATTCATAAAATAATAGAACAAAACGATCATAAAAGCGACATTTTTTATAACACCCTTATTAACCTCTTTTAGTGTTTCATTTATATCTATGGTAAAAAAAAGCGATATATATGCTAATAAAGTTATGATAAAGAGTAGAGCTAGTGGAGCTTTTATTTTTAGTAAATCTTTCAAGCTCCATTTTTTATACTCTGTTGCAACGACTAAGAGAGTAAATAATGACATAGATATAGACTGTATAGAAGCTACTTTTGCCACTGGCAAAGAAAAGAGATAAATGGTAAAAAATATATATTTTAAATTTTCAAGCAAACTGTAATATTTTGTTAAAAATTTCATCATTTTTGATTTCCTCTGCTATTTTGTTCGGGCTTTGTAAGACTATGCACTCACCGCTGCCGTAGATTGGCGCCCATCTTAAAGGATTTGTTTTTCCAAATAAAACGATCGTCTTTACACCAAGCGCTGGGGCTAAATGTGCTACACCTCCGTCAAGAGTAAGAACAAATTTAGCTGCCCAGATATAACTTGCTAGCTCATCTAAACTTTTTGTTCTAGCAAAAACAACATCTGCCTTATGAGATATGTCATTACCAAAGTTAGCCTCTTCTGCACTAATGGCAATATTTTTAAATCGTTGCTTTAGAAATTCTAAAATTTCTAAGATTTTACCTTCACTTAAGCGATTTTGTTCTACTCGTGATGAGATATGAAAAAATACAAAGTCTTTAAATTTTTCATTTTTTTCACTTGGCACGTAAAGTGTTTTTTCATCTTTAAAATTTACCCCAAGTGGTGTCAAGCATTGACAACATAGCATGGTTTCATGTAAGGACTGATCAAAATTTAACCTATCTGTTATGAGATGTCTATCTTCGTTTTGTTTGACTGCTCCTATTATCTTTTTAGCACGAGCCACTCTTGCAAATATAGCGGCAGATGGCGAATAGGAGCTTCTAAAAATAACAACTACATCATAATTCTCACGCCAAATTTGAAATAAAATTTTACACTTTCCAAAAAAAGCTTTAACCTTCGCGGCAATGGATCTCACATGCTTTGGCTTTGTATATGTGTATATTTTGTTTAAAAAAGGGTTGTTTTTAACAACACAAGCATTTAGACTATTTACTACGATATCTATCTGAGCCTGAGCGTAGGCTTTGCACAACGCTTCAATGGCTGGCGTAGTGCAAATTAAATCACCTATGTTGTCATTTCTTATAAGTAAAATTTTCAAAATGTTCCTTCATTAAAATGGCAAATTATATCTAAGATTATTTTAAAACAAGCCAATTTTTAGGTTAAGGCATTTTTTTGTATTATTAAACGATTTAATATTATTTAAAAATGTCTTTGGCGGAGTTATCGATGAAAAAAATAGTATTTTTAAGAACTAATCCAAACGCAGTTGGAGGTGCTGAAAGATACTTAAGAAGGCTTGTTAAGGCCATAAATGAGCTTGGTATCCAAACAGAAATTCGCTCATATCTTGGAGATGCTGGCATATCTTCTTGGAAAAAAGCTCTAAATTTTAACCGCCAAGTAAAACGCCAAAAAAAAGAGGACGAGTTTTATTTTAGCCTAGAGCGAGTAAGCTGCGCCGATATCTACAGGGCAGGAGATGGCGTGCATAAGGTTTATAGGGCGACAAAGAGCTTTTGGTGGCTAAACCCCCTAAATTTCGTCTATCCATACTTAGAGAAAAAGTGTTTTAAAAAACTCCCAAAAGATCATCACAAACTCAAATTTCATCAAAGAGCAGATCATCGCGACTTACGGCATAGAGTCTGAAAAGATCACGACCATTTATAACGGCGTAAATTTACCCCAAAGGGTGCAAAAAGCTGAGGCAAAGCTCGCACTTTGTGAGGAATTCGGACTTAAATTTGAGCTTGCAACCCTGCTTTTTGTGGGAAATGGCTTTAAAAGAAAGGGGCTAAAAGAGTTTTTACTCCTTGCTTCAAAGCTAAAAACTCCCGTAAATACGCTCATTGTCGGCAAAGACAAAAACATCTCAAGCTACAAACGCCTAGCTAAAAAACTTGGGCTAAACGCCTACTTTGTCGGAGAGCAAAAGAGCACAGCTAAATTTTATGAGGCGAGCGATGTCTTTATCTTTCCAACGCACTATGAACCATTTTCAAATGTCGTGCTAGAGGCACTTAGCTTTAAAAACGTGGTCTTTACGACGGCTCAAAATGGCGCTAGCGAGATTTTAGAAGATAAATTTGTACTTCAAAGCCCAAATGACGAGAGCGCGCTGGAGTTTATAGATGAAATTATCACAAACCATGGACTCATGGCGAGCCTGCAAGAGAAGGCTTATGAGCTTTCTTTAAATTTTAGCATCGAAAAAAACGCCGCTCTTACGCTTGATGTTATAAAAGATGCTTTAAAATGAGAGTTTTTATCGAGCTTCCAACCTGGCTTGGTGATAGCGTGATGGCAAGCGCTGCGATTGAGAATTTAGTGCAAAATGAGAAGAATTTACAAATCGTTTTTTTTGGCTCGTTTGTAGCTTGTGAGCTTTACAAAAGCCATCCAAACTGCGAAAAAGTGGTCGTTGATGAGAGCAAAAAGGCTAAATTTAGACTTTTATCACTTGCTAAAAGTGCTAAAAGTCTTGGCAAATTTGATCTAGCACTTAGCTTTAGAAGCTCGCTTGCTAGTAAATTTTTGCTATTTTTTATAAACGCTAAAAAAAAAGCCATCTTTAAAAAGAGTAAAACCGTCCTTCATCAGGTGTTAAAATATACAAATTTTGTAAAAAATGCCCTTGGCTTGGGCGAAATTTCAACTCAGCTAAAGCTACATTTTACACCTCAAGTTTCAACCAAAAAAACACTAGCTCTAAATCCAGGTGCGAGCTATGGAAGTGCGAAAAGATGGTACCCAGAGTATTTTGCGCAGGTGGCGCTAAATTTTAAAGATGAGTTTGAGATAGTCATCTTTGGTGGCAAAGGCGAGCAAGAAATTTGTGAAAAAATAGAGCAAATTTTAAGAGAAAATGGCGTAGCTTGCCAAAATTTAGCTGGCAAAACCAGTGTCAAAGAGCTTTGTGAGTGCATAGCTGGGCTTAGCAAAAATGGCATTTTCGTCACAAACGATAGCGGTCCTATGCACGTAGCTGCCGCCTTTCATGTGCCAACGATCGCTCTTTTTGGACCGACAAAATTTAGCGAAACCTCACCCTGGGACAATAAATTTGCAAAGATATTGCATCTAAATTTAGCTTGCATGCCCTGTATGAAGCGAGTTTGCCCACTAAAAACGCACGCTTGCATGAGAGAACTCAAGCCACAAATGGTAATAGATGAGATAAATTTACTAAGAAAAGAGCTAGATTATTAAGCTAAGCGCACGAATAACCAAGCCAAAATATAAGCTTATAATTTCGCGGAGACGCTTGTTAGCCTATTTAGCTCATCAAATGTAAAACTTACTTTGTCTTGAAAATTAGCTACTATCTCATCTTTGCTTTCGCTAAATTTTATCTCGCAACCCAGCAAAAGCCCTTTTATAAAAAGCTTGTGATCAAGCTCATAGGCGCTTATAGACTCATTCACTACGCTAACTACTTCGCTTGCTAAAACTGGCTCTTTAAAGATAGTCTCCGCCCTAAATGCCACGTACGCAGCACCTCCGTCGTAATCAATCCTATAATAGCTTAGCTCGTCGCCAAGCGCCACGCAAGCAACCATGCTGAGCGTATGACCATTTACAGTTTCGTCCAGCTCAAACTGCGCTGTTTTAAACGCTTCAAGTCCAAATTTCTCGCCAAACTCACGCGCCCTATTTGCAAGGCTAAGCAAGCGCTCATCAAAGCCATTTACATTTTCATAGCCCCAAAGCCAAGTGTTTGACAAAAAGCTCTCAGAGCCGATAAACTGCATATCAAACTCCTGTTTGTCAAAGCAAATTTTGCCACTTTCAAAGTCAGCCTGCCACTTGCTAGCCTCAACCACTTGCTTAAATAACCTCTTTTGAAGCAGCATCGCTCTGCCAAAACAAGCGCTAAAAAGCTCACTCCAGTTACTTTTATCTATGCCAAGCTCATCTAAAAAATGGCTCTTTTTTCTAAAAATATCAAACATTTCTCGTCCTTAAATTTACGCCGAAGCAGCGAGCTTTTCTATCTCTTCGCCCACATCGTCGCTTATGATAAAGTCAGTCTTATAGATGAAAATTTCGCCAGTTGCTTCATTTTTTATCTTCAAAATTAGCCGTTTTTGATTATTTGGAGCATTTTTGCTAAAAACTAGCGAGTAAATTCGCTCCAGCTTTTGCCTGCTAAGCTCGCTAAGACTTAAAAGTACCTCTAGCTCGGCATACTCTCTTACTTTTTGAGGAGCGCTCACCTCTTCGTTTTTGCTAAATTTAGAGTTTTGCTTTAGCTTTCTTGTCTTAAAGTCTAAATTTTGCGCATCTTCTAGGCTATAAACCTCATTTAAATTTGTCCTAACAAACTGATCGTCGCGCGAGATGTTTATCCTAAAAGCATAAGGCAGATCGCGCTTTGCCTCGTCTTTTACGATATCTTCGATGTTGCCAAGCTCCCTTTCAAAGACGGCGATCTCGATGTTGCCGTGAAAGTCAAGCACATTTATAGTACCCATTTTTTTGCCACTTTTTGTGATCCTTGTGCTAAAGTCCTCGATCTTGCCAACTACCAAAATTTCAGCACTTTGTGGCAAGGTCTCAAACTCCGAGCTTAGCGTGTATTTGATCTTATTTATTTCATCTTTATAGTCATCAAGCGGGTGGCCTGAGAGGTAGATGCAAACGCTCTCTTGCTCAAATTTCAAGATCTGTTTAATGTCAAATTCATCATCTATAGTGACAAAATTTATCTTCACATCATTCATGCTATCATCTTCGCCAAAGAGGCTCTCAGCCGCATTTTTACGTATCTGGGCTGCATTTTTACAAGCTTCTACGATATTTTCTACATTTTGTAAAAGCATCTTACGGCTAAAGCCAAACTCATCAAAGCAGCCAGCTTTTATAAGGCTTTCAAAGACCTTTTTATTGACCTTAAATGGATCGATCCTCGAGACAAAGTCATCCATGCTCTTAAACTCGCCCTTTGCGTCACGCTCAGCGATGATGTTCTCAATTGCTGCTCCGCCAACGCCCTTAATAGCTCCAAGACCAAAAATAATGCCATCGTGACCCTCATTTTTAACGACGCTAAATTCTTTGGTTGATTTGTTGATAGATGGTGGCAAAGTATCGATGTTTATGCGCTTTATCTCATCGATGTAGCGAACGATCTTATCGACGTTGCTCTCCTCGCTTGTTAGAAGTGCCGCCATAAATTCAGCCGGATAGTAAGCCTTCAGATAAGCCGTCTGAAATGTGACATAAGCGTAGGCTGCGGAGTGAGACTTGTTAAAGCCATATCCTGCAAATTTAACGATCAGCTCGAAAAGATCGTCCGCTTTTTGACCATTTAGTCCCTTTGCCTCAGCGCCTTTTACAAACTCGCCCTTTAGCCTATCCATCTCTTCTTTGATCTTTTTACCCATCGCACGACGCACAAGATCCGCACCGCCTAAGCTAAAGCCGCCTATGGCCTGTACGATCTGCATGACTTGCTCTTGATAGACGATGACGCCGTATGTTGGCGCAAGGATCGGCTTAAGCTCCTTAAATGCGTATGTTATCTCCGCCTCGCCATGTTTTCTTTTGACGAAGTCATCAAGCATACCACTCTCCATCGGCCCTGGGCGGTAGAGTGCTAGCATCGCGACGATATCCTCAAAGCAGTCTGGGCGCAGACTGGTTCCTAGCTTTCTCATGCCCTCGCCCTCTATCTGAAAGATGCCGATGGCTTGGCCACTTTGTATCATCTTATAAACGCCAGAGTCGTTTTTATCGACCTGCTCCCAGATGATGTCCCTGCCAGTGCGCTGTTTAACGAGCTTGATCGCATTATCTATAACCGTTAGCGTCTTAAGGCCAAGAAAGTCAAATTTTATCAAATCAACGTCTTCAAGGTATTTTAGACTATACTGCGTCACAAAGCGATCTTCTGGGCTGTTTGGCTGGCGAAATAGCGGGGTTTTGTTCCAAAGCTCTTCGTTTGAGATGACTACGCCTGCTGCGTGCTGGCCGGCGTTTCTGTTTAGCCCCTCAAGATCAAGGGCAAATTTCCAAATTTTAGCCGCCTTTGGATTTTGACTTATTAGCTCAGCTATCTTTGGCTCTTTCTCGTAGGCGTCTTTTAGCGTGATGTTAAGCTCATCAGGGATAAGCTTTGCCATCGCATCAGCCTCAGCATAAGGCATGTCGCAGACTCTAGCGACATCTCTAATGACACCTTTTGCGAGCAATTTACCAAATGTAATAACGCCAGCAACGTTAAATTTGCCGTATTTTTGCGTGACGTAGTCGATGATCTCGCCACGTCTGCTTTGACAAAAATCCACGTCGATATCTGGCATGCTAACGCGCTCTGGGTTTAGAAATCTCTCAAAAAGCAGGTTGTATGGGATAGGATCAAGGTCGGTGATCTTTAGCGAGTAAGCGACCAAGCTACCAGCCGCAGAGCCACGTCCTGGACCAACTGGCACGCCTCTGCGCTTGGCCTCGTTGATGAAGTCCCAAACGATCATCATATATCCTGGGAAATTCATCTTATTGATGATGCCGATCTCTATCTCAAGGCGCTTTCTATACTCTTCGTGTAAATTTTCAGGGACAAATTTCAGCCTCTCTTCAAGGCCCTTTCTACACTCATGCTCGAAAAATACAGCGTCATTTTTGAAGCTATATCTGTTTTCTGGCTCTGGGAGGGTCAAATTTCTCTCCTTGGCGCACTCAAGAGTAAATTTAAAATTTGGTGGAGTTGGGTTGCCAAGCTTGATCTCAAGGTTGCACTTATCCACGATCTCTTGGGTATTTTCTATCACTTCAGGGATATCTAAAAATAGCTCATTCATCTGCTCTTTGCTTTTGACAAAAAACTCATGGACGCTGTGGCGAAGGCGGTTTGGATCATCTAGTGTTTTGTTCATCGCGATGCACATGAAAACCTCGTGCGCAGCGGCTCTTTCTTTAAAAGTGTAGTGGGTATCGTTTGTGGCGATGACCTTGATGCCAGTCTCTTTTGCGATATGCAAGATGTCATCGTCTATGCGCCTTTGATCGCCGATGCCGTGGCGCATGATCTCAAGGTAAAAGTCATCGCCAAAAATTTCTTTATACTCAAGCGCGACCTCTTTTGCCCTCTCGTAGCCTTTAGCGCCAAATTTAACGTTACGCTCGCTTAAATTTAGATGCCAGCTCACCTCGCCCTGCAAGCAAGCAGAGCTGCAAACTAGGCCCTCGCTGTGCTCTTTTAAGATTTTTTTATTGATACGAGGATAGTAGTAAAAGCCCTCGATATAGCTCATGGAGCTAAGATACATCAGATTTTTATAGCCAGTCTCGTTTTTGGCGATTAATATGAGGTGAAAGCGCTGTTTGGTGCTCTTGTCATCGAGCTGTTCGCCGTTATGCACGTAAGCTTCGATGCCAATTAGCGGTTTTATCCCATTTTTTTTCATCTTTTTGTAAAAATCAATCGCGCCAAACATGTTGCCGTGATCCGTGATCGCTGCTGCTGTGTCGCCTCTGTCATGGAGCGTATGAGCTAGCTCTTCTATCTTGTTTGCTCCGTCTAGTAGGGAGTATTCGGTGTGTAAATGTAGGTGTGTAAAGCCAGAATTTTCACTCATTTTTTATCCTTTTTAATGAGCGGATTTTACAAAATTTTGGCTAATAAGGCGCTTGATGAAAGCTTAATGATAGCTTTAAAATTTAGAGATTTTTTCAGTCTGTGGCAAGAACAAAGCGCTTGGTTAAGTTGTCACGCTGCGTTCGTTTTATAACAAAGAGGCTCGAGCAAATTTTAAAATTTCATGAACGAGCAATTTCGGCTCTAAAATTTTAGCTAAGCACTAAACGAAGCCAAATTTTAGTAGTCAATTCTTAGTGGTGAATGAAAGTTTTAAAATTTGAAAAAAATATAAAAATTCATTTGCGATACTTTTACTCAAAAGGGAGACAAGGGGACTTAAATTACGAAGCCGTCCCCTTATCCCCCTTTTTAAATCCTCCAAACCCCTCGCACGTTCAAGGTGCATGCGATAGCGCTTCGCACTGCATGCTATTTGTGCCAAAAAATTCAAGCTAATTTTAAATTTCTAGAAAATTTTAGAGTTCACCAACTTCTCGGCCATATTTTTAATCCTAAATTCATAAAGCATGTTTGAAATTTTATCTGCTGAGTTTAAATTTAGTCCAAGATCAATTGCTAACATTTTGTAATAAATTTTAGGATTTTGGCTTAGATCTATTGGTGGCGACTTGGAGCTTTTAGAAAGCTTTTTGCCTCCGTCTAAAAGTAGCTTGTGGTGGATAAATTTAGCATTTAAAAAGCTAAAATTTAGCCTTTTTGCAAGGTATCTTTGAGCTAGCGTGCAAGGCAGCAGGTCCTCGCCTCTAACGACTAAATTTACCCCCATATCCTCATCATCTATGACGCTTGCAAAGTTATAAGCTGGGGTAAAATCCTTTTTATAAATGACAAAATCGCCCATCTGCGCTGCCACTTGCCTGCCAAGCTCATCATTTTCATCCACGATTAGTCTGATAGCGGTTTTATCTTTTATAAATTTTAGCTTTTTGTCTTTGCAAATTTTAGTGTAAATGCCGTTTTCATAGGCATCTTTGGTAGCTCTTGTGCATTCACAAATGTAAATTTCATCTAGCTTTTCAAGTGCGTTTTCATATCTTTTAGCTCTTGTTTTAAAGCTAAAATTTTGCTCAAAGTCGCTAACGTTTTTAGCACCTTTGTCGTAGCAAAGCCCCAGAAATTCTAATACGTCAAAGATATTTTGAACAAATTCGCGCCGGTATCTGCCAAGGTCGTAATCATCAATCCTTAAGTGTAAAACGCCACCCAGTGAGCGCGTCAGAAGATAAGTCAAGATGAAGTTGTAGGCGTTGCCAGCGTGCAGGTAGCCGCTTGGCGTCGGAGCTATGCGAGAGACTATACCACCAGATGGTGGCAAATAGTCATTAATCCCTTGGTCTAGCCTCATTTACTCTTAAAGTGCGTCCGCCAAGTTCTTTTTCATTTAGTGCGTCGATCGCCTTTTGGCCCTCGTTCGCGTCGTCCATCTCAACAAAGCCAAAGCCCTTTGAGCGGTCTGTTTCTCTATCTTTTACGATCTTTGCGCGCCTTACTTCACCAAATTGTGCAAAAGCTTCCTTCAACTCTGCCTCTGTCGTTCTATACGACAAATTTCCTACATAAATGTTCACAGGAGTGTTCCTTAAAAAAATTATCGATCTGATCGATTAGAGAAATAATAGCTTATTTCCGTCAAAAAGATGTAAAAATCAAAAAAATATTACAATTTTTTAAAAAATATCCTTAAATGCAACAAATCGCAACAGCAAGGCATTATAATATCTATCACTAAACAAAATTTATCCTTATGTTTAAGTGGAATAATTAAATAAAAAATTACAATTTTTTTATAAACTACTTATAAAGTAAATCATTTTTTACTTTAAGATAAGCCTCTTCGCCAAGCAAATTTTCCACTATAAAAAGCGCAAATTCCATAGAAAAAGCTGGTCCCTTGCCAGTGATGATGTTTTGATCTTTTAGCACGTTTTTATCGCTCACGTAGCCTCTTTTGTCGCTTCTTACATTTTCTTCAAAGCCAGGGTAGCAGACAAAATGCTCTTTAAGCACACGAGCTCGCTCAAGCACCATAGGAGCGGCACAAATGGCACAAATTAGCTTATCTTTTTTGTCAAATTCTTGCAAAATTTCTATTAGTTTGGCGTCATTTGCGAGATTTTCTGCGCCAGGCAGACCTCCTGGAAGCACGATCGCATCATAGCCTAGCTCCTCCACCTCGCGAAGTGTGACATCAGCTTTTACATTTATGTTGTGAGCACCTCTGATCTGCGCGTCCTTTAAGCTAGCGATAGATGCTATCGCACCTGCTCTACGCAAAACATCGACGGAGGTTAGCGCCTCGATCTCCTCAAAACCATCAGCTAGGATTACGGCTACCTTTTTCATAAAATCGTCCTTTCTCGTGTTATCTGTTCGTTAGGATAAATTTTATATAATCAAAGCTTATTTCACAAGAAAGGACAGAGCATGCAAGTAAAAATTATTTACTGCAACTCTTGAAACTATCGTCCGGTAGCTTCTCGTGTAGAAGATGAAATAAAAGCGAACTTTAGTGATGCAAGAGTCGAGTTGGTTGTAGGAGATGGTGGAAATTTCATCGTCGAGGTTGATGGAAACGTTATCTTTTCTAAAAAGGATCGCATCGGAAACGATGAGTCAAGGTTCCCACACGGCGAAGAGATCACAACTCTCATAAACAAATATCTCAAAGAAAAGTCGGCTTAATGCTAACTAGCGGGGCAGGCAACTGCCTCGTTTTCCCTCAAATTTACTCTTTAAAATTTATCTCGTCTTTTAAAACTCAAAATCTAAAAAATGTTTCTAAATAAATATTTCTTATAAATTTAAAAATTTTTGATTATCTTTTGTAAATTTTTGATATTTTCTTTGATGTTGCCATTTTTATATATTGCTGAGATGACGGCGATGAGATCAGGTTTGGCATGAGAGAGCGAGCCGATATTTGCCTCATTTATGCCACCTATCGCGCAAATAGGTAGGTTTAAAATTTGCTTTGCCTCTTTAACTACTTCAAGCCCACATTTTGGGGCATTTGGCTTTGTGGGGCTTGTAAAAATAGAGCCAAAAGCAACGTAGCTGGCCCAGTTTTTAGCGGCATTTATGGCTAAATTTATATCGTTATAGCAGCTAACGCCCACGTATGCGTCCTTGCCTAAAATCTCAAACGCCTCTTTTATATTTTCATCGTCTTTGCCTAGATGAACGGCCTTAGTGCCTATCTTTTTAGCAAATTTGACATCGTCATTTACGATAAATTTCGCGCCAAATTTCTCGCATAAATTTAAAATTTCACTCGCAAGCTTCTCATTTTTGACCGCTTTTTTTGACCTAAACTGAAAAAATTTAACCCCGCACTCCAAAATTTCTCTAGTGTAGTCCAAAGCCAAATTTTCAGGCATTAAAATATCATCGCTAATAGCGTAAATTTCAGCCATTAGGCCCTGCTTTATGGTCTATAAGTCTTGCGCCAAATTTACTTTTATGAGCATTTTTTATCCCATTTGCCACAAATTTTTTAGCCATTTTTATGGCGCTTACTAGATCACTTTGCTGCGCTAAAATGGCCGCTAGCGAGCTTGAGAAGCTACAACCAGCCCCGTGCATCACCTTTGGCTCAAAAAGCTCCCCGCTAAATTTCATCACGCCACCATTTTTTAGATAGAGCGTATCCTCGCAAATTTCATCAACCTTCGTTCGCTTTAGCACCATATCGCAAGGCAAATTTGTAAAATTAATACCCAAAATCCTAGCCTCATCTACATTTGGTGTGGCGACACTTGCGAGATTTAAAAGCTCTTTTAGTGCTTCGATCGCCCCATCTTCTAGCAGTTTTGACCCTGACTTTGCCACACAAACTGGATCTATCACGACTGGCACATTTTTAGCTCTTAACTCCTTTAAAAACGCGCTTACAACGGCTATTATCTCCTCGTTAAAGAGCATACCAACCTTCACAGCGTCTATATCAAGCTCAGCTAGCACCATCTCAAACTGAGCTTTCACCATACTTGCTGGCATCGCAAGCACGCTGCTAACGCCATTTGTATTTTGCGCGGTCACAGCTGTGATGACGCTTGCGCTAAAGCAACCAAATGCCTCGCAACTTTTTATATCCGCCTGCACTCCTGCACCGCCGATGCTGTCGCTTCCAGCAACTATCAAAACATTTTTTTTACTCACCCACACACCCACTTATCTCTTTTACGTCAAAAGGGTCTTTGACCTGCCATGAAAGTGCGTATTTCTCGATACTTTTCTTGATCGCACTCACCAAATAATCAATATCCTCAAAGGTATGCGTATAGTGCAGGCTAACCCTCACCCAGCCTGGCTTGTGGGTGAAATTTGGGTCCTCTTTTAGCCCCAAAAGGTCGTGTCCGTATGAGCCTGCGCATGAGCAGCCAGCACGCGTTTGTATGCCATACTCTTTGCTTAAAATTTTTGAAAGCTCGTATGGAGCTACGTTTTTTACATTAAATGAAAATATCGCAAGGCGCTTTAAATTTGCCGGGCAGTAGCTAACTAGCTCTGGGATCTCCCTTAGCCTTTGGCAAAAGTATTCGCTAAGCTCGCTCTCGTTTTCGTAGATAGTCGCAAGCCCTATCTCTTCTCTTAGTTTATAAGCTAAATTTGCCCTTATAAGCCCCAAAATAGGCGGTGTACCAGCCTCTTCAAGTGCCTCTTGATCCTTTAAAAATATATGGTAGTTTTTGCTCACATAGCTTACCGTGCCACCACCTGCAAAGCTTGGTACATCGTCATTTGCTAGCACTTTTTTGATTGCCAGTAGCCCACAGCTACCAACTCCGCCAAGAAGCTTATGCGGCGAGATAAAGAGCGCGTCAAAGTAGTCGCAGTCTAAATTTGCATAGGCGCTAAGGCTCGCCACGTCAAATGCCACGATGCCACCAAATTTCTTAACAAGCGTGTAAATTTGCTTGTAGTCGCTTATGACGCCTGTGACGTTTGAGGCTGCGCTAAAGCTAGCGATGATCTCGCGCCCTGCGTTTATCTTTAAAATTTGCTCCAAGTGAGATAGGTCGATGCTGCCGTCTTTTGCAAGCCTTATGCGCTCGACCTCACAAAGCGCCTCTTTAAAGCTGATCTCATTTGAGTGGTGCTCATAAGGGCCAAGTATGACTAGGGGCGAGTCGTTGTTTGGCTTTAGATCAAACCTTCTTTTAGCAGCTGGAGGCACGTAAAGCCCCAAAAGCTCTTGAAATTTCTTGATCGCACCAGTGGCGCCGTATCCTGTGGCTATGAGATAAAAGCTATCATCAAGCCCTAAAAATCGCTTTAACTCGCTTCTGGCGCTATCATACAAAAGCTGCGTTTTATAGGCATTTGAGGATGTTAGCGAGTGGGTGTTGGCGTAGGTTTTTAAGATATCAGCGACCTCGTCCTCGATAGGCTTATACGCAAGCCCAGAGGCGGTGTAGTCGAAGTAATGTATCCCTTTTTTTAAAATAATATCTCTTCTAATGTGCTCTAAATTTACCAACTTTAGCCTTTTAGTTTTTGCGTGATTATAATTAAAATTTTCTAAAAATATGCTACAATCCGCCACACAAAGGATACGAAATTTTAGCCATAAAATCGACATTTGAGCGGATGAAGCACCTTGGTATTGCTGAAGTTATAAAATTTCATCTTGTTTTTGATGACTTTTTATTAAAGGGCTCATACTACGATGTTTTTGAGGCGATCAGGGCTGAAATTTTAGATGATTATAAAAATTTAATGGCTAGGTTTTACTTTGACGAGGATAGCGACGAGGCCATTAAAATGGCTCTCATTAAGCTTGCTAGAAGCGACAGAAAGAAATTTAGCGTAAATAAAATTTTGCCCCAAAGCATGACAAATAGGGTCTATGCGAAGCTTTTTAGTAAGGATTTTTTAGTACTTGAAAAGAGCCAAGAAAAGCCACGAGTAAAAAACAAACGTCAAATTTTAAAAAAGAGTGAGCGAGCTTATAAGATAGAGGATAAAATTCATTTTAATAGCCATTTTTCAAGGTTTTGGTTTAGATTTATCGAGCCAAATTTAAGCCTTTTAAAAGAGGGCAGGAGTGAAGAAATTTTAGAGCTTATAAGAAGAGAATTTGATGAATACGCGAGCCTTGGCTTTGAGCTTTTAAGCGGCGAGCTAATGGCTAAAAAGCTTGAGCTTGATGGCATTTTGTTAAGTTCATTTTGGAGCAAAAATATAGAGCTAGACATGCTTTTTAGCATAAATGGCAAGATAATAGTCGGCGAAGCAAAATATAAAGAGCGAAAAATTTGCAAAAATGTCTTAAATTTAGTCCTTCACAAGTGCGAAAGACTAGGCATAAAGCCTGATATCGTGGCGCTTTTTTCAAAAAGTGGCTTTAGCAACGAGCTTTTGGGCTTAAAAGATGAGCGGCTTAGGCTTTATGAGATAAAAGATTATGAGGAGTTGCTGTGAGTGATATCGATATACAAAATGGCCTAAAAAGCCTGATAGAGCAGACCTATCTGATAGAGCGTGAGTATAAAAATTTGACCGCTTCTTATATGGGCCTGCAAGGTTTTATAAAAGATATCGTGGAAATTTTGCCAAATGCCATTTGGGTGCTTGATCAAAATGATGAAATTTTCTTGCAAAACTCAGAGGCACAAAAGCTTGGCAAAGCGCTAAATTTTATCCCTAAAGATGAGGGTGAGCTAAATTTTGGCTCACAAATTTATCTAGTAAAAAAGGTGGTCAAAGATGATAAAAAGATCATCTCTGCTACCGACATAACGCAAGAAAAACGCACCGAGCGCCTAGCCTCGATGGGTCAAGTAGCAGCGCACCTAGCTCACGAGATAAGAAACCCCATAGGCTCTATCTCGCTTCTAAACTCCACACTTTTAAAAAGGGCTGAGCCAAAAATTTTGCCTATCGTTGAGCAGATACAAAAGGGGATCTGGCGGGTTGAGCGCATCATCAAAGCCACACTTCTTTTTACAAAAGGGCTTAGCATCACGCCAAAGGAATTTAACTTTTTAGATATCAAAAGCGAGTGCGAAGAGGCACTTAAATTTTATGAATATTCAAAAGATATAACTTTTGAGCTAAATTTCCCTGACACCTTTTATTGTGGCGACTTTGACCTCATCGCGATGGTCTTTCAAAACATTTTATTTAACGCGATCGATGCTATCGAAGAGGACGAAAACGACGAAGGCGTGGTGAGACTAAGCTACGAAAAGACGCCAAATGAACATAAATTTATAGTCTATGACAGCGGAGTTTCTATAAAAAATGAAAATATCGTCTTTGAGCCGTTTAAGACGAGCAAACTAAAGGGCAATGGCCTGGGACTGCACCTTTGCTTGCAGATCATCGAGGCGCACAAGGGCAGTATAGAGATAACCCTTGAGCCAAAGACATTTTGTATAAATTTACCTATAAAGGAGAAGTGATGAGTGAAATTTTAGATGAGTTAAATGCGTGGCAAAATGGCCTAAAAGCACTTAAATTTAGCGAAATTTTTAAAAATGGCAGCGAAAAAGTAGCATTTATAAGCGTTGATATGATAAATGGCTTTTGTTGTGAAGGCGCGCTGGCTAGTAAGCGTGTGGGTGAGCTAGCAAGCCATATAGCAGATACTTTTAGGCTGGCAAGAGAGAAATTTGACCTTAAAAACTACATCCTCATCCAAGATGCTCACGAGCCAAATTCAGCTGAGTTTGCGAGCTTTCCAGCTCATGCTTTAAAAGGGCAAGATGAGGCGGAGGCAGTTGATGAGCTACGAAATTTAGACTTTTTTGATGAGATGAAGACTTTTTATAAAAACTCACTTAGCATCGCTTACTCGCAGGAGTTTAATAAATTTATAAGTAAATTTGATAGCTTTGTCATCATGGGCGACTGCACCGATATGTGCATCTATCAGCTTGTCTCTCACCTAAGACTTAGTGCAAATGAGCAAAATTTAAAAAGAGAGATCATCGTGCCAGCAAATTTGGTGCAAACCTACGACGCACCAGGGCATAGTGGGGATTTTTATCAAAATGTATTTTTACACCACATGCAAATGGCACTAAATGCACGTGTGGTAAAAGAGCTAGAAATTTAGCCATATATTTACATTAAAAACAATTATCAAGTTATAAAATTTAGCGCTTATCTATTGTATTAATATAATTAATAACGCAGATTTGCGCTAATCTTTAGATCTGTTCTCTTTAAACTTCTTTTCTTATAAAATATTTTTAGGTTACATTTTTACAATATATTTGATATTAACTATCAATATAGTTATAATCACGCTCAAATTTTAAAAATAAGAGGCATTATGGAACTTTTAAAACACAACATTGACTATATTATCATCGGTATTTTGGGCGTTATGAGCTTTTTTGTGCTTTGGTATACGATCGAGCGTATCATTTTTTACTCACGCGTCGATATAAATGGCTACAAAAACATCGAAGAGCTTGATGAGGCACTGACAAAAATTTAACCGCACTTTACATCATCTACTCAAATGCCACATACATCGGACTTCTTGGCACAGTTGCTGGTATCATGATCACATTTTATGACATGGGTATGGCAGGTGGCATCGATACAAAAAGTATCATGATCGGTCTATCTTTGGCGCTTAAAGCAACCGCATTTGGACTACTTGTGGCGATACCTACGCTCATGATCTACAATGGCTTTGTTAGAAAAGTCGATGTCATGATAAACAGATACAAGGCCGAAAATGCGTCTAAGTAAAAAAGATGGGCTAAATATCGTCCCATTTATCGATATCATGCTCGTTTTGCTAGCTATCGTGCTAAGCATCTCGACCTTTATCGCCCAGGGCAAGATCGCAGTCGATCTACCAAGTGCCAAAAGCGCACAGCAGGATAAAGAGGATGAGAAAAAAGTGAGCGTCGTTATCGATAAAGATAATAAATTTTTCATAGATGATGCAGAAATTTCAGAAGATGAACTAAAAGATAAGCTAAATGCTGTGGATATAAAAACCTTAATCGAGCTAAAAAGCGATAAAAACGCTAAATTTGACAGCTTTGTCAAAGTAATTGATATCTTAAAAGAAAAAGGTCACGAAAACTTTGCAATCCAAACAATCTCTGAGTAAAATTTCAAACTATAGTGACCTAGCGGTTTCAGCAATAGTGCATGTAGCGGCGGCTTATTTCTTGCTTTCACATAATTTTAGTGAGATAAAGATAGGCGAGCAAAACCTATAAAAATAGCTCTAAATTCTTTTACTCCGGTGCCGCAAACTTCGGCTCCGCAGATAAGCGAACAAGTGATGATACCAGAGCCAACACCCCCAGCTCCTCCGCCGCCACCAGAGCCTCCAAAACCTGAGCCTAAACCTGAGCCAAAGGTGGAACCAAAGCCTGAGCCTAAACCTGAGCCAAAGGTGGAACCAAAGCCTGCTATCACTGCGCCATCTCCTACCGCGACGCCAGCACCTGTTGTAAATACAAATTTACCAGCAAACAACAAGTCTATCGCCGCAGCTCCAGCTCAAAAAGTAGCCCAAGAGCTAAATTTAGCAAATGCGCAAAGCGACGAGGACTTTAGCAAGGTCATAGCAGCTGTGAAAAAGCATAAAAGCTACCCAAACAACGCTAGAAGGATGAAGCATCAAGGCGTTGTTGAAGTTAGATTTTTGCTTAAAACAGACGGCAGTATAGATGAGCTAAAGGTTACTAAGAGTTCAGGCTTTGAGTCGCTTGATAATGGTGCTTTAGAAAATGTCAAAAAAGCAAGCTCTGAGTTTCCAAAGCCAAAAGAAGCTCGCTATCTTCGCTTTCCGATAGCATTTACATTAAAATAAATTTTAAGCTCATTTGAGCTTAAAATTTCTTACATCAAGTGTTTAAATCAGAATAGTCCCAGCAGTTAAACTCAGCGCTCAAATCGTCATTTTCTTGCCCTTTGCAGCATAGCCACTCAAGCCCTGCTCGCCTCTCCATAACGACCTCTTCGTCAAGTCCAGCCGCCTTTGTGCCATTTACTCTTGCATTTACGCACGCCCAGTGGTAGCGATAAACTAGATCGAGCTTGCTTAAAATTTCATCCATACTGCGAAGCTTTGAGCGGCCTTTTAGCCCGCCCTCTCTAAAGACATTCATCACAAACTCACAGTCGCAAATTTTATCCATCTGACCGATATCTTCAGCTATACCAAGCGCCCAAAGCAAGATCCAAAGCGACTCATATTTCCAGCCCATATTCACAGCCGTGTCCATATCGGCCCTGTCCTCAACGACCTCTTTTTCTTTTACGCTTAGTCCGTCGTAAGCTTCACCTAAAAAGCTCTTTGCCCACGCCATATTTTCTTTGCCCAAAGAGCCCTCATCACGGATAGTGCAAGCACACATGATCGCTGTAAATGAGCAAACTGCGCGCTTTATTATCTCGTCAATATCTCTTGGCATAACCTCGCTATTTTCATAGCGAAGTGGCAAGCTCTCAAGCACCGCCACACCCTCTTTTTTTAAAATTTTTATGTTCTCATCTTTTCTTTGTTGTGCTGTTTTCAAGACAAGCCTCCTTCTGTTTTTATCGTTTTGTCTATTTTCTCTTTCAAAATAGGCAAATAATCCCTAATCGCTATCTCTATAAGCTCCAAATTTAGCCTTTCATATTCATGTGACGCGATATTTCTTGTGGTGCTGATCGCCCTTATCTCTTCTTTGGTAAAAATAGCCAAAGCCTCAAGGTCATTGCTCTCTTGTATGCCTTTTAAAAGCGCATCGATATTAACAAACTGCATCATTATGGCTGGTTGCAAAACATCCTCGTCATGAAGTGCCTCGTATATGCCACCGCTACATTTATTTAAGATAGAGCCTATTTTTTGAGATATTTTTTTAAGACGCTCTACACTTGCTTTTTCAAACATAAATGGCTCCTTTTACTAGCTCTTCTTTAATTTGCGCCGACATAGACGTGGTGTCACATATATCAACCAAAACGCCAAATTTATCAGACACGCTTTTTCTAAAATCATCTAAAAATGTAACTACCAAAAAAGGGTTACCAAGGCTTTTTACCATCTTTTTAGCATCTGTTTCTATCACTATATCTATATCAGAAAATGCATCCTCTTTTCCCTTTGCATAGCTTCCAAAAAGGCCTAGCTTGGTAACTCCAAGCAAAAACAACCTCTCTTTTTGCGATGATAAAAAATTTAAAATTTCACTTTTTGTTGTCATTTCTACCCAAAAAACTCGGCGTTAAATTTCTCTTCGTCGAAATTTTTGCCCAAAAATTTACAAATTTCCTCCATATCAGCTCTCGCCGTTTCAAAACAGCTAGTAGCTCCCGGGCTTGGCGTCATGTTAAAGCTTATGCCCTCGCCTGTGCTGATCTTGCCCTCACCAAGCTCGAGCCTTTTTTTATTGCGGTCGATCACCTGCGGCCTTACGCCACCAAAATTTACAGCGTAGCTTAGGTCGTTTTCGCTTAGGCTTGGCACGATCTTTCTGGCGTCTTTAACAAATTCTTTTTTGTTGATAAATGGCACTTCAAACAAGAAATTTCTTAGTATATATGACCTGATGTCCCCATCTTTTAGTAAATTTGTAAAGACTTCAAGGACGTTTTTGTCAAATTTTAAGCACTTTAAAAAGTCAAAAAAACTAGAACAGCCGTGAAATCTCTCAAGCTTTGGTATGACAAGGGCAGTTGGCCCAAAGCGGGTGTTGCCATTAGCTAGGATATCTGGGTCGCCGTGAAGTGCGGCAAATGGCAGCTTGTCGTTTTGCACCATATAGACTTTGCCGTTTAGTAGGCGCTTGTTCGCGAAATAAAAGCTTCCAGCAACTGGCAGCGTGCTAAGATGTAGCCCATAACCCATCTTATGAGCTAGAAATAGCGAGTGCGCTCCAGCATCGACTACAACGTAGTTTGCTGTGATCACTTCGCCGTCATTTATCTTGATGTGAAATGTATCGCCAACCTTTTTCATATCAGTCACTTCTGAACTTAGGCTGATCTCATAGCCATCTCCGCCTAAATTTAGCGCATTTTGCACGAGCGAATTTGCCACGCCACCAAAGTCCATCGTAGTGTACTGGCCATTTTGCGCGCCAATAGCGATGATATTTTCTGGGCGCTCATTGCCATTTGCGTCAAAAACGACGTTTGGCTCGATCTGCTTTAGCTTCTCTTTGTCATAAATTTCAAGATAAGGAAATAACTCTTTAAAGCTCTCATATCGCTCCTTGATGCGCTCTACTTCGGCATCTCCGATGGCTAGCGTCATCTTTTGATGAGCAAACATATATTTGCCCTCTAAGTTGTATTTTAGGGCGTATTTTACTGGCATATTTGCCACTTGTGAGACCTTTTTTGCCTTTTCTAGCGTGTAGTTTGTCTCGATATCTCCGCAGTGGATGGTCTGCGAGTTGCCCTTGCCGCTTGAATTTAGCGTAGCTACGCCGTCATATTTTTCTAAAAGTGCGACTTTTTTTATATCGCTAAATGCAGCCAACTCGTAAAAGAGTGCCGTCCCGCTAATGCCCGCTCCAACAATTGCCACTTCAAAGTGCTTTTGCCTCATTTTCTCCCCTGAAAGTTTAGTCGCACAAATGATACTATATTAAATTTAAATCAAACAGCAAAAAGCGAGGTGTGACAAATAGGCTGTGTAAAAGTGAAATTTGGCAAGGCTTTCACCTTGCCTTGAAGTTAAAATTTATAAGAGACATTTACTTTGAAATTTCTACCTGGCTCCCAGTCTATGTAATTTTGATTACCTGTATAGTCAGCCATTCTTTGTGACTGCGAAGCGTATGCCTTGTTAAAGAGGTTGTAAATTCCAGCATTTATCTCTAGCCCTTTAAATTTACCACTGCTTGGTGCATAGGTAGCGTAGATGTCGCTAACTGCGTAGCTTGGTATCTTATCGCTCTTATCATTGCTGGCTGAGACGGTATTTTTTGAGGCAAAGTAGATTAGGTTGTAGCCTATTAGCGTATCGATCCTTGAAAATGCGTACTCTGCATTAAATGTGTATTTATCGCCCTGATCGCGGTAACCAATGATATTTGAGGTATAGTAGCCACCGCTTGCCTTAGCGACCCTATCTTTATATTTTACATTTTGATGAGTGTAGCTAGCAGCTAGGCTTAGTGCGTCTAAATTTAGCCTTGCAAGTAGCTCAACGCCGCTTATATCAGCACCACCAGCGTTTTTTCTAATCATTATCGGATTTGTTCTACCACCTGCTGCGTTATTATCGACTATTAAATTTTTATATTTTGTCATGAAGTATTTTGCAGAGAGGTTATATGAGCTAGCTTCATTTATATCGCCGTGGTATTTAAGACCAGTTTCGTAGCTGTTGCCAGTTGTAGGTTTCAGATCTTTGTTTGCTTCCCAGCTTCTGCTTCCACCTGCCATCATCGACTCCATAACGTCAGGCCCTCTAAAGACTCTTGCATAGCTTGCAAATGCGTTAAGCCCTTTAAATATCTCATAGTCAAGCGCAAGCGCTGGGGTAAATTCGTTAAATTTATATGTGTAGCTCTTTACATTTCCAGCTCTGCCGTCGTAGCTTTTTAGCTCGTGATGAGTGTATCTGATGCCAGGTGTAACGGTTAGCGAGCTAAAATTTAGCGCATCTTCTGCGTATATTGAGTAGTTATTTACCTTTTATGGGTAGTGATTGTCTGGTTTGTTGAAATTTTTACTTTGGTAAAACTCAGTGCCATATCTAAAAGTCTGCGTCAAAGCGCCGCTCTCTACTACACTTTTAGCCTTTGCATTTATGCCGTTCGTCTCTACGCCCCATTTTGAATCATCGACCCTTTGGTGTCTTGTGTTATAAGCTGTCACATCTAAATTTAAAAGATCGCTAGGCTTATACTCATATTTTAGCGTTGTTGTGTCGCGCTCATACTTGCGGTTATCGACACTATTTGAGCCGCTATACCAGCTGCCAAATTCTGCTCTTAAAGGATAAAGACCCTTAAATTCATTATGCTCTCTTGAGATAGAAATTCTATGCGCATCAAGGAAGCTATAGCCAAGCTTTAGAAGATAGCTAAGATCGTTTCCGTCGCCACCTATCTTTCTTTTGTTGCCGCTTTTGCCGTAGTCGTAGCCTTTGTGATTAATAGCTGCTATAAAGTCAAGCCCTTCAATTGGAGCAGTAAAGAGCATAAGACCTTGAGAAAATTCGCTGTTATTTGAGGCGTATCCTGTCTTTATCTTTGCACCGATCTTCTCGCCGCTTTCTAGCAAGTCTT
Organism: Campylobacter sp. 10_1_50; assembly: GCF_000238755.1. Classification (NCBI taxonomy): domain Bacteria; kingdom Pseudomonadati; phylum Campylobacterota; class Epsilonproteobacteria; order Campylobacterales; family Campylobacteraceae; genus Campylobacter; species Campylobacter sp. 10_1_50. The sequence goes on from NZ_JH414888.1 coordinate 260,604, forward strand.
TTGCATCGACCGTTTTAAAGGCGACTGAGCCACCAAGCGCGCCAGAGCCATTTACGACTGACCTTGAGCCAACCTCGACGTCTATTGCCTTTATGAGATCAGGGTCGATCAGCAAGTCGGCGTTGTGGTGAAACGTGTTTCCATTTTGTTTCGCGCCATCTATCGTGATGTTTAGACCGCGGTCACTTACGCCTCTCATATAAATTTTTTGATTCATGCCGTTTGTGCCGCCCACATAGACGCCAGGGATGTCCCTCATCACGTCTTTTGCTAGGCCAGCGTTTCTAGTTGAAATTTTGATGTCATCAACGCCGTATCCACCGCTGCTACTTGTCACCTCAACACCGCTTAGCACGCTCTCGTCTGCTGCGTTTGCACAAACTGCCACGCTTGCTGCAAGAGAAAGCTTAAATAAGCCCTTAAATCTCATCTCTCCTCCTAGTTTGATTATTAAAATTACTATTTTAGTTTATAGTCTAATTTTGAAATTGAATATTATAATTTTAAATATAAATTTCAGGTAAAAATTTAAAATAAATGCGATTTTATAGCTAAGAGTATAGAAAATTGAATTTATTAGTGTAGAAAAATAGCGAGTAAATTCTAGTGATTTTATTTAAGAAAAGTAAAATTTGGCAAGGCACTCACCTTGCCAAGAAAATTTAGTAAGCCCTTTTGTAGGCGTTTTCTATTTTGTCATTTTCGCCAAATTCTTTCATGGCGCCAAAAGCAAAATATGGGTTGCGTAGTAGCTCCCTGCCAAGCGCCACGCCGTCGCAAACATCGCCAAGTAGCAGCGCCTCGCACTCGCTTGCCTTTGTGATGAGACCGACTGCAAAGACTGGGATATCAACTGCATTTTTCACCGCTTTTGCGTAGCCAGCCTGATAAAGAGGCGTAAATTTAGGCGCGCTATCAACTTTTGCATAGACTCCGCCAGCTGAGACGTGGATAAAGTCAGCTCCATTTTTCTCTAGCTCACGCGCTAGTTTTACGCTCTCCTCTACGTCCCAGTCGCCCTTAAGCCAGCTACTTGCACTTATCCTCACGCCAACAGTGATATTAGCGCGAGCCTTGATCTTTCTTAAAATTTCAAGCAGCAGCCTTATGCGGTTTTCAAAGGTGCCGCCATATTCGTCACTTCGCTTATTTGTGCCAACGCATAAAAATTGATTTATCAAATATCCATGCGCCGCGTGTATCTCCACAGCCTCGTATCCTGCGCTCTTTGCTCTAATGGCCGCATCCACAAAGCTTTGCTTGACGCTTGCGATATCCTCTGCGCTCATCTCTTTTGGCGTGGCGTAGTCTTCACTAAATTTGATAGCACTTGGTGCGATGATACCCTCACAAGTGCCCTTTCTGCCAGCGTGAGCTAGCTGGATGGCCATTTTGGCGCCGTATTTACTGCAGCCTTTTACCAGCTCCGCGTGAGCCTCGATCTGCTCGTCACTCCAGAGCCCAAGGTCTTTTTTAGTGATCCTGCCGCGCGCCTCCACAGCCGTCGCCTCAACAATGATCATGCCAACACCGCCGATCGCCCTTGTAGCGTAGTGAAGCTTATGAAAGCACCTTGGACGGCCATCCTCTTTTTTGACCTCATACATGCACATCGGAGCCATGATAATGCGGTTTTTGATCTCGATGCCGCCTATCTTAAGCGGCGCAAAAAGCTTACTTTGCATGAAATTTCCTTTAAATTTTTTGATTATTTTAGGATATTTGTTTAAATTCTTGGATTTGTAGGAATTTACTCAAAAGTGTTTAGTAAATTTTAAAAATTGCAAATTTGTTTTGTCAAATCAAATGAGTGTCAAGTAAATTTTAAAATTTCATGAACGAGTAATTTCGGCTCTAAAATTTGAGCTAAGCTGTAAGCGAAGCCAAATTTTAGTAGTCAATTCTTGCGAGTGAATGAAAGTTTAAAATTTGCAAAATAGATTTTTATAAATTTAATGTTTATTTCTTTGTTAAGGGGGAAGAGGCTTGAATTACGAAGTCGCTCCCTTCCCCCTTAACAATCCCCTAACCCCGACGACGTTAGAAGTGGCATGCGAAAGCGCTTTGCACCGCATGCGTTTTATCATCATGCGAGTGTCAGGCAAATTTTAAAAATTAATGAGAGAGCATATCACGCTTCAAAATTTAGTAAGTTGCTAAGGTAAGCGAGTAAGATTTTAAAATTTGCAAAAGCAGAAATTTACAAAATCAATCCTATTTCTCCCTCTTAAACAAAGAAGCAAAATACTCATCGATATTAACGCCATCTTTTTTCATATCTTTTAGCCTTAGCTTTATGTCAGCGTCTTGCCAAAAAAGTGGTGGTAGCGCAAACATCACCTTATCAAGGCTAAAATTTCTCACATCATCGCGCCAGCCATCCCAGCGGTAAAGCTCGTAAAATTTAGATATATCCCCACTTAGCGCCCAGTATAAAAACTGCGAGTAGCCAAGCTGTGTATCTTCCCATTTGCCGCTATCTGGTGCGTAGTAAAAGACGTTGCCAGCTTTGCCACCAAAGGCGCCACCATTTACCGCAAAAAATCCGCCCAAAACATCATCCGCCACGAGCAAATAGCCAGGCATCTGCCCTACTTCGATAAAGCTTTTGCCAAGGTTGAAGCTGTAAATTCCGCGCTTCATCTGCTCGCATCCTGAGCCAAGAAGACGCAACCAACCACCATCTATCACTATGCCGCCGCACCCATAAACAAGCGCTCCCATCGGCGAGCGAGTGGTGACCTGAAGTCCCAAAAGCTCCTTTTGCGCCCTGCTCTCATCGCGAGGCAAAATTTCATAGTCGTTTTTAGCCTCTTTTAGCCACTCTTCGATCAGCGCCCAGCCTGGCTCATTTGTGTCTATAAGCTCATCTAAAGCCCTCATTTTCTGTCCTTGCGATAAATTTGGTGAAATTTAAAAGAAGAATTTGGCGAGTCGCCCCGCCAAATTTATATTGGTAGGTTATTTTGCGTCCCAAGCTAAGATCGTGTTGCCCTCGGCATCGGTAGCCACGTCGCCCATGCCCATGATGTTGTAGCCGCAGTCTACGTAGTGAACTTCGCCTGTTACGCCGCTAGCTAGGTCGCTAAGCAGGTACATAGCGCTGTTGCCGACATCTTCAGTGGTGACGTTGCGTTTTAGCGGGCTATTTACTTCGTTGTAGCGCAAGATCATCCTAAAGTCGCCTATTCCGCTTGCAGCAAGCGTTTTAATTGGCCCTGCGCTGATCGCATTTACGCGGATATTTTTAGCGCCAAGGTCGTGTGCTAGGTAGCGAACTGAGCTTTCAAGTGCTGCTTTTGCAACACCCATGACGTTGTAGTGTGGTACAAATTTTGGTCCGCCAAGATATGTAAGAGTTAGCACCGAGCCGCCCTCTTTTAGCACTGGCAAAACCGCGCGAGTAAGGCTTAGCAGCGAATAAACGCTAGTACCCATCGCTATGTCAAATGCCTCTTTTGTCGTATTTACAAACTCGCCCTCAAGCGCTTCTTTTGGTGCGTAAGCCACTGCATGCACGACAAAATCGATCTCGCCAAGGTCTTTTTTGATTTGATTTGCAAGCCCATCTAGGTGAGCTTGGTTATTTACATCAAGCTCGTAGACAAATTTGCTACCAAACTCCTCAGCGATCGGCTCTACACGCTTTTTAAGAGCGTCATTAAGGTATGTAAATGCCATCTGCGCACCTTGATCGTGACAAGCTTTTGCGATGCCATAAGCTATTGATTTAGCATTAGCAACGCCTACGATCAGACCTTTTTTACCTTTTAGTATCATCATTTCTCCTTTTATTTTGTTTGACTTTTAAGCGATATTTAAATTTTAAACCAAATTTAATAGCGGCAGTATCGTGAGATGAATTTTAATGTTGTGTAGAAATTTTAGGTCAAGACTAGGCAAATAGCCTGTCGCAGACTTAAAATTTCGAACTCATTAAAAAGCGCTCACGAGATAACGCGTATCAAATTTAAAAAATTATTCGCATCCCAGCTGGCTGTGCCTACTAAAACCCCATCGCAGCTTTTTATACCTGCTATATCAGCGATATTTGCTGCATTGACGCTTCCGCCGTAAAGTAGCGGCACGTTTGCCTTTGTCTTTAAAAAACTTAGCACCTCATCTATCTGCTCTATGCTAGCGCTCTTGCCAGTTCCTATCGCCCAGATCGGCTCATAGGCGATGATCAAATTTTTATAGCCAAGGTCGATATTTTCAAGCTGACGGCTTAGAAATTCTTTGGTCGCTCCGCTTTCATTTGTGCTTAAATTTTCGCCGATGCAGTAGATGACATTCCAGCCATTTTTTGCAGCAAAGTCAAATTTTGCTCGCAAAAACTCCTCACTCTCTTTTAAAATTTCACGCCTCTCAGAGTGGCCGATCAGCACATCTTTGATGTCAAATTCATCAAGCATCGCCTTGCCGATCTCGCCGGTAAATGCCCCGCTCTCGCATGGGTAGAAATTCTGCGCCCCAAGCCTAAAAATATGCCTTTTTTCATCAAAGGCACTAGCTGGAGCAAATACGCTCACATCGTCGTTTGCGCTTAAATTTTCGTCTAAAATTTTCGCGTACTCTCTAAAGCTTGCTCTTGTGTGGTTGCACTTTAAATTCGCTAGAAATTTCAAGACCTACTCCTCTTTTCTAAGCGGCTTTATGCCAGGCAGCTCTTTGCCTTCAATGAGCTCCAAGCTAGCACCGCCGCCAGTTGAGATAAATGTCATCTCATCAGCGTCTCCTGCGCGCTCGACCACGTCAGCCGTATCGCCACCGCCAACGACGGTTGTCGCGTGAGTGTCGATGATAGCGTGGCTCATTTTGATGCTACCTTTGCTAAATTTATCCATCTCAAAAACGCCCATAGGTCCGTTCCACCAGATGGTTTGCGCATCGGCGATGACCTCTTTAAATAGCCTAATCGACGCTGGTCCGATGTCAAGCCCCATCCAGCCATTTGGGATCTCTTGTGCAGGGACGTATTTTACGGCACTTTCAGCTGAAAATGTCTGAGCAGCGACGACATCTACTGGCAGGTAGATTTTCACTCCTAGCTCTTTGCCTTTTTGTAAAATTTGCCTTGCATCTTCGATGAGCTCTTCTTCAAGGAGCGAATTTCCGATGTTTTCGCCAAGTGATTTTAAAAATGTAAATGCCATGCCGCCGCCAATTATGAGCTTATCGACGCGTGGCAGAAGGTTATGTAGGGCTTGAAGTTTGCCGCTTACCTTTGAGCCACCCACGACTGCGACAAATGGACGAGATGGATGTTTTATCAAATTTTGAGCGAAATTTATCTCTTTTTGTAGTAAAAATCCCGCCGCTTTGTGCTTTTCATCATAAAATTTAGTTATTGCTTCGACAGATGCGTGAGCCCTGTGGCAAACGCCAAATGCGTCATTGATGTAAAATTCGCCAAAACCTGAAAGCTCTTTTGCTAAAGCCTCGTCATTTTTGGTTTCGCCCTTTTCAAAGCGTAAATTTTCTATCATTAAAATTTCGCCTGGCTTTAGAGCCGCAGCCTTTGTTTTAGCGTCATTTCCGATCACATCTTCAGCAAATATCACCTCTCTATCAAGCAGTCTTGATAGCCTCTTTGCCACGCCTTGAAGTGAAAATTTCTCTTCATAGCCGTTTTTTGGACGCCCTAAGTGACTGGCCAAAACCACGCTGCAGCCATTATCCAAGCAGTAGCGGATAGTTGGTATCGCTGAGCGGATCCTGCGGTCGTCGGTAATGTTTAAAAACTCGTCCATAGGCACGTTAAAATCGCACCTTATAAAGACTTTTGCACCATTAAGCTCAAGGTCGTTGATCGATAAAATATCACTCATTTTTCACCCTTTAAATTTACTTTGTAGCCACGATCTTAGCAAGATCAACAAGCCTTGTTGAGTAGCCCCACTCGTTGTCGTACCACGCAAAGACCTTCACCATATCATCAGCGATAACCTGCGTAGTGTCGCTCGCTACGATGCTGCTAAAGGTGCTCGTGCAAAAGTCGCTGCTAACCCTGTAGTCGTCATCGACGAATAAAATTCCCTTTAAATTTGACTCCGCAGCCGCTCTAAATGCCTCGTTTATCTCCTCTTTGCTAGCTGGTCTTTTTAAAACCGCCGTTAGATCGACCATAGAGACGTTTGCCACTGGCACGCGGACCGCTTGACCATGCAGCTTACCGCTTAGCTCTGGGAGCACTTTAGCGATCGCTTTTGCAGCTCCGGTGGTCGTAGGTCCGATATTTAGCGCTGCAGCGCGTGAGCGGCGAAAATCTTTAGCCTTTACATCAACTAGGCTTTGGCCATTTGTATATGCATGGATAGTAGTCATTAGCCCTTTTACGATGCCAAATTTATCATTTAGCACCTTTGCCACTGGAGCTAGGCCATTTGTGGTGCAGCTTGCGTTTGAGACGATCGCTTCACCTGCGTATTTATCGTCATTTACGCCAACTACAAATGTCGCTGTGTCGTCTTTTGCTGGAGCGCTCATGACGACTTTTTTGACGCCGCGAGCAAGATATGGCTCACATTTTTCAGTGGTTAAAAACTTGCCAGTGCACTCTAAAACCACGTCTACGCCGTAGTCTGCGTAGCTAAGCTCGTTTAGATCTCTTGTAGAAAAAACTCTTATCTTTTTGCCATTTACTTCTATAAAATCGTCGCTTATCACCTTAACGTCTTGCTTAAATTCGCCATGAACGCTGTCGTATTTGAGCAAATACCTCGTCATATCCCTTGTTGCGGTGTCGTTAATAGCGACAAGCTCAACATCATCACGCTCTAAAATAATACGAGCGGCACACCTACCGATACGCCCAAAGCCGTTTATTGCTACTTTAACTGACATCTTAGCTCCTTTTGATATAATTACGCCTAATTCTACAAAAAAGAATTTTAAAACAAATATAAACAAGGCACTTTAATAGATGAAGTTAGCACTTTTTGGCGGGAGCTTTGATCCGGTTCATTTAGGACACGATAGCATTGTGAAAATGGCACTAAGCGGCCTTGACATCGACAAGCTCATCATCATGCCAACTTTTATAAGTCCCTTTAAGAGCGAATTTTCAGCTCCGCCAGAGCTTCGCCTAAAGTGGATAAGAGAAATTTGGGGCGGCCTAGAGAAAGTCGAGATCTCAGACTATGAGATAAATTTAGCTCGTCCGGTGCCTACGATCGAGACGGTCAAGTATTTGTATGAGAAATTCAAGATAGAGAAATTTTATCTCATAATAGGTGCGGATCACCTAGCCACACTTGATAAATGGCATGGCTACGAGGAGTTAAAAAGCTTAGTGCAGTTTGTGATCGCTAAGCGCAATCACATAGAAATTCCACGTAATTTACAAAAAATGGACGTGCATGTGGATGTTAGCTCGTCACAGATCAGGCACCAAAAGGGGCTTGATGAGCTACCTAGCAAGATAAAAGATGAAGTTATAAATTTTTACCAAGGATTAAAAATGCAAGAGAGATCGATGCAAGAGCGCACCGAAAGTATAGTTAAGGTTTTAGACGCAAAAAAGGCTGAAGAGATACAAGTGTTTGATATGAGTGGGGATGATTATTTCGTAAAAGCCGTAGTTATCGCTACCACGCTTGGCGAGAGGCACGCTTACTCACTGAGCGAGGATCTAAAAGAGGAGCTTAAACCTCTTGGAGAAAAATTTATAGGTACAGAGAGCTCGCCTGATTGGATCGTGATGGACCTTGGCGACATTTTGATACACCTTTTGAGCCCAGCTTACAGGGCAAAATACAACATCGAAGAGTTTTTGCAAAAGCTAAAAACTAGCAAAGAGTCTTAACAAAAACAAGCGATGAGCAAATAAGCCATAAAAATATAAAAAATGCTAACAAAAATGGCTTTTTGCCCGTTGCTTTAAATATACTCCTATCTATCCCAAATCCCAAAGCACACATCGCGACGCAAAGGCAGATGCTAGCTGCTAGCTTTAAAATTTGCACCAAATTTTCAGGGAAAAATGGCAAAGATCTAACGCAGATCGCCACTAAGAAAAATAGCGCAAACCAAGGTATGCTCTTTATTTTTGAGCCACCGCTATTTTGGCTTAAATTTAAGAAATTTAGCAAAAACAAAAATGGTACTAGCATGATGACACGAAGCATTTTTATGATGAGGGCAGTGCTACTTACTGTGCCGTCAAATGCCGCTGAGGCTGCCACTACATGGGCTACTTCGTGAAGTGAGCCACCGATAAAAAAGCCAGTTTGGTGCGGCGTGAGAGCTAGAAATTTAGCGATAAATGGATAGATAAACATACCAATCGTCCCAAAGAGCACCACTGTGCAAATGGCGATAGCAAGCTTGTTTGCGTCTGCTTTTATCTCATTTTGTGTAGCCATAACAGCAGCTGCGCCGCATATACTTGCCCCTGAGCCAATAAGCACGGCGCTATCCTTGCTAAGCCCCAAAGCCTTAGCGGTAAAAAGCGCAAAGCAAAAGGTCGCAAATACCATAAAAGCTGCGTATATCACGCCTAGAGTGCCGACACTTGCGATCTCGCTAAGGCTTATGTTAAAGCCAAAAAGTATGATGCCTAGCCTTAAAATTTGCTTCCCAGCGATCGCTACGACGCCACTAGATTTTAAAATTTGAGTTTGTTTGGTGAAAAGATTTGCAAAAATGGCGCCTAAAATGATAGAGATGATGAGTGGGCTAGTGTGAAATTTAGCCAAAAGTGTGTTTGAGAGCGCAAAAGAAATGGCGCAGATCAGCGCTAAAACAAGCACAGCAAGAAATTTATGAGACATATTTTAACCTTAACTCTTTTTTTAAAAATGCAATTAGCACGTTTGGGTATAATTAGACGAATTTTATAATGCAAATTTAAAATAAAGATAAAGGGATAGACCTATGATCATCCTTGGCGAAAAATATACTTTCACCAAACTCGAGCTAGAGAAGCTTAGGAAGAAATTTGGCCAGGTGAATTTTTTATCCCCTGAAAATAGCGACGCTAAAGCTTTGCGAGGTGCGCTAGAAAATCTCATAAAATCAGGCGATCAGAGGCTAATAGTGCTAAATACCCAAAAGCCCGTTGATAGCAAACTGGTGAGATTTCTCACGCTTTTGCAGTTTAAGACGAAGTATAAAAAGATCAAATTTCTAAATGTGGAGAGCTTTTTAGAAATTTACTTGCAAAAGTGCTACATCCCAGAAAATGGCGAAAATTTAAACTTTTTAAACGATATCAAGCCTTACAATGCCTTTGAATACGCCTTAAAACGCGTGATCGACTATGTAAGCTGCTCACTGCTTCTTGTGATACTTTTTGTACTTAAATTTTATGTAAAGAAAAAGATAGACGAGCAGTCTCCTGGTAGCCTTTACTTCTTGCAAAATAGGGTTGGGCTGGATGCTAAAATATTTAAGTGCTATAAATTTAGAACGATGCATGAAAACTCAGAACACAACCCATACACGCAAAAAAACGACACAAGAGTATTTAAATTTGGCGAATTTATGCGCAAGACTAGAATGGATGAAATACCTCAATGCATCAATGTATTTCGCGGCGATATGCACCTAATTGGACCACGTACAGAATGGGATATATTAGTTCATGACTACGAAAAAAGGATCCCTTACTACAATGAACGCCACATCGTCCGCCCAGGAATCACTGGCTGGGCACAGGTAAACTACCCTTACGGCGCAAACACTCACGACGCCAAACAAAAGCTAATGTATGATCTTTACTATATAAAACACTGGTCACTTTGGCTGGAGATAAAAACTATGTTTAAAACATTTGAGATAATACTAGGCAAAAAAGGTATTTAGCTGTTTAGTCCATAATAGCTTTCGTATATTTTTCTAGGACAATATTCTCATCAAAAGATAAAATCATCTTTTCTCTGCCATTTTTACCCATTTTTTCAAGAATACTTTTGTCAAGATTTAAAATTTTTTCCATTTTTTCAGCGAGGTCTATAGAGCTTTTTGGCTCACACAAAAAGCCATTTACTCCATCGTCTACTATTTCTTTACAGCCACTAACATTTGTAGCTATTAATGGCTTTGCCATGGACGCGGCCTCTAATAAACTTTTTGACATTCCCTCTTTGTACGATGCCAGCACGACGCACTCAGCACTAGCTACAACCTTACTTACATCATCGCTCATACCAAGATAGTCCAAAAAGTCGTTTTTAAGCCACAAATTTAACTCTTCGTCGCTAATGGCAGTATTATTTTTGACATTTTTTTCTCCAAGCAGCAAAATCTTAAAATCATCTCTTTTTTTTCTTAAAATTTTACCAGCCTCAACTAACTCAACAATACCTTTATCTTTTATAAGTCTTGCTACACATAAAAATTTAAATTTTTCGTCGCTTTTGCTCTCTTGTCTTGGGGCAAATTTATTTATATCTACACCACTTCCTGGTAGGAGGTCGCATTTTCCTTTTGAAATAAGGCCCAAATTTACAAATAGATCTTTATCGTCTAAATTTTGAAAGAATACAACCTTATTTGCATTTAGCGATATCTTATAAAGAAATTTAACTATGCTTGTGACAAAACTTTGTTTTATAAAAACTGTTCCAAGCCCTGTGATATTGCTAACACAACAAATACCTAAAATTTTACAAGCAAGTGAGCTATAAATATTTGGCTTAATAGTAAAATTTAAGACACAAGCTGGCTTCTCCTTTTTATAAAGGGCTAGCAAACTAAAAAAAGTTTTTAGATCAACTAACGGATTTATCCCTTTTGCATCAAAATTTATATGAAAAACTTCGAATTTTTCTTCCAATAAAGTTGAGTATTTTTCATCAAACGGAACAACAAACGACACTTTAAAGCCGTTTTTCTTTAGGTGATTTGCAAGGCTCAGTCTAAAGTTGTACCCACTCCAAGCGCTATTTGTCACTATAAAGACGCTTTTACTCAAGCCATCTCCTTTTCCACATTTGATAAACCACCATAAACCAAATAAGACTTTGAAGCTCTTCTCCAGCATAAAATCTATCTTTTAAATTTTGTATTTGTTTTATATCAAATATCTCATCATTTAAAGCCCTAGAGTCCAGATTCTCTTCAACAAGCCATCTTAGATCACCTCTTAGCCACTTTGCAAGTGGGATCTGAAAGCCTGATTTTGGCTTGTCTATTATATCTTTTGGGATATATTTGTACAGAATTTGTCTTAGCAAATATTTTGGCTGATTATTCTTATATTTTATACTTACTGGAACGCGTGCCAAATACTCTATCAAACGATGATCTAATAGTGGCTCACGTCCCTCTAAACTAACACTCATTGTGGCGCGATCAACTTTTGTAAGCACATCATCACACATAAAAAATTTATAATCACACATCATCATATGATCTAAAAAATCAAGATTGAGCTCATTTTTCCACACATTCATATACTCTTGTTTTAGCCCTATTTTTAGAAATTTAGTTACGTCCGACCTATCTACATAGCTACTTGCATTTATAAACATTTCGTCTAAATTTTTACTATTTATAGCTCTTTTTAACTTTAGAAATTTATCTCTGAAATTTGTCTGGCGGATATTATTTGGCAGGGCTTGATTTGCAATGTCAGCTACTTTTTCATTTATTAAATTTAGTCCAAATTTAAACAAATTTTTCTTGAGCGAAGCAGAAAAAATACCCTGAAATTTATGTAAAAAGAAATACTTACTATATCCACAAAAATGTTCATCTCCACCATCTGCGCTAAGTGCAACTGTTACATCTTGTTTTGACATTTTTGAAACTGCCATGGTCGCTACCGCAGAGCTATCCCCAAAAGGCTCATCATAAAAGAAAGAAAGAGTGTCGATATATGAAAGCATGTCGGCTTCATTTATATAATACTCATGATGATTTGTACCAAAGTGTGTGGCCACTTGCTTTGCGTGAGCAGCCTCGTTAAATCTAGCGTCATCAAAACCTATGGTAAATGTATCAATCTTTTGCGTTTTGCTTAGTAAAGCAGCCACCAGTGAGCTATCATATCCGCCACTTAAAAAGACGCCAACTGGCACATCAGCAATAGTACGTAAATTTATTGCACTGTCTAAAAGACCTTCAAGTTCGTTTAAAATTTCACTCTCATTTTTATTAAATTTTGGCTGTGCATAAAAATATCCTACATCCCAATATTTTGTTATTTTAAATGTTGTTTTGACAATATCAAATTTTAAATAACAACCAGCAGGAAGTTTAAAACAATCCTTAAAAATACTATAAGGCGCAGGAATGTAGCCAAACTGAAAAAAATAAGCTAGCGCATCTAAATTTTGCTCTTTCTTAAATTTTGGATGCTTGTGAAAAGATTTGATCTCAGAAGAAAAAATAAAATTTATACCATCAAAATAGTAATAAAGTGGTTTTACGCCAGCTCTATCACGGCATAAGAATAGCTCATTTTTATTTTTATCCAAAATAGCAAATGCAAACATTCCTATAAATTTAGCAAGACACTCATCACCCCACTCTTTATAAGAGTATAAAATAACTTCGGTATCAGAATTTGATACAAATTTATAGCCAAGGGCTAATAGCTCTTCCTTTATAGCTTTAAAGTTATAAACTTCTCCATTAAAAACTATCACATATCCACCGCAATCACTCACAAAAGGCTGGTGTCCATTTGAGCTTAGATCCATTATAGATAGGCGGTTGTGGCCAAGGTGAACGCCACTTTTTTCATCAAAAAAAACACCTCTATCATCTGGGCCGCGATATGCCTGCATCTCTAGCATATCTACTAAAATTTGCTCATTTTTATTTTTATCTAAAAAGCCAACTAACCCACACATATCACTTCCTTGTATCGTTTTATAATACCATCAATGTTAAAGTCATTAGCCCTTTCTTTGGCAACTTGTCGGTACTTCCCCCTTAACTCATTATCACCTATTACAACTTCTATCGCTTTTGTCAAATTTACCTCATCTTGCACCGGCACCAACACTCCAAATTCTGCAAGCTCAATATCATCTCTTAATTCAAATTTAATATCGCTTTTTGGCGCTAAAATCTCCCTTGGACCACTAAGACAATCCGTGCTTATAACTGCACATCCACAAGCCATTGCCTCTGCCAGCACATTTGGAAAGCCTTCAGCATTTGACCCGAGTATAAATATACTGCATTTTGAAAGATATTTATATGGATTATTATCAAAACCCAAAAAAACAACCCTCGTGGCAATACCAAGCTCTCTTGCAAGAACTTTTAGTTTACTCTCATTTTCGCCTTTTCCCAGTAGATATAATATATAGTCGTTATCAGCTATTCTTGCAAATGATCTTAATATCAACTGCTGATTTTTCCTATCGCACAATGTTCCAACTGCGATTATGCTTTTCTTGTCAATATCAACGCCAACTTTTTCGTTGGCCTTATTGTTTATACTCTCTATATCATATGGATTATAAATTACCACCTGTTTAACACCAATATTAAAAGTTTCAATCAAGTCAAATTCTATTGCTTTTGAAACCGATATTATCAAGTCTGCCTTTTTATATAGAGTTCTTAATAAAATTTTACTAATCATATCTTCGAGAGAATTATTACGATACATCGCACTAGGAGCTATTCTCTCGCTAATAACAACCCTATGTTTTGCAAAAAAACTAGATAATATATTTATATAATTTGCCCTATACAAAAAGCTTGTTACCTGATTAAAGCCAAATTTTTTAATGATTTTAGCTAGCTTAAAGGACAAAAATGGAAGCCTGATTAGTTTTTTTACGCCACTTAAATTTACATCTTCGTTTAAACAAATAACATTTATTCTATCATCAAGAGGATAGTCTATGTTATTTTCTAATAAGATTAGATAACATTCATATTCAAAGCACAACTCGTTTAATAATGTACTAACGACCCTCTCTGCACCACCGCCGCCAAGAGAGTTTATTAAAATAACTGTATCACTCATTTTTTAATCTACACAGCAATCTTCTTGCAAGAACTTGACAAGGTTTTTCAATAAATTTATACGAAAAGGCGCTAATCGAAAAAATTAGGACCAACATTACCAAAAAATAAAAAACCATTTTTTCATCACTATAGCCAATTTTACTAATTAATATACCAATTAAAATCGTACATATAGTTTGATGATTTAAATATGTTGAATAACTTATATCCCCAAGATAAAGTAAAAAGTTTGGAACATTAATCTTATTATTAAAATATACACCTATAAAAAGTAACAAATATGATAAAAATATATACCTAAACAATGACTGTTCGTGTAACAAGAAAAATAAAATGGATGAAAAAATTACAAAATTTATCACATTTATGCGTTTACTCAACCAAAAAAACATTAAACTACCTAAAAATAGGTATTGTAGATATTTTAATTCTCTCTGTATTTTATAAAAAACACTATCTGAACTAAATTCTATAAAGTAAAGCAAGATAAAGAATATAACTATAAAAATAAAAAAACTATTTGGCTTTTTTTTAATATATGGTAAACAAATAAAAATAATTACGTAGAATGTTATTTCAATTCTTAAAGTCCACATAACCATATTTAAATCGACTTTAAATAAAAATAAATTCTTTAAAAAATAAGAAAAAGTAAAATTATCCCATGGTACAAGACTTGGCCAAGCATTGCTATACATATCAATAAAATTTGTCAAATTTAAAAAATAAAGTACCCAATATATTATTGATATTAAGAATAGAGAAAAAAATATGGGTGGAAAAATTCTAAAAATTCTCTTTATTGCAAACTCAATTCTACTTTCTCTAGTTGCAACCATGCTTATTACAAAACCACTCAAAACAAAAAACTGTACTACACCAAGCCCACCTCCATGATCTATGATGCCAAACGGATGAAAAATAAATTTTGATATATTATATGAATAGAAGTTATATTGCTTTAAAACAAGGTCAATATAAGAGCCAAAAAGATGTTCATATATCACTAAAAAAGCTGCGTATGCTCTTAAAAGTTGCAGTATATCATATCGAATTTGCACTGTTCTGGTCATTTTCTTACCAAAGAAAAAAACTTGTAATAACAATACTTAGCAAGACTGATAAAAAATACTTTAATGGATGCGCTTATCATATCCAAGCCTTGTTCTTTTAGTATAATACTCCAAACTTTGGACATTTCAGCATAGTTTCTTTTTTTTTGCTTTGTTAAACTATCAGATATTTTTGTATCATAATTTCTAGCAACGAAATTTGTAAAGTATGCATTTCCACTCATTTTAATAACCCTAGCATGGCCTATGCCTGGTGCTCTTCTGGTTGTCTCGTCAAAAAGACACTTTAGAAATGTCTCTCTTTTAACCATAGGCAAGTATTCTCCTTTTATTTTCCTACAAATATACTCTTTATAGTTTAAATATCCTTCAAAACTAGGTTTATTTGAAGTGATATTGCCATCAGAATCAATGCATGCGGAAAATATAATATCACTTTTTATTTTTTTTGATAAATCTTTTAAATGTCTTAATGAGCCATTTGTTAAAGTATCATCTGAGTCCAAAAACAAAAGCCACTCTCCTCTAGCCGCGTTAGCTCCTCTATTTCTAGCTACATTAGCTCCCCTGTTTCTAGCTACATTTTGACCAAAGTTTTTTTCTAGCTCAATAACAGTTATATCTTTATATTTTTTCCTTATAAATTCAGCAGTACCATCCATAGATACATCATCAACTACTACTATTTCAACACCTTCTTCATTTTGCACCAATACACTATCAATGGAATTAGATATAACATGCCTTCTATTAAACGTAGGTATAATAACTGAAATTTCTATATCCATTTTTCCCTCCATTTCATATAGTTTAATATAAGCCAAAATTTATTCGAGTTTATATCAACCCCGCTAAAATATGCGTTTAGCATTTTATCTATATACTCACCATTGAAATAACCCACACCATTAAGCCTTTTTTTATCTAAGTAATATTGATAAACTGGCTTTAACTCATCTTTAAACCATTGCTGTATAGGCATACCAAACCCCATCTTCGGTCTGTCTACTAGTTCTTTTGGTATGTATTTATAAAGGATCTTTTTTAGTAAATATTTATTTTGCCCATTTCTTAATTTCCATTCAGATGGTAATGATAGTGCAAATTCTACAATTTTATTATCCAAAAAAGGTTCTCTTCCCTCAAGCGAAACGGCCATGGTGGCACGATCTATCTTTGTTAAAATATCTTCTTGCATATAGGTCTTTTGATCATACAAGAGAATTAAATTTAAAAGATCTTTATAACAAAAATCATGAGTATAAATACTACAAGAGTCTGGTGAAAAATTAAAAAGTCTAACAAGATCATCTTTTAGCCAATAGCTTTTAGAGCTATCAAATATATCAAGAATACTATTGCCCAATAAGCTTTCAAGTATTTTTCTATATTTATCATATGAGTTTAATTTATTTTTTAATACAAAATGATGCATTAAATCTTTTCCAATTTTTGTAGATAAGATAGAATGTATAATACGCCTAAAGGACATTGGTATATTTCTTAAAGCATTATGTATTTTTAATATAGGAGCATAGTTGCTATAACCACAAAATAACTCATCACCACCGTCAGCAGAAAGTGAAACAGCAACATTTTGCTTAGCCAATTTTGAGACGATATATGTAGGCACTGCAGAATTATCGGCGAAAGGTTCGTCAAATATTTCTGGTATTAAATCTATGTGATCAAAAACTTCTTTTGGCTCTACATAAAGTTCAATATGATTTGTTCCAAGATAATTTGCTACTTTTTTTGCCCAAATAGCCTCATTACTATCTTTTTCATTAAAACCTATAGTAAATGTATTTAACCTCTTAGTACTATTTTTTTGTAAAATTGCGGTTACAAGTGAGCTATCTATGCCTCCGCTCAAAAAAATTCCTACTGGTACATCAGAAACCATTCTAAGAGAAAAAGATTCTTGCAAAATTGTTTCTAATTGTTCCAAAATTTCATTTTCACTTGTCGGTTTTTTTATACTCTTTACACCATCAAAACTATAATCAAGAGCGTTCCAGTATGTTTCAAATTTCATTTTTCCATTTTTGTTTATAACTAAAAACTGGCCAGGATTTAACTTAAAGGTATTCTCAAAAATTGTATACGGAGACGGAATGTATCCATACTTGAAATAGTAAAACAAGCCTTGCTTGCTTTCATGTTTTTCAAAAAATGGAATTTGATGAAAGCTCTTCAGCTCACTTGAAAACAATATTATGTCATTTTTATTATAAAAGTAAAGTGGTTTTACCCCCATTCTATCACGACATAGTACAAGCTCGTCTTTGTCTTTATCAAATATTGCAAATGCCCACATGCCTCTAAATTTATTAATGCAATCTTTACCCCATTTATGAAAAGCTTTAATTAAAACTTCAGTATCACAATCAGAAATAAAGTTATACCCAGACAATACGAGTTCTTTTCTTATCTCTCTAAAATTATATATTTCACCATTATAAACTATTTCTAAATTCTCATAACTCATTGGCTGATGACCAAACTCAGAAAGATCCATGATGGAAAGCCTTCTATGCGACAATCCAATATTAAAATTATCTCTTTGTATAAATGTATCACCGCTATCATTTGGACCTCTATGTTTTAAAGAATCCCCCATTTTTATCAACTGCTCTTTTTGGAGTTTTTTTGAAAAATCAATAAATCCAGCTATTCCACACATATTTTATTAACCTTTTTTAAAGAACAAATTCTCTTCTTGTCGTCCTACCTGTATCCCGTATCCAAATCCTTTTTTACTTGCATACAAAATTTCATTAGGAATAATTTTTTCAAATGCCTGTTTTAAAATAAGTTTATTTCTATTTTGACCATTTATACTTTTGCCAACTTTTTTATGAGCATCAATTCTAAATGCAAGCTCTACAACATTGACATCCAAAAATGGGGCTCGCGCCTCAATACCATACATCATCGGCGGCAAATCTGAGCTAATAGTAATTGAATGTGCATTTTCAATAATCAAACCAAGCCAATTTGATACATCTATGTAGTTTTTAGTATTTACCTTTTGCGCCCAAAAATCAAGCAATAGGCTATAATTAAAATTTAAAAAACCCTTCTGCAGTGCTTCCTTTTGATATAAATACCCCTTGCGATTATTATTTTTAACTCTGGCCAATTCAAAAAGCAATTTTAAGTCACTACTTTTAGAACAAATTTTTTCTAAAATTTGCAAAAAGGTATTTGGTAAAATGTCTACAAATTTAATAATATCCGAAAATATTAGCTGTTTTCTTGCATTATCGTACCCATAAAATATTTCATCAGCTCCTATGCCACTCATTACGACCTTTATGCCTTGGCTAGATATTTGCTCATAGAGCCTAGCCGCATGAGTTAGTGGCAACAATCTAACTTCCTCCCCATAAATTTTAACCATTCTATCATATAATTCTTTTTGAGCTTCTCTCTTGTATTCAAATGTCTTAAGTTCCAAACCAAGTATTTTTGCCATTTTTATAGCACGTGATAACTCTTCATCGTCAGCTTTTAAGCTAAAAGCCATTGGTTTTAAACCATGCCTTACCATCAATGAACTTATTATAGAGCTATCCACACCACCACTTAAAAGTGTAGCGATCTCAACGTCAGATCGCTCTCTTATTTTTACAGCATTATTTACAACATTAAACACTTCTTCTTTGGTAATATTCTCATCATACTCCATATTCGGCGACCAATAACACCATTTTTTTACTATTTTTTTATCTTTTATTATCATAGCATGAGCTGGCTCAAGCCGCCTAATGGATTTATATTTTGTGTATGGTTCTGGAATATGTAAAAAATTTCTTAAATTAGAATAAGCTACACCTATTTCATCAATTTCGTCACTAAAAATTCCCAAACTAAATAACGCAGCTAATTCTGAAGCAAAATAAAAACCGCTATCTATAGCAGAGTAAACAAAAGGCTTTTCACCGATTCTATCTCTAGCGCAAAAAAGTGTTTTTTCTAATTTATCGTATATTGCAAAGGCAAACATACCATTAAATTTAGAAATGCATTTTGCTCCGTATTTAATGTAGCTAGCAAGCAAAACCTCGGTATCACTACTTGTTCTAAAATCATATTCAAGCTCACTTTTAAGCTCTAAATAATTATAAATTTCACCATTAAAAACTACGATATATCTGCCACACCCTGAAATAAAAGGTTGATTTGCCTCTGTACTTAGATCAATTATCGAAAGTCTATTGTGCCCAAGTGTAACATCACCACAAGATAACAAACTAGTATTATCAGGTCCTCTATGATATTGTTTTACTAACACTTTAGAAGCTTGTTTTTCCCTTAATTCTTTTGGATCGAAAGAATATATTCCCACTATTCCACACATTTTTCTAGACTCTTCTTTACACTCAACACATATCTATATATGTATATATTCCTAGTATATTCTATAATACCACACCTATCAAAGATATTTTTAAAAAGTTTTTCACCGCACCCAAAATCAAATAATTTTATATTTTTATGATTATTTGTTATCATAAATTTCTCTATAGCTTCTATAATTTTTTATCTGTCCAATAAGAACTTTGAGATAAATTACCAAAATATTTTAATTTCATTATCACCCTTTTGCACTAAGCTATTTTTTACTTACTATATATTGAATAGTTGGATATATTTTTGTCATTTTAAATATCCAAATTAAAAATTTATAAAAACACAAATTTGGCAATAGGTGTTAAAACTATATTATGAAATGGGCTTAACAATAACCTTAGATATCCCAACTTTAGTCAAATAATTCAGTGTTTTAACATAGATCGAACCATTGTCCTTTAAACTATTATTTAATTCAATCTTTTTAAACTCTTGCAACTTCAAAAAGTTTGCACATACATTACATGAATATAGAATTAAATTTTTGGATTGTAGCATATACACAATACCTCAATTTTATTTTAACGAAATTACAACAATTACATACTGAAATATCATTTGTTTTTTATTTAAATACTTTAAAATATATTTAGTTACCACGTTGTTATTTTATTTTTTTCAATATAACAATAAAATTCTGGTGAAAATATTTATTTATTTTTCCAGCAAAATTTATAATCATCTGTTTAAAATTGGATTCTGGATTAAAAGTAAAATAATCCACATAAATCACTTCAAATCCATACCTGGCAGCTAGCTGTCTAACATTACAAATATCTAGCCACATTGTGTGATCCTCTAGCGTATTTAAGCCTTTAAAAAATAATGTTCTAATAATATTATTTAAGCTCATCGGATTTGGTGTTGTTATTATAAATTCAGTATTATCACTCATATATTTTTTTATGTTTTCCAAAGCCATTCCAACATTATTCAAGTGCTCCACAACATCAAGCAATAATATTGTATCTATATAGCCAAGCTCTTGTGATATATCTGTTTTTTCTATATCAAAATAAAAATAATCAAACCCGCAACTTTTAACAAATTCCACTCCTCGACTATTAATATCTCCACCATACAAAGCTTTAGCTATTTTTTTATTTTAGCATATCGCCAGTTTTGAAAATTTCTTTTTGAATAATTTTCAAAGCTACCAAGTCCACCTATTTCAAAAACTCTCTTGTTTTTAACTTTTTCATCTAAAAAGCTTTCAATCTCCATTTTTTATCCTCCTGGTAATAACGATTAAAATAATCAATGGCACACAAAGTGACACCAAAAAAGCACTTCCACCTCTTACAAAATCAAACATGTATAAATATAAATAAAAATATAGTGTTACTATTATAATATTATTTTGATTATTGTCGAATAAGTTTTCCATTTTGGAAAACAAATAGCCTATAACATAAGCAAAAATTAAACAACCGAAAATGCCCGTGGTATATAACAGTTCCACAATAAATGTAGATGGTAAAGTAACTTTGAATTGCAGCATATTGCTATTCGTAATAGTAGTAAAGCTTTGCGGAGCTAAAAATTTTTGAATTTCAATAATTCCAATGTCATAGGGCTTTGAATGCCAAATAAATCTTGGTATATAACTAAGCAAATTTCCAATAGGCTCAAAAAAATTTACTCCAAACAAGAAATCTCTAAAACTAATTTTCTCTAAAAATACAGCTAACCATT
The DNA here is from genome assembly GCF_000238755.1 of Campylobacter sp. 10_1_50. Taxonomy (NCBI): domain Bacteria; kingdom Pseudomonadati; phylum Campylobacterota; class Epsilonproteobacteria; order Campylobacterales; family Campylobacteraceae; genus Campylobacter; species Campylobacter sp. 10_1_50. The sequence goes on from NZ_JH414888.1 coordinate 281,729, forward strand.
GCCCCTCAAAAGAAGAAACATGTATTTGCTTAAAAAAATAAATAATATACCCAAAGGTGTTTTCACTGTAAATCTCACTATTTACATTAGTTCCTTGATAAACTAAACCATATCTTATAATTTGCAAAATAGGAGCAAAAAATGGAACCAAAATAACTACCATTGCATGCAATATATACATCTTTTTTTGATAAAGTAAAGCCAAAATAAAGGATATGCTAAAAAAAAGAACTGCAATACTCCGTCTACTTGTTAAAATAAGCCCATCCAATAATAAAAAAATAAAAAAAGCAAATAGTTGCAATATCAAATTTACATAACACTTGATCATTCTTGATCTTTATAAAAACATAAGCAATAAAAAAAATAAAACAATATTTGTATATACCAGATATCAGAATAAAAGCACCATTACCATCGCTTACCTTAAAAATATCAATTGCTTTATGAAAAAAAAATCTGGCAAAAATATCGTCTAAATAAAAGTATACAAAAAAACAAATACTGCATAAGGCCACCAAATAGAATAATTTTAAATTTAATACTACATTTAATCTCATCACATAGACTCGTTTTTGCCCCCCCCCTTATGTAGCCAAGAATTATAAAGAAATAAATAAAAAATGATAAAACTAATGAAATATACAAATAGTAATCTTTTGGATCATTGTAAACCCCTATAATATTTTTATCAGCCAATAAGATAATAGGAGACATTATATAAGTACAAAAATACAAATACGAAAATATAAATATTAAAGACGTTGACCTAAAACTCATCTAAAATACTTTGACAAAATTATGTTACCCATTAATAACATTTTTTTTTCTATAAAAAAATACGTAAGCCAGGATATGATAAAAACAGATAATAAACACAAAATCAAAACAATAAAAATATTTAAATCCAAAAAATATTTAACAAAGAATTCTATAATCAACATATGAATTAAGTAAATTGAATAACTTATTTGGCCTATAAAAAGTATGAATTTTGGGAATTTTATATTACAGTTACTTGAAAAATATATTAAAAAACAGGAAAAACAAAGAACAGCAACCCATACATTTAAGAAATTATACTTAATAAATGGCATAAAACATCCAAATAAAATTCCTAAATATAAAAATAAATTAGTTTTTTTAAACATATCCTTGTATTCGTATATTAAACAGCCTATGAAAAAAACAAACATTTGATATAGTGGTGTAAAAAAAATATACTCTTTTACAGCAACATCATTCTTATAAAAAATATTAGATATAAAAATAGAAAAAATATGTATTACAAAAGTAATTATTGCTATGTACAATAAATAGCTTTTAAAACGATAAACAACAAAAGCAAATAAAATATAGCAAACAACTTCTACAAAAATGGACCAAGCGGGTGGAATGATAGAAACCATGGTTTCTGGCAAAAATCCAAATAAAAAAGAATAATGTAATAAAATATGCACAAAATCACCTACTTTGTTTGTTGAATAAGAACTTAGATTAAGACCAAGACAATAATAATACACAACAATAAGAATATAAAATAATGGTGCTATTCTAAAAAATCTTTTTAGAATAAATTTTCCAATATCTTTCAATGTAATAATTTTTGTTTTATATATCATATACAGTGTATATCCAGATATTAAGTAAAACAGCTGCACTCCGCGTCCTAAAAAATTGGTGTATTCAGCTAATATGGAATTTGGAACTAAGACAAACATATGTCCTACAAGAACCATCAATGCTGCCCCCCCCCTTAAAAAATCCAGAAAGTTAACTCTTTGCATCTATAAAAATACCTTTTGAATTTTTCCTATAAAAATAGATCGTTATTAAAAGTCCAAACAACCAACCTAAAATAGCACTTACTTCTTTAAAATAATTAAAAAGTACCAATATAAATAGTATTTTGCACAAAAGTTCTACAATCATTAAAAGATTTAGTATATTCATACCATTGGTATAAAAATTTGTCATAAAATATAGACGCTGAATAATTGATAAAAATATTAATGCTGATGAAGCTATATACATATATTTTACTTCATAAATTTTATCACCTAGCCAGGCTTCTAATACAAGATGCCCTAAGAAAAAATATCCAAAGGCTACTAAGAGCCCAGCAATTAATATTTTTTTTTCAATTTTTAAAAAATTCAAATATGCTGAATTTTTATCTTTTTTTATTTGCCTTGAAATAACTATACCAAATGGCTCACTAAGTCTCCAGCCAAGCATTATTAAAGTATTAGGTATCTTGTAAATTATCATATATTTTGCCAAAATTTCTTCACCATATAAATATACTATCAGCAAAACATCTATTTGCAATATTGCAATAAGCAAAAGAGAGTTTAAAAAAATACTTTTACCATCTATAAAAAATATTCTACTAAATAAAGTCTTGCTTATATGTATAAAATCAAAAGCAATATTAAAATTAGATTTTACATAAAGAATAACCATTATAAATGTAGCTACAGACCCTATAAAAAGTCCTAAAAATATATCGCTTAAACCTTTTTCTGATGATAAAAAAAAGATAGCAAATGAAAATATAAAAAATAAAAATTGAGATAAAAATTTAAAAAAACCAACAACAGATTGCATATTGTTTACCATAAGCAATTCATAAAAAGGCAAACAAGCAAAACTAATGCCTGCAAAAATACCAAAATAAATAGAGGATACAAAAATATCCCCTTTTAATAATCCATATATGCAAAAAAATAGGAAACAAAAAATAGCATAAAAACTATTTATTAAAAAAGAGAGTGTAAAAATGCTATCTTTTAAATAGTTGTATTTAAGCAAATTTTTAATAATACTGGCACTCATCCATCCAATCCCAATATCTATAAAGGATTTAATACTATAAAATAGACCAAATATTCCAAGCTCTTTTTCACCCAAATATTTTAGTATTAATGGAAAAAATACAAAGCCAGCAAGAATGTTAATACCGATGTTAAGGTAATTCCAGATAATAGTAGCCCTATAATCGCCAATCTTTATTTTTTTGATATTAGTCAATTTTGTATCGCCAAATATTGTAAATTGGAATTTTCTAATATAAATATGGCTTGATCTGGTACTTCCACCAATGGATGCCCATCTTGACTAACGACTTCTAATAATTTATCATCCTTAAAAAGTAAAACCGTTGTATTATGTTCTAACCGCAATGATAGTATATACATATCTAATTTTTCTACTTTTTAATATAAACTGCTTCTATTTCTTTTGGAAACAGAAATTTTAAACTTCCTGGTTTTAACCCAAAAAAATGTTCTAATTTTATAGTATTACTATTTGAATTTAGCAAAATATGTTCTCTAAAACCATAAATACCCATAAGATGTCTTAATCCATTTGAAGAAAATGGTCGAATGTGAGTAATATCGTCGTAAAAAGAAAACTTAACCTTTTTAATATCCGGGGTTCTAATGTAGATTTTAGATTCAGTCTTCATTATACGTTTAAGCTCTGTCATAAAAAAATCTAAATTTTGAATATGCTCTATTACATGATTTAGCATTACAAGGTCGATAACACCATCTTTTATTTCAGAAATTTTTTGTTTAGATATGTCTTGCATATAAAATTCTATATTAAGGCTTTTAAAATATTCCTCATAGTAATTGTCTATGTCTATCATTATTTTCCTAGAAATATTTTGATGATTAAACATCATGTAGTCACCCCCACCGCCGCCTATCTCCAACACAGAAATTTCTGTATCCTTTAAATCTATATTAGAAATTTTTAAAACCCTATCAAAAAAGATAGCCTTATATGATTTTTGACCAGCCAATAGATATTTTTTATTAATTTTATCTAGTATAAATTGACTCACGAAATTTCTCTTACTAGATTCTCTGTTACTTTGATACTCTTTTAAATATTGCATTTTACTCCAATATATTTTTAAAATTTTCAAGCCAAATTTTTGGAGAAAATTTTTGTTCAAATAATTTTATGCTATTTTCTTGCCATTGTTTATAATTAATTGTAGCTTCTTCTATTGCCATCTTTAACTCACTATAAAGTCCGTAATAAAATTCATTATTTTGTAAATATTTTCTATAAAACTCTTCAGCTCTTTGCTCAACACATACTATAGTTTCTTGTTTACCCAACATTTTTGGTCTCAAAATAGGATGATGTAGAAGACGCCCATTAATACCATTCTTCAATATTTCTGGTGTAGCATATGTATTTGTAGATATTATTCCAGCACCAAAAGACATGGCTTCCAGTAAAACAACTCCAAAAGATTCATAAAATGAAGGAAAAATCATAATATCCATAGAAGGGTATAAAATATCCAATAAATATTCTCTTGGCTGAGGATCTAGCAGAACCATTCTCTTATCACAACTATACTTTTCTCTCATGGTTTTACTTAAGTCAGATACAAAAGTTAATTTGATATTATCTTTTTTTACATTATGAAAAGCTTCAAGTAATTCGTATCCGCCTTTATATTTACCATTTAAACCTACAAAAACAAAATGAATGCTAGAATTGCTATTCTCAACTCTCTTTTTAAAATTCTCATTCATATATGGATAATTCACAAAGCTTTTATTTATTATGTCATCTCCAAAAAGCTCTATCGCATTATTTTTACTAGCCTCACTTAGGTACGTTATCTTATAAGCTTTTTTTAAAATCTTTTTTATTTTTTCACTATTGTTGTGAAAATTTTGTGTGTGATAATAAGATAATGCATACGGATTATCTAACTCTATAATATAATCCTTATCAAAATTATCTCTAGGGCAAGCACCCCACATATATATTAGATCTACACTTTTTACTATATTTCTGTCTATCGTTTGTTTATTAATTATTTTTTTTGAAATTGCATATTTTATCTTTGACATTATGTTGTTGCTATTTGCAAAAGTTTTAATAGAAGACTGTTGTATCACATCATGTGGTAAAATAGCGTCACATATTTCTCCTGAATATTTTATAGTATCCCACATCCTTTCTCTTGAGGTTGTGCGTATATTAAAATAAACTTTCTTCATTATTGAATATAATCCTTATAAACACAATAGCTTTTAAAACACTACAAAATACTTCATTTTTTAATTTAAAATATATCAATAAATTATTTTAGCAATATATTTACATCCTATCTTTAGCTGTGATTCCCATTATATTAAATGCTGTTTTTATCGAGACAGCAACGACTGCAAACACCTTTAACAAACTATCTTCATTTTCATTTCCAACCACACGGTTTTCATTATAAAATTTATGAAAGCTAGCAGCTAGTGACTTTAGATAGTCTGGTATTTTTTGAAGCTGCCTTGAAGCAAAAGCATCCTCTAAAATTTCAGGTAAGATAAGCGCTTCAAAAAGTAAATTTTTAGCATTTTCATCTAGGCACTCAAAGTCCGCATTTATCACGTCACTAACACTTTTTCCAGCCTTTGCAAAGATCTGATTTATCCTAGCGTGAGCGTAATTTATATAAAAAATAGGGTTTGAGCTATCCTCTTTTTTAAGCTCATCCACGTCAAATTCCAAGCTGCTCGTGTTTGCTTTGCTTATAAAGATAAACCTAAGTGCCTCAGCACCGATCTCACTCGCAATATCGCTCATCAGCACCGCATTGCCAGCACGCTTGCTCATTTTATATGGCTTGCCCTCTTTTAGCAGACTAACCATCTGCATAAGTATCACTTCAAGCCTATTTTCGTCATACCCAAGGAAATTTATCGCAGCCTTTAGCCTTGCGATATATCCATGGTGGTCTGCACCCCAAATGTTTATATAGTGGTCAAAATTTCTTTCAAATTTAGCGTTATGATAGATGATATCTCCAGCTAGATATGTCGGTCTGCCGTCATTTCTAACCACAACCCTATCGTTATCGTCGCCAAGTGTGGTCGAAGCGATATAGGTAGCGCCCTCTTTTTCATACATTTGATTTGAGCGTTTTAGCTTTTCTATAGTTGGCTCTAGGCGGTCGTAAAGTGCTTTTTCACTAGCCCAGCTCTCTATAAAAATGCCAACATCAGCCAAGTCTTTTTTGATGATCTCAAGCACGATATCCTTGCCAAACTCAGCAAGCTCAAGGTTTCTGCTCTCGTCATAAAAAATTTCCTTGCCAAATTTCTCATTTGCAAGCTTAGCGATATCTAAAATATAATCCCCGCGGTAATATTTCTCTGGATAGGCGACACTTTCGTTAAAAAGCTGCTCTTTAGCCGCAAGTGATATCGATGTGCCAAGCAGATCTATTTGATTGCCCGCATCGTTTATGTAGTATTCTGTTGAGATGGCGTAACCAAGTCTTTTGCCAAGTCTTGCCAAAGTATCGCCATAAACTGCGCCCCTAACGTGTCCGATGTGAAGCGGTCCAGTCGGATTTGCGCTGATGTATTCTATTAAATAGCTGTCTTTTTTCGCATCTTCTTTTGCAAAATTTTCGCTATCTAGCAAAATTTGCTTTGAAATTTCATCTAAAAATTCGCTCTTAAGCTTGAAATTTAAGTAGCCATTTACTGCGCTAGCTTCCACTATCTTGCTGTCACTAAATTTATCAGCAAACTCGCTAGCTATCATAGCCGGCGACTTTCTTAGCTCCTTTGCTAAGCTAAAAAGCGGTGTCGCATAGTGGGCTAAATTTTTATCCTTTGGCTTTTCAAGCACAAATTCTCGCTCTAAAACCTTTGAAATTTCTGCTTTTACTTTATCTTTCAACTCTAAAACCTATGCGTTTTTAGTTGTTTCTTCTATCTTTTGACTAGCTGCACCCTCTTCTTTATGCTCGACTTTTTCGCTCTTTTCAGGGGTTGTGTCCTCCATCTCAGCCTTAAAAGTCTTTATGCCTTTGCCTAGTCCTTTCGCAAGCTCTGGGATCTTCTTTGCTCCAAAAAGTAATACAATGATCGCTAAAACAATCAACCAGTGGCCAATACTAAAAGAACCCATCTTTTCTCCTTATCAAATTTTCTCAAAATATTATCATAAATTCCTGAATTTCTAACAATCTATCCACTCGTCGATGACGTTTCTTAAGTTTATCTTAGCGCTTTTTAACCTCATCGCTCGAAGGATTGATTTTAGCCCTTTATAGCTCTTTTCTATATCATCATTTACTAAAAAATAATCATACTCTAAAATGTGCTCCATCTCACCAACTGCGTTCATTAGGCGATTTTCTATCGTCTCGTCGCTATCTGTTCCGCGGTTTTTCAAGCGCCTTTTTAGCTCTTTTTTATTCGCAGTTGTTATAAAAACTGAAGTGATGTAGCTTTTAAATTTCTCAAGTGCGATGTGAAAGCCCTGCACATCGATGTCAAATATCACTATCTTTCCAGCTTCAAGTGCTGCTAAAACTGGCTTTAAGCTCGTACCATAGTAGTTTTTATGCACCTGCGCCCACTCTAAAAACTCGCCCTTTTCTATGCCACTTTTAAATTCATCTTCTTTTATAAAATAATAATCCACCCCATCAACTTCGCCTTCTCTTTTGGCTCTTGTCGTGCTTGAGATAGAAAAATATAGGTCTTTCTCTTCCTTTAAAAGACGACCCAAAAGCGTGCTTTTGCCGCTTCCACTAGGTCCCGAAACTACTAAAATTTGTCCTTGCAACTACTTTTCCTCGAAACTTATATTTATCTTGATGTTCATATCTTTTAGCACATCTCTTAGCGAGCTTTCATTTAGTGACTCATGGACGTGTTTTGTGATCTTTTTAGTTAGCTCTTCTTTGTAGTCTTCTTTTGCATCATTTTTTGAGCTTATTTGAGGCATATCATTTAGTCCAAATGCCGCTAACATCGTGTTTTCATCTATGTCATCTATCGATGCCGCGTCAAAATTTAACTCACTTAGTGCCGCGTCTTTACTATCATCTTGCGCGTTTTCTTCTTCAAAAGTTTCATCCACAAGGCCTAGATCTTCTTTGGCTTCTGGCTCGCTCACATCTTCTAGCTCTTCTACTAGCATCTCACTAGAAGCGTTCTCGCTAGACTCTAAATTTTCTAGCTCTTCACTTGAAATTTCATCCAAAGCCTCTTCTTCTATATCTTCTTCTACTTTTTCATCATCTACTTGAATTTGCTCTTCATCAGCCTCAGAGATCTCATCTAAATTCTCCTCATCTTTAGGCTCATCTTCTAAATTTATCTCATTTTCAAGGCTATCTTCATCATCAAATTTAGCTAGCTCGTCTATATTTAGCTCTTCTTGCTCTAAATTTTGAACATCTAGCTCAGTATCCTCTAAATTTTTATTTTCCTCATCAGCCTCTTCACTATTTAGCTCTTCATTAAGCAAATCAATCTCACTAAGCTCTTTTTTGCTTTGACTAATATCATCTAGCTCTTCATCATTCTCATCTATTTTTAAATTTTGTATATTTTGCTCAACGATCTTTTCAAGCTCGTCTCTAGCTTTTTCATCTACCGGGCTGCTCTCGTCCATATTTTCTATCTCATCAACAAGTGCGCTAAGATCTCCAAAATCACTGCTTAATCCATCTTCGATAGTTTCTTCTGCTTTTGGCGTTTTACTAGATTCATCATCTACATTTTCATTAGCCGCTTCAGTTTCTTCACTATTTTCGTCAATTAGCTCAGTATCAGCCTCGTCCAAACTAATCTCTTCATCTTCTAAATCTCCAACACTAGAATCTTCTAAGTGCTCTTTTAAAAATTCATCATTTAAAACATTATCATCTAATTTTTCGGTTTCATCTTCTTTTGCTAAATTTTCAAAATCTGTGTCAATTTCTGGCAACTCAAAATTTTGTAGTTCTTCATAATTTTCATCAATATGTTCAAAATCATCGAAGTTTGCGGAATCATCAAGTCCTAGTTCAGCCTTTGTATCATCACCAGCCACATTAACCGCCCTACTTTCTTCAAATAAATTTATAAATTCGGTAGGGAGGAATGGCTTTTCAAGCATAATGTCAGCAAAATCAGGCTTTATGCCGCCTCTTGGGGCTAGATACATCACTTTTTGGTCAAATTTTACATCAGCGCTCTCCATATCGCTGTCAATAATAATATAGTCAAATTCACCACTTACTGCATTAACATCATCAAATTCTACATACTCTACGCCTATTTTATTTAGACTTAGTGTTATGAGACGTGAAACTGCTGGGTTTTTGTTTACGAGCGCAACTTTCATAATCCCTCCTTGAAACACTTGAAGCTGTATTTTATGATAAATTTCATTGCTATTTACTTAAAAAAATAATGACGGCATATCGTTTAGAATTTGCATCATCATATCAGTTATTATCTTTATAATGCCAGCAAGAATGGCTATCAAAACAGAAAAGCCAATCGTTACTTTAATAGGATAGCCGATAACCAATAGGTTAAACTGAGGCATCGTCTTCATAAGCATGCCAAAAATAGCATCTGAAAGCATAGATAACGCAATAATAGGAAAAGCTAGAACAAAGCCAAACATAAAAAGATTTCCAAAAAGCTTTATAGCATAGCTCATCACACCATTTCTCGGATAAAAATCTCCAAGTGGTATGACAGCGAGAGAATTAGAGTAAAACTGCAATATCAAATGATGCCCATCAAGTGCCAAAAAAGCAAGAAGAACTATGAAATTTATAAGGTTTGCTATAACTGGAGAGTTTGTGCCAGTTTGCGGATCAAGCACTGATGCCATCGAAAAGCCCATAACCATTGAGATTTGTTCGCCTGCCATTTGGAGTATGGCAAAGACGATATTTAGTAAAAGTCCAGCACAAAGCCCAAGTAATGCCTCACTTAAAATTTCTATGACTAAGAAATTTATAGCGTGTTCATGAGTGTGTGAGAGCGGAAAAAGCACAACACAAAGAGCAAAAACTAGCAAAGTTTTTACGCTAAGCGGGATCTGATTGTGAGAAAAAAATGGAAAAAAGACGATGAGACCGCTTAGGCGTGCAAATAAAAGCATAAAAACTATTGCTTTATCGGCTCCAAAAAATTCTACTAGTTCCATTTTGCTCTTTTAAATTTTTTGCTAATTTTACAAAATTTTACTTTGTTTTTTAAATTTAAGCGGTAGTTTTTAGAAATTTGAAGCTAAATTTTAAGAAATTTGCACAAGCTCTTTGTTTTCAAGCTTGTATGAGTTGTCACATTTTGCGGCTAGGTCGTTGTCGTGAGTGACTAGAACAAGGGCAGCGTTATTTTCATTTATATAGTCAAACAAAACTTGCATCACTTCATTTGCCGTTTGCTTATCAAGGTTGCCCGTTGGCTCGTCTGCAAAGATGATCTTTGGCTTTTTGGTAAGCACTCTAGCGATGCTGACACGCTGCTGCTGGCCGCCGCTTAGCTCACCAACTTTTTGATTTATTACGCTTGAAATTTTAAGCGCTTCAAGATCATTTTTTTCTATATTTTCGCCAGATAAGATGCTTGCAAGCTCGATATTTTCATAAGCACTAAAACCTTTAAAAAGATAGTGCGACTGGAAAATGATGCCAAAATGAAGCCTTCTAATGGCCAAAAGCTCGTTTTGAGAAAGCTCATAGATCGATCTATCTTGATAGATGACCTCGCCAAAATTTGGCTTTAAAAGTGTTGAAAGTATGTGTAAAAGTGTTGATTTGCCACAACCGCTAACGCCTGTTATCGCGATGCTTTGTTTTTGATTGAGAGTTAAATTTATATTGTTAAAGAGCGTATAATCATACGCAAAGCCTAGATTAGACGCTCTTAAAATTTCCATTAGCCTATTTGAGCAGCAACTTCTGCAGCAAAGTCATCTACTTTTTTCTCTAAGCCTTCGCCAAGCTCGAAACGAACGTACTTTACGATCTCGATCTTGCCGCCAAGCTCTTTGCTCTTCTCTTCGATAACTTGTTCGATAGTCTTTTTATCGTCCATTACATAAAACTGACCTAAAAGTGTGAGGCGTTGGTCAAGCACTGTGTTATCAGCATAAAATCTCTCGATCTTACCAGGGATGATCTTGTCCCAAATTTTCTCAGGTTTGCCCTCAGCCTTTAGCTCTTCTTCGATCGCCTTTGTAGCTTTTGCAAGCTCTGCCTCACCTATCTGGCAGCGGCTAGCATACTCAGGGATGTGGTGAAGTGGCTTGCCTAGGCGTTTTAGCTCTTCATTTTCTTTTTCAAGCTCAGCGCGAAGTGCGATAAATTCTTTCTCAACAAAATCTTTATCAAGGTCTTTGTAGCTTATAACGCTTGGCTTCATAGCAGCTGCGTGCATACATAAATTTCTTATAAATTCAGCTGCTTTGTTTGCAACTTCAGCACTTTCGCAAGCTGCACCGATAAGTACGCCAACACGGCCATTTGAGTGAACATAACCATTTACCACGCCCTTGTCATCAGCGCTAATAGTCTCAAAGCGGCGAACCACAAGGTTTTCGCCGATAGTTGCGATCTGAGTTTTGAAGTATTCTTCAAATTTAACACCGTTTAAAGTGCTTGTATTTAGCTCTTCAACTGTTTTTATGCCACTTGATTGGATGTGAGCGGTTGTGTCTTTCGCAAGCGCTTGAAACTGTGGGTTTCTAGCAACGAAGTCAGTCTCAGAGTTGATCTCACTGATAGTTGCTTTTTTGCATTTTGAGCAAACTTCAACGCTTACTAAGCCCTCGCTTGCAAGGCGGTCAGCCTTTTTAGCAGCTTGACCTAGGCCCTTTTCGCGAAGGATATCAACAGCTTTTTCCATGTCGCCATTTGCTTCGCCAAGTGCCTTTTTGCAGTCCATCATGCCAGCTCCGGTTGATTCACGGAGCTCTTTTACCATTTGTGCAGTTATTTCCATTACTCTTCGTCCTCGCCAAAGTCTTCTTCACTCATAGCCTCAGCTACAACTGCGTCTTTCTCATCTTGGCTTACTTCTTCGCCAGCAGCTTGCTCGCCACCATCTTGCTCAAGAAGTGATTTGCCTTCGTTGATCGCCTCAGCCATCTCTTGGCAGAAAAGCTGAACAGAGCGGATCGCGTCGTCGTTTCCTGGGATAGGATAATCAACAACGTCAGGATCACAGTTTGTATCGATCGGTGCTACAACTGGGATTTTTAGGCGGTTTGCCTCTTGAACGGCGATCTTTTCTTTAACTGTATCAACAACAAATATCATATCAGGTAGGCTTTTCATATTGCGGATACCACCAAGAGTTGCGATAAGCTTCTCTTTTTTGCGGCGAAGCATCAAAGCCTCTTTTTTAGTTAGTAAATTTATCGAGCCATCTTCTTCCATAGTCTCGATAACTTCTAGTTTGCGGATAGACTGGCGGATAGTACCGAAGTTTGTCATCATACCACCTAACCAGCGGTGATTTACATAAGGCATTCCACATTTTTCAGCGTACTCTTTTATAGCGTCGATAGCTTGTTTTTTAGTACCGACAAATAGTACTGACTTACCTTCAGCAGCTGCGTCACGAACGATGTTGTAAGTGTAGCGGAAGTAGCGGATAGTCTTTTGTAGATCTATAATATAGATACCTTTTCTCTCACCAAAGATAAATTTTTTCATCTTTGGGTTCCAGCGGCGTGTTTGGTGACCAAAATGTACGCCACACTCTAATAAATCTCTCATAGTTACCATGAGTTTCTCCTTGTTTTAGGCATTTTGCCTTGAATTTAGTTTTATCCTCCACGACCATTAATGCTTTCGCACAACCAAATTTAGGATTGTCGTGTGTGAAATAAAGCTTGGATTATATTGAAACTTGGCTTTATTGAAGCTAAATTTAAAGATATTTTTAGCTACAAATAAAGCTCAAATTTCTTTAAATTTACTCGAAAAAGCCTTTTTTAACGACCTTTTCATCTTTAACGCAAAACTCGCCTTTTGCAATCACGTCGTATAAATTTAACTCCTCGTCAAAGACACAAAGATCAGCGTCATTGCCAACTTTCACTTCGCCTTTTTGACTTAAATTTAGATATCTCGCCACGTTTTTGCTCATCAAAGCCAAAGTATCTTCTATCTTTAAAATTTTATTTCTTACCAAAGCTTGCAATACCTCTAAATTTGACGCACATGAGGCACAGCCGTATCCCACTAGCTCGCCATTTTCGTTAAATTTAGGCACGCTGCCGTTGCCATCTGAGCTCATCGTTAGGCGCTCTAAATTTAGCCCATTTTCAAGGCCATAAGCCACCACCTCGTGGAGTGGGGCAAATTTACTCCCACCACTTGTGATATCGACATTTCCGCCCATTTTTTGAAATTTTAAAGCCTCGTTAAAAAGATCTTTTGTCCTAGCGCAGTGTGTCGGCGAGAAGTAATGAACTGGGAATTCATAGTCTTTTATCACTTTAAAGACATTGTCAAATTTCTCGCTTAGTCCGCCCATGTGCATGTGAAGCACGCCACCTTTTTTAGAGACCATGCCGCCTATGCGTATCTTGCTTAGAATTTTGATAAGCTCCTCTTTTGAGACGTAGCTGCCGCGGTTGTCGGTCAGTGCGATCTTTACGCCGATCACTTTGTCGATTAGTATGAGGTCCTTTGCGATGTCGCCGGTAAATGTCACACAGGGGCTTGCATATGAGCCAGTGTGGATGAAGGTCGAGATGCCCTCAAATTCGAGCGCTTTTGCTTTCGAGTAGAGATTTTCTAGGCTTCTAGTGACACCATCGGTCCCCAAAACGCCAACAAGCGTCGTAGTGCCGTATTTTACGATCTGACTAAGCGTGATCTCAGGCGTTCTTGAGTGATATCCAGCCTCGCCGCCGCCACCCGTGATATGCACGTGCTGATCAATGAGACCTGGAGCTAAAATTTTGCCCTTTAGGTCGTAAATTTCTAGCCCCTCTACGCTAAAGCTTAGCCCCTCGCCGATGGCTAAAATTTTACCGCCACCTACCAAAACATCGCGCTTGCCAAGAAATTTTGGCGTGTATAGATTAGCATTTTTAAGCAAAAGCATCTTCTCTCCTTTATTTGCTAAGTTGTACTTTCTCTTCTATCTCCATCAGTTTTATAAAAATTTGCTCGATATTTTCCCTATCCAAGGCACTTAGCTCCATCTTTTTTGAGCTAAGTAGCATCTGCACAAACTCCTCATTCATAAGCTGCTCAAAGCCCAAATTTCTAGCGTTTTGAGCTATTTTTGCCGCTAGTGGATTTTTAAAGCTCGCATATCCCATTTTTATCCTTAAATTTGACTGCAAATCCGCAAAATCTACCGCACACGCCGTCTCTTCGGTATGAAAAATATCTCTCGTCGCAGTGCGTGCAGACTTCGCTAAAGTTTAAATTTCTAACTCCAAGTGCGCTAAATTCATCCCTTAAGGCTGCGTTCATATCAAAATTTCTACCTATTTTATATGCGTTAAATTCCCCAAGATCAAGCTCGCCCACCTCGTAGCAGCCGCCTTTTATATTTGCTCCGACAAAGACGCTCATCTCGCCCGCTCTTGAGCCAAATTTCTCGCCCATAAGCTTAACTGCTTTTGTGCAAATTTTTAGCATCACGCCGGCTCTACCCGCATGAGCCACGCAAATGGCACCTCGCCTCTCATCTATCATCACGACTGGCGAGCAGTCCGCCACCAAGACGCAGATGCCAACATCACTTAAATTTGTGATCACAGCGTCGCACTCTGGCAGCTCGTCCTCCTCGTTTTCAAGGACAAAAACCTTGTCCGAGTGGATCTGCTTCATAAATTTAAGCTGCCTAACGCCCAAATTTCTAGCCAAAATTTCTCTATTTTTGATGACATCTCTTGGCTCATCGCCCACGTGATCGCCCAAATTTAGCGAGCTAAATTTAGCTTCACTCACACCACCAAATCTATTTGTAAAGCCAGCCACTATGCCATTTTTATCAAAAACGATCTCTAAATTTTCACGCATCTTCGCTCGCTTAGTAGAGGCTTGAAATTCTCTCGACCTCGCCCCAGCTAAGGCCGCCATTTTGCTTAGCTTCAAGCATCCTAGCCACGTAGCGAGCCAGCAGGTCGCTCTCGATATTTACGCGCCTGCCGACCTTGAAAGTGCCAAAAAGGCTGTCTCTAAATGTGATCGGTATGATCGTTAGCCTTATGCCCTTTGGCAAAATTTCATTTATCGTAAGGCTCACGCCCTCGACGCCAACCGAGCCCTTGTTTGCCATCAGAGCCATCGCCTCCTTTGGCAGGTCGATGTAAAAATCAACGCCATTTTCATGCTTTTTTATGGCCGAGATCACGCCGATAAAGTCGATGTGTCCTTGCATCAAATGCCCATCCACGCGCTCGCCAAGTTTCATCGCAGGCTCGATATGCACCAAGCCACTTAAATTTTCAACCGCGACATTTGCCCTGCTCTCTGCGCTTAGCTCCACGCTAAAGCCATCATCGTATAGTTTTATGACACTTAAGCAAGCGCCATTTACTGCGATGCTGTCGCCTAAATTTGGGCGAAATTTAGCCTTTAGCCGTAAAACATTTTGCGAGTAGCTAATGACCTCGGCAAGCTCCCTGATTAAGCCATTAAACATATTTTGCCTTTAAATTTTTTAAGGATTTTACTAAATTTTGCCTAAATTTGGCGCATGGATAGCTCTGCTAGTTTTGTGAAATTTAAGCCACACCAAAATAAATTTACGACGCCACGCCAGAGCGTAAAATTTCGCTATGAACTTTAGGCGGCATGCCAAACATCCTTGCGTATTCGCGGCTAAACTGCGACGCGCTCTCGTATCCCACGTCAAATGCAGCCTGCGCAACGCCGATATTTTTATTTACGAGCAGGTTTTTAGCCTCTTCAAGGCGGATCTTTTTTTGAAAGGCTACTGGACTTAGCGAAGTTACGATTTTGAAGTTATGATATAGCGAAGACTCACTCATATCGCACTCTCTAGCGACATCTTTCATATTTAGTTTTTGCGAAAACTCGTTTTTTATCTTTGCTACGGCTTTTGAAATTTTATTTGAAACGCTGCCTTGCATCGCAAATTTACTTAAAAAATAGCCGCTTTTATCGTTTGTTGCGAGCATGTAAAGTATCTCTTTTTTAGCAAGGTCTGAGAGAAATTTGACCTTATCCTTTGGCTTTTCTAGCAGCCAAACAAACCTCAAAACAGGCTCTAATATCTCATCCGTTAGCTCGCCAAAAAATATGCCTTTTTCGCTTTTTTGCAAGCTCTGCTCTTTTACGTCCACGCCTTTTAGCACTTCATAGACCTCATCTAAGCTAAATTTAATGCAAAGCGAGATGTAGGGCTTCTCTTTTGAGGCGTCTGTTAGGCTTACATTTAACGGCACATGAGTAGAAGCTAGCGCGTAGGTTCGCTCGTCATATCCATACATCTCATCGCCAAAGCCGATTGCCTTTGCTCCTTGCAGTATTATGCACAAAGACGGCTCATAAACTGCGCTGATAAAATCATGCGTTTTATCGCTGATATAAAAGTCAAGCGAGCCAATGTCGCTGCGCTCTAAGCAGTTTACGCCGTATCTGTCTAATAAAAACTCTTTTGTCTGCTCTTTTAGTAAATTTACATCAGCCATTTTCGCGCTCCTCAAGTCAAATTTTGTAAGATTATACAATTTTTTAGAAATTTTGCAGGATTAGGCATGAAATTTAGAGGATCTTTCTAACGTAAAATTTATGATACAGATATAATGCATCACAACAAAAAGGTATGCTGGGAAGCAAAAACCAAAGCTCGCCAAAATATCAAAAAATTTATGTTGGCACTTGTAGCGTCAAGTTTTATTTTAGGAGGCAATTTAGTGGCTAGTACAAACGTAGCAAAATCACCGCTAGAAGCGGTATCTATGGTAAGCTAGTGGGACAAAGTTTTCGCCAAAAGCGATAAGGTAGATCACAAGAAAGTTAAATTTAAAAATCGCTACGGCGTGGAGATCGTCGGCGATCTTTATACGCCTAAAAATTTGCATGGCAAAGCTGCTGCGATCGCAGTTAGCGGACCTTTTGGCGCGGTCAAAGAGCAATCAAGCGGCCTTTACGCCCAAACTTTAGCCGAGCGCGGCTTTATCACGCTTGCCTTTGATCCAAGCTACACCGGAGAGAGCGGCGGCGAACCAAGAAATTTAGCAAGCCCAGAGATAAACACTGATGATTTTAGCGCGGCGGTAGATTTTCTAGGCACCCAGAGCAATATAGACCGAGATAAAATCGGCATTTTAGGCGTATGCGGCTGGGGCGGTTTTGCTCTAAACGCAGCTCTAGCAGACCCTCGCATAAAGGCTGTTGCGACCAGCACGATGTATGATATGACGCGAGTGATGGCAAAAGGCTACAACGATAGTGTGGGCGCCGATGAGAGATATGAAACCAAAAAGAAGCTAGCCGAGCAACGCTGGCTCGATCTCCAAAATGGCAAACCAGCATATACAGGTGCGATAAATGTTGATCCAAAAAAGATAGACGCGAGCACGCCGCAGTTTATAGCTGAATATGCTGACTATTACCGCACGCCACGCGGCTATCACAAACGCTCTGTAAATTCAAACAGCGGAGAGAGCGGCTGGACCAAGACAAATCCTATCTCGTTTATAAATATGCCAATCCTTGCCTACGCAAGCGAGATGAGGACTCCAATCCTTATCGTAGCCGGCGAGAAAGCGCACTCAAGATACTTTAGCGAGGACGCCTTTAAATCTCTTGGCAATAAAAATAAAGAGCTAGTTATCGTCCCTGGCGCTGTGCATACAGACCTATATGACAATAAAAATAACAAGATCCCATATGATAAATTTGAGGAATTTTTCAAAGCAAATTTGAAATAAACCGCTGCCCCTGCACCTTGCGGGGGAAATTTAAAAAGGAAAATAATGGAAAATTTTACATTTTATAACCCAGTAAGAATAGAATTTGGTAAAGGCAAAGAGGCTCATATCGGCGAGTATATGAGAGAATTTGGTGCTAAAAAAGCCCTTGTGCTATACGGCAGTGAGCGCGTAAGAAAGAGCGGACTGCTTGGCGTAGCTACCGATAGTCTAAAAGAAAATGGCATCGAATTTACTAAGCTTGGCGGCGTGAAATCAAACCCGGTGCTAAGTAAAGTAAATGAAGCGATCAAAATAGCCCGCGAATTTGGCGCCGATAGCGTGCTAGCTGTTGGCGGTGGCTCGGTGCTAGACTCTGCAAAGGCAGTCGCTGCCGGAGCTAAATACGATGGCGACGTGTGGGACTTTTTCGTAGGTAAAAATCCAGCCGAGTCGCTCATGGTATTTGACATCATCACGCTAGCGGCAACTGGCTCTGAGATGAATCAAAACGGCGTCGTGACCAACGAGGCGGCTAAACTAAAGCTTCATCTGGGCGCGCAGCGCCTTTTCCCAAAAGTATCTGTCGTAAACCCGCAGCTACAAGCCACCGTTAGCCGCGACTATCTAGTTTATAGCGCAAGCGACGTTATCGCGCACAGCATCGAGGGCTATTTCACAGCTACAAACTATCCGCTAATCGCCAGAATGCAAGTAGAAGCAAACATCAAAACTATCATACGAACGACTGAAATTTTACTTGCAAACCCTGATGGCTACGACGCTAGAGCTGAGTTTGCCTGGCCTGCGACGATGGCACTAAATGGCATAACTATGGTTGGTACCTCAGGCATCGAGTATCCAAATCACATGATCGAGCATGCGATGAGTGCGGTAACGGACTGCGCGCACGGAGCTGGACTAAGTGTGGTTATGCCTGCGTGGATGAAGTGGTATAAGGATAGAAATTTAGGCGTGTTTGAGCGTTTTGCGAGAGAAATTTTTGGGCTTAAAACCGCAGATGAGGGCATAGAGGCGCTAAAAGCGTGGTTTGACAAAATAGGCACTCCAACAAGACTATCGCAGCTAAAAATAGATAGCGAGGCGCTTATAAATGAGATCGCGGGTGTTGCCTATGAAAACGCAAAGGCGTGGGCTATGCAAGAGCTCTATCCAAAGAAAAATATCGTCCAAATCCTTGAACTGGCAAAATAAATTTAAAGTGAGTCAAAATGAGAAAAATTTTAGCCATCTTTATGCTTTTTGCGGGGTTAAATTTGGCAGCAGAAGAGAAAATGCAAAATTTAAAGATAGTCCTAAAGAGCTCTAATGGCGAAGCGACGGCTATCCTAGACGATACGGCAGCAGCAAGAAGCTTTGCCGCACAGCTACCGCTAACACTAAATTTAGAGGACTACGGCGGACACGAAAAGGTCGCTAAGCTGCCAAAACCGCTTGATACAAGAGGCGCTCCGAGCGGCAGCGACGGCAAAAAAGGCGAGATCTCCTACTTTGCTCCGTGGAACAACTTTGTAATCTACTACGGCTACCAGCCATATTATGAAGGCATCGTGCGCTTAGGCGTGATCGAGGGCGATGTGAGTTCGGTCGTAAAAGACGGGCAGATCAAGATCGAGCTAGTAAAATAATATAAATTTTAGGCGACTTTTGCATTTTGGCTTTGAATATGTCATTAAATTTACAGTCATATACGTAAAGTTCTTAAAAATTTAAGCACGGTGGCGTGCTAAATCGCAAAAAATAAACAAGGGAGAAAAAATGCAAGAAACGCAAATTTTGGTTAAAAAAGAAGATCTCGCCGTCTATGACAAGGTGAGCGATAAATTTTTGCAGACAGTCTGTCAAAAGTCACGATGCTTTTTGGCGCGACACCTTATGCAAACGCAGGAGCAGCGCTAGTGCATTTTCCGCGTGGAGTTCGCACGGAGTGGCATACACATCCCGCAGGGCAAAATTTGATCGTAACAAAGGGCAAAATTTACACCGGCACAGCAGATGGGATCTTGCAAATCGCTAGTGCTGGCGACGTAGTGCTCTGCCCGCCTAACCTCAAGCACTGGCACGGAGCCGGAGTGCAAGAAGATGGCGAGCATATCGCAGTGACCTTTGAAAAGGACAGCAAAAACGTAACATGGCTGGAGCATCTAAGTGAGGACGAATACAAAAATTTGATCAAAAAAGCGGACGAGCTACAAAAGATAGATAAACTTTAAAGTAGCGGCGACGGCTAAATTTAGCCTTTAGCCGTAAAACATTTTGCATATTTTTGGGTATTGATGGGCTTAATTATTTTAAAAAAGAAAAGATAAATTTAAAGCTTTGGTGTGTAAAAGTGCTAGCAAAATTTAACCTCAAGCCACTCATTTAAAGTGGCTCGTTTTATAAATTTAAATCAAATTTACAATCTCAATGAGCCAATTTGCCAGCTCTTTTGGCTTTGCAATCATCGAAAGATGCCCGCTATCAAGCTCTTTTATCCTTGCATTTATCTGCTTTGCAAAAACGCTGCTGCACCTCATGCGCCAAGGTGTGATCGTTTTTAGTTAAGAGATAAAAAGATGGCTTTTCATGCCAAGCAGCCGTGCCTATCTTATCGCCAAACGCGGCTTTGCTTAGCTGGCAGGTCGTTTGCCATAACATCCGCAAACGCCTCAGCTGACAAGAATATCTCGCCATTTGCGTCTGGACTAAGACCTTTCATCGGCGCATTTTGACGCTCAAGCGCCTCGTAGCGCACTCGCCGTTATCAGGCAGGGTGGTTGATAGATAGATAAGAGCAGCGACCTTTTCGTGAGTGCCTGCTTCAGTGATCGGCACACCGCCCCAAGAGTGCCCAACTAGTAGGCTCTTGCCCTGAACTCTCTCAAGTGTGCGCTTAAGCGTCTGCTGCAAGCGAAGTTAGCATGTTTTGCACGGCAACGGCGTTAATGCCAGCTTCTTGCTGATGGCGGATCAACTCAGCGTAGCAAGAGCCATCGACAAATGTGCCATGAACTAAAACGATATTTTTAATCATCTTTTTTAAATTTGTTTGATTTTGACCTTTTGTGGGCGATGTGTGAGCAAAAGTAGGCAAAATGGCACTTGCTGCAAGCAAAGCAGTCGTAGCAAGAAAGTGCCTACGTGATGAAATTTTAGGCATAAATCCCTTTAAAATAATCGCTAATCATACAAAAAAACGTAATCGATCTTGATAAATTTTTATAATTAGCTCGTCTGCAAAACTAGCCACGTCTTGCTAAAGTCGTGCGCCGCTAGGTCGTCCCTCTTTATCCACAGATAAACTCTGCCCTCTCCGTCCCAGTCCATGTCGCTATCCCAGTCGCTATCTATCTGCAAAAGCAGCTGCCACTGGGCGGCATTTTTCTCAAACTCCGCGATATTTGGGTGGTGATAAGCGCTACCATCGCCGCAGTCAAGGCCGTTTGCCACGAGCTCGCACTCTAGCTCCATGCCGTCTTGGATGTTGTCAGAGTGACCAAGAAGCTTGTTTTCTTTAGCCTGCCAGCTTGGCTCGATAATCTCGTGATAGGCCTCCCACTCCTCCTCGCTAAATTTGCCAAATGGCACGAGCGAGCTTTGCAAACTTGGCAAATTTAGCTCGTTTTTAAAGCTAAGAGAGCGTGCGCCAAATGTGAAATTTCCGCCCTCCATGTTTTGGCGAGCAAGCTGGTCTTGAGCTGCCTCACTAAAGATCACAGCAAAGCCCTTTTTATCAGCAGGATCGTAGCCCCAAACACGCAAATTTATATCATAAAAAAGATAGAGCATGCCGCTTTTTGGTAGTAACCCGTCGGTGTCAAATTTACTAGCTTCAGCAAAATTTATCTGCGCCACAAAGCTAAGCGCGCCGTTTTCATTTGATGGCCAAGGCACGCTAGCTGGCAGATCTGGCTGTCCGCCAAATTTAGACGCTCCAACAGCGATATCACCGTCATCTTTAGCCTGCGCATCTATCTTTATAGCATTTTTGGCCATTGGCTTTAAAAACTCAAAAAGCTCATCCAAACCGCGCTCTTTGCAGCCTTTTGCAATTTCATTTAGATCCATATTTTTCCTTTCTAGCAAGCATCAATGTAGATGTGATACTTTTTGCAGTGCAAGCAACGAAACAAATATCCAGCAAAATCGCCACCCGCTACGAGCAGCTCGCGAGCCATTTTCGCGTCGTAATCGTCTCTTTTTGCGTAGTCCGCAAAGACCTCGTCTGCAATGCCGAGCTCCTCAAGCTCCTTCGTGCCTACATCACCCAAAAATGCGCAATAATCATCACAGCACGCCACCCAGTGCTCGCCCTGCCAGCTCTCATAGCCAGGTGTTCTTTCAAAGAGCTCCTCATCTTTTTTGGCGTCATCTGTGGCAAGATTGTCGGCGCCCTGCACAAAGGTAGCGTCAAATTTCTTGGCAGCTTCACCATTTGCGATGCAGGCTGGGCAAAGATAGGTGACGTCTTGCTCGCTATAGACGCCATTGTTGTAATAAATTTCTGTATTTTTGCCGCAACACTCGCAGACTACACTCATATCATCTTTAAATGCGCCAGTTTTTAATGGCTCTGGGTGATAGCGAAATTTTGGTAAGGTGGCGACCTTTGCCTTTTGGGCTAAAATTTGCCCTTTACTTTTTGGCCTTGGCACTGCCCATTTGTCGCCCTTATCCACAAACTGCGCAAGATAGCCAAGCGTTTTTAGTTGCTTTTTGTCATTTCTATCGTGTATCTTTAAAAGTAGCTCATAAGCGCTCTTTTGCATAGACAAAAGCTGATAAATATCTACTAAAACGTGTTTTGCCTGCGGCTCCTCGCTTGCTTCAAGCTCTTCTTTAAACTGATACAAAGCCTCTACGCTTACTGCATTGCCCTTATTTTTGTAGTAATCTTTTGAAAGATTTATATATTTTTCTTGAAATTTATCCACAAATAGCCTTTATGAAATTTGCTAAGAATTTTAGCTTTAAAGACTTAAAAGTCGCATAGATGAGTTATTGAAATTTAAAAGAATGGGATAAAAATATAAAATTGTTTAATTTTTAAAATTTAAAAAAAGGCACATTAAATTTAGCGTAAAGGAGACCGCAAGCGAATTTACTTAAAACTAAACTCACTTGCGACTATAAATTTTACTCTTCGTATGCCCCGATAGAGAGAATTTTGTCTATTCTTTTTGCGACAAGCTCGTTTATATCAAGCTTCTCAAGCTCGGCTAGCTCTGAGATGAAGTAGTTTGCAAGTGCTTTTGCGGCACCGTCTTTATCTCTATGAGCTCCATTTATTGGCTCGTTTATCACATCATCTATAAGCGATAAATTTTTTAAGTCATCAGCCGTTATCTTCATAGATTTTGTAGCTTGCTCTTGTTTGGTTGGGTCGTTCCAAAGTATCGCTGCACAACCCTCTGGTGAGATGACTGAAAAGACAGAGTTTTTCATCATAGCAAGTCTATCAGCCACACCAATAGCTAAAGCGCCGCCACTTCCGCCTTCGCCGATAACGACAGCTATTATTGGAGTTTTTAAATTTGCAAATTCAAATAAATTTCTAGCTATGGCCTCGCTTTGACCTCGCTCTTCAGCGCCAACACCAGGATATGCGCCCGGAGTGTCTATCAAAAATAAGATAGGTAGATTAAATTTCTCAGCCAATTTTGCTACGCGTAAAGCCTTTCGGTAACCCTCTGGATGAGGCATACCAAAATTCCTTTTTAGTTTATTTTTAGTGCCACGACCTTTTTGCTCACCTATAACGACAGCCTTTTTGCCTCCGATATAACCGATGTAGCAAACTATTGCTGGATCGTCGCGAAATGCCCTGTCGCCATGGATCTCATAGCCATCAACTAAAAATGAATTTATATAATCAATAGCGTATGGCCTATCTGGGTGACGAGCAAGTTGTAAACGTTGGTATTCGTTTAAATTTTTATATACTTTTGATATCTCTTTAGATAGGTTCTTATTTAAAATTTCAACAGCATGTTCATCGCCTCTGATCTTAGCATTTGCTATATCTTCATCAATCTGCTTTATGCTCTTTTCAAAATCTAAATAATTTGACATCTTAATCCAACTTTTTAAATATCACGACGCCGTTTGTTCCGCCAAAGCCAAATGAGTTGCTCATAACAGCTTTTATATCAGCTTTTCTAGCTTTATTTGGAACGTAGTCTAGATCACACTCTGGATCTGGCGTTTCGTAGTTTATCGTTGGAGGGATGATGCCATCTCTCATTGCCATTATAGATATGACAGCCTCGATCGCACCAGCACCGCCCAAGCAGTGTCCAGTCTGACCTTTGGTTGAACTAACTGGTGGGCACTTATCACCAAAAACAGCCTTTAAGGCAGCTGTCTCATTTTTATCATTTACTGGCGTTGAAGTACCATGCGCATTGACATAGTCTATCTTTACGCCTTTTGCCATATCAAGTGCTTGTTTCATCGCACTTAATGGCCCCTCAAGTGTTGGTGATGTGATGTGGTGCGCGTCTCCGCTCTCGCCAAATCCAACTACTTCAGCGTAAATTTTAGCACCTCTTGCAACAGCTGACTCATACTCTTCAAGCACAAGTGCGCCAGCGCCTTCGCCCATGACAAAGCCATCGCGGTTTGCATCAAATGGCCTTGATGCCTTACTTGGCTCATCGTTTCTTGTTGATAGCGCTTTCATCGCTGCAAAACCACCTATGCCAACGCCACAGATAGTTGATTCGGCACCGATAACTAGCATATTTGTTGCTTGACCGATCATTATGCATTTTGCAGCTTGTGATATCGCATGAGTGCTTGCTGCACAAGCTGTTACGCTTGATAAATTTGGACCTTTTAGTCCGTGATTTATTGAAACTATGCCACCTAGCATATTTACAAGTGCAGATGGGATGAAAAATGGCGAAATTCTCTTTACGCCTTTTTCAAAATATGTGATTGAGTTTTTCTCAATGTTTGGCAAACCGCCTATACCAGCTGCTGAACTAACGCCAAATTTATGAGCATCAAACTCCTTAAAATTTGCATCAGCCATAGCTTCGTTAGATGCTTTTATGCCAAGCTGTATGAAACGATCTACTTTTTTCACCTCTTTGCCGTCTAAAATGCTATTTGGATCAAAATCAGTTATCTCGGCAGCAATTTTAACAGGGAATTCGCTTACATCAAAGCTCGTGATCTCTTTCACACCTGTTTTACCCTCGCAAATAGCCTTAAAAGAGCTCTCTTTATCAAGACCAAGTGCGTTTATCATGCCAATACCAGTTACAACGACTCGTTTCAATACATCTCCTTAAATCAAACTATGCAAATTTAAATTATTTGCCTAGTTTTTCTATATAATTTACAACGTCTTGAATGCTTACTAATTTCTCTGCTTCGCTATCAGGAATTTCTACTTCAAATTTCTCTTCTAAAGCCATAACTAGCTCTACAACGTCAAGTGAATCAGCGCCTAAATCTTCGATGATTTTAGACTCTAGTTTTACTGCTTGTGGATCTACGCTTAGTTGCTCTACAACTACGTCTCTTACGTCTTCAAATACTGCCATTTAAGGTCTCCTTATAAAAAATGTCTGTTATCTTATAATATTTACGCTTTTATTTATTTTAAATTTCAAAACTTGTTGAAATTTCATTACATATAAAGTCCGCCATTTATTTTTAGCGTCTCGCCAGTCACGTAGCTCGCGTGATCACTTAGTAAAAATGCCACAGCCTCGGCCACCTCACTAGCGCTGCCAAAGCGTTTTAGCGGGATGTTGTCGCTATAAGTTTTTTTCACCTCGTCACTTAGCCCATGTGTCATATCAGTCTCGATAAAGCCTGGAGTTACACTGTTAAAGCGGATATTTCTGCTTGCGCCCTCTTTTGCAAAGCTCTTACTCATGGCGATTAGTCCGCCCTTGCTAGCTGAATAATTCACCTGCCCTGCATTTCCCATCTCGCCAACGATAGATGCGACATTTACGACCGCTCCAAAGCGCTTTTTACTCATCACTTTCAAAGCCTCTCTACATCCTATGAAAGCTGAAGTTAAATTTGCATTTATCACATCTGTAAATTCGCTAGTTTTCATGCGAAGCGCTAGCTTGTCGTTTGTGATGCCAGCGTTATTTACAAGGTAGCTTAGCTCGCCGTCGCTATCAACTATCAAATTTATACCTTTTATAAACTCATCTTCGTCTGTTGCATCAAATTTTATCACCGCAGCCTTGCCACCATTTTGCTCGATCTCAGCCTGCAAAGCGTCTGCTACTTCAGGCTTTGAGCGGTAGTTTATCCACACTTTTAAGCCCATATTTGCAAGCGTCTTTGCGATCTGTGCGCCGATACCTCTGCTTGCACCTGTTATTAGCACGTTTTTTCCGCTAAATTTCATAGTTTCTCCTTATAAATTTTGCTTATATTATCAAATTTAAAATAACGCCTCGTCCATCTCAGCTGGGATCTCAAGCCCCATGAGCTTTAAAACGCTAGGCGCGATGTTGTTTAGGCCGCCATTTTTTAGCTCTTTAACTCCCTCAGCCATCACAAAGCAAAAGACGTCATAGGTCGTGTGGTTTGTCAGTAGCTCGCCGCTGCTATCACGCATCTCTTCGCAGTTTCCGTGATCGCTCGTGATGATCATAGCGTAGTTTTTCTCTTTTGCCTTGGCATAAATTTCTCCAAGAGCCGCATCCACCGCCTCAACCGCCTTTATAGCGGCCTCGTAGTTACCAGTGTGCCCCACCATATCGCCATTTGCGAAATTTACAACGATGAAGTCTTGCTCGTCATCCATGCCCTTTAGCACGGCTTTGCAAACCTCAGTAGCGCTCATCTCTGGCTTTTCGTCGTAGGTTTTTACTTTTGGACTAGGGATAAGCACCCTAGTTTCGTTGCTAGCTAGCTCCTCGACGCCGCCATTAAAGAAAAATGTGACATGTGCGTATTTTTCAGTCTCAGCCGTGTGAAGCTGCCTTAGACCAGCAGCCGCTATGACCTCGCTTAGGGTGTTTTTTATTTTTTCATTTTTAAATAGAACTTCAAATTTAAAATTTGCGTCGTATTCGGTCATGGTGATTAGATTTTTAATGACAAAAGGTCGCTCAAACTCGCTAAATTTCTCTTCACCTAGAGCCTGGCAAATCTCTCTTGCCCTATCATTTCTAAAATTTATAAAGATCACGCCGTCATCTTCGCCCATGCCACTAAAGCCATTAAAGCTTGCTGGCTTTACAAACTCGTCTGTCACGCCCTCATCGTAGCTTTTTTGTAGATACTCGCTTGGCGTTAAGCTGCTTAAATTTGCTCCCTTTACCAAGCTATCATAGGCCTCTTTTACGCGCTCCCAGCGTTTATCTCTATCCATCGCGTAAAATCTCCCGCAAACCGTCGCTACCTTAAATTTAGCCTCTAAGCTTTTTATGAAATTTAGACCGCTATTTGGGCTAACGTCGCGTCCATCGGTGATAGCGTGGGCAAAAACTTCGCAGCCACTTTTGTTAGCAAGCTCGCACATACCATCAAAATGCTCCATGTGAGAGTGCACGCCGCCGTCGCTATAAAGCCCTATGACGTGGATCTTTTTGCACTTTTTAAAAAGAGCCTTTAGCGCTTCATTTTCTGCTACTGAGCCATCATTAAAGCCTCGTGAAATTTTGACCAAATTTTGATACAAAACTCGCCCGCTTCCTATGCACATGTGCCCTACTTCGCTGTTTCCCATCTGCCCTTCAGGTAGCCCCACAGCGTTTCCAGAGGTTTTTATGAGTGAGTTTGGAATTTCTTTAAAAAATTTATCGTAGTTTGGCTTTTTGGCCGCCTCAAATGCGTTAAATTTGCCATTTTTATTTGATCCAATGCCATCAGTTATTATAAGTATAGTTTTTTGAGCCATTTTTAAATTTTATCCTTAAATTTAGATAATTTTTAAGGCCATTATACTAAAATTGCTTTTTTTTAAAATAAAGGCCCCTATGTTTTACTATATCTATGAAATTTTAAATTTTAATATCTTTCAGTATATCACCGTTCGCGCTGGCATCGCGTTTTTCATAGCATTTATCTTGACAGCTTATCTGATGCCTAAATTTATCGCTTGGGCAAAGGCAAAAAACGCCGCTCAGCCTATCTACGAGCTTGCCCCGCAAACTCACCAAAAAAAGGCTAAAACGCCGACCATGGGCGGACTTGTCTTTGTCTTTACAGCCGTGATCGCCACGATCATCTGTGCTAGGCTTGATAACGCCTTTGTGCTAGCCTCGCTCTTTTGCCTAGTTTGCTTTACTCTGCTTGGCTACAAGGATGATTACAGCAAAATTTTAGGTGCGAAAAACCACGCCGGCCTAAGCCCAAAGGCAAAGCTCTTTTTTCAGTTTCTCATCGCCTTTTTACTCGCAGCATTTCTCTACTTTAGCAAAGAGCTAAACACCGAGTTTTACCTGCCGTTTTATAAGCAGCCGATCTTTGACATGAAAATTTTTGCCATTTTCTTTTGGACGCTAGTCATCGTCGCAGCCTCAAATGCAGTAAATTTAACAGACGGACTTGACGGACTTGCCGCCGTGCCATCGATATTTTCACTTCTAACTCTTGGCGTTTTTGCCTACATCTGTGGCCACGCTGTCTTTAGCTCGTACCTACTTTTACCAAAGATCGCAGGCGTTGGCGAGAGCGTCGTCGTAGCCTCTGCGCTAATTGGCTCGCTCATGGGCTTTTTGTGGTTTAACTGCCACCCGGCCGAGGTCTTTATGGGCGATAGCGGCAGCCTAAGCGTTGGCGCATATATCGGCTTTATGGGCGTTGCGACCAAAAATGAAATTTTACTCATTATCATCGGCCTCATCTTTGTCGTTGAGACCCTAAGCGTCATCTTGCAGGTGGGCAGCTTTAAAATTTTTAAACGCAGAATTTTCTTAATGGCGCCTATACATCACCATTTTGAAATAAAGGGCTGGGCGGAAAATAAGATCATCGTGCGCTTTTGGATCATCGCGCTTTTAGCAAATTTGATCGCACTGACCGCGCTAAAGATCAGGTAGATCATGCGAGCGCAGATAGAGCCTGACTTTGAGAGTGCTAGAAAAAAATATGATGAAATTTTGGAGCAAATTTTAGCCTACACCGACTATTGCGACGAATTTGGCGATGAAGACGGCGAAGAGTACCGCAAGGTAGAGCAGCGTCTAGCCAAGATAAGCGGCAAAGATATGAGTAAATTTAGCCTGCACGAGTGGTGGGAGGCCGAGGGCGCTGAAAATCTCGCCTTTGACATCGCTTTGCCAGAGCCAAAAGTGGTGCCTGATATAACAAAAGACGAGCTTAGCGAGATCGTAGAGCGTATGTTGGCGCCTGTGCCTGAATTTGATGATGATTTTTTAGAGGCATTTTACGTAAGAGTGACATTTGCTTGCAAGGGTGCATATTTCGCAGAGTTTTTGAAGCTAAATTTTGCCAAAACCTTTAGCTTTGAACTCTTTGATCGCCGCAAGATAGAGGGCGTGATGCGTGAGCTTAGCGCTAACGAGATAGTAGAAATTTTATGGGGCAAAAGAGGATAAAAGCATGAGAAAATCACTATTTGGCTATGGTGGCACGACAAAGGCTATCGCTAAAAACTTCGTAAATGACGGACTTTGGGACATCTACGATGATAAATTTAGTGAAGCTTCAAAGGACGAGTTTGGTAATGCTCTTTTGCCAGTTGGCGAATTTGACCCAGCAAAAAGTGGCCTAGAGATACCAAGCCCAGGCATCCCGCCTCACCACGAGCTTGTCAAAAAAGCTAAAAATTTGATCAGCGAATATGACTATTTTTATGAAATTTACAAGGCGCATCTGCCATTTAACGTCTGGATAAGCGGCACAAACGGCAAGACGACGACTACAAAGATGATGCAGCACCTGCTAGAGAGCAAAGGCTCAGTTATGGGAGGCAACGTCGGCATCGCGCTAGCAAATTTAGACCCGCACGCTAAAATTTGGATACTTGAGACTAGCTCATTTACCCTGCACTACACAAACCGCGCAACGCCTGGCATCTACGTGCTTTTGCCGATCACTCCAGATCATCTAAGCTGGCATGGCAACATGAGCGAGTACGAAAAGGCAAAGCTTAAGCCGCTTGCTAGCATGAGTGAAACAAGCGTAGCTATCGTGCCTGAAATTTACGCTAAAACGCCCACAAAGGCCAAAGTGATCGCCTATAAAGATGAGAGCGACTTGGCTAAATTTTGTGGTGTAAATTTGGGCGATATAGCCTTTAAAACGCCGTTTTTACTTGATGCACTGCTAGCACTTGCAGTTGAGAAAATTTTATTTGACCGCTGCGATGTTGGGCTTTTAAACACCTTTGTTATCGAGGCAAACAAGCTAGAAGAATTTACTGATAAGATGGGTCGAACCTGGGTAAATGACACAAAGGCGACCAACATAGATGCGAGCATTCAAGCTGTGAAACGCTATAAAGATCACTTCATGCACCTTATCTTAGGCGGCGACGACAAGGGCGTTAGCATGGATGAGCTATTTGAAAATTTAAAGGGCCTTAAAGTCAAAATTTACGCTATCGGCTCAAACAGCGACAAACTTATGAATTTAGCTGCTAAATTTAACGTGCCTGCCCTAAAATGCGACTTTTTACAAAACGCTGTAAATGAGATAAGCAAAGAGCTAAAAAAAGGCGAGATAGCGCTTCTAAGCCCAGCAGCTGCGAGCCTTGATCAGTTTAAGAGCTACGCCGAACGAGGAGATAAATTTAAAGAGTTTATAAGGGCTCTTTAACAGCTTTTACAAAATCTCTCTTGTTATTTTTTTAGTTTAGATAAAAATTTATTTTTTCTTATATAAAAATTTAGTAAATTCTTCCGATATTACAATACACACATTTTACAGGGATGAAGAAATGCCAAATTTTGACGCCATAAGGATCGGCGTTATCAAAAAGATCAAGGGTGAAGCCATCGCCATAAGCAGAGACGGCACTATGAGGGTGCTGCGCAAAGGCGATGAAATTTACCTTGGTGACGATATAAAAACGAGCGAAAACTCGAACCTTACCATTGTTTTTGATGACGGCGAAAAGGCTTATGTCGGCTTTAGCTCGGTATTTCACACTATAAATGTCTTTGCTGAGCATAAGGGCGAGCTAGTCATCCCAAAAAATGCAAACATCCTTGAAAATCACAAAGAACACGCAAATGACGATGATCAAATCTCCCATCAAGAGCTATCTTCTCACGGCTCATCATCGCACAACTTCGCCTCAGCAAGCAGTGGCGGCATCAAATTTGAACTAGGTGGTCACTACTCAAATATCTACGACTTCTACACTGGTTTGCGCGCTCTTGAAGCTAGGCATGACGAGGTCAAATGGCCAGTTGGTGGGACTATAAAAGGGGCATTTTATAGTGCTAAAAGCACTATAAACTCACAACCAGAGCCAAACATCGTGCTAAATTTTAACCTCACAAGCGATACTGGCGAGAAAAAGGGCTTTTTAGGAGGAGCGCAGCTAAACTCACTACCAAAGACTCCTGATGGCAAGAAAATCATCACAAGCATAGGCGTTGATATCCCAGACGTTGCTAAAAATGGCGACATCATCACGATAAAGACAAACATGAAAGGTGGTGGCAAAACTAGCAACTACAAAGTGAATACGATAACAAACGAGCTAATCCCAGTTGATAGCACCGGCATGCCCACTGGAGCGCCTCCTATACCTATCGTAAATGGCAAAGCAGAGATCACTGGGGTTGAAATTTTAAACCATGGCAAAACGACCGTGACAAGCTCATACACCACTGGAGGCAGAACATTTACAGCGCCGCCAACTGCCTATGAGCTAAACGACACGCCAGCCATCTCAAAAGTGACAGCCACGCTTGATCTTGATAAAAATGGCGACGGCGTGATAGACGCGACCGAGCTAGGATATGGCAGCGGCACGCAAACTAGCGGTATGAAATTTGTAGTGCCTGACGAGCTTAGCACTGGAGATAAGATCACGTTTAAGCTAAATGAACCGGGCAAACCACCAGTTGAGAAGAAATTTACGCTAGATAAAGAAAATGGCACAGCCACTGACGAGGACGGCAACACCTATACATTTACGACCGATGAAAATGGCGCAGTTAGCTTTAGCGTGCCAAACATCGCAAACATCACAGCAGGAAGCAGCATAGAAACTGGCGTAGTCGATAAATTTGGCAACATCTCAGCCACTCACACTACGCCAAGCAGCAGTGTAAGTGACACTGTAAAAGTGACGCTAACAGCTGATAAAAACGGCGATGGGCTGATAAGTAGCGACGAGATAGGGGATGGCACTTCAAAGGTTGAGATAAATTTACCTCGCACTATAAAACCAAAAGAGAGCGTCACTATAAACATAGGTGGCTCGCCAAAAGAATTTGTCGTAAGCGACGATGGCACAAGCGTCTATGATAAAAATAACCCAAGCATAGTAGTGCCGATAGTTAATGGTAAATTTGAAGTACCAGGCGTAAGCGTACCAGTAACACCTGGCTCAAGTGTATCTATAAGCACAACGGTTAATGACGAGCATGGCACGCCAAAACCAAATGGCACAAGCAACCAAACCACCCCAAGCGTCGTAGTAGCTCCACCTGTAAAATCAGCCAAGATAAGCTTTGATAGCGACCTAGGGCATAACAATAGAACTCCAGATGGCAAGATAGATACCTCAGAAAACAGATACAATGACGGCGACCCAACAAAAACTGAGGCGTCTATAAAGATCCCAAGCGTGATAAAAGAAGGCGATAAGATAGCCATCGATGTCACCAACCCAGACGGCAGTAAAACGCACAAAATTTACACATACACTAATGGCAAGATAATCGCCCCTGATCACAATGAAGTGCCACTAAATGATGGTAAATTTAAGATCACAGTGCCAATAGAACATGGCAAAACCACAAGTATAACGACGACCATGATGGACAAGGCTGGCAACAAAGGCGAGAGCGATACAAATGAGATAAAATTTAGCGACAGTCCAGTGGCTAAATTTGTCAAAGACGCTGACGGAGACGGGCTCATAGATGACACCACTGGAGCCATAACGACCTCTGATGTAAAGGTCTATCTCCCAAGTAGCGCAGTGCCAAAAGACGAGTTAAAGATAAGCATCCTAAACCCACTTACTAACAAACAATCAACCGTGAGCTACATCCTAGACGATGATGGCGTGCATATGATAAACAAAAAAGATCCAAGTGATATCAAAGTGATAAGTGACGGCGCTATCACCATACCAGATGTGACGGTAAGCAGCAAGCGCCCGACCTTAGTCGATGCGACCCTTATAAAAGATGACGGGAGTGCGATCTCTGGCACTTCAAGTGGCAGGCTATTTGCCTTTGGCGTGCTGGACTACATAGACGACGTAAAGCTTGTTACAAAGATAGATAATGCCGATATCCACTCCGCAAAATACCTAAACGAAGAGGACTATGAGCATATCATCTCGACAAGCCAGTATGAGTCAAATTCGACCCAAAAGATAAACTACAACATCGCTCTTACAAATGACGAACAGCCATACATTAAATTTGGTATAAACAAGCCTGATACCACAAGTGACGGCAAAGGCTACGTGCTAATCGAGATAAAAGATGAAAATGGAAATATAAGTGATAGCTTTATAGCTAAGATCGAAAACAACACCGTCATAGCAGACTTTGAAAAGGTTGGCAAAAAGCTAGATAGAACTCACCACATCATAGACGCCACCTACGTGGGAACTGACGGCGTGCCTCAAAGAGATGATAACCTAACTATCACAGTCGATCTTGACTCAAAGCCTGACAAGCTAATAGAATCTGACTTTGATAATATAAAAAACAGCTCTGGCAACTACGCTATAAATTTTAGCGGTAAAGGCGAAGCTGCAAACAATCCACACGATGAAAAATCAAAAGATGTAGAGGTCATAGACGCTGAGACATCTGAGAAGACGACACTGACACTTGATAGAAATTTAAGCTACTCTGGAAGCTTTAACGTGGCGCAAAACACTGGCAGCAAAAACTACATAGTAGAAAGACTAGATGATGCGGGAAATTTAGCCGTTCAAACCGTGACTATGGTGGCAAACAAAGGCCTTGATGTTGATATGTGGTTTTATGATTGTACAAATAAAGAATTTTGGAGTAAATACAGCCCTGTAATCTACAAACCATCGGCACCACCTTATCACTACAATGACACTTTGCCAACACCAACAACTGCTGGCTTATACCATGTAGCAAATCACTATACACAGTGGATGGAGTGGGCTGGTGTTAGTGCAACTACTACATTTAGTCAAGTTACTTTTAGATCAGGTCGAGATTATAATAGATCTTGGACTAGACCACACTCAGGTGAGCTAAATACAAATGATATGGCAAGGGTTGGGCATTCTCCAAATGCAAGCAAAACAGATACATATGGGCTAGATCCCTATACGGTAGATACAGAAAATTATCCAGCAGATTATTCGAAAAAAGATGCCTCTGGGAAATACAGAGAAGATTATTTAGAAAATTTTAAAGGAAACTATACATTACTGGAAGCTGAGACAGTAGGAACAGACCTTATCATGCATATGAGTGGCTGGATATATGTAAGCGAAACAGCCAACTACTTATTAAAAATGCAATACTATCAAGACCTAGCAAGCCTTAAAATATCAAATCATGAAATGCAAGGCGCTTGGTGGTCTGGTGATTATGGCAAACATAAGACAGAAGCTAGTTTTCACCTTGAAAAAGGCTTTCATAAAATAAATATTGACTACATTGATCAAAGAACAGATCTAAATTTTGATATTGCGATTAAAAAAGATAGCACTTATAAAATAATAGGCTCACAAGGAAGCGGCACGCATCTTTTTAGTGATAGCTATGTGAAAGCTTTAGAAGATAAAGGATATGTCAGTAGTGCTGATGCAAATGGCTATAGAAAAGCACTAAATGGCTATGGCAACGATCCAGATGATTTTAACAAAGTAATACATCTAAAACACAACACAGATGCTCTTGAAGGTAGCAACCTAAACGATGTCTTTATCTATAACGGCAAGAGCATAGATGCAAAAGGTGGCGTAGATAAGCTGATATTTGTTGAAGATATAGACCTTAGTGAAGTAAATAATCTAAAAGATAAACTAAAAAGTTTTGAACGCCTGCAACTAGGCACAGAGAGCCAAAACGTTTCAATCGCGCTAAATGCAAAGAGCGTTCTTGACATCATAGACTCAAAAACGACAAAGATAACAGAGGGCGAATACTCAACCTTAAGAACTATACCTGGAACAGAGAGTGTAAATACAGTTTTAAAGATAGCAGGCAAAGATGGCGATATAGTAAAACTTATAAATTCTGGAGTTAATAAATTTGAATTAGCAACAAAAGAAGAGGTAACTTTACTAAACTGGAAGCATAGCAAAGCTATAGGGGATAGCTATAACAAAGTAGAAGTGGATACAAATGGACATGCAGTAAATCACGTCTATAAAGGTACATACGTAAAAGATGGCGAGTTAAAGACATTTTTTATTGAGATAGACAAAAATGTCAAGACCATAGCACAAGAGCGCAACTACGACGACACCTTTACATATAATGCCACCAACGCTATAGATGCAAAAGATGGAGTAGATACGCTCATCTTTACAGCAAATACCGACCTTAGTAACATAGACGTAAAAGATAAGCTAAAAAGCTTTGAGAGGGTGCAACTAGGTAAGGATAATGAAGCGGTTGCCCTCACTCTAAATTCAAAAAACATACTTGACATCATGGGCTCAAAAGAGACCGCCACGACCATCGAAACAAGCGGCACGAAAAAAGAGATACAAGGCACAAAAAGCATAAATACAGTCTTAAAAATAACGGGCGACGAAAACGACGAGGTAAAACTCATAGGAAGCTTCTCAAAAGCAACTGATGAGGAAGTGACGATGCTAAACTGGAAGCACAGTCAAGTCGCGGGCGATGAATTTAATAAAGTCGAAGTCACAGATAATAGCGGTAGCAAAACCTACCCTAACCACAGCAATGTAACTTACAATGCAAGTGCAAATGCAACGATACACGGCATGGATCACGCGGTAAATCAAGTCTATAAAGGCACATATACCGATGGAGCTAACACGAGGACATTTTTCGTTGAGATAGATAAAGGCGTTAAATTTACACGCGAGGGGGATGACAAAGATAATAAATTTATCTATGACGGTGACCAAATAGACGCAAAAGGTGGCGTAGATACGCTCATCTTTACTGAAAATATCGATCTTAGCAGAGTGGCTGACCTAAATGATAAACTAAAAAGCTTTGAAACTTTACAGCTTGGTAACAAGAGCACTCAGGCGGTCTCCATAGGGCTAGACGCCAAAAGCGTGCTTGATATCATAGACTCACAAGTAACAGATGGAGGGCTAAAAAGTGTAAATACCGTGCTAAAGATCAAAGGCGATAATAATGACAAAGTGGCACTAGAAGGCAAAGACACTATCTTTACACAAGCAACAGATGGCGAAGTAGCAGCACTAAATTTAAAACATAGCGCTTTAGGCGATACACACAACCAAGTAGCAGTTGATGGTAGCGGTCACGCTGTAAATCAAGTCTATAAAGGCGTATATGGTAGCGGAGCTGGCGCACAAACATTTTTTATCGAGATAGATAAAGATGTAAGTGTAGTAAATTTGGTGCATTAAATTTAACTCTATCAGGCTAAAATTTATAGTTTTATATTTAAATTCCTTAAAAATAAAAGCTTCTTGTAGATTTTTAAACTTAGTTTAAATATTTAAAATGTATAATCCAATTTCTTTTATCAAGGTGGTTGGATAGCTCAGTCGGTAGAGCAGCAGACTGAAAATCTGCGTGTCGGCAGTTCGATTCTGCCTCTAACCACCATTTCTTTTTCATAAACTTTTTTCATGGGCACGGACAGATGGGTGAGCGGCTGAAACCACACCCCTGCTAAGGGTGCAGCTCTTAATCGGGGCTCGAGGGTTCAAATCCCTCTCTGTCCGCCACCAATACAATGTTTTTCTTTCCAACCCTCCCCCATAAATTTCAGTGTTTTGGCTATATTTCTTATTTTGAATTTGGTTTTTTAGCTTAAGTGATTAAAAATAAATTTAAAAAAATATGAAAATTTATAAAAAGATGGGCGATTGCTCGCCCTTTGAATTAGTTCTTGCGTGTATTTGCGTCTGGAGTGAAAAGTGGCTTATCAAGAAGCTTGAAGTCACCTATAAATTTCTGACCCTCTTCGCTTGTCGCCCATTTTATAAATTTCTCTGCATTCTCGATGTCAGTTTTAGGGCAGTGTTTTGGATTTACTGCGATTAGAGAGTAGAAGTTTTTAAGGTCGTTGTCGCCCTCGTTGATGATGACCATCTCAGGATGACCTTTTTGATTTGCTTCATATTTAATGTAAGTACCGCGATCAGTAAATGTAACACCTTTTTGCTCAGCAGCAGCATTTATCGTAGCTAGCATGCCTTGACCTGTTTGCATATACCAGCTATCTTTTTCAGGGACTTCGCCAGCGATCTTTTTCCAGATGCCTTTTTCTTTATTATCTGTGCCTGATTTGTCGCCACGTGAGAAGAATTTGATACCATCTTTTTTGATAAGCTCAAAGCTTTGTTTGATATCTTTACCTTTAAATTTATCAGCGATTGATTTATCAGCGATAACGACGAAATCGTTGTACATTACGGCATTTCTCTTTAAGCCAAAACCTTTTTCTACAAATTCTTTCTCAACTTTTGGTGAGTGAACGAAAAGTATGTCAGCGTTGCAGTCTTCGCCAAGCTTTAGAGCTGCGCCTGTACCAACAGCTGTCCATTTTATATCAACACCTGTTTTTGCCTTATAAGCTGGATAGATCGCATCAAGCAAGCCAGTGTTATCTGTACTTGTTGTAGTCGCCATGATTAGTTCATTGTCAGCGCCAAACGCCAAAACTGCGGCTGCTAGTGAGCCTAAAATAATCTTTTTCATTTTTCTCCTTTAAAAAAATTGTGATATTATAGCACATTTAAAATAATCTTAAGAAATATGCTAGGAAAGAATAATTGGATTTTTTACTTAATGGCTTTACAGAAGCCTTTAATCTACTTTTAAACGGCAACCTTGAAACATATTCAGCTATCAAGGCTACTCTTTACACATCAAGCGTGTCGATACTTTTTGCTGTTGTTGTGGGTTTTCCACTTGGTTTCATGCTTGGCTTTTATGACTTTAGGGGCCGAAAAATTTTACGCCTTCTAAGTGACACGGCTCTTGCTATGCCAACAGTTGCGATCGGTCTTATCTTATACGCATTTATCACTAGAAACGGCCCGCTTGGCAGCTTAAATTTACTCTTTACGCTAAAAGCGGTCATGCTAGGTCAGTTTGTGCTCGCCCTTCCTATCATTATCTCGCTTACTGCAAGCGTGGTTGAAAATATGGATAGAAAACACTATCTAACTATCCTAAATTTACGCCTTGCACCAGCAAGGCTAGTTTGCTGTGTGCTTTACGAGCTGCGCTACGCACTCATGGTAGTCATCGCCACCGCATACGGCAGGATCGTGGCTGAAGTGGGCGTTGCGATGATGATAGGTGGCAACATCAAGTACTTTACTAGAACGATCACCACGGCCGTTTCGCTTGAGACGAACAAGGGCGAATTTGCCATGGGTATAGCGCTTGCTATGGTTTTGATATTTATCGCATTTTTAGTAAATTTAGCGATCTTTGCGCTCAAAAAACTAGACAAATAGGAGCAAATTTTGATAAAGATAAGAAATTTACACCTAAGCTACGGCAAAAGCGAGATCCTAAATATCCCAAGCCTTGATATAAATACCAAAAAAATAACCGCTCTAATGGGTAGTAATGGCAGTGGAAAAAGCACGCTAATAAGAGTGCTCTCACGCCTGCAAAGCCCAGATAGCGGCGAAATTTCACTTTGGGGAGAAAATAGACCAAGCCTTGAAATGCTGCGTAAAATTTGCGTTTTACTGCCTGAGCCTGCCCTTTTAAAAAGAAGCGTTAGAGAAAATTTCAAAGTCATCTTAAAAAGTAGAAATTTACTAAGCGAATTTGAGGAGCGAACCAGCGAAGCACTCGCTCTTGTGGGACTTGATGAGAAATTTTTAGACAAGCGCCACTTTGAGCTAAGCTCTGGTCAGACGCAGCGCATCGCATTTGCACTTGCACTTTCTTTAAGGGTGCCATTTTATCTGCTTGATGAGCCGACAAATAGCGTTGATATCGCCACTTCAAAGCTCTTTAGCAAGGCTATAAATTTGATGCACGAGAGATATGGCTGCGGCTTTGTCATCGCAAGTCACGACGAGAAGTGGCTTAGCATGCTAGCAAATGAGTGCGTGTTTTTGCACAAAGGCAGGGTCTGCGAGTTTGAATACAAAAACATCTTCGAGATAGAAGGTGGCGTGCTAAGCTTTGGTGGTGACGTGCGGCTAAATTTAGCTTCAAATTTTAAAGGTAAAAGCAAGATAACGATCAACCCAAGCAAGATAAAAATTTCTAAAACAGGTGGAGAGGGTCAAATTTCAGGGATTTTGCACTCAGCTTCGCTTTATATGGGCGATGAAAAGCTTTTGAAGGTCAAAGTTGGCGACTTTTTGATCAAAATTTTTAGCCACGATGATGAAATTTTAAAGATTGGCGAGAGGGTATTTTTAGAATTTGAAGATGGCTCGATGCTAGCTTTAGAGTAAAATTTACTCCCACTCTTTAAATTTAGCCCAAAAATAAAAATGGATATCAAAAAATAGCTAAATTTTAATAATCCTGCTAAAAAATCATATCTTATATAACTCCCTAAAAATGGCGTTTTTAAATATGCAATTAAGGCATATTTAAGCTTTTTTTAACTTTTCTAATTTATTTTATTTTAAGCCACATTAATAAGGCAATTAATTGTATAGTTTCAGTGTCGTTAAAAAACTATTTAAGGAAAAAGGTGAGCACAAAAGAGGAATTTGCAGCTGGCAGAAAACTTTACTACGCTACTTTCTCTAAATTCTTCGTATTTAGTGAAGATGAAAAGAGATTTGATGGCCTTAGTAAAATGCTTGATCTCATAGAAGAATACAGCCTAAATGATGAAGTATCGCGAGCTGTTGCAAATATAAAAAGTAAATTTAATGAAAAAAATCCAGAGAATTTGATCACCGAATTTGATGACATTTTTCACACTCCGCCAAGTCCGCTTCGAAACTCGCTCTCTTTTTACGATGAGGGTTATGAAGTGGGTCATGCTTGCGCTGATGTGCGTAAAATTTTGGCTAAGACAAACATCAGAAGAGATGAGAGTAAATTTAAAGAGAATGAAGATAATGTGGGCTTTGTCTTTACACTTATGAACGAGTTTATCGGTAAATTTGACGAGTGCGAAGAGGAGCTTTTTAAAAATATTATAAATCCAAACATTGATGAGTTTATAGAAAATTTATATGAGCATAAAAATAGTGAAATTTACAAGGATGTGGCCGTTTTGCTAAACGAATTTATAGCTTTTGAGCGCATAGCACTAAACTCACCAAAACCAGTCAAGATAGACCACAAAAAGAGCGATGGTCTTTCAAGATCTGAAAGCATAAGAAGAGAAAAAAATAGGATAAGAAAACTAAGAACGGAGGGTACATATGCAAAATAGACGCGAATTTCTAAAAAAAGTCGGTCTAGTTGGCGCTGTGGCAGCAAGTGGTGCGGTAGCAGCAAATGCTAATGAAAATTTAAAATCAGGAAAGAGTAAAAAGACCGAGGTGCTTTACAAAAGAAGCAAAAACTGGGAACTTTACTACAAACAAGCAAAATAAAATTTGATAGAAATTTAAGAAAGGATGAAAATGTCTGAAGCTAGATTAAACGCTACGCCAAACAACATCGGCCGTAGATCGTTTTTAAAAATGGCTGCATTAGCAGGTGCTAGTGGAGCGGCCGGCTTTGCAGCAAGCAATGTCACAAGAGAAGCAACAGCTCAAGAGATGGCAAACCCATTTCCAGACTCAAAAATAGTAAAAACTGTCTGCACAGTTTGCTCTGTAGGATGCGGAGTGCTAGCAGAGGTAGAAAATGGTGCATGGGTACGTCAAGAAGTAGCACAAGATCACCCAGTAAGTGCTGGTGGTCACTGCTGTAAAGGTGCAGACGTTATCGATATGGTGCGCTCACACTGCCGTGTAAAATATCCGATGAAAAAAGTTGGCGGCAAGTGGCAACGCATCTCTATGACGCAAGCACTTGACGAGATCGGTGCAAAGCTAAAAGCTTACCGCGAGAAAAATCCAGAGCAAGTAATGTTTTTAGGATCAGCAAAAGATAGCAACGAGCAGAGCTACTACATAAGCAAATTCTCTGCGATGTTTGGGACAAACAACCTAGATCACCAAGCAAGAATTTGACATAGCGCAACAGTCGCCGGTGTGGCGAATACGTGGGGTTATGGAGCTATGACAAATCACCTTGGAGATATCCAAAACGCGAAGTCTATCTTTATAATCGGCGCAAATCCAGCGGTAAATCACCCAGTTGGCTTTAGACACTTTTTAAAAGCGAAAGAGAATAATGGCGCAAAACTAATCGTTGTCGATCCAAGATACACAAGAACAGCTGCAAAGGCTGATTATTTCGCACAAATTCGCCCAGGCACAGACATACCATTTATGTATGGCATGATGAATCTCATCTTTGAAAACGGCTGGGAAGATAAGAAATTTATAGATGAGCGCACATACGGCATCGATGAGATCCGTAAAGAGGCTGCAAAATGGACACCAGAAGTCGTTGAAGATGTGACTGGAGTGAGCGCTGCAACGCTAAAAGAGATCACAGAAATTTATGCTAAAAACCGCCCTGGCTCAGTCGTTTGGGCGATGGGTCTAACTCAGCACACAATAGGCAGCTCAAATACTCGTATAGCTCCGATCTTACAACTAGTGCTTGGCAACATGGGCGTAAGTGGCGGCGGATGTAACATCTTAAGAGGCCACGACAACGTTCAGGGCGCTAGCGACATGGCAAACGCACCTGATAGCTTGCCTGGATACTACGCTAAAAACGAAGCTACATGGAAATATTTTGCCAAAATGTGGAAGGTGGATTACGAGTGGCTACAAGGAAATTTCGTAAAACCAGAGTGGATGATGAAGCCTGGATTTACCCTAGCTCGCTGGTGGGCTGGCGTGCTTGATGGCAAAGATGGCAACGACGCTATCGAAAACGCAGGCGATAGCCTAAAAGCTCTTGTAGTTATAGGTAACGGCATAACATCTACTGCACAACAAGCAAAGGTTCAAGAGGGTCTTGACGGACTTGAGCTTTTAGTGCTTATGGATCCATTTGTAAATGATGCTGGCGTTATCACTAATAAAAAAGATGGAGTTTATCTTATCCCAGCAGCAACTCAATATGAAACTAGCGGCACAGTCGTAGCTACAAACAGAAGTGGTCAATGGAGAAGCCAAGTATGTAAGCCACTTTATGAGAGCATGCCAGATCATGAAGTTTTATTTGAACTAGCTAAACGCATAGGCTTCTATGATGAGCTAACTCGCACTATAAGAGATGCCGATGGCAAGATAGAGTGGCCAGAAGCTGCTACCCGCGAGATAGCAAATATCGTAAAAAGCATCGGACTTACAGGCTGGACACCTGAGCGCCTAAAACGTCACCAAGAGAACTGGGATAAATTTGATGAAAAAACTCTTATGGGCAAAGAGGGCACTGACGTAGCTGGTGAGTATTACGGCTTGCCATGGCCTTGCTGGACGGAAAAGCACCCTGGTAGTCCAAATTTATATGATATAAGCAAACCAGTAATGCAAGGTGGTATGGGATTTAGAAACCGCTTTGGTTTAGAGCACAACGGCGTTAATCAGCTTGCTGCAATGGGCTCTGCTCCAGAGCAAGGCGCGGTAAATGGCGGATATCCTGAGATAACTAAGAAAAATATCGAAGAGGTTCTTGGCATAAAACTTACAGATGAAGAGCGTGAAAAAATGGGCGCTACATGGGCTACTGATGGCAGTGGCATAATCGCTGAAAAATGTATGCAAAAGGGCATAGCTCCATATGGCAATGCACGTGCTAGAGCGATAGTTTGGACATTTGTTGATCAGATCCCTCAGCATAGAGAGCCGATCCACTCACCAAGACCAGATCTAGCCAAGAAGTATCCAAGCTTTAAAGATAAAGCAAAACAATACCGCGTTGATACTAAATTTGAAAGCTTGCAACAAAGTAAGGACTTCTCAAAAGAATTCCCTATAAATTTAACTACGGGACGCCTTGTAAACTTCAGCGGTGCTGGTATGGAGACGCGTGCTAGCAAGTATCTATCACGCATTACGCCTGAGATGTTTGCAGACATCCACCCAGAGCTAGCTAAAAAGCATAGCATCAAAAACTGGGACTTCGTCTGGGTTCATTCACCTGAAGGCACTAAGATCAAGGTACGCGCTAGAATCGTACCATCGGTTAAACCAGATACTATATTCTTGCCATTCCACTGGGCTGGATATATGCAAGGTGTTGATATGACTGGAAATTTCCCTGAGGGAACAAGACCTTTTGCAGTTGGCGAGAGCGCAAATACCGTAACAAACTACGGATATGACATAGTCACTCAAATTCCAGAAACAAAAGGCGGTCTTTGCCGCATAGAAAGGGCATAATATGAGCGCATTTAACGATAACAATAGACTTAAATTTTACTGCGACACAGATAGATGCATTGATTGCAACGGCTGCGCAGTAGCATG
This sequence comes from Campylobacter sp. 10_1_50, assembly GCF_000238755.1. Lineage (NCBI taxonomy): Bacteria > Pseudomonadati > Campylobacterota > Epsilonproteobacteria > Campylobacterales > Campylobacteraceae > Campylobacter > Campylobacter sp. 10_1_50. The sequence goes on from NZ_JH414888.1 coordinate 325,218, forward strand.
TGATGAAGCTCATGAGTTGCCTATCGGCGTTAGAAGACGCCGCGTTATAACGCTAAATGAAGGTGTGCCAGGTAAAGAAATTTCAACGTCAATCGCATGTATGCACTGCGAAGACGCGCCTTGTTCGCTTGTTTGTCCGGTTGATTGTTTCTACATCCGAGCTGATGGCATCGTGCTTCACGATAAAGATATCTGCATAGGTTGTGGATACTGCTTATATGCTTGCCCATTTGGTGCGCCACAATTCCCTAAAGATGGTGCCTTTGGCGCAAGAGGCGTAATGGATAAATGCACCATGTGTGCAGGCGGTCCGCTACCAACTAATAGTGAAGAAGAGCGCGAAGTATATGGACAAGATAGAATTTCTGAGGGCAAGGTGCCAGTTTGTGCTGCGATGTGCTCTACAAAAGCTTTGTTAGTTGGCGAGTCAGATGTGATCGAAAAAATCTATAATGACAGAGTTGCTGCAAGAGGTTATGGTGAAAAGAACCTAAAACAAACTACTGTTTGGAAGATCGCTTACTACGCTGGCGACAGACTAAAATTAAAAGCGTAAATTTTATAGGTGCTTTTTGCACCTATAAAATTTGTTATTTTCTCTAATTTTATACTTTAAGAAATATGCCTATTTTGCATATCAAATTTTAATTACAATAACGTTTATTTCGTATCAAAATGCGTTTAAGCTTTTTGCTTTGTTTAAGCAAGTTTTTACTACAATCCAAAATTAAATTTAGCTTTTTGGGCTATCATTTGTGAAAACTTCAAGGAGCAAGATGGAACCGATTTATAAAACGCAGATCATCAAATATAAGGGTGAGCAAAAAGCGCAGGTTGATGATATTTTGGTGCGTGAGATCAAGCTTGAAATTTACATAAATGACAAAAAATTTGGTGCTGTTATGGCAACGCCAACGGATCAAAAGGCGCTTGCTGTGGGCTATTTGATCAGCGAAAATGTCATCACAAAGCCAGAAGACATAACTGAAGTTAGGCTCTCAAACGACGAGCTAAGCGTCTATGTAAGCGCCAAAGTGAACGAAAAACGGCTAGAGCAGTTTGACGAAGAAAAGGTCATAATAAGTGGCTGTGGCAGAAGCTCAACGGCAAATATCGACCCACAGGCGATGGCGGCAAGAGCCGTAAAAAGCGGGGCTAAATTTAACAAAGATATGATCCTTGCTCAAATGAAGGAGTTTTACACGCAGTGCGAGCTTTATGAGATGACTGGCTGCGTGCATACGGCAAAGCTTTTTGTGAGCGAAGATAAATTTTATATAGGCGAGGATATCGCTCAGCACAACACGATCGACAAAGCCGTTGGCAAGGCCGTTTTAGACGGAGCTAACTTAGCAAATTCATTTTTGATGGTGAGTGGCAGACTTAGCTCGGAAATGGTCGCAAAGGCTGTTATGCACGGCATCCCAGCGCTTATCTCAAGGACAGCGCCAACTAGCCTTGGAGTGGTGATCGCTCGTAAATTTGAGCTGACGCTTTGCGGCTTTGCAAGGGGCGAAAATATCAACGTTTATAGCGGTGAAGAGAGAATTTATGAGTAAAAATTTAGAAGAGCTAATAAAACAAACGCTAAATAAAAGTGGCAAACTTGACTGTGGTACGGCTTTTAAGATCGCAAACAAGCTTGGCATAGAAGTCGGCGAGGTAAGCGACGAGGCAACCAGACTTGGCATCAAGATAGACAACTGCGAGCTTGGGCAGTTTGGCGCCCTAGATAAAGACCGCGGTAAATTTACATTGTCACTAAAACTAAAAGAAGTGAGCGACGAAAAGGGCAGAGTTTTTTGCAAAGATGCAAGAGAGATGGCGGCGGCTAACGGCGGGCTAAAGACCATGCGCTCGACGCTTAGAGACTACGGCTTTGACGTGAAGTACTGTCAGCTAGGCTGTTTTAAGGAAAAGAAAGGCAAAAAGATGAGAGTAAAGACAAAGACTTGGATAGAAAACGACGAGGGCGAGCTTATATTTGGCAAGGGTAAAACCGAGGTTTTAGACGTTATAGCCGAGGTTGGCTCGATATCAAAGGCGGCTGAAATTTTAGGTATGAACTATAAAAAATGCTGGTCGCATCTACAAATTTTGCAAAAAAATTTAAAAGAAGATCTCTTTACGACCAAGCAAGGTGGCGGAGATAGTGCTGGCACCACGCTAAATGATAGAGCCCATGAGCTCATAAACGCCTATAAACAGCTTCAAAATGACATCGAAGACTATGCAAATAAGCGCTTTAAAGAGCTATTTTTAAAACAAGACGAGAAGAAAAACGATAAAAAATAAACCAAATTTTTAAAAGGAGAAAAACATGTATGTAAAACTAAATGACAGGACTTATCTAAACAAAGATAAGATCACTAGAATCAAGATCGATAGCGTTCAAGACGGCATTCGTATCCGTTTCTACGAGGGTGCAAACCAAGTTGCTAAGAGCCAAAGATTTGAGAGTGAAGCAAAAGCTAACGAGTGGTTAGAGAAAAACTTCTTAAACAAATAAACAGACGCGAGTGGGCGCCCTGCCCGCTTGTAACCTCACTTTATACAAAATTTCATTATAATCGCGCTTTTAACCAAAAGGAAAATCGTGCCAACCATAGATGAAGTAAGAAAAAATATCATTTTAAAAGATGGAATTTACTATTTTGACTACACGGCCTCAGGCCTTGCCTATGCGCCTATCGAAGATGAAATTTCAAAATTTTTAAAAACCTACGCAAACACTCACTCAGACAGCAGCTCAAGTGCTGTGCTAACGCAAAAACGCTACGAAAACGCAAGAGCCGAGCTAAAAGAGCTTTTGGGGCTTGATGAGAGCTTTTATCTAATAGCAACAGGCCAAGGCGCAACGGCTGCGATAAAGAAATTTCAGGAGATAATGGGAATTTATCTGCCGCCAACGACAAGAGCCTTGATCGGCGAAGCAAATTTAAGAAGCGTAAATTTACCACTAGTGCTTGTGGGGCCATACGAGCACCACTCAAACGAGATCAGCTTTCGCGAGGGGCTTTGCGACTGCGAGCGCATCAGACTTGATGAAAATGGCGAGATAGACTACGTGATGCTTGAGAGGACGCTAAAACTAAACGCAAAAAGAAAGATCATCGCCTGCTTTAGCGCCGCCTCAAACGTCACGGGAGTGAAAACTGACTACAAGAGAATTTACTCGCTCGTTAAGAAATTTGGCGGAGTGGTGGCATTTGACTGCGCAGCAACCAGCTCGCATGAAATTTTAGACGCCGCATACTTTGACGCAGCCTTTTTCTCGCCTCACAAGCTACTTGGCGGAGTTGGGAGTTGTGGGCTTTTAGCGATCAAAAAAGAGCTTTATACAAGCGATATACCAAGCTTTGCAGGTGGCGGCACCATCGCACTTGCGACGCCATCAAAGCACCTTTTTATAAAAAATGTCGAGCAGCTTGAAGAGGCTGGCACGCCATCTATCTTGGGGCTGGTGCGAGCAAGTCTAGCCTATAACTTACAAGCAAGCGTCGGATTAGAAAACATCAAAGCTCGCGAAGATGAACTGGCAAATTTCTTTGAAAAAGAGCTTAGCAGCATCGATGAGATCACCATTTATGGCCCTAAAAATGCAGAAAAACTGCCTATTTTTTCATTTAATGTGCGAGACATTTCGCCTTATGACTTTGCCGCAACACTTAGCAACAACTACGGCATACAAAGCCGCGCTGGTGTGATGTGTGCTGGGCCCTATGCTTTTGACCTGCTGAGGCTTAAAGAGAATAAGATCTTGGAGAAAAAGCCAGGTTTTGTAAGGGTGAGCATGCACTACACGCACACAAAAGAGGATGTGCTCTATCTCATAAACGCTATCAAATCATCTATCAAAAAGCACCACGAGCTTTGGGGTGAGGAAAAAGCGATGTATGAGATGTTTGGCGGTAAAATTTAGGCTAATTTATTAGGCTTTGAAATTTAAATGCTTTACCTTAAACAGCTTCTGCAAAATTAACTCTGTTTTTTTAAATTTAAACCAGCCTATCTATATAAAATTTAGTCAGTCTGAAATAAAATTTAAAATTTATCATAGTAGGACATAAGCTCAACAACAAAGCTTGCCTGCCCACTCAATAAAAATATTCAAATTTAACTTGTAACTTTAGTGGCGGTTACAACTTTTGATTTGCCCAAATTTTAATAGCAAGTTTTTTAAAAATAGGTTTTGAAATTTAAATGCTTTGCTTTAAGTAACTTCTGTAAAATTAGTTTTTTAAATTTAAACCTGCCTCATCTACATCAAATTTCTTCACTCCAAAATAAAATTTGACTATAAAACTAAAACCTATCATAGCAACACACAAACCCAATCAAAAACGCGCATCTTGCTACACCCAATCAAATAACTTCAAATTTAACTTGTAAATTTAGTAGCAGCTACTACTTTTTCTATCTTACTTAGCTCAAATTTTAATAGCAATCTTTTGCAATAGCCTAGAAAAACGAAATATTTTTACAATTTAAATAAAGTAAGCGGCATAAATTTAATATCCTATGCACTTAAATTTATTAGCTTCAGAGTGGATAAATTTAGGCGTTTTTAAATTTAGAAGCCGAAATTTCAAATTTTACTTTGAAATTTCATCTTTTATCTTTTGATAAAGCTCCAAAATTTCATCTTTTTTGATGATAAAACTATTTTTATTTGCGATCAGATAGGCTGAGCTTTGCATGATGTCGCCAGCCACTTTTAGTCCATTTTGCTTCATGGTTGAGCCAGTCTCTACCACATCGACGATCGCGTCGCTTAGCCCAACAAGTGGTGCTAGCTCGATCGAGCCATAGAGCTTGATGATCTTGACGCCAACGGCAAGCTTGGCAAAGTAGTTTCTGGTGATATTTGGCATTTTTGTAGCGATCTTTAGCTCAGACCTTGAAAAATCAAGTTCATCTTCGTTTTTTATGCCGATGCAGACCTTGCACTTGCCTATTTGCAGATCAAGCAGCCTCACTACATTTGGCTTATGCTCTTCAAGCACGTCAAGACCGACCACACCGATATCCGCCGCGCCTTCGGTGACGTAAGTTGGTATGTCTTGGTTGCGAACCATTAAAAATCTAAAATTTCCCTCTTCAAGGATGAGTTTTCTATCCTCAAACATAAAGCTCGAACCAAAAATTTTTCTAAAAATTTCAAGTGTATCTTCTGCGATCCTGCCCTTTGGCAAGGCTACTGTTATCATTTTAAAATATCCTTTTTCTCATCGATTATTTTTTGCATGGCACGAAAGATCAGCATCTTGTCGCAAATGGCATTTTTAAAAAATTTAGATAAAAAGTCACCATCTCCGCCAGTAAAATAGACTTTTTTGCTGCCTGCTAGCTTTGAAATGAGCGTGATAATGGGCTTTATGATGCCATAACTCACAGCGTCGCTCGTCTTTTGAGGCAACGCATCGATGTCTATTTGCGAATTTAGTGTCACATCAAGGCGTGGCGAGATGCTTTTATAGGCATTTAACATAGTTGCGATGCCTGGCAAGATGTAGCCGCCAAGATGAAGTGAGTTTGCCATTATATCAACGGTTATGGCACTTCCAGCATCTACTATAACGCCATCATTTATCATATAGCAACCTGCTTTTCTATCTACACCAAGACCTTGATATATCGTGTCTATCTCAAAGTAAGGCTCTAAATTTACAAACATTTCGTCCTTATCTATCATGCGCAAAATTTCTTCATTTACGCAGATAAAATAGACCTTTTCGTCTGGCTTATAGTTTTTAAATTCACTAACTTTTACGTGTGTGATCTTGCCATTTTGCAAAAAAGAGGCGTTGGTATTGCCGATATCACACAAAATCATAACAGCTCCAGCCTTCTTCTTTGAAGTAGTTTAGGGATTTTGAGCAAATTTGAGAGTTGTAAAAGATCACACGTTTTTTGATCTTGGTTTGAAATTTCTCTTCAAATTTAGTGCAAATTTCATTTATCTCGCTGGCTTCTTTGAGCAAAAGCCTGCTCTTTGCACTCCTTAAAAAAACGATCTCGTAGAAATTTTTTGTATCGACACCAAAAAACGCCTCAAGCGAGCGTTTCTTGGTAAATTCGCTAAGCTCAAGCCTTTTTAGATCCCTTAGCAAGATCTTTTTAGCTTCAAAAAGCTCCCAAATTTTTTGGTTCATTGCCCTAGATTAACATACTCGTTATCGTAGTAAAATGCGCCATTACCCATGAAGCTTTTATCTTTTATCTCGTCGCTAAATTCATAAATTTCAGCTCCGCTAAGGTCTAAATTTGTCTTTATAACATAGCCTGTTTTTTCGATGACATAAAGCTTATTGTTGATGATAGTAGCCGCTGAGAAGATAGCAAATTTGAAATTTACCTTATTTTGCTCTTTTAGCATGAGGTCTGTTCTTACTATCGTGCCATCTTTTTTAAAGATGTAAATTTCATCGTTATGAACTAACACGTCTTTGATCTCACCGTCATAATAAACTGTCTGGCTTGGGTTGATGACGATTAGTTTTTTAGCTGTTGCTGCGATTAGGTTATCGCCCTCAACGCCTAAAAATATGATGTTGTTAAAGAAATTTTCAGAGCTTACGACAACGTCGCGCAAAATTCTACCAGTATCTTTTTGCACGATGTAAATTTTACCATCAAGCGCTGGATAGACGATGAGCGAGCTCATAAAATAAGGCGCAACAACTCTTGAGTCTACTGCTGCGATGTCAGACGAGCTATACTCCATGATCGTAGTTGCGGTGTTTGTGTCGATAAGATAGATGTGGTTTGACGCGCTGATCGCTGCAAGCTGGTTGTGGTCAAGCGAAGCTGCTACGATCGCAGTTGGAAATTTACCGCTATAAACGCTGTGTCCGCTAGGATCAGTCACATTTAGATCGCCATTTATGCTAGCTGAGATGATAAAGCCATTTTCTTCATTTAAAAAGTTGAAATTTTCAGGCAAAGTAACACTTGTGTTTAGGCCAGTTTTTGTGACGATATTGCCGTTTGCTAGCGTCGCGCCGTTTGCATTTGCTGATTTGATGTAAGAAGGAAGATCTTTTGATAAAGATATCTCGCCAGAAGTTTGCGCAGGCTCAAAATATTGTCTTTTTGTGCCGCATCCGCTTAGAACTAAAGCCAAGGCAAAAGCCAAGAATAGTGTAAGTTTTTTCATTATTTTATTCCCTGATAGTGTTTTAAATTTTTAACTAAAGTTTGTAGTTGTGAGTCGAGTGCGATCTTGTCAAATTCCACATTTGCCTCTTTGATCTTGTTTTCTTTTAAGAGCTCAAAACCTTTTAAAAGCGCGTTATATTCTTTTAAAATTTCAGAATTTGCGTTGCCAGTTTGTGAAAGGATGATATCTTTTACAAGAGGATTTATCTGTAAATTTGCAAGCTCGCTAATGCCCTTTGTATCGTTTTTATCAAGCATTTGCCCAAGTGAGAAAAGCGCATACATATTTGGCTCTTTCTCTTTTAAAACACTTAAAGCATTTGCGTCATTTGGGTTTAAAATCAGCTTTGAATAGGCCAAATTTGCCTCTTCGACTCTGTTGTCATTTAAAATTTTGCTCGCATAAAAGCCAACAGCTGCAACGATCGCTGCTGCGCATAGCACGATCAGTAAAGTTTTGTATTTCCTAAAAAAACGCTCTCCCTTGATCATACTCTCAAGAAACTGCTCTTGGGCGTCGATCTCTTTTTTTATCTCGGTTAAGTCTTCTTTTATAGCCAACGTTTTTCCTTGCTTTTGAAAAATTTTAATTCGCAGATTTTAGCATAATTAAATTAAAAGTAGCCCAAAATTAAAGCTTGAATGTGATATAATGCCTCAAAATCAATTAAAAGGTTGCTTAATAATGCAAATAGACGACACTCTCTTAAATAAACTAGAAAAACTCTCCGCATTACAAATTAATGATGAAAAAAGAGAAGAGATCAAGAAGCAATTAAGTGAAATCGTATCTTTTGTCGATGTTTTAAACGAGCTCGATCTAAGCAGCGATGAGGCTGTAGTTAGCTCTATAAAAGGTGGCACTCCATTAAGAGAAGATGAGCCACATTTAAGTAACGTTGTCGATGAAATTTTAAAGCACGCCCCTTCACGCGAGGGACACTTCTTTGCCGTGCCAAAGATCATAGAGTGAAATATGGATCTAATCGAACAACTAAGAGCGCAAAGCTCGGACGCTCAAGCCAAAGCATCGGAGAGCAATCTCTCTGGTGACATCCAAACGCTTCTAAAAACCGTTGTTTTCAATAAAGCCAGTGACCTCCACCTAGTCTCAAGGTCTGAACCTCAGATAAGGATAGATGGCACTTTAAGACCGCTTGAATTTGGCGTGCTAAGTGGCAAAGATATAGAAAATTTATGCTACGCTCTAATCACAGACGCCCAAAAGAGCGAGCTTGAAAACAATAAAGAGCTTGACTTTGCTATTGAGCTTCCAAATATCGGCCGCTTTCGTGGCAACTACTACTACACGATGAATGGCGATCTAGCCGCAGCTTTTCGTATCATACCTATCGACATCCCTTCGCTTGATGATCTAAATGCACCACAAATTTTTAAATATATCATCAAACGTGAAAAGGGCCTTATCCTAGTTACTGGACCAACAGGCAGTGGTAAATCAACGACGCTTGCTGCGATGCTTAATGAGATAAATTTAAATTATAGAAAGCACATCATCACCGTTGAGGACCCAGTAGAGTTTGTGCATAACAACAAAAAAGCCCTATTTTCACATAGAAATATCGGCACCGACACGCACTCTTACTCAAAGGCACTAAAATTTGCACTTCGCGAAGACCCAGATATCATACTTGTGGGCGAGATGAGGGATAGAGAGACGATCTCTACGGCTATTACAGCAGCTGAGACTGGACACCTAGTCTTTGGCACGCTTCACACAAACTCGGCTATACAAACTATAAATAGGATCGTTGATAGCTTTGATGGAAGCGAGCAGCTTCAAGTAAGAAATATGCTTAGCGTTTCGCTAACTGCCGTCATCTCACAAAGTCTGATCCCAAAAATAGGCGGCGGAAGGTGCGCTGTGCATGAAATTTTGATAAATAACATGGCGATATCAAACTTGATACGCGAAAACAAAGTACATCAAATTTACTCTCAAATGCAGCTAAATCAGCAACAAACCGGCATGAGTACGCAGACTCAAGCCCTGATGAAAGCACTAAAAGAGGGCTTGATCACAAAAGAAAACGCGCTAGCCTACTCGACTAGCCAGCAAGAACTTCAAAATTTAATAGGAACTGTATGATGGATTTAGTAACTTGGTTTGACATTATCGTCATCGCCCTTGTCCTGATACTTGGCGTAAAAGGCATAATAAACGGGCTTATAAAAGAGTCATTTGGGCTTATCGGACTTATTGGCGGCCTAGTTGTCGCTAGTAGATTTTCAGATGTAGCTGAGAGCTTCATAAGCAAAAATATCTATAAATTTGAAAATCCTTCATTTTTACAGTTTGTCGCATTTATCGGACTTTGGCTAGTTTTTTGGCTAGTTTGTCTGCTAGTTGGCAAATTTTTATCAAAGATAGTTTCAGTAAGCGGCCTTGGCTTTTTAGATAGGCTTGGTGGATTTGTCATGGGAAGTGGCAAAATTTTCCTCACATTTTCAGCAGTCGTCGCCGTAATGTCAGGCACTTCGCTAAATAAAATGATCGAGCCATACTTCACAAACAGCAAGGTCTATCCGCTCCTACTTGAAACTGGTAGATGGATAACAAATATCGATGTGAAAAACATCAAAAATGAGCTAGATGAGATGGTAGTAAGACCAAAGGATACAAACAAGAGTGATGCATTTATATCAATGGATGCAAATGCGAGCACAAACACCGACACAAACGTCACTAAAGGGGAAGAAAAATGATAGAAAATTTAGAATATGATGCCTTGCTTGAGAAATTTAAAAGAGTTCTTCGCGACAACGGTTTAAAATATACAAAACAGCGTGAAATTTTACTAAAAACGCTTTATAACAACGACGAGCACTTTACGCCAGAGAGGCTATATCTTTTCATAAAAGAAACCTATCCTGAGCTAAATATCGGCATAGCAACTGTTTATAGGACGCTAAATTTACTAGAAGAATCAGAGATGGTAACATCTATCAGCTTTGGCTCACAAGGCAAGAAATTTGAGCTTGCCACAAAGCCACACCACGACCACATGATATGCAGAAAATGCGGCCTTATCATAGAATTTGAAGATCCTATGATAGAAAAAAGGCAAATAAGCATCGCAAAAGAGCATGGCTTTAAACTAACTGGTCACATGATGCAGCTTTATGGAATTTGCGAAAAATGTTCAAAAAATAATATAAAGGGAAAGTAAGGTGATATTTGACAACCAACACGAAATTCAAAGATTAGAAAGCATAGACGAGCTTAGAAATTTAGGTATAAATCCATATCCACATTTTCTTAGAAGAGATATGAATATCTCTAAATTTAGACTTAAATTTAACTATATAAAAGATACAGAAGAGAAAAAAGCAGAGGGGCAGCTAGTTGGCCTTGCAGGCAGGATAAAGCTGATCCGTGACGCTGGTAAAGCGGTCTTTGCAAACATCGAAGACGAAAATGGAAATTTACAAATTTATTTTAGTAACAAGACACTTGACCCAGAGTGGTTTAAAATCGTTAAAAAATATGTAGAAATAGGCGACATCGTATATGTTAGAGGCTACGCTTTTATAACAAAAACTGGCGAATTTTCAATGCATGTAAATGAGCTTAGCTTAGCTACAAAATCGATAAGTCCGCTTCCAGAGAAGTACCACGGGCTAGTTGATGTTGAGACAAGATATCGCCAAAGATACCTCGATATGATAATGAACCCCGAGGTTAGGGCTGATTTTAAACGCCGCTCGGTTATCGTTAGCACGATTCGCAGATTTTTCGAGGATAAGGGCTTTTTAGAGGTTGAAACTCCAATGCTTCACCCAATAGCTGGCGGCGCAAATGCAAAACCATTTGTGACATTTCACAACGCTCTTGGAGTTGAGAGATACCTAAGGATCGCACCTGAGCTATATCTAAAACGCCTTATAGTTGGCGGTTTTGAAGCTGTTTATGAGATGAATAGAAACTTCAGAAATGAGGGTATGGACCTAACCCACAACCCTGAATTTACAAGCATAGAGTTTTACTGGGCATACCACAACTACCACGATCTAATGGGCATCACAGAGGATTTATTTAATGTCATTTTAGACAAGCTAGATATGGGAAAAGTGATACATTTTGACGGCATGGAAATTGATTTTAGTAAGCCATTTAAACGCATAAGCTACAAAAAAGCCTTAGTTGAGATAGGCGGGCTTGCTGAGGATGTGGTAAACGACAAGGATAAAATTTTAGCAAAACTAAGAGCTGACGGCTTTGAGGCAAACGAGAAGCTTGACCTTGGCCACTTACAGGCTGAACTCTTTGACAACTACGTAGAGAGTAAGCTCATCCATCCAACTTTTGTCATAGACTATCCGATCTCTATTAGCCCGCTTTCAAGAAGAAGCGACACAAATCCTGATGTGGCAGAGAGATTTGAGCTATTTATCGCTGGTAGAGAGCTAGCAAATGGCTTTAACGAGCTAAATGATCCGATCGATCAATACAACCGCTTTAAGGCTCAAATCGATGCTAAAAACGCAGGCGATGACGAGGCTCACGAGATGGACGAAGACTATGTAAAAGCCCTAGGATACGGCATGCCACCAGTTGCAGGCGAAGGCATAGGCATCGACAGACTTGTTATGCTTTTAACAGATAAAAAATCAATACGCGACGTTGTCCTCTTCCCGGCGATGAGGCCACTAAAAACTGAGACAAAGGAGAACGAAAAATGAGTTTGCAAAGCTACGATAAAGATATTTACGACCTAGTAAATTTAGAGTTAAAACGCCAGTGTGATCACCTTGAGATGATCGCTAGTGAAAATTTCACATATCCAGAAGTCATGGAAGTGATGGGCTCAATCCTAACAAACAAATACGCCGAAGGCTACCCTGGAAAAAGGTATTATGGTGGCTGCGAATTTGTCGATGAGATCGAGCAGATCGCCATCGATAGATGTAAAGAGCTCTTTGGATGTGAATTTGCAAACGTTCAGCCAAACTCAGGCTCTCAGGCAAACCAAGGCGTTTATGGTGCTTTGCTTAACCCGGGCGATAAAATTTTAGGCATGGATCTAAGCCACGGCGGACACCTAACTCATGGCGCAAAGGTAAGCAGCTCTGGCAAGATGTATGAGAGCTTCTTTTATGGCGTAGAGCTTGATGGTCGCATAAACTACGATAGAGTTATGGATATCGCAAAGATAGTAAAACCAAAGATGATCGTTTGTGGCGCTAGCGCATACACAAGAGAGATCGAGTTTAAGAAATTTAGAGAGATAGCTGATGCTGTTGGCGCGATACTCTTTGCAGACGTTGCTCACATCGCTGGCCTTGTAGTAGCCGGTGAGCATCAAAATCCTTTCCCGCACTGCGACGTCGTAAGCTCAACTACACATAAAACTCTAAGAGGCCCAAGAGGCGGTATCATCATGACAAATAACGAAGAGTACGCTAAAAAGATAAACTCTTCTATCTTCCCAGGCATCCAGGGCGGACCACTAGTTCACGTCATCGCTGCAAAGGCAGTTGGCTTTAAACACAACCTTAGCCCTGAGTGGAAAATTTATGCTAAACAAGTAAAAGCAAACGCTAAAAAACTTGGCGAAGTGCTAATTAGCAGAGGCTTTGATCTAGTAAGTGGCGGCACCGATAACCACCTAATCTTAATGAGCTTCTTAAATCGCGAATTTAGTGGAAAAGACGCTGATATCGCTCTTGGAAATGCTGGCATAACAGTAAATAAAAACACGGTCCCAGGCGAGACACGAAGTCCGTTTATCACAAGCGGCATACGTGTAGGTAGCCCAGCTCTTACAGCTCGCGGCATGAAAGAGGCTGAATTTGAGCTAATAGCAAACAAGATCGCCGATGTTCTAAGCGACATCAACAACACCTCTTTGCAAGAGAAGACAAAAGCCGAACTAGTCGATCTTGCTCATAAATTTATAATCTACGATAAAGCGACATTTTGATGCAAAGTATTGATACATCTCTTATAAAGATAATAACGACCCACTACTACATCAAACGTGACACGATCGTCAATAAGATAGAGTACAAGGGTAAAATTTTCTTTGATAAATTTGAAAAGATCAACGAACCACTAACTTATAGTGTCATGAAAGAGCATGAGGAGGGCAAAGCTATAATCGCCCACTCGCTAATCAATGCAAGTGACAAGGTCGAAAATATAGTCTTTGACTACAACGGCAGAACTCCAGATAGGTTTTGGCATAGAGCTCAGCTTCTTTTAAGAGAAGAAGGCTTTATAAATTTCACAGCCTACGAGACCAAGACGCCAGGACATTTGCACCTTTATGTGCATAAAGGTCACACTACGCTAAATGAAGCTTGCACGCTTGCAAATATGCTAAGCGCAAAGCTCTCACAAAAGTTAGCCAAAGAGTGGAGAATGTTCCCAAATCAAGATATGCCAAAAGAATTTAATATCCTAACTTTGCCATATAACCTCTATCAAAAAGAGCGTGGGGCAAGTTGGTCAAAATATATGTAAGGAGAAATAATGGAAAACGAAGAGTTAAAAGATATACTTTTAGAAAAAGATGATGAGGCAAAGGGCGCAAAACTAAAGAAACTTCTTATGTTTATAGCAGCTCTTGTTATACTTTTTTTAATCATCATCGTAGCCATGAAGCTTATAAACTCAAGCGACTCGACACAAGCACAAAATGAAGCCGACTCAAGACTAGTTCTGCCTCCAGTACCAGCAGAGCAACCAGTCGATACGCAGGTGCCTGCACAAGATACAAATTCAGATGTTAAAAAAGGCGATACTCAGCTTTTCGAGCAAGTACCTATCGTGCCTGAAAACAAGCAACAAGATGATTTTGAAGATATGATCAAAAAGCTAAAAGATAAAGAAGGTGCAAAATCAGCTCCTAAAACTGAAGAGCCAAAAGAGGTAGTAAAAGCTGTTGAAAAACCAGCTGAAGCACCTAAAAAAGCTGAGGCAAAGGTAGAGGCTCCAGCTAAAAAAGCTGAAACAAAAAGCGAAGCTAAAGCAGAGAAAAAGCCTGAAGCAAAGCCAGCTAAAACTGAGGCAAAAGCTGAGAAAAAACCTGAAACTAAAGCTGAGAAAAAACCTGAAACAAAGGTAGAAAAAAAGGCTGAAGCTCCTACAAAAACTGAAAAAGCAGAGAAAAAAGCTGAAGCCCCAGCAAAAGCTGAGAGCGTCGTAAAAGGCTCTTATGTTCAAGTATTTGCAACTAGTAAATTTAACCCAAATGCCGACTACATGAAAAAAATAGCAACCAAAGGCTATAGCTACAAAACTATAAAAGCTGGCGAGCTAACTAAAATTTTAGTTGGTCCATTTGATGAAAAAGGGCTACAAAAAGCTGTAAATGACATAAGAAAAGATGTCAATAAAGACGCTTTTGTCTTTAGGGCAAAATGAAAACCTTCGCAGTTTTTGGAGATCCGATAGCTCACTCGGTATCTCCAAGACTACACAACAAAGCCATTGCCGATCTAGCTCTTGATGCCCTTTACACAAGGGTTTTGCTAAAAGATGGCAATGAGCTAATCAATAAATTTAAATCCCTAAAACTAAACGGCGCAAATGTCACACTCCCGCACAAAGAATTTGCTCTAAATTTAGCCGACGACGCCTCAGAAGCAGCACGTAAAATAGGCTCTGCAAACACTTTAGTACTAAAAAATGAGAAAATTTATGCCTACAACACTGACGCACCTGGTTTTTTAAAAGCGATATCAAATTTCAAAGAGGCAAAAAGCGCCATCATCCTTGGAGCTGGAGGCACCGCAAATGCCCTAGCCTACGCACTTAAATCACAAAACATAGATGTTTGCATACTAAATAGAAGCAAGGCAAGACTTGATAAATTTAAAGATCACTATGAGTGCTTTAGCTGGGATGATTATAAAGAGCATAAATTTGATCTGGTGGTAAATTCAACCTCAGCAGGGCTAAAAGACGATCTTTTGCCAGCACCAAAAGAGATTTTAGATGGCATTTTAAAAAGCGCTAAATTTGCATTTGATGTGATATACGGCAAGCAAACGCCATTTTTAAAAGAGGCTAAAAACCAAAATTTAGCATGCAAAGACGGAGCTGATATGCTCTTGTACCAAGCGGTTTTAGCGTTAAATTT
The DNA here is from genome assembly GCF_000238755.1 of Campylobacter sp. 10_1_50. Lineage (NCBI taxonomy): Bacteria > Pseudomonadati > Campylobacterota > Epsilonproteobacteria > Campylobacterales > Campylobacteraceae > Campylobacter > Campylobacter sp. 10_1_50. The sequence goes on from NZ_JH414888.1 coordinate 340,487, forward strand.
ATTTTATAACAGCAGCCTCGATGAGAAAAAGATAGAAATTTCTATGCGAGAGGCTTTGAGATTATAAATTTTAAAATTTAAATTTTATTTTTAGAAAAATTTACCTCATATTACAACACTTTGTTGCTTTTTTATTTTGTTAATTTTGCTATATCTTTCAAAGTATATCCCTAATACTACGCATTTTATATCTATTTAAGAAACTATTTGTGACATTTTATAATATAACGTTATATTGTACTCTAGTACAATTGTGACATATTCTCAAAAAGCTATAATTAAGCTAAAAAACTACATAAAAGGGGAATTTATGGCAAGTGTTATAGGAGTGGTTAAAAGCATTTCAGACAAAAATGCAAAGGTTATAAACAACCTAACTAAAGAAGAAAGAACACTAAACGTGGGTGACACACTCTTACAAAATGAGACTATTATCTCAGATGATGTAAATTTTAAAGTTGAAGTTGCCAAAGTGGGTGGAGCGGACAAAGTTTTTACTGGAAAGCGTATCGATCTTACAAATTTTGCAGATGATAGCTCTAACACACAAAGTAGCGGCAAAGATGAGATTGCTAGCTTACAACAAGCCATCTTAAAAGGTGAAAATTTAACAAATTTAGAAGAGACAGCAGCTGGTGGAAACCAAGCTGGCGGTAACGCTAGTGGTGGTGGCGTTAGTCTTGGAGCAGCTAGCTTTGCTCAAGGTGGTCACTACTCAAACATAAATGCAAATTTTCAAAATCTAAGCGACATATCAAGAGGCGAGGCGCCAAGCGTGAGCTCTGTATCAGGCTACGCAGATGCTGGTACAAGCGGCACAGCAAGCCCTGATGAGATAGAAATTTTACACGTTGATAAAGAGATATTTGCCAAATTTGCAGCCACAGAGTCTGATATAGCAAATATCGTAAAAGCAAGGGTTGATGAGGCAAAAGCTAAGATCGAGATAGCTAAAAACGCTACTTATGATAACGAAATTTTTACCAAAGAGTACTCATGGAGCGATAAAAAAATGCCAGATGGCTTTTTAGACAAGACAAACAAGGCAGTTGCGACTAATCACCTTGACTGGATGGATATAAAAAACACAACCAACGATAACCTAGTCGATCTAAGAATAGGCGGAAGGGAATTTGCACTATTAGGTGGCTCATCAGGCAACAACGTCGTCTTAGGCGGCGGCGATGATATAGCACCTGGTGATCCTTTTGTTGATGACACCGTAGCACTTGGCAACGCTTCAGGCAACAATATCATAAGCTTTGAGACAAATGAATCTACATTTCGCGCCTCTATCGAGAGCGATGCTACAAGCGGTGATAACACCATCTTGTCTGGCGGAAGCAGGCTAAATGCCGGCCTTTACGCAGTGTCTGGTCACAATGTAGTAGACGGCAGCCACTCATCTAGCATAGAGGTAAAAATAGGCGGTAGGTCGTCTTCAGACGCGGGGTCAGCGTGGGGGATAAACGATAAAGATGAGTCTTTCATCTCACAAGCTGACAATACCGTGCTTGGAAGCGATAATGCTGATTATGTAAGTTTTATAAACGCAGCAGGAAACAACCTGATCGATCTAGCTGGCGGCAATGATGAAGTCTTTATCTCAGATAGAGCTGGCGGCACAAATGCCACCATATATTTAGGTGACGGCGATGATGTTTTATCAGCAGGACCGACAACTAGCTACTATACAAATGTAAGGCAAAATTTAAATATCGATGGTGGAGCTGGCAATGACGAGATAATAACTATCAGCAAGCAAGGCACCTACCATATAAATGGCGGAAGCGGTGACGACACGATAATAATGAGCGCGAACAACTTTAATGGCGTAGTTGATGGCGGCGAAGGCTATGACACGCTAAAGCTTGCCACGCAAGGACAGGCTGAGATTATCGACTTTAGAACACTTGCTAACGGCGAGCTCGACGCTAAGATCAATAACATAGAAGAAATTTCATTTGACACAACACAGAGCGTAAGCTACAATGGTATCAGCGGTGACGGCTCTGGCGTACATATCAAAAACATAAACGCGCAAGACGTTCTTGATATCACAGACGATAAGGATGTGGTGCTTAAATTTACAAACGGCAACACAAGCGGAAATTCGCTTTCACTTGATGGCTTTAGCGTCTCAAGTGATCAAAGTGGCGCACAAGCTGGCTACACTAGATATGAAAGCAAGCTAGTTAGGGTGCTAAACGACGACACTGGCGAGCTCTCAGCTCCAATGACTGTAAAGATCGATATAGAAAATACGATAACAGTTGATCTTTAAAATTTAGAAGTTAAATTTTAAAAACCCTTTCTCAAAACCGAGAAAGGGTAAAATTAGGATGGTTTATTTTTCAAACGCTTTTTGCAAGCTAAATGGAAACGCTTGATAGCCCATAGCATTTGTCATCTTTATCTCGATGCTAGGCTCTTTTGCGCCCCACTCAAACTCATCGATGTGTGGGCTAGGAAGTCCTACTGGGCGGCCTTTTGCGATGTCAAACTGCATGCCAGCAACAGCTGAATAGACCATCACGCTATCAAGGTCATCTTGATACTGCGTAAGGCTAGTAACCGAGCTATACCACTCTTTGCCGCGCTCTTTGCCGTACTCCCAGATCTGTTCAACGGTCTTTTTGTTCTCATCGATCTTATAAACGACCGCACGAGAGTACTTCATGCCAGCGATAGCTGGTTGCTCCATGCCCCTTGTGTCGCCGTTGTCAAATACACTTAGATAAATTTCGCCTTTTTTAGACTTGTTATCTATCCTAAATGCTGTGTGCTGCGTCCATTGCCAGTCAAAGCCACCTTTGTCGCTCTCGTATCCTGGGCATTTTGAGTACTCATCTTCGCAGACGATCTTGTTGCCTTTGCTATCAACTGGCTGAAGTAGTTTATCTTTAAATTTATCGCTCCAGCCCTTGTGAGCGCCCATGATCCATTTTACTTGTTTGTCACGGCCGATCTTGATAACTGCGTCTTGGTGGCGGCTTGAGATGATGATGCTATCGTCGCTTGGGTCGTAATCCACGCTATTTACGTGCGCCCAGTTGCGTCCTGGACCTGCTCCTACTATGTCGCCCCATTTATCATGCGTATCCATAGACTGAAGCTCATCAGAGCTTGCTGTGTGGCCTGCTTTTTTAGCGTCTATGTTTAAGCAAACTGCGCCTTGATCAAGCGTTTTTAGCACGATATCGCGGTAAGGATCAAGAATTTCATATAGTCTAAAGTCATCAACTACGTTGCCGTCGCGGTCAAGTTCAACGATGACGTCGCGTACTGTTCTTACGTTTTTGCCATCAGCCCTTTTGTAGTCAGCGTTTGCCGCGCGTAAGAAGTAGTGCCCGTTTTGTGCTACGTCCATCGAGTGAGAGAAGTCGTTGTAGCTAGCTGGTAGCTCGCGGTTGAAAATTTCTCTACCCATGATGTCGTATTTTGCATATCTTTGGCCGTATCCCCAAGTCATAGCACCATCGTCATTTTGCTTAAAGCCCATCATTACGCCAGCGTGAAATGGCTGTTTAAGATCGTAAATTTTACTTGGCTCAAGATACCATCTAACCTCGCCTTTTGTATCAAGGATGAAGTTATTTGGGCTGTAGTTCCACTCGATCGCACCGCCAGCTGGGTTGTTCCAAACGACTTTTGTGCCCTTGCCTGTTTTATTTACAAAGTTATTTACATAGTAGAGGCGGTTTGCAAATTTAGCACTTGCTGGCTTAGTAACCTCGATCTTGTCAAATAGCGCGCCCTTTTGATTTGGCGTGCCAGCGCTCTCTAGGTAGATAGCTGGAGCGTAAATTTTATAGCTCTCTTTTATATGCTCTGTCTTGCCCTTGTAGCTCTTGTCGTACTCGACCTCAACGGTGTTTTGATAGTCAGGATACATGCCAAAAACTGGGATGCCGCCATGTGTGCGAAGATGCTTGTCAGCCACTTTGTAGCTTATAGTTTGACCACCTTGTTTTGGCACGATAGTGACCTTAGCGTTGCTTAGTGTGTAGCCGCCATTTTTGATGACTGCTGTAAGTGGCGCTGTGTCGTATGGATTTACCACTACTTCGCCGATCTGCCCAGTGATAGCGTAGTCAAGTTTAGCTCCGCTTGGACCGCCTATCGCAAAAGCGCTCGAGCAAAGCACAGAGGCTAGTGCAACACAACTCAAAGTCTTTTTCATAACATCTCCTTTAGATAAATTTTATAAACTCTACTCATAAAGCTTATAAAATTTAGAAAAAGCCTTGGCAAAAACCAAGGCTTAAATCAGTAAAAGGAATAACAAAAATGATTTGCTTTGTGTGTAATTGTAGTAAATCTTTATAACATAAATTTCACGCTAAAGTTAATACTAGCTTAAAATTTAAAAATATATTTAAAATTTATTAAATAGCGTATCGGGCCTCGTTATCTTCGCCATTTATAAGGTCAAAGATCTTAGCTTTTAGCTCAAAATACTTTAGATCATGCACGCCAAAGTTAGCTACTATAAAGTTAGCTACTATTTTGAAAGTAAAAAGCTTTGATAGTTTAGTTAAATTTTAAACATAGGCATCAACACATTTTCATGCCATAAGTACTCTAATAAAAATTAATATAGATACAAAATTAATAGTAACTATAAGTTTTACCCTTGATCATTTTTTACATTAATGTTAGTTATTGATATCTCTCTAGGTCTTGCCTCAAACTCTTTTACCTGCGTATCTTTGGGATTTAGAGCGATCTTTTTAAATTTCTCTAGCCTGCTATCAAGCCCACCTTGACCGCTCACGCTTTTAACGACCTCATTGAAGTTATCATTTACCGATCTCACCGAGTTTCCAAGCCTGTTTAGCTTCTCAGCGACGGTGCAAAATTTCTCATAAATTTCATTTGCACTCTTTAATATCTCTTTTGCCTCTTTGTTGCCATGCTCCATGCGCCATAAATTTGCCACCACACGAAGCAGTGGCATGAGCGTCGTGTGCGAGACTAGCACCACTTTTTTCTCGTAGCCGTAGTTAAATAAATTTGGATCAAATTTCAAAGCCTCCAAAAATGCCGGCTCAACTGGCACAAACATCAGCACAAAATCAGGGCTTTTCACAAGCGATGAGTAGTCTTTTTTAGCTAGCTCGTCGATGTGTTTTTTTATTGAGGCGATGTGCTCGCCAAGAGCTAGCTTGCTCTGCGCCAGGTCAGCCGCAGCGACTGCTTTTTCGTAGGCATGGAGCGAGACTTTGCTGTCTATTATCATCTGTTTGTCGTCTGGGAAATTTATGACAAAATCAGGTATGAGCTTTTTGCCGCTCACGTCAAAACTCTCTTGCGTAGTGTAGTGCGTGCCCTTTTCTAGCCCAGCGGCCTCCAGTGTGCGCTCAAGCTGCATCTCACCCCAGTTGCCAAGGACCTTGTTGCTGCCTTTTAGCGCCGTGCTTAGCGAGTTTGCCTCTTTTGACATATTTTTGCCAAGCTCGACCACCTCTTTTAGCTGCGCACTAAGTTCGCCTGCGCTCTTTTGCGAGTCGCTGTGAGCGTCATTTACCCTCTTTTCAAAGCTTGTTATCTTCTCTCCAAGTGGCGTTAGCAAGAGCTCAAGCGACTCTTTGCTGTTTTTTGAGAAATTTGCACTTTTTTCTTCAAATATCTTATTTGCAAGGTTTGCAAACTCTAAATTTAGCTCGTTTTTCACCTTTTTTAAATTCTCTTCTTGTGATCTTAGGATGTTTTCTTTGGCCTCGATCTCGCTTTTTAGTGCGACGATAGCGCGTTTTAGCTCGTTTTCACTCTCGTTTGATCTTTTTAGCTCATCCTCTTTTGCACCAAGCTCGTTTTGTAAATTTAAAGATAGCGACCTTGCCATCTCAGCCATCTTTGTCTGGCTGCCAAGCTCCTCGTTTAGGCGCCTTAGCTCGCGCTCTAGCTTGTCCTCTTTTTCATCTTTTTGTCTGAGCGAAATTTTATACTCATCTAAATTTTTAGCTAGCTCATCTATCTTGTCGCTATTTGCTTCAAGCTTTGCTCTTTGCTCGATATTTAGCCGCTCGCTATCTTTTAGCTCATCTTGTAAATTTTCTAAAGCTTCTCTTTGTTTTGCATTTTTCAAATTTGCACTTATCAAAAAAGCTGCTAGTATCACGCATATAAGCGCAAGAGCTGCCACCAAAATATATAAATTTTCTATCGTTAGCACTAAAATTTCCTTTTAAATTTTGGCTTTATTATAGGTGAAATAGCTTTAAATTTAAAGGGCATTTAAGCCCTTTTGAGAGTTTATTTGTTTAGATAGGCAGCAAGCCAGCACAAAAATATAAAGACAAAGATGATGGCCGACATGATAAGTGGCGTCGTGGTCGTAAAGAGTGCTAGCATGGCTGATGAGACAATGCCGCTTCCATATTGCAGTGAGCCAATGAGAGCATTTGCTCTGCCTTTCATCTCTTGAGGTACTTGATTAAGAGCGGCTGCGTTTGAGCAAGAGGCGATGATACCGTTCATACTAAAGACGAAAAACATAGGTATGATAACGCCCCAAACTCCAGCGATACCAAAAAATGTAAGCGCTAAAAGCAAAGCTGCAGCGACAAAAGCGACTGTGCTTGAGGTGATAAGAAGCGAATTTAGGCTAAATTTATTGACCAAGCTCTTGTTTAAAAAAACTAAGCGCCGCCACACCAAGTATATTTACGCCAAACAAAAATCCATAGTACTTGCTCGGTATGCCAAAATAATCTATATAAACAAATGACGATCCCGTGATAAAAGCGTATGCTGCGATGTAAAAGAAGGTCACGCTTAGAGTGTATTTCATAAATTTAGCATCTTTTATAAGCACAAAATAGCTCTTAAACGAGTTTATCATCGGCTCTTTTGAGCGCTTCTGCTGTGGCAACGTCTCTGGCAAGAAGAAGATAAGGATAAACAAAAAAGCACTTGCAGCTGCCATTAGCCAAAATATCCAGTGCCATGAGCCAATCTCTAGTAATGCGCCACCAAGCAGCGGTCCTATGATAGGAGCTGCAGCCATGATGATGACTAAGTTTGAAAGCATCTTTGCAGCTTCGCTATTTTCAAAAACATCGCTGATCATCGCACGGCTAAGCATAGGTCCCACGCACGCGCCTGTGGCTTGAAAGATACGCCAGATTATCACTTCGCTCATGCTTTGTGACATGGCACATCCGATGGAGCCAACGACAAAGAGCGCCATACCGATAAATAGCGGGAGTTTTCGCCCTATCCTATCGCTAATGGGCCCCCAAACGAGTTGCGCGATGGCAAAACCGATCAAAAAGCCAGTGATCGTTAGCTCCGCATCGCCATGAAGCTGTCGCTCCATCGTAGGCATGGCAGGCAGATAGACGTCCGTTGATAGCGAGGTGCAAGCCATAAGACCGCTTAAGATGACTAAAAACCAGATAGATGTTTTTGTTGATTGCAAGATTTCCCCTTTTTTAGCTGCGATTAAGATTTTGTAGATATAGCATAAATTTATAAATTTACAGCAACAAGCGCCCAAAACTAGCCTTGGGCGTAAATTTAGAAAATTTGCTTTGGTGGAGTAAGGTAAATTTATCAAGGTTTTGTTTGGCGAAGAGGTTTAAATTTAAAGGCAAAAATTAGGCAAAGTGACTTTTATCTAGACGAGATGGTTTTAAATTTTGAGGCAAGAGCTGCCAATCTGGTCAAAATAAAATTTAATAGAACTCAGGCGAAGTGTTGTGAAATGGATTTTGAGCTTTGCATCCCCAAGGGTCGCAACTGCTAGCAGAAGCGAAGGAAATTTTCATCCTAAGACTAAACAGATAGTCTTTCAAGGTATTAAATTTAATAAATTTAGGCGAAGTATTTTTCGCTTAGACAAGGCGAAATTCGATTTTTAAGCGGAGCGTATATGTGATACGTGAGCATTAAAAATCGAATTTCAACGAAGTATAAGTAGAAAAAGACAAGCCTAGCGAGTCTAAAATTTAAACTTCGTATCTTTCGCCTGGTTTCATTTCTATTACCTCCCACGGCAACCCCTGCTTATTTAGCTCGTCCATGAAAGGTTTTGCGTCGAAATTCTCCATATTAAAGACGCCTTTGCCGCTCCAGATGCCTTTTGCGACCATTAGCGAGCCTATCATAGCTGGCACGCCTGTGGTGTAGCTAACAGCCTGCGCGCCTGTCTCGGCGTAGCAAGCCTCGTGGTCGCAGACGTTGTAGATATAGACTTGGCGCTCTTTGCCATCTTTTAGACCACGTATCACGCAGCCGATGTTTGTTTTGCCTTTTGTTCGAGGGCCAAGGCTTGCAGGGTCAGGTAGAAGCGTCTTTAAAAACTGGATCGGCACGATTTTCATACCGTTATGCTCGACCTCGTCGATGCGTAGCATGCCGACGTTTTCTAGGCACTTCATGTGAGTTAGGTAGCTTTGTCCAAAGGTCATAAAAAAGCGAATTCTCTTTAGTCCCTTGATGTTTTTAACTAAGCTCTCTAGCTCCTCGTGATAGAGTAGATAGCTATCTTTGACGCCTACTTTTGGATAGTCCCACTTAAACATTATCTGCATCGGCTTTGTCTCGATCCACTTGCCAGCCTCCCAGTAGCGGCCATTTGCGCTAACTTCACGTAAATTTATCTCTGGGTTGAAATTTGTCGCAAATGGATATCCGTGATCGCCAGCGTTGCAGTCTAGGATGTCGATCTCATGGATCTCGTCAAATAAATTTTGCTGTGCATAGGCACAAAATACATTTGTCACGCCTGGGTCAAAGCCAGAGCCAAGAAGCGCCATGGTGCCAGCCTTTTTGAAGTCACCATCCTTTGCCCACTGAAGCTTATACTCAAATTTTGCGGTGTCTGGGTGCTCGTAGTTTGCGGTGTCGATGTAAGGTATGCCAGCCTTTAAGCAAGCGTCCATAAGAGTTAGGTCTTGATACGGCAGCGCGACGTTTAGTAGCAAGTCAGCCTTTGTTTGTTTGATGAGCTCCACAACAGCCGCCGTGTCGTCAGCGTCGATCTGCGCGGTGTTTATCTGCACGCCAAGGCGATCTTTTATAAATTTAGCGATCGCGTCGCACTTGCTTTTTGTGCGGCTTGCTAGGGTGATATTTGTAAAAACGTCCGAGTTCATCGCACATTTTACGGTTGCGACTTGGCTAACGCCACCTGCTCCGATGATTAAGATATTTGACATTTTTGGCTCCTTAAAATTTTAGTGATTTTAGCAAAGTTAATATAAATTTCTAGCTTCAAAAGGTAAAATGAGCTAAATTTTAAAGGTAAAAAGATGAAGAAAATTTTGCCATTTTTAGCGCCTATTTGCCTCTTTGCAAGTAGCTGCGACGAGCTAGTGCAAGAAAGCGTAAATGAGTTTTATAAAAGTGATAGAAATTTGGAGAGAGCCATAAATTTAGCCGAGCAAGCGACCCAGGCATGCCTAAAGGCTGGCGATACCCAGCAGGCGATCACTTCGCTAATAAATGGCGCCAGCATTTGCATGGTAAATAAAGAGCCTCAAAAGGCACTAGAGCTCTCACAAAAAGCACTAGAGCTCGCGGCAAACGTTAGTGACAAACTGCTACTAGCTCGCTCTTATCAAAACATAGGCGCAGCAAAAAAGGCGCTAGGCAAATACGACGAGGCGCTTGCTAGCTTTTATGAAGCTCAAAAAATTTATGACACCAACTCAAATACGCCGATGCGTGACGAGCTGCTTTGCATAAAGTCCATCGGCAGCACCTACTACATGAAAAATGACTTTGCAAAAGCCTACGAAAACCACATTTTAGCGTTAAATTTACTTGATATCACGCCAGATCTAAGTGGCAACGAGCTTGTACGATCAGAGCTGTTAATAGAAGTCGCTAACGACCTAGCAAAGCTTGAGCAAAAGGACGAAGCTGCCAAAAACTACAAAAAGGTGCTTGAAATTTTAAAAGGCAAAGAGCAAAACCCGCGCGTGCTGGGTCTTTTAGAGCGAGCCAGCAAAGGACTAAAGGAGCTTAACTAAAGTTTTTCTTTAGGCTCTTTAAGACGAAATTTGCAAGCTCCAGCCCCTTTGAGCGGTGAGAAATTTTAAGCTTTGTCTCGTTATCTAGCTCGCCAAGCGTCTTGTTAAAGCCATCTGGGATAAAAAGTGCGTCGTAGCCAAAGCCGTTTGTGCCGCGCTCCTCATCTATCGCTTCGCCATACATAAAGCCATGGGCCGTGAAGTCGCCAAATTTTGAGCTAATGGCGATACAAGCGGTGTAGTGAGCCAGTGAGCTTTGTAAATTTAGAGCATTTAGCTTTGAGATTAGTTTTGCTCTGTTGCTTGCGTCTGTGGCGTTTTTGGCAGCCATTTTGCCGTTTTCGTCGATGTCTGAGTAGCGCGCTGAGTAGATCCCTGGCTCGCCACCAAGCGCGTCCACGCTAATGCCGCTATCATCGCTAAGCGAGATAAATTCATCCTCAAGCCCAAGCTCTTTAAGCTTTGCAAAGACAGCTTTTGACTTTATGAGCGCGTTTTCTTGAAAGCTGCTGCCATCTTCAACTATCTCAAATGGCTTTACAACCTCGCTTAGAGCGTAAATTTCATAGCCTTTTAAAAACTCTTTTATCTCTTTTACTTTGTCCAAATTTGATGTCGCAAGCACGATTTTCATCGCAAAACTCCTTGATTTTTGGGCGTATTTTACAAAAAAGTAGATTAAATTTTTAAATTTAAATTAGTGTTAAAATGATAAACTTAGTCCTTTTAAAAATAAGGGAAAATTTATGTTAAAAAGCGTTTTGCCACTATCTTTTATCGTAGCTAGCAGATTTTTTGGGCTTTTCATAGTCCTACCAGTTCTTAGCCTCTATGCGCTAAATTTAAGCGGCGCAAATGAATTTTTAGTGGGGCTAATAGTAGGCGTCTATGCGATCTCACAGATGATATTTCAAGTGCCCTTCGGCGCTCTTTCAGACAAGATCGGCCGCAAAAAAGCCCTAACCATTGGCCTTTTGATCTTTGTGGCTGGCTCTATCGTCTGCGCGCTGGCAAGTGAAATTTATACGATGCTTTTTGGTAGATTTTTACAAGGCGTAGGAGCCGTCGGAGCCGTGGCAACAGCGATGATAAGCGACTTTGTAGCTGAAGAAAACCGCTCAAAAGCCATGGCGATAATGGGCGCTTTTATAGGGCTTAGTTTCACGCTTTCGATGGTGCTTGGACCGCTTCTTGCCAAGGACTACGGGCTTTCAAGCCTCTTTTATCTAAGCGCCGCTCTTAGCTTGCTTTGCGTTGTGCTGCTATACACCGTCGTGCCAAAAGAGATAAAAGTGAGCGCAAAAGCCGAGAAGGTGCCATTTGGCAAGTTATTTTTACAAAAAGACTATATGATCATAAATTTCACCTCTTTCATGCAAAAGATGCTCACAAGCATCGCATTTTTGGTGATCCCGATCGTTTTAGTAAAAGAGTATGGCTATGAGAGTGGCGAGCTTTACAAGGTCTATACGCTTGGCGCTGTGCTTGGCTTTTTAGCTATGGGGCTAGCTGGCGCTTTGGGCGATGGCAAGGGGCTTAGCAAGGTCATCTTGATAGCTGGCACATTACTTTTTGCCCTAACCTACGCCATTTTTGCCCTTAGCTTTACGAAATTTCTCTTTGTGGTTGGCATCGCGGTATTTTTTATAGGCTTTAACCTTCACGAGCCAATCATGCAATCAACCGCGACGAAATTTGTAAAATCCTCACAAAAAGGCACCGCTCTTGGTATCTTTAACTCATTTGGCTACTTTGGAAGCTTCGTTGGGGGCGCGTTTGGCGGATACATCATGCACGCTTTTGGTTTTAAAGTGCTTGCCATCATCTGCGTGGTGCTTTGCGTGATCTGGCTTGTTTTGCTCTTTAGCCTGAGTGATCCAAGAATTTTTAAAAATATCTACCTAAGCCCAGAAGCGAGCCTAAATTTAGAGCTACTAAACAGCCAAAAAGGCGTGGTGGATTATTATAAAAATGAGAAAAATCAAGTGATCAAATTTGACTCTCGCCTAACAAGCGAGGCGGCCTTAAAAGAGAGCTTGAAGTTTTGATCTACGACGTCATTATCGTTGGTGCTGGCGCTAGCGGGCTCTTTTTAGGGGCAAATTTAAAGGGCAAAAAGGTTGCCATTTTAGAAAAAAACAGTAGCGCTGGCAAAAAGATCTTGGCAAGCGGTGGCGGCAGATGCAACATCACAAACCGCTTCGTAAGCGCTAAAAACTACCTTGGCGAGCAGAAATTTATAGAGCAAATTTTAAAAGTGCTAAGCTTTGATCAGGTTTTGAGATTTTTTAGTGAGCTTAAATTTAGCGAGCAAAAGCAAAATCAATTTTTCTGTGATAGCGGTGCAAAGAGCGTTTTGAGCCTGCTTTTAAAAAGGCAAAATGCAGAGATTTTTTATAACAAAGAGGTTCTTGGCGCCAAAAAAGTAGATGAAATTTTTGAAATTTTGACAAAAGATGAGAAATTTAGAGCTAGAAATTTAGTCATCGCAAGTGGCGGACTAAGCTACAAAGCCCTTGGCGCAAGCGATATTGGCTATAAGATAGCTAGCGAATTTGGCATTGAGCTCTCAATGCCTGCCCCTGCTCTTGTTGGCTTTAGCGTGCAAAAAGATGAGTTTTGGTTTAAAGAGCTTAGTGGTGTTAGTCTAAGCGCAGATGTAGTGATAAATACCAAAAATGAGAGCTATAAATTTAGTGGTGATCTGCTTTTTACACATAGAGGCATAAGTGGTCCAGCGATACTAAACGCCTCACTCTTTTGGCAAAAGGGTCGAATTTGCATAAATTTTCTGCCTAAATTTAGTGAGAAAAATTTAGTAAATGGCAAAAAGCAGCTTAGTTCAGTTTTACCTTTGCCAAAGAGATTTGTGCTGGAGTTTTTAAGAAATTTTGGTTTAAAAGATAGGGCATTTTATGAATTTAGTGATGATGAAAAGAGCATCATAAAAAGGCTTTTTGCATATCATTTTGCCCCAGCTGGGACATTTGGCTTTGAAAGGGCTGAAGTTACAAAAGGTGGCGTAAAGACTAATTTTTTAAATGAAAATTTAGAGTGTAAAAGCGTAAAA
>NZ_JH414888.1:353592-832312 GCF_000238755.1 Campylobacter sp. 10_1_50
TGATCTGCTTTTTACACATAGAGGCATAAGTGGTCCAGCGATACTAAACGCCTCACTCTTTTGGCAAAAGGGTCGAATTTGCATAAATTTTCTGCCTAAATTTAGTGAGAAAAATTTAGTAAATGGCAAAAAGCAGCTTAGTTCAGTTTTACCTTTGCCAAAGAGATTTGTGCTGGAGTTTTTAAGAAATTTTGGTTTAAAAGATAGGGCATTTTATGAATTTAGTGATGATGAAAAGAGCATCATAAAAAGGCTTTTTGCATATCATTTTGCCCCAGCTGGGACATTTGGCTTTGAAAGGGCTGAAGTTACAAAAGGTGGCGTAAAGACTAATTTTTTAAATGAAAATTTAGAGTGTAAAAGCGTAAAAGGGCTTTACTTTATAGGAGAAGTTTTAGATATCACTGGTATGCTTGGCGGATATAACTTGCATTTTGCATTTACAAGTGCTTTCAAGGTAGCTAGCGCTTTAAAAAATAGCTAATCAAATAGAAGTGAAATTTAGCTAGTGGCAGCAAAGACTGCCACTAAATTTATTATTTTTTGCTTAAGCTAGCAAGCTCACAAAGTCCCCAAAGTCCAGCTCTGACCTTATAAAATTCTTTATTAGTCTGAACTATCCGCCTTATACTAGCAAACGGGGTTTTGCTGCCACAAGTGCTAACATCAGTTTCATAGTAAAGATCAAAAAGCGTTGCCATGCCACCAAGGCTAGCTAACGCTTCTACTACGCACTCTTTTTGGTTCATTTCTCACTTAGATACTCTTGTAAGCTTTTTACTTCAAGTGCTTTGCCAGTTTGAACTGTGCTTAGCGACTTAGCAGCTGCAAGCGCTGCACGGATCGTTGTGAAGTAAGGGATCTTAAATCTAAGCACATTTTGGCGGATCTTTTTGCCATCATCCACGCTTGATTTAGTATCGCTTGTATTTATAACAAGCGCTATATCGCCATTTTTAAGCCTATCTTCGACGTTTGGTCTGCCCTCGCTTATCTTATAGACAAACTCAGCCTCCACGCCAGCTTCGATTAAGTGCTATGTCTATAAATTCTGGCTCTTTTTCAATACCTACAAAATCTCTATTTAGTAAATTCTAATACAAGCATTTTGTAATAAGTTAAAACAAAAAATTTATGAATAAATTTATGTTTAAATAGTATCAGACTCAAGAGCTTTAATAAACTTTCACTATTAAGCTTCCTTGATAAAGCTAACAGCCTCAAGCGGATTTGCAAACATATGCTCGCTAAACTGCCTCAAATCAGACTCTTTACCATATCCGCATGTAAGGCCAATGGCCGTTACAAGAGCAGCTTTAGCAGCCTTTAGATCCATGATGGTATCGCCAACCATAAACGCATTGTCTTTTTCTTTTTCTAGTCTCTTTAAAGCTAAATTTATAGGTTCTGGATCTGGTTTTGGATTAACAACATCATCTCGTCCGAGAACCGTTTTTATAAATTTCATAACGCCCAAATGTTCAAGTAAAATGATAGAAAATTTTGATGTCTTTGTCGTAACAACACCAACATCAGCAAACGTGCTAGCTTCTTTTAAAGCATCCATAGCATGCGGTAAAAGCACAGTCTCATCTAAATAGATCTTCTCATAGCAAGCTTTATACTCTTTTACATATTCACCTATTAAATTCTTTTTGGCACCGAGTTTTTCAAACATTATTTCAAGCGGATATCCTACTAGAGATTTTAGTGCATCATGATCAGGCTCTTTCTTATCGTGGGCTAAAAACGCCGCATCAAAGCCTTTTAAAATAGCAGAAGTAGAGTCTATAAGTGTGCCGTCTAAGTCAAAAAGTATAGTTTTTTTCATGATAATCTCCGCAGAAATAAAAAAGGGCTCAGCCGAAGCCAAGCCCTAAAGAAGTAATTTTAAATAATAAAATTATTTATTGAAAGTAGCTTCAACACGTCTGTTTTGAGCGCGACCTTCTTTAGTTTTGTTTGTAGCGATTGGTTTAAGTTCGCCGTAACCAACTGTAGAAATTTTAGCTTTTTCTACGCCGTAACCAGCAAGAACCTCAGCCACTGCTTTTGCTCTTTTTTCAGATAGTTTTTGGTTGTAAGCTTCTGCGCCTACGCTATCAGTATGACCAGCAAGTACAACTTTATAATCTGGGTGTTCACCCATAAAGTCAGCTACTTTTTTGATCTCAGCTGCATATTTTGGTCCAACTTTGTAGCTATCAAATGCGAAGTTAACATCTAGGTCTCTAAGAACGATAACTTTCTCGCATCCTCTTTCGTCAACAACTACACCAGCTGGAGTGTTAGGGCATTGATCGATATCATTTGGCACGCCATCATTGTCATCATCAAGAACTGGAGCTGGAGCTGCTGCTGGAGCTGCTGCTGGAGCTGCTGCTACAACTGGAGCTGCTTTTGAATCAAGACCGATGCCAAAGCCTAGTGAATAGAATAGGTTGTGATCAGCATGCTCAAATTTGATAGCATCTCTTGCCTCTGCTTTAAGAGCAAATCTATCAGTTACTTGGTATCTTAAACCAAGACCATATTGACCAAAACCGCCATCTTCGTTTTTAACAAAAATAGCTGGAACATCTTCATAACCAGCACCGATTAAACCATATAGGCTAACTGGTCCAAAATCAACGATATTTTTTACAAGGTTAGCGTGATATCTAAGAGCTCTACCCTCTCTTACAACGTTACCTGTTCTCTCTTTTAATTTTTGAGAGTAATCAACACCAAGTTCAACTTGATCAAAGAAGAAATCTTCAAGGTTTCTAGCCGCTCTAATACCAACAAAATTGTGGTCTTTTACACGTAAATTTCCTTCTGGATGAACACCACCGATAGTTGGAGTGATCTCATAGTTGTATGCTGCGTTAGACGCAAAAACCGCTGTTGCGGCAACCATAGCTAAAGCAATCTTTTTCATAATAGAATTCCTTTCAAATAGGGATTTTTAATGTTGACTATAATTTTACCTAAATAAAAATAAATTAACTTTAAATTATAACCAAATTCTTAATGTAAATCTCACAATTTACATAACCTAAATTTTGCAAATGCAAAAGCACTTGCAAAAAACCATTAACGTTTAGAGAATTGTGGGCTTCTTCTAGCCTTTCTTCTACCAAATTTCTTACGTTCAACAACACGAGAATCTCTAGTTAGTAAGCCTTTTGGTTTAAGCGCTGCTCTAAAATCAGCATCCATATCAGCTAAAGCACGTGAAATGCCGTGTCTTAAAGCCTCAGCTTGTGCTGAATAACCGCCACCTAAAGTTGTAGCTACTACGTCTATTAAACTCTCTTGTTTTGTTACTAAAAGTGGCTGAATAACTTTAAGCTTGATAGCCTCGTGACCGCCAAGCCAAGTGTTAAGATCCATACCATTTACTACGATTTTACCGCTTCCAGACTTTATCCAAACCTTTGCTACGGCAGTTTTTCTTTTACCAGTTGCATAAACTTTTGCCATAATTATTTTCCTTCTTTTTTAGCTATTTGTGCCGTATGAGGATGCTCACTGCCAGCATAAACTTTTAGTTTTTTTATCATCTCTCTTCCAAGTTTTGTCTTTGGAAGCATGCCACGAACAGCTAATTTAAATAGTTTTTCTGGCTTATTTGCTATCAAATCGCCAAATTTCTCGCTCTTTACGCTGCCAAAATATCCTGAGTGTCTGTGATAAAGTTTATCTTCAGCTTTGTTATTACCAGTAAATTCTACTTTAGAAGCATTTATGATGATAACATAGTCGCCACAATCTACGTTTGGCGTGAAGCATGGTTTGTTTTTGCCACGAAGTATAGTTGCTACCTCAGTTAGCAATCTACCAAAGCGCTTACCAGCTGCATCAACTACGATCCAGTCTCGCTTAACTTCGTTTGGCTTTGTTATTTTTGTCATTTTCTTACCTTTGCCAAGTTAATTTTTGAGTTGTGATTGTATTTAAACAATGCTTTGACAAAGCTTAAATTAAGTAGTATTTAAACTTCAATATATGAAATTTTGCCTTCAAGTGCATAGAAAATGAGGGCGATTATACTATGTTTTTCATAAAATTTAGCGAGCGCATCTTTATACTCTTTTACCTGCTTTTTGTTCTCTTCTATATTTTTATCTGTAGTTTTATAATCAATCACGCAAATTTCACGCTCATTAAAGCAAAAAAGATCCATCTGTTTTAGCTCATTTTTTACTTTAAATGGCTGCTCTTTATAAATTTCTTTGTCTTTTATGCACTCTATAAATTTTGGCTCTCTTATAAGCATTTTTGCCCTAGCAAAGGTATCTTCAAGTGCTTCAAATGGCAAAAATTTATGAAATTTATTTAGCATCAAATTTTTAGCTTTTTCTAGCGAACCATCATCAAATTTCTCGCTCATCTCAAGCAGATAGTGAAACGCCAGACCAAAATATATCGCACTTAAGTTTTTACCACTCGTCTTTTGCTCTCTTGCCTCAACCTCTTGCCTCTCTATCCTTAAAATTTCAGGCATTTTTTCATCTTTTTTTAGCTCTTTTTGCTCAGTTTTACTAGGCAAAATTTTGCCAAAGCTAAATTCTTTTAGATCAAGATAGTCATTTGCTTCGCTCTTGTCGCTTCTTGTGTAAAATGAAAAAAAGCTTGGGCTATTTCCGCTTGGGACGGCTTGTTTGATGATGATGAGCGACTTTGTTGCCCTTGTGAAAGCGACATAAATTTTATTGATATTTTCTTGCTTTTCAAGCTCCTTCATCTGCTCTAAAACGCTTGCATAGTCGCTATCAAAATTTTCTCTACCTGAAATTTTACTCTTTACGATCCACTCGCCCTTTTCGCTGTATTCGGTTATGAAATTTGAGTCATCGCCCCTGCCCTTGCCCATCATGTCGCAAACTATGACGTGAGCAAACTCAAGCCCCTTTGACTTATGCACGGTCATCACTCTCACGCCGTCGCTACTTTTTGGGCTGATTTTAGAGCTAAAGCTTTCAAGATTAAATATAAAATCACTTAAATTTTTATACCCCACGCTTAGCTCAAAAAGACGCAAGATATCTATATCAGCCATATTTATGTCTAAATTTTTAGCTAGATAAAATAGGCTATTTGTCGCGCTCTCCCCAGGCTTTATATTTAGTTTTTTGACATTTGCATTTACTAGCGCTTTTACATTTTTTTCATAAATTTCTTCTTTAAATAGGCAAAATTTCGCATATTCGATGATAGCAGCGACAAGCGGCGTTCTTTTTAGCTCCAAAGTGCCTTCATTGACGCTTTTGATCCCTGCGCTACTAAGCACTTCTGAGATGAGGCTAATGTCGCTATTTTTCCAGCAAAGCACGGTTATATCGCTTGCATTTACGCCAGCTTTTAAAAGCTCACTTGCTTGCGAAACGACCGTACCTGCGATATCTTCATCACTTAGCACACGCAAGTAGCCGTAGTCATCTTTTTCTACTTCAAAATACGCACACTCGCCACTTACCTCATAGCTTAGCGTCTCATCTTTTTTAGCTGGCTCTTGTGGCTCAAAACTAAGCCCATATCTATGATAAATTTCTTCAAAAACGGCGTTGTTAAATTTCACCAAAGCCTTTAAACTGCGGTAGTTGCTTGACAAATTTTCTATATCTATCTGACTAAAATCATCTCCCAGCTTGTCAAAAAGCTCCTTTTTGCCACCCCTAAATTTATAGATGCTCTGCTTCGTGTCGCCCACGTAAAAGAAGCTTCCAAGCCCGTTTTGTCCGTATCCAGAGACGATTTCAGCGATAAGCGGCAAGATGATCTCATACTGGATCACGTTTGTATCTTGAAACTCATCGACTAAGAGGTGATTTATCCTGCCATCAAGCCTAAAATAAAGCGCCTCTTTATCCAAATTTTGCACCAAAAGCTTAAAAACCAGCTTGTTTATATCAGCAAAGCTTAGCGCATTTATCTCTTTGTTTAGCTCCAAATTTGAAGCCTTATAAAGCTTTAATAGCTTGCTAAAG
The DNA here is from genome assembly GCF_000238755.1 of Campylobacter sp. 10_1_50. Taxonomy (NCBI): domain Bacteria; kingdom Pseudomonadati; phylum Campylobacterota; class Epsilonproteobacteria; order Campylobacterales; family Campylobacteraceae; genus Campylobacter; species Campylobacter sp. 10_1_50. The sequence goes on from NZ_JH414888.1 coordinate 359,565, forward strand.
CCACTTAGCCTATACTTTTCGACCTCTAAAATGTAGTTTTTCGCTGCCTCTTTTAGCTCAAAAAAGAGCCTATCAAGCTCACTTGTGTAAATTTTGTTAAAAGTGCGGTAGTCTAGGCTTTGCCTAGCAAAAACCTTACTCTTAAATAGCTCAAATAAATTCTGCTCGCCAAATGTCTTTTTAGCCACATCACTAGCGCCATTTTGCAAGGCTATATGCTCATTTATCGCCTTTTGTGCCGCCCTTACTTTGCTATCATCTGGATAGCTTGCACCACTATCTTTTAGCTCGCCGCCAAAGCTCTCATAAAATTTCGCCAAAGTCTGCGAAAAGCTAGCCTCTTTTTGGCTTGAGATGATCATCATTAAGGCAAGCTCACTAAGAAGCTTTTTATCCTTGCTCGCCTCTTTTACAAATTTTTTCCACGCCAGATCTTGCAAGCTATCTTGCACGCTGTAATCAGGGCTAATGCCTAAATTTTGGCTAAATTTCTTCAAAATCCCAGAGAAAAACGCATCAAATGTATAAATTTTTAGCTCACTTTGCAAAAAGACGCCAAGCCTCTCATCTCGCCTTTTTATCGCCTCATCTTGGCTTATACCAAGCTCCGCGCACACCGCTTCAAGCTCGCCCTTTTTGTTTTGCAAGTCCAAAAAAGTGGCGATTATGCGCTCTTTCATCTCGTTTGCTGCTTTTTTTGTAAAAGTTAGAGCGACGATCTCGTTTATATTTTCGCCTCGAAGCACCAAAGCGATGTAGCGAACGCTCAGCGCAAAGGTCTTACCGCTTCCAGCGCTTGCTTTTAAGGCTAAAAAATTTTTCATAACTCTCTCCTACAAAGTGTGACGTATTCGCAAAATGCGCAAGCACCGCTCTTTCTTTCAAAATTTATCTTAGTTTTGTTTATGGTTTTTAGCTTTTCTATCTCGCCGCTTAGATCCTCTACGCTTTTTTTAGAGCTAACTAAGCTAGGCTCGTTTTTTAGGGCATAGTAGGCACTTCGCACCTTGCCGCCGTAAAGTGCTTCGTAAAAGGCAAGCTGGAGCGAATTTACATTTGCCTCGCCCGTTTTGTAATCAAGTATAAGCACGTCGTCGTTTGCGCCAACGTCGATCCTATCGATAAATCCCTTTATCTGCACGCCGCAAAACTCACTTTGCACCTCTTTTTCGCACTCAAGCACCCTAAAACCAGCCCTTAAACGCTCGTTTTCATAAATTTCATACTCTTTAAATTTATGCGTCCAAATTTCAAACTCAAGTGGCGTAAGATTTTGCTTTGCTAGCATCTCTTTAAAAACGGCTAGATCAAAGGTGTTATTTTGCTTATAAAACTCACTCGTATAATATTCAAAAAGTGCGCTATGAACGCTATTTCCTTGCTTTGTACCAAGCTCACTTGCAATAGCTTTTGGCGCATTTATGTGAGCTATCTTTGTGTAGTAGTATTTTCTTGGGCAGGTTAGAAATAAATTTAGCGTCGAAAACGAGAGTGGATTTGCGAAGAAATCATGCTCTAAAATAACCTCATCATCACTTAAATTTAAACTCGCAACTCCTTTTAAAAATAGCTTCAAATAGGCCTCATCGCTAAATTTCTCATCTTTTATCGTTTTGAAATTTTTTAAAAATCTTGAAGGTATGCTCTCTTCATTTACGCAGCAGCTTATCGCCACTTTTTTGGCGTTATTTATGAGGCTTTCGTAGTAAAATCTCTGCAAATTCTCGCGCTCAATGTAGCTTATAAGCCCCGCTTTTTGCCTCACTTTTGAGTTTAAAAACATCTCGTTTGCGCTTCTTGCTGGGATGAAGTTGTCGTTAAAATCAACTATGATAACGCCATCAAATTTCATCCCGCGGCTCTCTAGCATGCCCATGACGCTGATCTTTCCGCCACCCACATCATCGATGCTTAGGCGCGAGATATTTAGCAAGAAAATTTCACTTAGCTGCTTTAGGCTAAAGCTAAAATACCTGCATAAATTCTCCATCCTAAAAAGCTCAAGTGCGAGCTTCTCTTCGCATCTTGGCTCATTTTCAAGCACCAAAAGCTCATCTATTAGCTCTTTAAATTTGCCAAATTCACACGCCTCAAAGTAGCTAGCTCTAAATTTCTCAAAGAGCTGCTCACTCACGCCAAATTCGCTTAAAATAAAGCCAAGCTCCTCGTAGCTCTCACACTTGCTTTGATCAAAAACTGGGCTTGTCTCTTCGTTGATCGCTCTTGTGATGTAGTAAAGCGTCTCATAAAATTTTGTATTTTTAAAGCTCTCGCCCATAGCGTAGTTAAAAATTTTAGCGCTATCATGAAGCCTTAAAATCTCGCTAAAGCCCTCATCTGGCAAGATCACTGCGATATTTTCAGGCTTTATGCCATCAAGCACAAACTCACTCGCCTTTGCCATAGCGTAAGCGCACTGCAAGCTTCTTGTAGCGAAATTTCTTACTAAAACTGGCTCAAATTTTGTGATATTTTCTAGGCAAACTAGCTCATTTGTGTTTAAATTTAGCTCATATTTTTTGTAGTTTTCAAGCTCATTAATGGCTGAAATTTGCCTTATCTTTTCTATTAGTTTTTTATTAAAAACGCTAGTTTGAAAGATGATCTTTAGCGTGGTTAGTTTTGAAATTTTCTCTAAAATTTCCCACTCAAACTCGCTTAAAATGCCATCAATGTGCAGTGAAATTTCACTAAAACTTCTTATGTAAGCTTCATTTATAGAGTAAATTTTTGGCAAGGTTATATCATCATAAAGATCCTCTTTATCAAGCAAGCTCTCATACTCTTTTAAAACCGCTTCAAGTATGCTTAAATGCTCCTCAAAATCAGCGTAAATGTCGTTAAATTTTATCTCTTCAATGCTCTTTTTACTAATAGCAAGCTCTTTAAAAAACGAAAAAAGATAGTCGTTGTTTTTCAAAAACTCAAAAAACTCAGTTGGGATTTTAAGCACCGAGTTTGCCTCTTTGACGCTGGCACAGGCTCTGTTCATAAGCACTAAAGCGTAGGTGCTATCGCACTCAAAGCGGCCATTTACAAAAACGGCCTTTTTATAAAACTCAGCGATGCTTAGACTTTTTGGGATTAGCTCGTCATTAAAACCAGCGTTAAATTCCCTGATCTTACGCGAGTTTGTAAAGACGAAAAGTTGATTTAGATTGCGCATTTTACTCTCTTAAATTTTTAAAAAATGATAGCCAAAAGCTGATAAAAGAGCGCTTTTTCTCACTTAAGGCAAGCTTTGAAAATTTTTCTAAATTCATTAAAAATTTAAGCCTTAAAGTGCTGAGGGCTACAATTTCAAAAAGGAGAAAAAATGCATAAAGAGTTAAACAGATCTGGCTTTTACTACGGCTTTCCAGTTTTGCTTGCCACCACAAAAGATCAAAAAGGGCGAGATGATACCGAGCACCCCCAGCGGCACGCGAATGCGGCTGATTTGCATGCCGTTTGGATGGCTCCAGCCGCCTAAATTTTCGCCTACGACCTCGGCAAAGCCCGCCACCTCGCGCACGCCCTTCGCCATAGCCTCGATGCGGGCATCCGTTAGTCGCAGGCGGTCTAGCAGCGCCGCACTAAGGCCCGATTTCTCGCCGTTTGCAAGGTCTTTGGCGTTTGCCGCTTTTATGGCCTCTTTTTGCGCTAGCAGCTCGTACGCCACGGCGTTTAAAATTTCAAATTTAGCAGGGCTATCAAGTCTCAAAAGCTCGCCGCAAACAGCCTTTGCACGCTTACATATATCTAAAATTTCATTCATTTTCGCTCCTTAATCTATAAAAACCGTGCGCAAGCGTCCCGCTCCCGCAAGCGCGGCATGGCAAATTTTAGCGACGCGTCTACTAAATTTGCCTTTAAATTTGACTTGATTATAGCCAAATTCGCCCGAATTTTATGCGAGCGTAAAAATACGCTATAATCGCCAAAATTTATAAAAAGGAAGCAAAATGGGCGGAATAAAAGAGTTTTTAAAACACGAAGCCAGCGGCGGGATTTTGCTGATGATCGCTACGGTCGCGGCGCTACTGTGTCAAAATACGTTTTTGAGCGATTTTTACAACGAATTTTTAAATACCAAATTTACCATGAGCTTCGGCGAATACGGACTAAGCAAACCCCTGATCTTGTGGGTGAACGACGGGTTGATGGCGGTATTTTTCTTTCTCATCGGACTCGAGCTAAAGCGCGAGGTTTTGGAGGGCGAGCTAAAAAATCCGTCGCAAATCGCGCTACCAGCGATCGGCGCGGCAGGCGGCCTGATAGTGCCCGCGGTTATCTTCTATCTTTTTACGAAGCACGACTCATTCGCGCTTGGCGGCTGGGCGATACCGACGGCGACGGATATCGCGTTTGCTCTGGGGATTTTGAGCCTACTCGGGCCTCGCGTACCGACTAGTTTAAAAATTTTCCTCATGACGCTAGCGATCGTCGACGACCTTTGCGCGATCGTGATTATCGCGCTATTTTACACGAGCGAGCTTAGCGCCCAAATGCTTGCGGTCGCGAGCGTTTGTCTAGCCGCGCTTTTCGTGCTAAACAGACTCGGTGTAAAGAGCAAGGCGGCGTATCTGATCGTAGGCGCGGTGATGTGGGTAGCAGTGCTAAAATCAGGCGTTCACGCCACGCTTGCCGGCGTCGTGGCGGCCTTTTTCATACCGCTTAGCTTTAAAGACGAGCCGGGCAAATCTATGCTAAAAAGCATCGAGCACGACCTGCACGGCTGGGTAGCGTTTGGCGTGCTGCCGATATTTGCCTTCGTAAACGCAGGCATCTCACTACGAGGCGTCGGACTGGACGAGATTTTGTCTCCGGTCGCGCTAGGCACGGCGCTGGGGCTTTTCGTCGGCAAGCAAGTCGGGGTATTTTCTTTTAGCTTTTTGGCGATCAAATTTAAGCTAGCCAAGCTGCCAGAAGGGTCAAATTTCATCCAACTTTACGGCATCGCGGTGCTTTGCGGCGTAGGATTTACGATGAGCCTTTTCGTTAACGGCCTAGCCTACAACGACACGGACGCCTTTGCCTACACCGACAAGCTCGCTATCTTGCTAGGTTCGGTAGTTTCGGGTGCCGCGGGGTTTATATTGCTTAAATTTAGCGCCAAAAACTAAAGCGCGCGCATAAAAGAGTGCAAGATACAGATAGAAACGATCGTAGAAAAGTGCGAGATAAAGGAGTGGTTTTGCATCGTTACTTGCAAGATAGTTGGCATATTTGTGGATGAAAATTTGTTAAAAGATGAAAAGCTAGATACTAAAAAATACTCGCCGCTCATCTATAATTTTAAAGAGTACGTCACAACTAGCAAGCGTTTGGGCTTAAATTTTGGTTTTAGAGAGGTTTGAGCTGGAGTTTTGGCTGGCTAGAAAGTAAAAATTTAAATTTGATTTTGACCTTGGCTAAAAAAGACTTTAGATGCAAATTTAGCCTATTTTGTAGCGTTAAAATCAAATTTATAATATCTCGTATCTTGCTTGTCGCTTAGCCTTAAAAGTAGCTGCCACCTGCCCTCTTTTAAGCCAACACTCTCGCTTACAAGCTCATTTTCTTGCCATGAGGCGCTTAATGTTTTGTTATCTTTGTTTGTTTGTGGGCGAGTTAATAAAATTTCATAGCTAAGGCTTGAAATTTCGCCATTTTTTGGCGTTAGAAGAAATTTAAACTTACCCTGCAAACCTTTAAATTCTGGCTCAAATTTAAGGTCAAATTTCTCATCAAATCTCACCTCGCTCTCTTTTATAAATGTGATGTTTTCATCGACGCTTTGATGACTTTGCATATAAGCGCTATCCATCTCGACTGGGTTATTGATCGCAACAACGATGGTTGCGGCGCAAGCTAAAATGATAGCGACTATGCTAAGCACGATGCCATAAGGCCAAAAGCTCTTTTTAGCCATTTTTTACCTTTTTATAAAAGATGATGAGCACGAAAAATGCGATCAAGCCGTAGATGAAAATTCGTAAGAAATTTAAGGTCGTCTTGTTTGAGCTACCGATGCCACTTTCTAGCTTTAAATTTAAGCTCTCAGCGATCTGTTCGGCGATATCAGCATAGCCGTTTAAGATAGCGGCGTTATAGACATCTTTGCCGTTTTTTGAGACTAAAATGGGGATAATGGTGCCTGATTCTGGATTTACACTTAGAATTTGCTCTTTATTAAAGAGCTTTGAAGTGTTTGTATCGCTAAAAATTTCAACCTTTTGCTTATCTTTTATAAGCACTAAAAATGCAAAAGGCGAGCTTAAATTTTGCTCTTTAAAAAGCGCGTCTAGCTCGCCATCTTTATACACACCAACTACTAAATTTATGCCGCTTTTTTGATAAAGCTCGCTACCGATCTCATTTAGCTTTTGGCTCACTTTTTGGCTTAAAATTCCATCATCATTGATAACAAAATTTGCACCCCAAGCCAAATTTTGCCACAGCAAAATGATAAAAATGAGTGCAAATTTCTTCAAATTTAGCCTACAAATAGGTGATTTGGCGTAAGTACTGACCAGGCACAAATGGCGCCTGCGACGACTATTAGCAGGATAATGGCTTTTTCTATTATGCCTAGCATCGCTACTCCTTTACAATGACGTGTTTAGCGTTATCTACGCTCTTCATCTCGATGCTAGCTGCATCTTTTAGTGAGTAAGGCTTGGTTGCGACCTCTTTTTGCAAGCCGATGCCAACGTATGTAAGCACCGCTAGGATAGAGAGCAAAAGCACCACCGCTATGAAAAAACCGCTAATGCCATTTAAGGCAAAGATGTTTCTATTTTTATTTTCCATTATTCGCCCTTTGATAGCGATATGACGTACTCGCCAACTGCGCTTTGCTGGATCTCATTTAGCCTGCCATCATTAAATTTAGGCATAGTGCCGATCGCTCCTTTTTTGCCACGATTTAGCACATCAGCCACAAAACTAGCCGAGCCATATTTGCTAAGATCAACCGACATGCCATCCATACCCTTGCCATCTTCGCCGTGGCACGACGCACATGCAGCATAAAGCTCTTTGCCAGTTGCTACTAAATTTTCATTTTTAGTGCTTTTTATAGCGCTTATCTCTTTAGCTACGTATGCTGCGATCGCCTTTGCACCATCAGCATCGGCTAAGCCTGCTGGCATCTCACCCATTGGATAATCAAGCCCTTTTGAGCCATTTAGTATGGTCTCAACTATGCCTTTTTCACTACCCCAAATTTGTAAATTTGCAGCCTTGCCACCTATGCCATCGCCTGTGATGCCGTGACATGCTGAGCACTGCACGAGATAGATGCTCTCGCCCATAGCGTGAAGCGTCTCTTTGCTTGGATTTGCATACTCTTTTTCAAATTTAGCGTTTGCTTCTTTAACCTCTTTATTATACTCGCCGATTTGTGAGTAAGAATTTAGTGGGTAGCCCAGCAAATAGTACCAGATCGCCCAAACTAGCGCTAGTAAAAAGACGACCGCCCAGCCAAGTGGGACAGGGTTTTTGTATTCTCCTATGCCGTCCCAGTTGTGCTCGCTAAGCTCAACGCTCTCATCTTTTTTAACCTTCATCTGCCCCACGTACCTGCCAGCTACAACGATGGTAAGAACGATGATTAGAGCCGCTCCTATAAGAGCTAGTAAATTTACATTATCTTCTAAATTTAGCCATTGCATACGCTCTCCTTTGTAGCCTTACGCTCTAAAATTTCGCCACCGATCTCATCGTTAAGCGCTAGTTTTGAGTACTTTTCATAGTTTCTTCTGCCAGTTTTTTCGCTCTTATAAAGATGAAAAAAATAAGCATACAAAGTGATCGCCAAAAATGCTGTCAAGAAAAAATAGCCATAAGCTTGAAACTCTCTAATGTTCTCCATCTCACGCTCCTACTTTAGGCTATTTAGATAAGCGATCAGTGCTACGATCTGGCGAATTTCACCTTTTTCAAATGCACTTTTTACCTGCTCATCTTTCATATTTTCAACGATAGCTGCAGCCTCGGCCTTGACGTTAGCATTTGTCTGCTCTAGCGTGCCAAGAGCTGGCATATCTTTTTCGTCATAAGGCGTGTTAAAAACCTTTTTAACCGTTAGTGCTTCAGCGTAAGCAGTCTCTATGTCAGCATTTTTCTTAAATAAAAATGGATATGCTGGCATGATCGAGCCTGGCACTACTGAGGCTGGATTTAGCATGTGATTTTCATGCCAGTCAGTCGTTCTATAGTTGCCCACACGCATAAGATCTGGACCTGTTCTTTTTGAGCCCCAAAGGTGCGGACGATCATAGGCAAATTCGCCACTTAGTGAATACATGCCGTATCTATCAGTCTCAGCTTTAAACGGACGGATCATTTGAGAGTGGCAAGTGTTGCAGCCGTTTTGCATATAGATGTTTTTGCCAGCTAGCTCTAAAACGGTGTAAGGCTTTGTGCCCTCAAGTGGTCTAGCTCTGTTTGCAAAGTCTGGTAAAATTTCAACTATGCCAGCGTAAGCGATGACTATAAAGACGCAAACTGCAAAAAAGAATGGATTTTTTTCTAGCCAAGCAAACATCACATCACCTCCGCACTAGCTTTTGCCCCGCCGCCCATTGGCGAAGCGCTTTTTGGCTCTGCTAAGATAGCTTTAGCAGAAGTTGATTTGTAGATGTTATAAGCAAACATCAAGAAGCCAACTAGATAAAGAAGTCCGCCAATAGCCCTTATATAGTAGTATGGGATAAGCACGACTACCGTATCTATAAACGAGTAGAGTAAATTTCCATAGCTATCAGTCGCTCTCCACATCATACCTTGCGTGATACCAGCGATCCACATAGACGCGAAGTATAAGACGATACCTGTTGTTTGTATCCAAAACTGAGCTTCCATTAGCGACTTTGAGTAAATTTCACGCTTAAACACGCGCGGCGTCATGTGATAAAGTGCCGCCATGATCATAAAGCCAACCCAGCCAAGAGCGCCGTCGTGAACGTGTCCTGGTACCCAGTCAGTAAAGTGTGCTAGGGCATTTACAGACTTGATAGAAAGTATCGGACCTTCAAGTGTTGAGAACATATAAAATGTAGAAGCTAGAACCATAAATTTAATGAGCGGACTCTCTCTAAGCTGCGCCCACTCGCCCTTCATCGTAAGAAGGATATTTATCGCCGAACCCCATGAAGGCAGGATCAAAACGATAGAAAAGACTGAGCCCATAGTCTGCATCCAATCAGGCGTAGCAGAGTAAATGAGGTGGTGTCCGCCAGCCCAAAGGTAGATGAACATCAAACCCCAAAATGAAAATAGCGATAGTTTATATGAAAATATCGGCTGACCGCTCTCTTTTGGCAAGAAATAATAAATTTGAGCGATGATCGCCACTGTAAAGACGAATGCAACCGCGTTGTGACCGTACCACCACTGAACCAAAGCGTCGTTTGAGCCAGCGTACATAGATACAGAGTGTAGCCATGAGCCATATCCACTAACAAGTCTTGTTGGAACTTCCATGTTGTTAAATAGATATAGCATCGCAACGCCAAGAAATGTAGCGATGTAGTACCAAACTGAGATGTAAAGTGTCTTTTCGCGGCGGATACCGATGAGGCCAAATATACTAACGCCCCAAAGCACCCAAACAACAACCACTGCGATATCTAGTGGCCACTCAAGCTCGGCGTACTCTTTTGCTGTGCTTTCGCCCATAAAAAGCGTAACAACAGCTAAAATCATAACAAGCATATATAGCCAAAAGTGAAGCTTGCCGATAAACATCAAAAATGGCGACTCGCTCATCGAGACCTTTAAAACACGCTGTCCGATGTAGTACCAAGTGGCAAAGATGCCTGAGAGCATGAAGCCAAAGATGATGCCATTAGTATGAAGAGGACGCAACCTCCCAAACGCCGAATATTCGCCGGCTATGTAGTTTAGTTCTGGACAGGCCATTTGAAAAGCTATAACTACGCCAACAACCATGCCTATGATACCAAAGAGTATCGTGGCAAACATAAATAGCTTTGCTACACTATAATCATAGTGTAGTAGCTGAGATGGTCGCATAAAATATCCTCCTAGTTAAATTTATATTAATGATTCGTTATTTTAAAGTATAAGGACTATAAAAAAACTTAATTAATATAAATTATCTTTTACTAAGAGATCTTTCGCTCTATTTTATAACCAAGCCCTGGAACATTTTTTATAAAACTACTGCCAACTTTATCTCTGACACGTTTAACAAAGGTTCTGATAGCAGCTTCTGTAACACTTTCACCAACCCAAACAACACTTTTAATCTCATCATGCAATACAAGAGTACCAAATCTTTTTATAAGCAATGACACAAATGCAAGCTCTTTTTTAGTAAGTGAAATTTCAACACCTTCTCTAATTAATACACGTTTAATCTTATTAAAACTATATCCATTTCCAATTTTGATAATATTTGTTGTTTCTATCTTATTTTTTGCAACATTTTCTATAGTTTCTAAAAAATCACCTGGCATGATTGGTTTGATAAGAAATTTATCAATACCAACATCAATAGCCTTCAATAAAGTTTCTTTTTCACAATGAGTACTCAAAATTATAATTGGAGTATCTTTAGAAATTTCTTTGATGCATTTCGCCATATCAAGACCATCAATAATTGGCATAAAAACATCGGTAATTACCATATTTGGATTATATTTTTTAAATTTTTTCAAACCTTCATCACCGTTTTGAGCTGTAATAACCTTCTCAAAATTATCAATTAATATATCATAAATAATCTTTTTGCTATCACTATTGTTTTCGACTAGTAAAACGGTTAGATTTTTTAAAATTCTACTCATTTACTTTCTCCTTATGTGGTAACTTTATTAAGAAACAGGCTCCATTATCGCTGTTGCCCGCTGTTATTTCTGCGTTAAATTGATCGATTATTTGCTTTGACATATAAAGTCCTAAGCCAGTGCCTTTGGCATCTTCTTTGGTGGTAAAATATGGCTTAAAGATCTCATCTATCACATTTTTATCTATGCCACCACCATTATCTTCTACGCTTAGGTAAGCAAATTTTTCATCGCTATCAATCTTTATTTTTATATTTTTATCTTCTATCTTTTGTAAATTTAGTGCGTCTTTTGCGTTATTTAGTAAATTTATGATGACTTGCATGAGCCTGTTTTTGTGACCATAAATTTTAGAGTCCCCTAACACCTCAAGCTCTATATGAATGCCCTCTTTTTTCATCACGCCTTTTACGATCTGTATCGATGCTCTAGCTGCGTCTGCTAGGCTAAATTCTTGCGAAAGTGTGTTTGGATTTAAAAACGAACTAAACTCATCAGTAGTTTCTGACATATACTTTATGATCTGCATAGCCCTCTCATAAGAGCCGATAAATTCGCCATCTTCGCTGCGTGCTAGCTTTTTCATCTTATATAAAACTAAGCTTAGCTCATTTAGCGGCTGCTTCCACTGGTGAGTTATATTTGCCATCATCTCGCCCATCATCGCAAGCTTAGCAATCCTCATGCCATCGCTACTTGATAAAAAATTTTCATCCAAATTTAAACTAGGCATTTGCTCTATATCCTAAAAATGATAGATAAAGTCCGTTTAAGATCATTATGCAAGCTGAGAGCTTAAACATGATCTCTTTAAATTTCTCTCTTAGTAAGCCAAACACAAAGCTAGCTAGCAGCATCACTGGTAAGGTGCAAAGCCCAAAGATAAGCATTATCAAGGATGCGTCAGCCACATTTGCGCTTAAAACTCCAAGCGCTAAGAAATAATAGACCACGCCACAAGGCAAAAGCCCATTTAAAAAGCCAAGCAGTAAAAAATTTGCCAAATTTCTCTTTTGCACGCTTGTTTTTGCCATTTTTACTATAAATTTAAGTGCTTTTTCGCTCTCTATAAATTTTAAAAGCTCACCTCTAAAAAGCAGTGCAATACCAATAAATGCGATCACTAAACCGACTATGAAAAATATCACGCCCCTTGCTTGCATACCAAAACTAATAGCTGCTCCAAAAGCGCCAAACAAAGCTCCCAAAGCCACATAAGCAAAAATTCTAGCTAGGTTATAAAGCGTGCTTAGCATTAAAATTTCACTCTTGCTTTTGCCTTTAAAAAATAGAGCTTGCAAGCTCAAAAAACCGCTACACATGCCGACACAATGACTAAAGCTGCTCAAAAGCGCAACTGAGATAATCATGTAAAGGCTTATGTTTTGCATATTATAAAATTTCTAAAAACTGCTTAAATATATATTTGCTCTCGTTAGGGCCGCTGCTTGCTTCTGGGTGATGTTGCACCGAGAAGATCGGATAGTCCTTGTATCTTACACCCTCGATCGTGTTGTCAAACAAATTTCTATGTGTCACAACCGCTACTTCAGCGATGCTCTCTGGCACGTTGTAGTTGTGATTTTGCGTTGTTATCTCGATCGCTTTTGTCTCTAAATTTAAGACTGGATGGTTTGCTCCATGCTGACCAAATTTAAGTTTATATGTCTCGTATCCAAAGGCATTTGAAAGCAGCTGATGTCCAAGACAGATGCCAAATATCGGGATCCTAGCCTCTATCATTTTTTTGATCTCAGCGATTTCAGCCTTTAAATTCTTTGGCTCGCCTGGACCATTTGATAAAAATACCCCGTTTATCTCGCCATTTTTAAATTTATCTATCAAAACTTCAGCCTTAGTATCGTGTGGTACGACGATGACCTCAAGGCCAGTTTCACATAGTTCGTTTAGGATATTTCTCTTTACACCAAAGTCAAAAACAGCTATCTTTTTGCCGATACTTTTTAGTGGCTTATATGACTTTAAATTTCTATCCCAAGCACCTTTTTTATGCTCGTACTCATCCATTGCGCTGACTGTTTTTACGTAGTTTATATTTTCTATGCGTCCGCTACTCTCAAGCCTGCGTTTTAGCTCATCTTTATCGCTTATCTGCGTTGAAATGTAAGCCATCAAAGCGCCCTCATCTCGTAGCATCTTTGTTAAATATCTAGTATCAACGTCATAAACGCCAAATTTGCCCTGCTCTTCGAAAAATTTGCCTAAAGATTTTTGCGAGCGATAATTTGAGGGAATTTCATTGTAGTTTCTCATTATGACGCCACTTGCGTGAATTCTAAGGCTCTCCATATCATCTTCGTTTATGCCAACGATGCCGATCTCTGGCATAGTAAAAACGATAAACTGACCAGCATAGCTTGGATCGCTCATGATCTCCTCATAGCCAGTCATAGAGGTATTAAAAACGAGCTCGCCTGCGCACTCGCCGTGAGCACCAAAGGCTTTTGCCTCTAAAAAAACGCCGTTTTCAATGTAAATATAAGCTTTCATTAAAGCATTCCTCTTTTTTTAAGCTCATCTTGATACAAACGCTCGAAAATCAGGTCGTATTCGTCAGTTCCAGGGATAAGTTTGCGTTTGTAGTTTTGCATCATCTCATAGACGCTATCTTCTATCTTCTCATAACTTTTTAGATACTCATCTATCGAGCTATAAATGACATTTTTCACGCGGTTTTCTGATACGTTATACTCGACCAAATCGCTCTTCCAGATAGCTTCAAGTATCTTGTGAGCGACATTGCTAAATCTATCTTCATGAGTTAAAATGACGTCAAATTCGCCAGCAAGTTTCTTTTTAACGAGCCAAAACATATTTTTGCGGTCGATTTGCATAGTCTGCATCTCGTCCTCGTTTTTCTCTAAAAGCTCATTTACTCGCTCATCCAGCGCTCTTTCTTTTTGAACATCAGTAGTTAAAATTTCACTTGCTTTTGCTACGATTGGCTCGATACCTTTGTTTAACTTTACAAAACCACAGTTTAAAAGATCTATTGCTATTTTATGTGATACATAAGGTACGTGTGGAAGTTTTATACGCATTTTAAACCTTTAAATTTTTATGCCATTGTAACTAAATAAAGGTAAAACTTTACTTTGAAATTTTAACGACTTTATCATTGTCACTTCTTAGAAAATAAATTTCTCTTCGTCCGTCATAAAGGACTTTGCCGCTTGTTTTTTGCTCGCTTTGTAAATTTGAAGATAGATCCATCTCAAGTGGCTTACTCATAAAATAAGCCTCGCCCAAGCTTCGTCCAAAATCAGGGTACCAACTGAGTGCGCAAAGCACGAGCAAGAGCAGATAAAAGGCTCTAAAAATTTTTCTAAATGGCGCGTAAAAGAAACAATATCCAAATATAAAAAACACAGGTAAAAGCCACAAAAAAGGCACATTATCCACAAAAATCACATTGAAATACTCATTTATGCCGTAGTGTGAAAAGTAGTTGTTGTAAATTCCAACAAATAGCGTAAAAATAGGAGCGAGAACAAATATAATGCCAGTAAAAAATGCATTAAAAATTTTCATAAGCTCTCCTTTTTTCGTGGGATTATATTAAATTTTAGCTTTATTATTGCTCTAAATTTATTAACTAAGATATTTTAAACTCCAAAATGTCACAAATTTTCAAAAACAAGAGAGTTAAAACGATAAATTTTAAATTAGTGTGACATTTTTAGATTAAAAATAAGAGATTTTTTTGAAACTTTTAAGGTAAAAAAGAGAAATTTAAAATTTAGCCTTTGCCATAAAAGCAAAGACTAAAAGGGAGTTTATTAAGCTTTTTTCTTCATATCAAATTTATTAGCCATGAAGCCAACAAGACCAACAAAGAAAAGACCACCGCAGATGTTACCAAGTGTAACTGGAAGCAAGTTTTTGCTTAAGAAATTTGTCCAGTTGATGACATCTAGTTTATCAGCTGTAGTGTGAAGTAAAGCTGCTGCAGCATTGATATCGCCACCGCTTGCTGCTATGTAGTGAGCTTTAGAGATGATAGCTTCAGTTATGATGAACATATTTGCAACGCAGTGTTCCATTGAGCAAGCAACAAATGCGCCGATCATCCACATAATGGCAAAGAATTTACCAGATAGGTTGCTCTCGCTTGTCGCAGTCCAGATAGACATACAAACAAAGACGTTACAAAAGATACCACGGATAAATAGCTCATGAAATGGTGCTGTGATCTTGCCAATAGCTGCTGGCACGAAGTGTTGCAAGATGTAGCCGTCGTATTTTAGTGGCAAACCAGAGTAGTAGTACATATAAGCGATCAATGCGCCACCAACGAAGTTAAATATCCAAACGATAGCCCAATAGCCTATGGTTTTGCCAAATGGTAATTTGCCATCATACGCACTAACACCACTTAAAATAGAGCTAGTAAATAGGTGACCGCCATAAAACACAACCATCATGAGGCCACAGCTAAATGTGATACCACCGATGAAGTTTGAAAGACCGATAGACTGTTTTTCAGCCATACCAACTGTTGAGTGAGCCCAGAAAATATCACCCATTGCAATAGCAGCTCCAGCCATGATAGCAAGGAAGATAATGCTTACAAGTGGAGTATGAGCTTTGTGCTCCATAGAACTTGACACCGCTTGAGCGGTTTCTGCCGGATTTAACATCACGTCTCCTTTTTATTTAACCTTCTTTGATTTATAAGAAATAAAAGCAAAGAAGCAGTGCCAAAGATAGACTTTTTAGCGTCAAAATTTAATGTTTAAAGCTTGTTTTTACACTAAATTTCAAATCCAAAACGATCAAATTTATCTTTAGCAAATCCCAGATTAAATTTAGCTCTTGCTAAATTTAACCAACTAAATTTTTATCAATCTCTACAATTCTTAAAAAGGCTTTTCTTGCACTTTTTTTAGCCTGCTCGCTTAGTCCCTCTTCAAAATCAAGGACATTTTCAAGCAAGACGCTAATGCCAAGAAAAAGCGTCTTTGGGCAAATTTTTCGCAAATAGCTTAAAAGCACTGGCGTTGGGAGGTTGTGAGTTGAGTAGATGTAGTCTCTATCGTCACTTAAGTCAAAAAACTCTATCTTATCCTCATCAAAGCCGCTCATCGCATCGACTACTATCAAGATATCAGGCGCAAAATCTCTAATAGCTGAAAATTCATTCTCAGGCACATCTTGCCCAAAAAAGACCTTCCACTCTTTTAGCTCCTGCTCTACGATGCGGCCTACTTCATTGCCCACATCATCATCGCCACGCATAGGATTACCGATGCAAAGGATGGCCTTTTTCATCAAAAGTCCTTCCTAAGCACGATATAACCCTCTTTTAAATTTGCCAAAATTTCTTTAAGCTTACACTCACAAAGCTGTGGCAAGAGTCTAGCGATATGCTCAGCAAAAATTTCAACTTCAAAATACTTGCTTAAATTTCCGATCTTAAATTTCACATATTCGCCTGAGTTTTTGATCATCTCGTCAAATTCCTCATCGCTTAGCTCTAAGATCTTCTCGCTAAAATCAATCGTACCAACACCATGTCCCACACAAGTGGAGAAAATTTTTATCTCCTTTAGCTCACGTGGAAGCTTCTCGTTGTCGTCCATATGCCTTTTTGTAAGCTTATAAACTTGAATCATCTTTTACTCCAAACCTCGCTATCAACATCGATCGCAAAATTTTTACCAGCTTTTGCGTATTTTAGATAGATGTCATTATGCAAAAGTGCCATACACTCAGCATATCTAGGGTCATCTTCTTTTTTGATAGCTGCTACAACCGCTTCACGTGCAAGCTCTGGGTTATGGATATCTCTTGAGGCTTTGATAGCGTCCATATATTTTTCAAATAGTGTTCTACCAAAGATATAGCTCATCAGCCTTTTACTTTCAGCTTGCAAGTCACGTTCAAATAAGATATCGCCCATTACTGACTTCTCAACTGGTGGAGGCGTAGTGCTGTCATTTTCATAGCTTTTTTTGTGCAATTTTTGATCGATGATGCCAAGAGCCATACCAAGACCATAGATAACACTTGCTGGGTGTGGAGGGCATCCTGGGATATAGACATCAACTGGGATTATCTTATCTATACCACCCCAAACGCTGTAAGCGTCGTGGAAAATTCCGCCTGTGCTACCACAAGCGCCAAAAGCAACTACGATCTTAGGATCTGGAGCTGCCTCATAAGCACGAAGAAGTGGGTAGTACATCTGTCTTGTGACTGGTCCTGAGCAAAGCAAGATATCAGCATGTCTTGGGTTTGCTACAAGCTTAAAGCCAAAGCGCTCTGGATCCCACATCGGAGTGATAGCAGCGAAAATTTCGATCTCGCAACCGTTGCAGCTTCCGCAGTCGATCCTATAAACGCTAAAGCTTCTTTTGATATTTTTTAAATGCTCTAGCTTTGCAGTTAGGTCATTTGCTGTTTTTATGTCCTCTGGGACTTGATATAGACTCATTTTATAGCCTCCTCAACGCCTTTTGTTAGCCTCTCAGCAGATTGGTTTTTCTTGCACTCTGGGCAGATAAAAAGGTACTCTTTTGCCTCTTCAAGTCTGCCTGGGAGTAAATTTGCTGTGCCAAGCTTTTCAAGAGTGAAATTTATAAGCCTTTTTGGTGTAAATGGCTTGCCACAGCATTTGCAAGTTTGCATCTCAAGCTCGCCTCTTTGTATAAGAGCGCTCTTGTCAAATTTAACCGCAAGCTCAAAGCTATCGCTAAGTCTTACAGCTCCAGTTGGGCAAACCTCATCGCAGCGACCGCAGAATATGCAGCGACCGCAGTCAAACTGCCAAACAAGTCTTGTTTGCTCATCGTTCATCTTAAGCTCTATTGCGTTGCTAGGACAAGCGATACCACAAGCTGCACAACCTATACAAAGATCGTATGTATAGTCTGGCTGACCGCGGAAATTCTCAGGCACAATATATGGCTCAAATGGATAGGCGTATGTCGCCTTTCCATATTTTTCTGTGATGTCAAATAACTTCATCATCTTAAATCCTTCTTACTAACCCCGCCATCTTGACAGAATTTTTTAAGGTCTTTTTCTGTTAAAATTTTACTTTTTTTAGTCCTTACATCAACCAAAGTAACACGCTCGGTGCATGAGTAGCAAGGGTCAAGTGAGCAAACGATAAGCGCAGCGTCACTTATGTTGTTTCCTCTAAATTGATACCTTAGGCTTGGCCAGTTGTTATATGTCGCAGCCCTACATCTCCAGCGATATACTTTTTGAGCGCTACCTTGCATGATCCAGTGAACGTTCTCACCACGTGGTGCTTCATCGTGACCAAGTGCGAAATTCTCAGGCTTAATCATAGTCACAGGATCGATCATGATCGGAGTTTGAGGCATCATCTCAAAGCATTGGCGGATGATGTGGATAGAGCTTTTTAGCTCTTTATATCTAACCATCTCACGAGCAAAAACGTCGCAACCATGCTCAACTGCTACTTCAAATTCTATCTGTTTGAAGAAGTCGTATGGGTGATCGTAGCGGTTATCGCGTTTAAAGCCAGAGCCTCTCATGTTTGGACCAACTGGGCTAAAGTCACGTGCTATTTGACGGTCTAAGATACCCACACCTTTCCAACGTCCGATTTGGCGTTTATCTTCCAAAACTGCATCCCAAATTTCTGAAATTTGAATGTCAAGTTTGTTGATGATCTCTAAGCCTTTTTTGATCTCATGGTTTGTCATATCACGTCTTAAACCGCCCATAACGACATTGCCGTATGTTTTACGTCCGCCAGTTACAAGTTGAGCTAGCTCCATAGAGTACTCACGAACCCTAAAGATATGCATAAATGCGTTGTAGTTACCAGTGACCTCACAAGCTAGACCGATATTTAAAAGGTGGCTGTGAAGACGCTCGATCTCAAGACAGATGACGCGTATAGCTTGAGCTCTTAGTGGGATTTCAAGCTTTATAGCTTTTTCTGCAGCCTCGATACACGCAATAGCGTGAGCATAACCACAAATTCCGCAAACGCGCTCTGCAAGATAGCCCATTTGATCATAGTTCATTCTGTTTTCAGCTAGCTTTTCCATACCGCGGTGTTGATAGAACAAGCGATAATCAGCGTCGATGATCTCGTCACCGTCACAGAAAAGTCTAAAGTGACCTGGCTCATCAGATGTAACGTGTAGTGGTCCAAGTGGCACATCAACTACTGCATCACCTGTTGGGAACAAAAACTCCGCATCAGGCTCATCTCTATGATCTACTGGATCAGGGCGGTAGCGGTAGTCCATAGCATCTTTTCTAAGTGGGTGAAGTCCGTCTGGCCAGTCATCACTTAAAACTAGACGTCTTTTATCAGGCAGACCCTCTGCTACTAGACCAAACATATCATAAGCTTCTCTTTCATACCAAACACAAGCTGGTACAAGTGGAGTAACTGATGGAAATGTCGGATCGCTTCCTGGGATAAGAGTTTTAACTGTGATAAAGCACTTATCCTCAGCTGCAAAGTCGTCCGCCTCAGTCATCTTGCTACCTTCCATTGAGATAGCATAGTAAAGTGCATAGCAGCCATTTATCTGGCGCTCGTCGTTTGGTATCATAGTGCTTATAAAGCCACCGATATCATAATAAAGTGTTTTAACAGCTAGTGGAAGATCGTTTCTATCCACCAAAACTGTGATCTGATCGTCTGCTTGACGAGTTACTTCTAAAATTTTTACCTTTGTTTTTAGGATTTCAACAAATTTATCGCCTCTCATTTTAAAGCTCCCATCATTATATTAACACCGTTATTTACTAGCGTATAAAAGCTATCTACGTGCCATACGCCAAAGATTATGATAAGGGCACAGAGTGCTATAAGAGGTAAATTTTCAAATAAACTCATCTCTTTATTATGAACAACCACACCTTTTGGCTCGCCAAAGCTTGCCATGTTAAAGTGCGCAAAGTCAGCTATGAAAATAACTGCAAGTGCAATAGCAAATAGCGCAACTGCGATGTATTGACCACTTGTGATAGCTCCAACAAAGACGTTATATTCGCTAACAAATATAGCAAATGCTGGAACACCAACTAGTGAGCATACAGCTGCACCAAACATAATAGTTGTAATAGGTGCGATCTTAACCATGCCGCCCATCTTACTCATATCTTTGTGGCCGTAAATTCTTGCTATGTTACCTGTTGAGCAGAAAGCCAAAGCTTTTGTGAAGCTGTGAGCTAAGCAGTGGAATATCGCTGCAAATAGACCAAATTTACCGCCAACACCAAGTGCAAATGCGATAACACCCATGTGAACGATTGAGTGGTATGCAAACATTCTTTTTACGTTGTGTTGTCTTATTAGGAAAAATCCTGCTACAAAAAGTGTGATAGTTCCTGAAACGATCATTACGCCTTCAACAAAGCTAAATCCAACTGCTTGAGCTGCGATAGCGTAGTATCTTAAAAGCGCAAGCATCGCACATTTTAAAAGTACGCCTGATAGCAATGCTGAGATAGGTGCTGGACCTTCAGCGTGAACGTCTGGCAACCAAGTGTGAGTTGGAGCTAGACCAGCTTTTGTACCAAAACCAATTAGCGCAAACACAAAGATAAGTTTTGCTGCATCTGGGTTTAAATTTTTAGCGTTAGCCATTATGCTTGAAAACTGCATAGAAGCCTCGCCGTCTCCTAATGTGCTATATGTAGCTGAGTATAGAAGAACGGTTGCATAAAGAGCAAATGCTAGACCGATTGAGCAAAGAACGATGTATTTATAACCACTCTCTGTTGATTTTTGATCTTTGTGTATAGCAACCAAAAACACAGAAGCTAGTGTTGTAGCCTCGATAGCTGCCCACATAAACGCAACGTTGTTGCAAATAACACTTAAAGTCATTGTAAAGATAAATACATGGCTTAGTTCGTAGTATTTTTTAAGATCACTTAAGTGGATGTGTCCATCTTCAAGTTCCCATCTCATATAGTGGATAGAGTAGAAATTTACTATAAATCCAGTTACAGCGATAAGCACCAAGAAAACACAGCCTAAGCTATCTAAGAATAAAAATTTATCAAAACTATAAAAAGTTCCGCCACTTAAAACTTTAAGAACATTGTTAAGTAAAGCCACTGATGTCGCAGCAGAAAACAAGACATGAAGTCCGCTAAGTACTGCATAGTTTTTAGGACTTAAAAACAAGATCAAAGCACCAAGGAGCGGTAAGATAAGTATTAAAGCTAAACTATCCATCTCTAACCCCTTAAATTTGAAGCTTTAGAAGTATCTAAGCTATCATAAGCTTTATAAAATCTAATCGCTAGAACGCTCATGATAATAACAGCAAATATCGCATCTGTTAAAATTCCAAGCTCAACTAGCTCATGTGAGTTGTAAGCCATTAGAGCAAGGCTTAGGTGGATACCGTTTTCAAACAAGCAGTAAGCTAGAATTTGTTTTACAAATGAGTTTCTTAGCATAAAGCCAAAAATTCCCATCATAAATACTGTTCCAGCAGCGATCAACATGATCTCTTCTTTGATAAGAGAGAATTTTAAAAATATAGGGTGGATACTCATTGAAAGAGCTAGAGAAAATCCCATAGCAATAACAGGACTTACAAAAAATCCACCAACTGGCTCATCTTCGCTAACTACGCCAAGTTTTTTGATAAGCCAGAACAAAATTCCTGGCACGAAAAGAACTTTGGTAAAAAACGCAACGATCGCCCAAGTTTTTAGCTGCTCAGCGTTAAATTTCTCAGATAGCAAGAAAAATATACTAACTAAAAGTAGTGTCTCTATCGCATAAGCGATGATTGAGAGTTTCAAGCTTCTAAGACCAAAAACCGCAAGCGAAGTTACGATCATGCAAATGGCTAATATATCTAGTGTTTGCATCTCACGCTCCTACTACATAAAGTGTTAGTGCAACAAACGAAATAGCAAGTGCACCAAGAGCATTTTTGCGTAAAGATGAAGTCATTTTAAAGCGTGGTCCAAAGTTGTCTATAAATACAGCTGCGACGTAAAATACTCCAGTTTTTATCACAAAAACGATAATAGCTAAGAAAGGATTGCTAAAATTCCATGGCTCAAATATGCTTAGGAAAAGTCCGATCATAGCAAACTGTTTTAATATAAGTGATGCTTGAACTAAGCCAAGGTCGCTACCAGCGTACTCACCAAGAACACCCTCTTGAAGCTCTTGTTCTGCTTCAGCTAAGTCAAATGGCTTTCTACCAGTCTCAACATACATACACCACAAAAATGCGATAGAAGCAACGGCAAAACTTGGAATTTGATATCCGATAACGCCAGTTCTTACCATCTCTTGGATCTCAACTAAATTTGATGTTTTAGCTGCAAGCATAACTACGATTAAACACATAATCATAACTGGCTCAACATAAACACCAAGCATTTGCTCCCTGCCGCCACCTGTCGCTGCAAATGGGTTGCCGCTATCCATTGAAGCTGCACCAAATACAAATCTAAGTAGCGCACCAAGATAGAGGATAACAAATATATCTGAGTAAGCTCCAAATACAGTATCTTTGCTATAAGTGATAGGTATAGCAGCTAGCACTGCAGCTGAAGTTGCAAAAAGGAAAAATGGAGCCCATCTAAATACCCAGTGAGAGCACTCAGGGACGGTTCTTCCTCTTCTAAAAAGCTTTATAATGTCGCGATATGTTTGAAAGAAATCGCTACCTTGTTTTGATTGAAGTTTAGCTCTAAGTTTTCTTGCCATACCATCAAACAAAGGAGCTACCAAAACGATAACGACTACTTGAAATATCATTAAAAGTATAGTTTGCATTTTCGTCTCCTAAACTAAAAAGTAGCCCACAGCAAGTATGACACAAAGATATAGCAAGATATAAAGTGCATATACATTTGTATAACCACTTTGAACGATACCTAGCTTATCAGCAAATTTCACACACCATTTAATGACTGGCTCATAAAACATTCCCCACCAAATATCTTTTGGATGGTTGTGATACTCAACCGCGTCAAAATAATTTCTAGTAACTACTTTTTTATCAGCTCTAAATAGCCATTGCATAATTTTTCTAAGGTCGCCAGTGAATGGACCACCTGTCATTTGCATACGTGAGCTATATTTAAAGCCACAAGCCCAAGGATCAGTTTCGCGTGGTTTATCTCTGTTTGCTTTCATAACAGCAAGGATGATAAATGGCAAAATCATAGTCGCACATAGGACTAAAGCGATAAGTGGAGTTGAGATCATGCTACCCATAGGTGAAGTTACATTTATAGCACCAAGGCTAGCTTTATAGTCGCTTATAGCGATAGAATTTACAGCTTGCATGATGTAATCAACTATGTAGTTTGCGCCAAGACCAAAGCCAACGCAGCCTATCATTAGGATGATCATACCAAGAACCATGCCTATCGGACTCTCTTTAGCATTTTCCCAAATTTTTTGATCTCTTGGAGTACCTGCAAAGATAACAGCGTAAAGTTTAAGGTGCATACCAACCAAAACGCCTGTTAGCGCAAGAGCTACGACGCCAAGTGTAAATGCATATCTAACCAATGTTCCTTCTCCCATCGCACCTTGAAGCATACCTTGATATGTAAACCACTCTGAAACAAAGCCATTTACTGGAGGTAAAGCTGCGATACCCATGATACCTATAAACATACCAAGGCTTGTCCATGGCATCTTTTTAGCAAGACCACCAAGGATGTCCATATTTTGTGTATGAGTAGCGTGGATAACTGAACCAGCGCAAAGGAAAAGCAGACCTTTAAATATAGCGTGATTGACTACGTGGTAGCAACCTGCTAGAAAACCTACTGCTGCAAGTGTTAAATTTCCAGCTGCAACGCCGTAGATACCTGTTCCAAGACCTAGCAAGATGATGCCTATGTTCTCAACTGAGTGGTAAGCAAGCAAAGCTTTGAAGTCGTGTTGGCAAAGAGCGTATAAAACACCAAATAGTGAGCTAGCTGCACCAAGAGCGAGTATTGTAAGACCAAAATATGTGCTAAGTGGTAGATAAAGTGTAAATTTAACTAGTGTAAATAGAGCAACTTTAATCATAACGCCTGACATAAGGGCTGAAACGTTTGATGGTGCTGCTGGGTGAGCTTGTGGAAGCCAAACGTGAAATGGCCACATACCAGCTTTACTACCAAAGCCGACCAAGAATAGTATAAATACAGCAGCAGAAGCGCCAAATGGCATCTTAACACCCATAAATGCGCTAAATTCAAAGCTTCCTGCATAGTAAGCTGTGATAAGCAATCCACAGGTTATACAAAATGCACCGATTTGTGCGATACCAAGATATACCATAACCGCTTTAAGTGTATTTTTACCGTCATTGACGATGATAAGAAATGATGATACAAGAGTCATAAGCTCCCATAAAACAACAAAGCAAAATACATTATCAGCGCTGATTACTAGAAGCATTGAAAGGATGAATGTGTTAAACAAACATGCAAACACACCAACATTTGCTTTTTTTATGTACTCTTCTGCATAGCTCATACCATAAACACTACTTGCAAATCCGATGAAAACAACGACAAAGCTGAAGAAATTTCCAAGTGGATTTAGCGCAAATTTTGGCGAATACAAAAAGCCATCCATAAGAGCAAAGCTATCACTTACTCCCATATTTGCAACGAAGTGACACATCGCATAAAAGCAGCTTATAGCACTTAGTCCAAAACCAACTTTAACAGCGGCTTTTGGAGCGCAGTAGAGCAAGATACTAACGACGGCACTTACAAGAAATAGCATATAAACCGTAGTCATCTTATGCTCCTTGTCCGTTTAAAATTTTAGTAGCAAATTTATTCGCTGCATCGTAGTCTATCCTCTTGCCAAGCTTATGTTTGCCCTCTTCTGGATCTACCATTATAAGAGCGCTTGTTGGGCATACATCAACGCAAGCTGGTCCATTTTCACGGCCAAAGCACATATCACATTTTACTGCGATGTTTTTTGCGCCTGATTGTGACTCTACTTCAAGATAGTATTTTGGCTCGACAGCGTAATTTACTGAAGGCATAAGCTCTGCACTTGAGCTTATCGCACCATAAGGGCAAGCGATCGTGCACATCTTGCAACCTATACAAATTTCCTCGTGAAGCTCGATGCAATTATCGTTAAATCGCAACGCTCCAGTTGGGCATACATTTGCGCAAGGGCCATCGTCGCATTGTCTGCACTGAGTCGGCATAACACCGCTAGCTTCTCTTAAGACGCTTAGCCTTGCACGTGATAGTTTGCCGCGTTCATAAGCACTTTTAAAACATGCAGCCATACAGGTCGCACATCCTATGCAGCGTTTAGAATCGGCAATCACAAATTTATGTTTTTTCATAAATTCCTCCTAAAAAACAAGGCAAGACCGCCCTGCTCACTAATAGAGTGATTGTTAATCACATGAATAGAGATAGTTAAATTTTTATTTAACATCTCAAACGCTCCTTCCTGAAATTTTTGAAACAATTCTATAACTTCTGGCGATTAAATTCCGTCAGCTATCTGACAAATTTTGTATTTTTGAAATTAAATTTTTATTTTATATTAGTTTAAGATATGCTATTAAACAGCGTTATTATCGTGTGATTAATCAAAAAAGATTAATATTTCATAACGGATAATTAGTAAAAAGAGTAAAGTTATCTTAATTAAGTTTAAATTTAAAAATTAGTTTTTTAAGCTTGGGTTAATTAAATGAAACTGAAATTTAAAAATCTAAAATATAATCCAACCTTTAAATTTAAAAGGGTCATTGATGGAAATTTTTATAGTCATAGTTTCATTTATCACTTTAGTTTTTGCTTTTATGAAATTTGCCCCTGTTTTTGGCGGCAGACCAGATGCCAAGAGCCAAAAGCTAATAGAGGCTTCACCAAATTTTAATGGCAAAGTTTTTATAAATTTAGAGCCAACAATCGATCTAGTAAAGAAAAATCCACAAGCATCTATGCTAAATTTCACTATCCAAGCACTCTTTCCACCAAAAGGCAAGCTACCAAAGCGCCCTTTGCCAAATTTAAAATTTTACGCAAACGCCCTCAAAAATGGCGAGTTTATCTGGCTTGGGCACGTTAGCCTAATCTGCAAGCTTGATGATAAGATCATCGTCACAGACCCAGTTTTGCACCGAGCATTCCCTCTGCCAGTTGGCGGCAAGCCCTTTGCCTACGAGCACGCCATCACCGCTAGCGACTACCCAGAGGTGATCGACATCGCCCTCATCTCGCACGATCACTACGACCATCTCGACTATAAAACGATACTTGAGCTAAAGGATAGGATAGCTAAATTTCTAGTACCGCTTGGCGTCAAAGCTCACCTCGTAAAATGGGGCGTGGATGAAGGCAAAATTTACGAGTTTGACTGGCTTGGTGATCTAAAAATAGGAAATTTAAACTTCACTTTTTGCCCCTCAAGGCACTTTAGCGGGCGCACATTTAAAAGAAACACCACGCTTTGGGGCGGCTGGGCGGTCAAAGAGGCTGGCTTTAGCTTTTATTTTAGCGGTGATGGCGGATATGGTAAGCATTTTAAGATGATAAATGAGAAATTTGGCGGATTTGATCTAGTTTTTATAGAAAATGGCGCTTACAGCGATGGCTGGCCCTACGTGCATATGAAGCCAGAAGAGTCAGCGCAAGCGCTAAAAGATCTTGATGTAAGGCTTGGCGTGCCGGTGCATTGGGGTAAATTTGATCTTTCTTATCACGCTTGGGATGAGCCGATCAAGCGTTTTGAAAAAGCAGCGACAAAACTTGAGCTAAACTACGCAACGCCAATGATCGCAGAGGTTTTCACCGTGCAAAATCCACCTAGAAAAAAATGGTGGGATGAAATTTAGGAATAAAATTTGCTCTAAATTTTAAAATCCAAAAGGAAGTGCAGATGAAAATTTCTGAAAATTTATCAAATTTAAAAAATGCCATCGACAAGGCAGCAAAAAACGACCTTGATGCGAGCGCGACTGGGAGCTTTTTGCAAAATTTAGAAAAAGCGAACAAAGAGACAGAAAAGATCTACAAAAAGCTTGAAAAAGAGCTAAAGAGTGATGCGCAGATGTTTAAGCAGTTTGACTTCATGCAGATGATGACAAAGCTTCAATACGGCAACTTAAAATCAAGCGAGCGAGAAGAGCTGATAAACAAAATGAGCAAAATCGCCAAAGAAATTTAGCTGTTTAGTGTGATTTTACAGCGAGCTAAATTTGGCTGTTTTGC
Source organism: Campylobacter sp. 10_1_50 (assembly GCF_000238755.1). Lineage (NCBI taxonomy): Bacteria > Pseudomonadati > Campylobacterota > Epsilonproteobacteria > Campylobacterales > Campylobacteraceae > Campylobacter > Campylobacter sp. 10_1_50. The sequence goes on from NZ_JH414888.1 coordinate 386,543, forward strand.
GTAAATTTATGTGGTTTTTTACTGAGTAAATTTGCTATAAAATGTAAATTTACTCGCTTGGCGGTTGTTAATATTCTTGCGTTTGCTACATCTTTTGTTAAGCACATTTTTCCTTGCACACTGCGCGTGTATGACACTATCAATACACAAAATTCCAGCAAATTTTAAATTTATGAGCGAGCATATCACGCTTCTAAATTTAGTGGCGAATAGTTATGAGCCCTAAATTTAGTAAGTTGCTAAGGCGAGCGAGTAAAGTTTTAAAATTTGCTGGAATTGCTTTGTTAAATTAGATAGCTGTCAAGCAAATTTTAAAATTTCATGAGCGAGTAATTTCGGCTCTAAAATTTGAGCTAAGCTGTAAGCGAATTTATATATGTAAATTTACTAGAAAGAATTTAAGAGCCAAAAAGGCTCTTAAATTTTAGTGGAGTTCGCTCCAGACTTTGCGTTTCCAAAGCCAAGCAAAAATTCCTAAGATGAAGAAGTAGATCATGACATAAACTCCTGTGCTCTCGCGCTCAGCCTTTTTACTGTCGCCTACTTTTTCTATGTAAGATACTATGTCATCTTCAGCAGCTTTATTTAAGCCAACTCTAGGCATCGCGGTGCCTGGAAGCATCTTTTGAGTATCGTTTATAAATTTATGCAAGTAGTCAGCACCTTTTGAGCGGATCATCATAGATAGATCAGGTGGGTTTGAGCCCATATATGCTGCAAGGCTTGCTTTGTTGCTAAGAGTATATTTTTTATCATACTTCATATCGTGGCATCTTTGACATGCATCAGCAAATACCTTTTCTTCAGTGATCTTGCTCTTTGCATCCGCATCAGCTGATACTTTTTTAAGATAAGCAACTATGTCAGCGATCTCAGCGTTTATATCGCCGCCAGCACCCATAAATGCAGTCATCGGATAAGGATGCTCGTCATTAAATTTATGAGATAGTTTTACAGCCATAGTTGGATTTTTGATAAGTGCAGCCAAAAATCTCTCGTCATAAATTTTACCAGCTGTGCTAAGATCTGGTGGCACTACGCCAAAGCTTTGGCTAGCTGTCTCAGCGTCCATACTAGCTGGCATACCAGCTACTTCGATGCCGTGACATCCTGCACATCCAGCCGCACCAAATGTCTCAGCACCTTTTGCAGCGTCACCTTTTGCAAGGTCGATCGAGTTTATATCAGCCCAAAAAGCTGTATAGTCATCAAGAATTTTTTGTGCTGTCTCAACGTCTTTTGTAGCCGCTTCTATGCTAGCTTTATTTCCACTAGCTTTTGCAGCCTCAAGCGCCTCTTTTTTCTGCTCTAAAAAGTGCTTTGCATAGTCAGTATCTTCTTTTGAGAAGTTGTACTCGGCATTTGCAGTGTGCGGATGAAGCTTTGTGTGAGCGTAAGGCTCGATACCCCAGTATAAAATACCTGAAAGGATAACAACGATGGCAAAAATTTTAAGCTCTTTCATGATTAGCCCCTTTTTCTTTCAAGTATTGTGATAACTGGAAGTGCGATTATAAATAGCACTAAAAATAGCAGAGAAGCGTAAAATCCTATCCAGTCGTTGATGCCACCTGTTGGGAGCTTGCCATATATAGATAATACGATAAGATCAGCAACTAGCACCCAAAACCATACGAAAAATAGTGGTCTTTTGTGAGCTGGAGCTACAAGGTCGCTTCTATCAAAAAGTGGTATAAGCATAAATGCCACGCCCGCGAATGCAAATGCGATAAGTCCGATGTTATAAGCTGAAATTCCAGCTATATCAAAGAAGAAGCCACGTAAAATTTCATATTGCCACAAGAAGTACCACTCTGGATAGATGTGTGGTGGAGTTTTTAGCGGATTTGCTGGCTCAAAGTTGATAGGATCCATCGCAAAGTTGAAGTGGTAGCAAACAAGATATATGACAAAGATCATGAAAAATGATACATACATAAAGTCTTTTGCCAAAAATCCTGGCCAAAATGGTATAACTTTAGCTTTTGCTCTGTCACCATGCAAGTACTCTTGCGCCTCTACGTCAAAGTCGATATCTTCGCTTGTTAGGTTATTTACGTGAGGAACTCTTAATGAGTAGAAGTGGATAACCAAAACAACGATAGTTACAAGTGGTAGCAAGCAGACGTGAAGCATGAAAAATCTAGTAAGCGTTGAGTCGCCAACTGCGTAGTCACCCCTGATCCACTCAACCAAAGCATCACCAATAACTGGCACACCACCAAAGAGCTGAGTGATAACAGTAGCCGCCCAGTAGCTCATCTGACCCCATGGGAGCATGTAGCCGCTAAATGCCTCTGCTGAAAAGCAGATAAATAGCACCATACCGCTTATCCAGATGACCTCTCTGCCTCTTTTATATGAGCCATAGTAAAGTCCAGTAAGCAAGTGGATATACATGATAAGAAATATCGTAGAAGCTGAAACTGCGTGGATATGACGCCAAAGCCAGCCATACTCGACCTCTTGCATAATAGTGTAATTTACGCTGTCAAAGGCTAAATTTACATCTGGTTTGTAATACATCATAAGCAAATAGCCAGTGATGATCAAAAGTAAGAAAAGTGTCGTTAGGATAACGCCCATCGCCCAAAGGAAATTTATATTTTTTGGGATCCAGTATTCGCTAACTAGAACCTTCATAAGCTTTGTAAAAGCTAGGCGTTGGTCAAGCCAGTCAATAACGCCAGTTGATTTATGAGATAAAGACATCACTAACCTCCTAAGCTTTAGCTACTAATTTTTCGTATTCTGGGCTTGTTTCGCCTAGAACTAGCTTGGTACCATCGATCTTAAATGGTGGGATATCAAGCGGTCTTGGTGGAGGTCCGTATGTTTGTATGCCATCAGCGTTAAATTCGCCGCCATGACAGGCACAGACAAACATTTGTTTGCTCGCTTTATACTCAGGGATGCATCCTAGGTGCGTGCAAAGTCCGATAAGAACTACATATCTTGCATCTCCAACGACTACATCTCTCTTGTCGTTTTTAGCCATATCTGGGCTTTTTTTGAGGATGAAAATAGGCTTTTTACGCCACTCAACCTGTCTCATCTCGCCATCTTTGATCGGGCTTAGATCGACAGTTGTAAAACCAGCAGCTTTTACGCTAGGGAGCGGATCCCAGGTCTTTTTCATGGCAACTAGTGACATCGCGCCACCAACAGCTGCCACGGCACCAAACGCAAGGCCGATAAAGCTTCGTCTTTCTTGCTTTACTGACATTAATTTCCTTTCTATAAATAAAATTTAAACGATTATACTCCCAAAAAATTAAAAAACTATAATCTCACAATATAGTTTGTAAAAATAAAGTGAATTTAAGCTTTTTTTACACCAAAATTTGAGACAAATTTATCTAAAAATACCTGTATATCATGACTTTAAGCTTTTTATAAAAGAGAAATTTGACTTAATACCCAAACGTTAATATAAAAAATTTTTCTATTTTAGCTCCCGTAAAATAGAAAAATTTAATAATAAAATTTATTAATCTTAAAAAATTATAAATAGCAACTATTAAAAACGAGTGACTTTGTTTTAAATTTTAAATGTTAGTTAAATTTTAAAACCATAAAAGGCTTAAATTTAAGCCTTTTTCTCGCTCATCTTTATGTAGATATGTAAAATGTCAATCGCTGCTGGCGTGATACCTGAAATTTCACTCGCCGCAAAGAGCGTTGGCGGGGCAAATTTCTCAAGCTTTTCCACCACTTCATTACTAAGACCGCTTATGCTTCTAAAGTCGAAATTTTCAGGGATTTTCACATCCATCATATCTTTCATTTTTTCTATCTGATTTTTTTGCTCACTGATGTAGTGCTGATACTTGCACTCGGTTAAAATTTGATCCATGCTCGCATCGTCTAAATTTACAAATCTCTCATTAAGCTTTCTTAGTTTCTCAGCCGTGAAGCTCTTTCTAGCGACTATCTTTTGAAGGCTCACATTTTGGCTGATCGGCTCTTCATCAAGGCTTGCTAAAAGCTCCAAATTTGCCTTGCTTGGCGTGATCTGAGTCTGGTTTAAAAACTCCAGCCCCTCTTTTAAATTTCTTCTTATATTTTCGATCTCGTTAAAAGTCTCATCATCAAGCAGCCCAAGCTCATGGCCATATCCGCCAAGCCTTAAAATGGCATTTTCCTCACGCAAAAGCAAGCGGTACTCCGCCCTACTCGTAAACATCCTATATGGCTCTTTTGTCCCTTTTGTGACAAGATCATCGATCAAAACACCGATATAAGCCTCATCACGGCGCAAGATAAGTGGCTCTTTGTTATCAAGTGAAAGCGCTGCATTTATGCCAGCCATTAGCCCCTGAGCGCCTGCCTCCTCGTATCCAGTCGTGCCATTTATCTGCCCAGCCAAGTATAGCCCTTTTACCTTTTTGGTCTCTAAGCTATGTTTTAGCTGTGTTGGCTCGACGTAGTCGTACTCTATGGCATATCCATGCCTTACGATTTTTGCATTTTCAAAGCCTTTTACAGAGCGGAGCATCTGCACTTGCACCTCATAAGGCAGGCTCGTTGAAAAGCCGTTTATGTAGTACTCTGTCGCTTCAAGGGTCTGAGGCTCGATGAAAAGGTGGTGTCTATCGCGGTCGCCAAAGCGGTTTATCTTATCCTCGATACTAGGGCAATATCTTGGTCCGATACCCTCGATCTGACCTGTAAAAAGTGGCGCTTTGTCGAAATTTGAGCGGATTATCTCATGGGTGATTTCGTTTGTATAGGCAATGTAGCATGGTAGCTGCGTTGGGGAGAAATTTTTAGTTCTAAAGCTAAATGCAACTGGCTTTGCGTCACCATCTTGCTTCTCTAAAATTTCAAAATTTATCGTTTTTGCGTCGATCCTTGGGCATGTTCCAGTCTTTAGCCTGCCTAAATTTAGCCCAAGCTCTCTTAGGCTAGAGCTTAGATCCTTTGCGCTTAGCTCGCCCACGCGGCCAGCTTCAAGTTTGTTAAATCCAACGTGGATTAGCCCGTTTAAAAATGTGCCAGTTGTAATTATCACTTTTTTTGCGTTATAGATGTTATTTAGGTGTGTTCTAACACCTGTTACCTCGCCATTTTCGCTTAAAATTTCAGTGGCGATCTCTTGAGAAATTTCTAAATTTGGAGTGTTTAAAAGCAAATTTCTCATATAAACGCGGTATCTATCCATGTCGATCTGAGCACGGCTACCACGTACTGCTGGGCCTTTGCTCTCATTTAGCACGCGAAACTGGATACCAACAGCATCAGTTGTAAGTCCCATTTGACCGCCAAGCGCGTCGATCTCTTTTACAAGGTGTCCTTTTGCAAGGCCTCCGATGGCTGGGTTGCAGCTTGCAGCGCCTATTTGCTCGGCCAAGATAGTGATCAGTAAAGTTTGTTTGCCCATTCTAGCAGCCGCAAGACTTGCCTCAATGCCAGCATGTCCGCCGCCAACGACGATGATTTCATAGTCCATGATAAATTTTTCCTTATTTTTGATAGGCGGATTTTATCAAAAAGCATATAAAATTTAAATTTTTTCAAAGAAATTTCACCACAAAATTTATGGCTAGAGTTTTTTATTAATGATATTTTAAATATTTTACTGTTAGATTTACAAAATTTAAAATCCAAAAAGGCTTTATTCATGAGGAATTTACTAAAAGTCACTGGCTTTTTGCCCTACCTTGCGATCGCATTTTTAAACGCAAGCGTCGATCTAGCGCACAAAATAACCATCCAAAACGTCCTTTTAAAGACCTACTCAGGCGATACGCTTTTTATCCTAACAGCCGTTATAAATGCGATGATCTTGCTTCCATTTATATTTTTATTTTCGCCTTCAAGCTTTATAAATGACAAATTTGCAAAAACAAAGGTTATTAGAATTTGCGCCGTCTTTGGCGTTGTTATCAGCGTTGCAGTGCTTATTAGCTACCTTTTGGGTGCCTTTGGCGTGGCATTTGCGCTCACGCTCATTTTAGCTGCTCAAAGTGCGATCTACTCGCCAGCAAAATATGGCATCATCAAAGCACTTGTCGGCACTGAGCGACTTGGCACAGCAAACGGCGTCATCCAAGCGCTTACCATCGTCGCAATACTCGCTAGCTCATTTTTATTTTCATTTATATTTGAAAATTTATATATCCAAGGCGAAAACTCAGAAGAAATTTTAAAAAGCGTCTATCCTATCGGCATCTTTTTAGTCGTTTTTAGCGCGCTTGAAGCATTTTTTGCTTACAAGCTACCTTATATCAGCGAAACGAACGAACAAAGCGGAGAATTTGAGCTTAAAAGATACATTAGCCTTAGCTACTTAAGAGAGAATTTAAAAGAGGTAAGATCAGATAAAAATATCTGGCTAAGCATCGCTGGTCTTAGCATATTTTGGGGTATCTCTCAGATCATCATCGCAGCCTTCCCAGCTCACTACAAGGCAGTTTTTAATGACGACAGCTCTCTAGCAGTGCAAGCGATCCTTGCAGTAAGCGCCATAGGCATCGCATTTGGCTCATACGTGGCTGGCTCTATGTCAAAGCTTCACATCGAGCTTGGCATCGTACCGATGGGTGCTATGGGTATATTTTTTTCACTATTATTTTTCGCATTTGGCTCAAGCATCGGCGTAGTGAGCCTTAGCTCATTTGCATTTGGCTTTTTTGGAGGCATATTTATAGTGCCGCTAAATGCGATGATCCAGTACTTTGCCCCGCAAAAGAGCACCGGCAAGATAATGGCGGCAAACAACTTCTTGCAAAACGTCTCAATGCTGCTATTTTTAGCTATTGGCATAGGCTTAGTATATTTTGAAATTTCAACCACCGGGCTCTTTGTCTTTACAGCGCTTGTTTGCTTAGTCGGCAGTTTTTACGCCATTTTACAGCTTCCACACCTTTTTACAAGGCTACTTTTGTTACCATTTTTAAAGACAAAGTACCGCTTTTTCGTTGAAGGGCTTCAAAATTTACCGCAAAGTGGCGGCGCACTACTTCTTGGCAATCACATCAGCTGGATCGACTGGCTCGTGCTTCAAGCTGCAAGCCCAAGGGGCATAAGATTTGTCATGTATAGAACGATCTATAACAAATGGTATCTAAAGCAAATTTTTAAATTTTTTAAAGTGATCCCAATAGGCGCAGGGGCTAGTAAAGAGTCGATAGAGCTAGTTAGAGAGTGCCTAAAAAATGGCGAAGTGGTTGCACTTTTCCCAGAGGGCCACATCAGCTATAACGGCCAGATAAATGAATTTCAAAAGGGCTTTGAGCTTATCATAAGAGATCTGGAAGAAATTTGCATCGTGCCATTTTACCTTCGTGGCCTTTGGGGATCTAGCTTTTCAAGAGCTAGTAAATTTTACAAAGACCTCACTTCTAAAAACGGCAGACGCGACATCATCGTCGCCTTTGGCAAGCCAATAACCACATTTATAAACGCTGCAAAGATGAAGCAAAAGGTGCTTGAGCTTAGCTTTTCATCGTGGGAGAGCTTTATCTCAAGGCAAAAACCGCTAACGAGCGAATGGCTAAACAACGCAAAAGAAAATAAATTTAAAGAGTGTGTGAGCGACAGCACTGGGCTAAATTTAAGCAACTTGAAATTTATAACTGCCGTTTTAGTCTTTATCAAAATTTTCAAACGAGAGCTAAAAGATGAGAAAAGTATAGGCATCTTACTACCTAGCTCAAGCATCGCAGCAATAGTAAATATGGCGCTTCTTGCCATGGGCAAAGTGAGCGTAAATTTAAACTATACGCTTAATGCTACCTCGCTAAATCACGCCCTAAGAAAGGCAAATATAAACACAGTCATCACCTCTAGCAAATTTCTTGAAAAGCTCGCACTTAAGGGCTTTAATCTAAAAGATGCGATGAGTGGCAGGGCTAAATTTGCAGAAGATCTCTCAGCTATCGTCTCAAAAAAAGAGAAATTTTTAGCGCTTTTAACCGCCTTTTTTGCTCCAACTTGGCTTATTAAACTTTGCTATTTTAAACGTGTAAGTTTAGAAGATACAGCCACCATTTTATTTAGTAGCGGCAGCGAGGGCGAGCCAAAAGGCATCGAGCTAAGCCACAAAAATTTACTTGCAAACATTAAGCAAATAAGCGAACTTCTAAATTTCAAAAAAGATGACGTGATCTTAAATTCACTCCCAGTATTTCACTCATTTGGCCTAACAGTCACCACGCTCATGCCGCTTTGCGAGGGCATAAAAATGGTAAGCGTACCTGACCCAACAGACGGAGCGACTATCGGCAAAATGGCTGCAAGACACAGCGCTAGCATCATCTTTGGTACCTCGACCTTCTTTAGGCTCTACACCAGAAACAAAAAGCTTCATCCGTTGATGTTTCAAAGTGCCAGAATGGTCGTAGCTGGGGCTGAAAAGCTAAAACCTGAGATAAAAGACGAGTTTAGGCTCAAATTTGGCATAGAAATTTATGAAGGCTATGGCGCGACCGAAACGGCGCCGGTGGCGGCTGTAAATATGCCAAATATCCTAGAAAAAGAGAGCCTAAAAGAGCTTACATTTAATAGACCTGGCAGCGTTGGCATGCCTCTACCTGGCACCATCATAAAGATAATCGACCCAGAGACGCTTGAAGAGCTAGAAACTGGCACAGACGGACTCATAGTGATCGGCGGATCGCAGGTGATGAAGGGCTATCTAAACGACGAAGCTAAAACAAGCGAGGTCATCACGCACATTGATGGCGTAAGATACTATAAAACTGGTGATAAAGGCCACATCGATGAAAACGGCTTTGTGTTTATCGTCGATAGATACTCAAGATTTGCCAAGATAGGCGGCGAGATGATAAGCCTTGGAAGCGTCGAAGAAGAGCTTACAAAGGTGCTTGGGGGCGACGTCGTCTTTAGCAGCGCAAATGTGCCAGATAGCAAAAAAGGCGAAGCGATCGCACTTTTAGTAAAAAGCGGCACAGAGCCCAAAAATTTAGAGCAAATTTTAAAAGAGAGCAGCCTAGCTCCTATAATGATGCCAAGCTATATATTCATCGTTGATGATATCCCAACGCTTGCAAGCGGCAAGGTTGATTTTAAGGGCGTTAAAGCTCTAGCGGTCTCACTTTTAGAGGGGTGAGCCGCCGCCCTTTTATTTTTGTGATAAAATAGCGCCAAAATATTACCTAGGTCGCAGTTGCGACTGACATTTGCATAAATCTTAAATTTATCTTTTTTTGCAAATTCCGTTATTGATTTTATTTTTTATAAGGAGTTTTGTATGAAATTTTCTAGTGCTTTTAAATTTGGTGCGCTCTGCGCAGTTGCCTATTTGCTCTCTTTAAATTCTGCCTTGGCAAATTCTTACGAGCAGATCAAAAAAGATGGCGTCATAAGGATAGCGACCGAGGGTGTTTATTCGCCATTTTCGTTTCACAATGAAAAAGATGAGCTAATGGGCTATGACGTGGAGATAGCAAGAGCCGTGGCTAAAAAACTAGGCGTAAAGCCAAAATTTATCGAAGCTTCATGGGATGCGATGCTTGCTGCATTTGACGCTGGCAAGGCGGACGTGGTGTTTAACCAAGTAAGCATAACAGACGAGCGAAAGAAAAAGTATGACTACAGCGTGCCATATATGGTCTCTTACTCGGCCATCGTCGTGCATAAAGATAATAACGACATCAAAAGCTTTGCCGATCTAAAAGGCAAAAGAAGCGTGCATTCAGTAAATAGCATGTGGATACCAACCGTTGAAAAGTATGGCGCCAAGCTAGTTGTGGCTGATAGTTTGAGCGATCAGATAAATTTGATCATCACAAAAAGAGCCGATGATACGATAGATGATGCGGTAATGTTTTATGACTACATCAAACAACACCCAAATGCCCCTATAAAGATCATCGAAGCTGGCGATGAGCCGATGTATACGGCTGCGATTGTTAAAAAAGGTAACACTAAACTTCTAAATGAGATAAACCTTGCCCTAAATGAGCTTAGTAAAGAAGGAGTTTTAAGCGAAATTTCGCTTAAATACTTCGGCAAAGACATTTCTAAATAAGGAGAATTAATGAATTTTAAGCCCATTTTTGGCTTTATCGCAGGTGCTTTTTTAGCTTTAAATTTAAATGCTTCAACTATCAAAAAAGGCGAGCTTATAATTGCAACTGAAGGCACTTACTCACCTTACTCATTTTATGATGAAAAGGGCGAGCTAGTAGGTTATGACGTAGATATCGCAAGAGCTGTTGCAAAGAAGCTAAATTTAAAGATATAGTTTCTAACAGCTCCATGGGACGCGATGCTTGCTGCATTTGACGCTGGCAAAGCAGATGTTGTTTTTAATCAAGTTAGCATAAACGAAGATAGAAAGAAAAAGTATGATATGAGCGTGCCTTACACCATGCCATATCCCGTAATTGTCGTGCATAAAGACAATAACGACATCAAAAGTTTTGCTGATCTAAAGGGCAAAAAGAGCGTGCACTCTGCAACTAGCAACTGGGCAGCGATAGCTGAGAAAAATGGCGCAACAGTAGTTGTAGCTGATGGCTTTAGCAAAGGCGTGGAGCTTATCATCTCAAAAAGAGCTGACGATACGATAAATGACAACGTCACATTTTTTGACTACATCAAACAACGCCCAAATGCACCGCTAAAAATCGCATACACTAGTAATGAGCCGATGCCAACAGCTGCACTTCTTAAAAAAGGCAACACCGAGCTACTAGAAGCGATAAACAAAGCGCTTGATGAGCTAAAAGCCGAAGGTAAGATAAGCGAAATTTCGATGAAATATTTTGGAAAAGATATTTCAAAATAAAGGATCAAAATGAAATTTACAAATTTATTAAAAGTAGTAGCAGTGCTTGCAATGGCTCTAAATTTGCAAGCAAAAACTATAAAAGATGGCGTGCTAACAGTAGCAACAGAAGGCACTTACGCACCTTTTACATTTTATAATGACAAAAATGAGCTAGTAGGATACGACGTAGATATCGCAAGAGCGGTAGCACAAAAGCTAAATTTAAAAGTTGAGTTTCTAACAGCCCCATGGGACGCGATGCTAGCAGCATTTGACGCTGGCAAAGCAGACGTTGTGTTTAACCAAGTAAGTATAACCGATGAGAGAAAGAAAAAATATGCTTTTTCAGTGCCTTATACTGTGACATTTGGCGCTATCATCACTAGAAAAGATAATAACGAGATAAAAAGTTTTGCTGATCTAAAAGGCAAAAAAGATGCCGACTCAGCAACTAGCAACTGGGCGAAAGTCGCCGTAAAATACGGTGCTAAGCACGTCGTAACAGATAGTTTTGCTAAAAGCATGGAGCTTCTTATATCAAGGCGTGTAGATGCTGTTGTAAGAGATAACATCGTATTTTACGACTTCATAAAAGAGCGTCCAAACGCACCTGTGAAGATAGCTGCCTCACTTGATGAGAAAGACTACACAGCAGCAGCTGTTAAGAAAGATAATGCAGAGCTTGCAGAGCAAATTTCAAATGCTTTAACTGAGCTTTCAAAAGAGGGCAAACTAGAAGCCATCTCTAAAAGCTACTTTGACAAAGACGTTTCAAAATAAATTTATAAACCAACAAGGCAAAAATGGAAAATTTAGATAGAGTGATCGAGCTTGTTTCAAGCTCGACGCTACCGATGATCATCGCGCTTTTAAAAGTGACGATCCCACTTACTTTGCTCTCGTTTTCGCTAGGGCTTGTCATCGCCATTATCACAGCAGTAGCGAGGCTTTCAAATATAAAAATTTTAAAATTTATATTTGCCACCTATGTTTGGATATTTCGCGGTACTCCGCTTCTTGTGCAGCTTTTCATCGTATTTTACGGGCTTCCTAGCATCGGTGTCACGCTTGATACTTGGAGTGCGGCCACTATCGCATTTAGCCTAAACGTGGGCGCTTATGCGTCTGAATCTGTAAGGGCTGCCATACTTTCTGTGCCAAAAGGTCAGTGGGAGGCTGCCATATCGCTTGGCATGACGCACTATCAAATTTTAAAGCGCATCATCGCACCTCAAGCAGTGAGGATCTCGCTCCCTCCGCTTTCAAACACATTTATAGACCTTGTTAAAGACACTTCACTAGCAGCTTCTATAACGATGGTAGATATGTTTATGGTCGCTCAAAGGATCGCAGCAAGGACCTTTGAGCCACTCATCCTCTACATCCTAGCAGCGCTCATCTATTTAGCGGTTTGCACACTTTTAACCTATCTTCAATCAAGGCTTGAAAAAGCTGTCTCAAGGTATGTCTAATGGCTATAAATTTTAAAAATATAAGCAAATCTTACGGCGATCATTTGGTGCTAGATAACATAAATACAAGCTTTAAAGAGGGGCAAACGACCGTGATAGTTGGCTCATCTGGTTGTGGCAAATCAACGCTTCTTAGATGCATAAATTTACTTGAGATCCCACAAAGTGGCACTTTAGAGGTAGATGATAGGAGTGTAAATTTTAAAGAGAAGCTTAGCTCAAAAGAGCTTTTAGAAATTCGTAAAAAAACAGGCATGGTCTTTCAAAGCTTCAACCTCTTCCCGCACCTAACAGCGCTTCAAAATGTCACCGAAGCTCCGATCTACGTTCAAAAAAAGGATAAAAACGAAGCGATAAAAGAGGCAAAAGAGCTTTTAGCTAAAGTGGGACTTAGCCACAAAGAAGATACCTATCCAAACAGGCTCTCAGGCGGACAAGCACAGCGCGTGGCCATCGCTAGAGCACTAGCTGTAAATCCATACTTTTTGCTACTTGACGAGCCTACAAGTGCGCTTGATCCAGAGCTTGAGGCTGAAGTTTTAAAGGTCATCTTATCTCTTGCAAAAGAGAAAAAGTCTATGATCATCGTCACTCACAATATGAATTTTGCTAGAAAGATAGCTGATAGAATTTTGTTTTTAGATAAAAGTGTGATCGCCTTTGATGGCTTAGTTGATGAGTTTTTTAAAAGCCAAAATGAGAGGATAAAAAGCTTCATCTCGGCTATGGATATATAAATTTAGCTAGAAGATCTAGCTAAATTTATTATGCAAAGTATGGTTTTATCTGCTCGATCCAAGCTGAAATTCTACCCTCTGTCTTGTCACTTTGGTTATCAGCATCAAGCGCTAGACCTACAAATTTACCATTTCTTACGGCATCAGAACCATCAAATGTATATCCATCAGTGCTAACTTCACCAACTACCTTCGCGCCTGCTTTTACCACCTCGTCATAGAGCTTTGCCATGCCGTTGCAGTACTCGTCTGAGTAGCTTTGGCTATCTCCCATGCCAAAAACAGCGACCGTTTTGCCGTTTAAATTTAACGCTTTAAAGTCAAATGCGTCCCAGTCGTCTTGCAGGTCGCCGCTGCCCCAGGTCGATGTGCCAAGGATGAGCTTATCAAAGCTATTTAGCTTCGCTGCGTCCACGTCAGAGACGTTTAAAAGCTCGTTTTTAAGACCTAGACCTTCGCTTATAAGTTTTGCTGCATCTTCGGTATTTCCCATACTGCTTCCAAAAACTATACCTATCATTTTTATCCTTTTTAAAAAATTTTACTAATAATCGTATAAGGCACGAGCTTTATGCACCCTCTTGCAAAGCAGTGCCTAACCTCAACATGCCGCCTAAATTCCTCATTTCTAGGACAGACGATATAAACCATCTCGCACTCTCTTTGCAAGGCGCAAACGGCTGCGTCGATGTCGTCGTTTAAATTTCTCATATCATCAAAGCTCACTTTTTTAAAGCTTGGCATGACGCTGAGTAAATTTTTGCCACCCTTTTTGACCGAGATGACGCCGCCATTTAGCACGACCTCTTTGTCCTGATGACGGAGGCGTATTTTATCATAAACAAATTGACAAAACATCTGCGCTGCGTCAATAAAAAACTCAAATTCCCCACTTCTATAAAGCATCTTTATCATCTTTGCAGCTGCCATCTTTGGCTCTTTTGCTACAAATTTCAACGCTTTAAAATCATTTCTCAAATAAGCATTTATAACGACGTTTGAAGGTATGCAAAAGCTATCAACTGGTTTGAAATTTAAAAATTTATCACACAGTAATAAATTTATCCTAGCATCAAAAATCTCTTTGAAATTTAGAAATTTAGCGTAAGAAAGCGGGATCTTTAGCTCGCTCTCTACGCCAACATTATAAAGTGCGATAAAAATTTTCGCACGCGAAAGTTTGTCAAGCTTTGCAAAAATACTTGGAGTTATTTCGCCAATATCTGATAAAAACCCGAACTTCATCGATTATTCTTTGCATCCAAATTCCTTATCTAGGCCAAAGACCTTACAATACTCGCAAAATACGCAACTAACGCTTCTTTTAGCACAAACGATAGGGATATTTCTCTTTTTTGCTTGAGTTTTAATGGTCTTCATCGTGTTGTGGTTTAAAAAGCTAGTTAGCATCACCACGCACTCGGTGTCTTGTGGGATCGGCTTGCGATTTACGCGGTTTTCGTTTCTAGCGTCCCAGTGCTCTATCTTTTCAGCTCCTAAATCATGCAAAACAGCCTTAATAGGCGTGATCTCATCTGCTCCGATAACTAAAACTGACATAACAAGCTCCTAAAATTTATTCGTTTTCTGATAACGATTATAAAAAAGCTTAGCTAAAATTATTCTTAGTTATGATATTTATTATCACTTATTTGTAGAAATTTGTAACGTTTTTGGTTTTTTAAAAAAGCTAAATTTAATTAGCCTTCTTAAATTTAACCGCTGCGGCGACAAAAATGACAAGTCCAGCCGCTGCAAAAAGGCTACCAACGTTACCGATATTTTGCTCGCCAAGATGAACTATCGTTTGATGACCTATTAGCGCGCCAGTTCCTATGCCGATGTTATAAATAGCTGAATATATCGCCATCGCAGCGTCTGTGGCTTTTGAGGCTAAGCTTAGCACCTTTATCTGAAAGCTCATATTTATCCCAGCTATGCCAAGCCCCCAGATAAAGGCAAGCGCAAGCATAAAGCTCTCATTTGTAGCGATGAAATTTAGCGCAAGCAAGCAGGCTAAAATGATCGCTATTGAGATAGCTGTAAAGGCATTTGGTATGAGCTTATAAAATTTAGAAAAAAGCCAGCTTGCTACAATGCCAGCGACGCCAAACAAAAGCAAAAATATGGTGATAAATTTACCATCAAAGCCGCTAATATCTTTGGCAAACGGCTCGATGTAGCTATAAGTGCTAAAATGCGCACTGATAACGATAGCAGTTAGCAAAAATATCACCATCAAGAAGCCATTTCTTGCAAGCTCAGGCAAACTTTTTAGCGAGCCTGAGTTTTTACTAGGCAAAAGCGGCAAAATTTTATATAGCCAAGCGCCAACGCCCACAGCAAAAATTCCTATGAGCCCAAATGTGACACGCCAGCCCAAGCTATCGCCTAAAACCCTACCAAGTGGCAAGCCAAGTATCATCGCCATCGATGTGCCAAGCGCTAAAAGTCCCAGAGCTTGCGAGCTTTTATTGATAGGTGCCACCCTAACAGCAAGCGAGGCGGTGATCGACCAAAATATGGCGTGTGAGATGGCTATTAGCACGCGAGCTATGACTAAAACGGTAAAATTCCAAGCAACCGCGCAAAGTGCGTGAGAAACCACAAAAATGATAAAGACCTTTAAAAGTAGCGACCTTCGCTCTAAATTTGCAGTTAGCAGCATAAAAGGTAGCGAGAGTATCGTCACGCTCCACGCATATATCGTGATGATGAGCCCAGTATCAGCCGTACTCATGCCAAAATCCTTTGCTATGTCGCTTAAAAGCGGCACTGGCACGAACTCAGTTGTATTAAATATAAAAGCTGCAAAAGCTAGCGCGATAACCCTTAGATAGGCTATTTTATGAATATTTATCAAAATTTCATCCTTTTTACTTTGCCCCTACAATATTAAAATTTGACTTACATCTTAGTTATTTATAAATTTTAATTTTTTAATGATAGAGATTAATGACAAATTTTGGATTTTTCTTTTATAATAAAGCCATTTTTAAGATAATTTTAAGGCGGAAATATGTCAAAAATAATGAAAACTATGGACGGAAACGAGGCCGCAGCTTACGCGTCATACGCATTTACCGAAGTAGCTGGAATTTACCCTATCACTCCTAGCTCGCCTATGGCTGACTACACTGACCTTTGGGCAGCGCAGGGCAAGAAAAATTTATTTGGTATGCCAGTAAAAGTAGTCGAGATGCAAAGCGAAGGCGGAGCAGCTGGCACGGTGCATGGCTCGCTACAAGTTGGCGCGCTAACTACGACCTACACAGCTTCTCAAGGCCTACTTTTAAAAATTCCAAATATGTATAAGATAGCAGGCCAGCTCCTCCCTGGCGTCATCCACGTCTCAGCTCGCTCGCTAGCTGCGCAGGCACTTTCAATATTTGGCGACCACCAAGACATCTACGCCTGTCGCCAAACTGGCTTTGCTATGCTAGCAAGCGGCTCAGTGCAAGAGGTGATGGACATCGCTGGCGTGGCGCATTTAGCAGCGATCAAGGGCAGAGTGCCATTTTTACACTTCTTTGATGGCTTTAGAACGAGCCATGAAATTCAAAAAGTAGAAGTGATGGACTACGCGCACTTTGATAGGCTACTTGATAGAGAGGCGCTACAAAAATTTAGAGACGAAGCGCTAAATCCAGAGAGCCCAAAAACAAGAGGCACAGCGCAAAATGACGATATCTACTTTCAAACAAGAGAGCTAAGCAACCGCTTTTATGACGCAGTGCCAGACATCGTAGCAAACTACCTAGCTGAAATTTCAAAGATCACTGGTCGTGACTACAAGCCGTTTAACTACTACGGCGATCCTGAGGCCACGCGCGTCATCGTAGCTATGGGCTCAGTGACGCAGACCCTTGAAGAGGTTGTTGATTATCTAAACGCAAAAGGCGAAAAGGTGGGCATCATCAAGGTGCATTTGTACCGCCCATTTAGCACGAAGTATCTCTTTGACGTGATGCCAAAGAGCGTGAAAAAAATAGCCGTTCTTGACCGCACAAAAGAGCCTGGCAGCCTTGGCGAGCCGCTATATCTTGATATAAAAGCTGCATTTTATGGCCAAAAGGACGCCCCGATCATAGTTGGCGGCAGATACGGCCTAAGCTCAAAGGATGTTGATCCTGCGCAGATGCTAGCTGTATTTGAAAATTTAAACCAAAGCGAGCCAAAAGATGGCTTTACAGTGGGTATCGTCGATGACGTCACTTTTACCTCGCTGCCAACTGGAGAGAAAATTTCACTAAGCGATGAGAGCGTTAAAGAGTGCTTATTTTACGGACTTGGCGCTGATGGCACCGTGGGTGCAAACAAAAATTCTATTAAGATCATCGGTGATAAGACTGATCTTTACGCACAGGCATATTTTGCCTATGATAGTAAAAAATCAGGCGGCTACACGCGCTCGCACCTTCGCTTTGGCAAAAAGCCGATCCGCTCGACCTATCTCGTCTCAAACCCGCACTTTGTAGCCTGCTCAGTCGCAGCATATCTTGAAATTTACGACGTCATTGACGGCATCAGAGAAAACGGCACATTTTTATTAAACTCTATCTGGGACGCAGAGCAGACCATAGCGAAGTTGCCAAATAAAGTTAAGAAAATTTTAGCTAGCAAAAATATAAATTTCTACATCATAAACGCAACAAAGCTAGCGCACGATATCGGACTTAAAAACCGCACAAATACCATAATGCAGTCGGCATTTTTCAAGCTTGCTGACATCATACCATTTGAAGATGCGCAAAAATATATGAAAGAGTACGCTCACAAAGCCTACGCTAAAAAAGGCGAGGCGATCGTGCAGATGAACTACAACGCTATCGACGTTGGCGCAAATGGGCTCATAAAAGTGCCAGTCAATCCTGCGTGGGCAAATTTAGCAGACGATGAGCAAAAAGATGAAAAATACATCGGCAACAGCTTCATCGAAAACGTCGTAAAACCGATAAATGCGGCTCGCGGTGATAGCCTACCAGTCTCAGCCTTCATAGGCTACGAGGACGGCCACTTTGAAGCTGGCACGACGGCTTATGAGAAGCGCGGCGTTGGCGTCATGGTGCCAAAATGGATCGAGCAAAACTGCATCCAGTGCAACCAGTGCGCATTTGTCTGCCCACACGCTGTAATCAGACCATTTTTAATAGACGAAAACGAGCTTAGCGCAGCCCCAGATGGCGTAAAAGAGCACAACCTAGAGGCAAAAGGCAAAGAGGTCAAGGGACTAAAATACAAGATCCAAGTAAGCCCGCTAGACTGCACCGGCTGCGAGCTATGCGCACAAAACTGCCCAAGCAAGGAAAAATCGCTCGTCATGGTGCCGCTTGAAGAAGAGCTAGGCAAAAACGAGCAAGAAAATGCTGATTATCTATTTAAAAAGGTCGCTTATAAAGACGATCTCATGAACAAAGAGAGCGTTAAAGGCGTTGGCTTTGCTAAGCCACTCTTTGAATTCCACGGCGCTTGCCCGGGATGCGGCGAAACTCCGTATATCACGCTTATTACAAGGCTATTTGGCGAGCGTATGATCGTAGCAAACGCGACTGGTTGTAGCTCGATATATGGCGGCTCTGCCCCATCTACTCCGTACACCACAAACGACGAAGGCAAGGGCGTTGCGTGGGCAAATTCGCTATTTGAAGATAACGCCGAGTTTGGCATGGGTATGAACGTAGCGATCGAGACTATGCGCCACCGCATCGAAGATATAATGAGAAACAACATAGATAGCGTACCAAACGCACTTTCAGCGCTTTACAACGACTGGATAAATTTCAAAAATGATGGCGTTAAAACGCAAGAGATCACGAAAAATTTATTGCCTATTTTAGAGCAAAATTTAAGCGTACCAGGCGTGAAAGAAATTTTAGAGCTTAAGAAATTCCTAGTCAAAAAGTCGCAATGGATCATCGGCGGCGACGGTTGGGCGTATGACATCGGCTTTGGCGGACTTGACCACGTGCTAGCAAGCGGCGAAAACGTAAACGTGCTAGTGCTTGACACCGAAGTTTATTCAAACACTGGCGGCCAAAGCTCAAAATCAAGCCGCGCAGGCTCGATAGCGCAATTTACGGCTAGCGGCAAGCCAGCTCAGAAAAAGGACCTTGGCTACATCGCAATGACTTACGGCAATATTTTTGTAGCGCAGATCAACTCAAACGCGAGCCAAGCAAACGTGATAAAAGCGATCGCAGCGGCTGAAGCGTATGACGGCCCAAGCCTCATCATCGCCTACTCTCCGTGCATCGCTCACGGCATCAAAGGCGGCTTATCGCAGTCAGGCGGCCAAGGCGAGCTCGCTACAAAATGCGGATACTGGCCGACATATCTATACGATCCGCGCCTTTTAAAAGAGGGACAAAATCCGCTCAAAATCACCTCAAAAGAGCCTGACTGGTCGCTTTATGAAGAGTTTTTGCTAAACGAGGTTCGCTACAACTCGCTTAAAAAGACCAACCCTGAGCATGCAGATGAGCTACTAGCTAAAAACAAAGCCGACGCGCAAAGACGCTACCGCCAGCTAAAACGCCTAAGCCTAGCAGACTTTAGCGACGAAATCAATTAAATTTTAGGTGCTTTTGCACCTAAAATTTACTCTAGCAGCTAGAATACATCTTGCTTGAAATTTTTTTAAATTTAATACTGCATATCTCGTCAAAGGCAAAATGACGCTCCTTAAGATCACCCATCATATATGAAAAATAAAATTTCTTCTCCGCAAAAGCCACTTCACTAGCTATGATCTCGCCAAGAGTGTTGTCATCTATATGAAAATTTTTAAAAAGGGCACTTAGCTCGTAGTAGCCATTTTGCAAGTCTCCGATGTAAAATTTAACCCTAGCGCCACTTTTCATAAAGGCAAAAGATACTATCTTTGCGTCATTAAAATTTAGATCTACAAAAATTCTCTCAAGTGTCTTTAGCTCGCCATAAAAAGACCTTACATACGAGCCATAATCCTCTATCCTCTTTTCAAACTCATCATCGTCCAGATCGCCACTTATCCAGCCCTTATCAAAAAACCTCATCTTGCGCCAAGGCATTGCAGCTCCTTAAATTTAACTTCTAAAGCAAATTTTATATATCATTATCTAAAATTATTCATAAATTTAAAAGGCAAAAATATGAGCCAAACGCACCCCTTTAAGCCAATCTTTGATAAAAACTCTAAAATTTTAATACTAGGCTCATTTCCCTCCGTCATCTCTCGTAAATTTGGCTTTTACTATACAAATCCGCAAAACCGCTTTTGGCGGGTGTTGGCTGGGATTTTAAATGCTGACCTGCCAGAAAGCACGGATGAAAAAATAAAATTTCTACTCTCTCATCACATCGCGATATATGACGCGGCGATATCATGCGAGATAGAGGGCTCAAGCGACGCTAAGATGAGCCAGATCGTACCTGTAAATTTAAAGCCAATTTTTAAAACCGCAAATATCACACAAGTCTATGCAAATGGCGGCAAAGCTTATGAAATTTGCAAAAAATACTTAGAAGATGAGATCATAAAAGCGACAAAAAATGAAGTGATAAAACTACCATCAACCAGCCCTGCAAATGCTAAATTTAGCCTTGAAAAGCTTGCAAAGGAATGGCAAATCATAGCCAAAAATTTAAAACCCTTAAAAGAAAAAATTTAAAAACTATTCTTATAGACAAAAAATTTATTTTTAATTTTATTATATTGGCAATGATTATTTTATATTTATAACTTTTTCTTTTCTGTATTTTTGTATTAGCCTCAACAGAACTTAAATAGATTTTCTTTTATAGGCTTAATATGATTTAACACAATTTTTTTGTATTTTTAATGTTTTGACACCTAGACTCATACTCTTATGATGAAACAAGAAATTCTTTTTTTGTTTATATAATCTATGTTTAGTATATCTTCATACACTTGTGATAGCAAGACAAATTTGCATCTAAAAATTTTATATCCAGATATAAGATTTTTACCATTAATAAATTTATTCTTAAAATATTTTACCACATAATAAGATTAAGCCACATAACTCATAAGTCTTATTACTATCATAATAAATTACAATCTCAGCTAGCTCATAAAAATCATGTAATGTTATTATTAGTTAATTTGTGGGGCGTTTTAACTAACTTAGTTACAAAGCAACCCTTATCTATTTCCTATGTCTTCTAAAAAATTAGATATATTCTAGAACTCTTTAGACATTAAAATTCTGATATTTTTAGTTATTTTGCTAATTACTTTTCTAAAAAACTTAAGTAATCTCTACTATTTCTATAGTTTTTATAACGGATGAAAGACTATATAGTTCATATGAATCCTTCTATAAAATTTAGAAATAGGATATGTATTTATTTTTTAACTTCTCCATGTTTATTAGTTTTCAAAAATATGGTTTTTATCATAGCTCAATACCCATTAGTTTATATTAGGTTTTTGCCGAGCTTGCCAACATAAAATAACCAAAAAATATAAATGTTTTATCAAATTAGAAACAAATAAAGCAGATTAAGAACCTACTTCGTAATAAATTATTTTAGCACCAAATATAAATACTCATAAATATTAAAACTAATATAAAAATAGTAAAGTCTTATAAATTCAGCGTCAAAGTAATATGCAAATTTTGCATATTACTTAAAATTTTTTTAAATAAAATAATTAATTTTAAAACTACTTTTATTTTATAAGGTATATAATAACCGCGTTATTAGAAATATTACTTGAAAGGAAATCTATGCAAAAGATTGTTCAAACAACCTGTCCGTATTGCGGAACTGGTTGCGGCATAGACCTTATCGTAGAAAACGGTAGGATAGTCGATGCAAAGCCGACTGATAACCACCATGTAAATGATGGCGAGTTGTGTTTAAAAGGTATGTTTGGTTGGGAATTTGTAAATTCTCCAAAACGTTTAACTAAACCAATGATGAGAAAACTAAACGGAGAGTTTAACAAAGAGGGCAAACTTGAAGAGGTTAGCTTTGAAGAGGTTTATGAATTTTTAGGAAAGACTTTTAAAAATAGTGTAGAAAAATATGGTCCAAGCTCTATCATGGGCTTTAGTTCAGCTCGTTCAAACAACGAAGACAACTATGTATTTCAAAAATTCTTTCGTGCTTTAGGAAGTAACAACGTAGATCACTGCGCTCGTCTTTGACACGCTCCAACAGTGGCAGGTCTTGCCAGCACCCTTGGAAACGGAACAATGACAAACGATCTTGTTGAGTTTGCGACTGATACAGATGTATTTTTACTAATAGGCACAAATACAAGCGAATGCCACCCGATCATCGCTATGCAGATGCAAAGAGGCTTAGAGCGTGGTGCAAAAATGATCGTTGTGGATCCAAAACGCACCGATATGGCTAAAAAAGCCGATATATTCTTGCAAATTCCAGTTGGCTCAAACATCAAAACACTAAACACAATGATGAATGTCATCATTTCTGAAAATTTACAAGATAGTGAATTTATCGAAAAATATGCAGAGGGTTTTGAGTATCTAAAAGAAGCGGTAAAAGACTTCACACCTGAGAGATTTGAGCGTGAGACTGGTGTCAAAAAAGAGCTTATCACTGAGGCTGCTAGGATGTATGCAAAAGCTGGCAGCGCTGCTATTTGCTACACTATGGGTATCACTCAGTTTAGCGACGGCACATCAAATGTCTTCTCACTTTCAAATTTAGCGATCCTAACAGGAAATTTAGGTAAAAAAGGCGCTGGAGTAAATCCACTTCGTGGACAAAACAACGTTCAAGGCTCATGCGATATGGGCGCACTACCTAACGTCATCCCAGCAGGTGCAGTCAATAGCGCTTACGCACAAGAGCAAGCTCGCAAAGTTTGGCACTTCGAGCTTAATCCAGTGCCTGGCTTTAAACTAACATACGCACCTGATAAGATGGATAGCGGCGAGCTAAAAGTGCTTTACGTTTATGGCGAAAACCCTGTTATGAGTGACCCTTGGACAGAGCACTTTGTGCATGCTACACATCACCTAGACTGCTTTATCGTGCAAGATCTATTCTTCACTGAAAGTGCTCAAAAAGCTGATGTTGTATTACCCGCAGCTGGTTGGGGTGAGAAAGATGGAACATTTATTAACACATCTCGCCGTGTTCAAAGAACTAGAAAAGCAAGCGAACCAGTAGGTGGCGTAGAGCCTGACTGGAAAGTAGTATGCAACATCGCAAAAGCTATGGGACTTGAGGGATTTGACTTCTTAAGCGCAGAAGAGGTTTGGGATGAGCTTAGAAAACTAATGCCTAAATTCTTTGGTGGTATCAGCTACTATAGGCTTGAAAAACTAGGTGGCATCAGCTGGCCATGCCCTGATGAAGATCACCCAGGCACACCTGATCTCTATACCGATCACAAATCAATGCTACCTGATGGTAAATTCCGCTTAGTGCCAGTGCTTTACGCTGACGATAAAGATAAGCGTGCGAGCATGGAGGCTGAATTTAAAGCCAAAATGCATATACCTGATGGCTATCCAGTAGGTTCAGGCGCGATGAGCGAAGTACCTGACGAGGTTTATCCTTGCTTATTTACAACAGGTAGAAAAGTTTATCACTACCACACTGGTACGATGACTAGAGAGTGCCCACCGCTAGAGTATGGTGCTGGTATCGAAGGTCCGCTAATCGAAGTAAGCCCTGATATCGCAAGAGAAAGAGAGCTAGAAGATGGCTGCTACGCAATGGTAGAGAATAAACGTGGTAGGATCGCAGCTAAACTTCGCGTAAATCCTGACCTTAGAGAAAGCACGATATTTACGACTTTCCACTATAGCGAGGCTGACGGTAACGAGCTTGCAAATGCACAAGATCACGATCCACTCTCAGGTATCACACCTCTTAAGATCACTATAGCTAACATAAAAAAATTAAGCGAAGAGGAGTATATAGCATTTAGACAACAAAACGAGATGTCTATGCACTCTGAAAAACCTTATCTTTCACCTGTTAGATCATAATTTCAA
This sequence comes from Campylobacter sp. 10_1_50, assembly GCF_000238755.1. Classification (NCBI taxonomy): domain Bacteria; kingdom Pseudomonadati; phylum Campylobacterota; class Epsilonproteobacteria; order Campylobacterales; family Campylobacteraceae; genus Campylobacter; species Campylobacter sp. 10_1_50. Next base: position 410,475 of record NZ_JH414888.1, read on the forward strand.
GGGCGCAATGCCCTTGGATCATACAATTTCATAGAAATATTTTCTCTTATCGTCTGCATTTAAGCTTCAACTATAAAAGTTCTTCTTTGATCAAAAAATTTGCTTATAATGTGTATATATTTTGTATTTCTAACACTAATAAATATGACGAATATCCGCTTTTACAAAAAAATGAATTAAAAAATCAAGAAATTTTAAAAACAACTATAAATTTGTTTATAAGATCAAGGTCTATCATAAACAAATAAATTTTTCAAAACTAAAGCACAAAAACGACTATAAAAATTTAAGTAAAGAAAACATATCTAAACCTATATTTTAAATTTTAAAAAGTAAATTTTTGGCTCTGTTTTATCACTGCGCAAAATATACTTGTGTTTTGTTTGGATCAATGCTATTTAAATTTGATAAACCGCTCTATCAAAGATCAAATTTATAAATTTAATCCTTCCAAAGCCACCATTTTAGCTTGGCCTTGTCTGGGTGCGGAGTGTTTGCGTAATAACAAATCATGCGGTAAACATATAGAATGCACCTATCGCTGCCGCGCCCGAGAGCCTTTGTGCGTTCAAACATCTCCTCAGGATCCGCGCCCTTTAGCGAAGCGATATCCTTGTAGCCCAGCGCCAGCAAATCAGCCTGCGTCGCCTCGCCGACATATGGGATTTTTTTAAAATCGCTCAAATTTACCTCAAATTTTTTAAGCACCACCAAACTCGTTGCAATGAAATTTTAAATTTCATTCTTATGCGCTACAAAGCTTGCTAAATTTTATCTTGCTACTACACTAAGTCGTTATCCAAGCTTCTTGTGAGGTGGTTTAATTAAATTTTCTTACGCGAAAAACCATGTTTAAAAATGATTTTAGACCAAATTTTATGCAGGTTAGGGCGCTAAATTTTCTCCAAAATTCTCTCGCAAATTTCTCTTGGGTTTGCATTTTCATAAATCGGCCTGCCAACGACGATAAAGTCGCTGCCCTCTTGCTTTGCGCTAACCAAATTTGCAACCCTCTTTTGATCACTAGCACTCTCGCCAAAAGGCCTAACTCCAGGGCAAAGCGTGATGAAATTTTGATTTGTCACGTCCTTTATAAGCTTACTTTCAAAGACCGAGCAGACCATGCCGTCAAGCCCCGCTTCAAAGCTCATCTGGCTAAATTTTCTAACCGAGCGTGAAATAGTGTCGTTATAAACCGCTTCAAATTCGCTCTCGTTAAAGCTAGTAAGTGCTGATACAGCAATCACCAAAGGGCGATTTTGCAGCGCATTAAGACGCTCCATGACGGTCTTCATCGCTCGCTCGCCAGCGCTTGCATGCAAATTTATCATATCCACGCCTATCTTTGAGACGACCTCGGCCGCGTCTGCCATCGTGTTTGGGATATCATAGAGCTTTAGATCAAGAAAGATTTTAAACTCCTCTGCCCCTTTTAGCTCCTCTATAAATTTAGCTCCGTCTCTAAGGTAGCTTCTAAGCCCCACTTTCAGCCAAAGATCAAGCCCTTTTAGCTCACGAACGAGGGCTAAATTTTCATCCTTGCTCGCCATATCAAGAGCGACACAGAGCCTCATAGATCGCCCTTTATCTTATCTAGCACGCCGTTTATAAATTTTGGCGCCTGGTCGCTTCCAAGCTCTTTAGCCAGCTCGATCGCCTCGTTTATTATGACGGCTTTATCAGTCTGGCTAAATTTCATCTCGTAAAGACCAAGTCTAAGGATAGCAAGCTCTGTTGCGCCAACCTTGCTAAAGTCGCCGTCTTTTAGGTGTGGCTTTAAAATTTCATCTAGTTTTTCTTTGTTTGCTAGCACCTCTTTAAAGGTCTGCTGCGCCTCGTTTTTGCGCTCATTTCTTATCTTTTTCTCTTCTAAAAATTCCTCTTCAAACTCCGCAGTTACGGGATTTATCTCATTTGAGTAAAGTAACGAAACGATGGCTTGTCTCACTTGATGACGTGTGGCCATTTTACTCTCCTAGCTTTTTGTATAAATTTAGCATCTCTATAACGCCAGTCATCGCTTCAAAGCCCTTGTTTCCAGCCTTGCTGCCAGCACGCTCGATCGCTTGCTCGATGTTATCTACCGTTAGCACGCCAAATGTGACTGGTTTTGCGTATTTTAGCGTCACGTTTGCGATGCCTTTGGTGGTCTCTGCGCTTACGTAGTCAAAGTGTGGCGTTGAGCCTCTTATCACCGCTCCCACACAGCAAACCGCGTCAAATTTACCGCTTGCAAGCACCTTTTCAAGCGCCATAGGTATCTCAAATGCGCCAGGGACTAGCACTAAAGTTAAATTTTTCTCGTCTCCGCCGTGGCGTAAAAATGCGTCTTTTGCGCCCTCTACCAAGCGGTCTGTGATGATGTGGTTAAACCTTGCGTTTATGATCGCTATCTTTTCGTTGCCTTTTAGGGCTAAATTTCCCTCGATTATTTTCATCTTTTTCTCCTTTATTTTTTATGCAAGTTTAGCAAAAGCTTGTTTAAAAATAGACCCTTCGTCAAACTATCTTTAGCATGATGACGCTAAAGATGATGAGCGCTAAAAACAAGGCTTTTTTAAAATTTATCTTTTCACCTTCAAAAACTACGCCAACTACGACTGCTCCGATCGCTCCGATGCCTGTCCAGATCGCATACGCCACCGACATAGCGATAGTTTGCATCGCATAGCTAAGTAGCGTTAGAGAAAGGGCGAAATTTCCGAGCAAAAGGATGAAATTTGCCCACTTTTTTACGCCTGTGCTTTTTGAAAATTTCGTGATAAAAAAGACGCCAGAGACCTCGCAACATCCAGCTAGTAAAAGCGCTAAAAAGTGAATCATTCTTTTATGCCTTTTAGCCCAAGCACGCCTAAAATGAGCGTCGCTATGAAAAATAGCCTAATGAAATTTGGCATGATCCCGCTTGCTACGTAGTCGCTAACGATCTCAGCTATGACGATAAAAGCCGTCCCAAAGCCCACAAATACAGCATAAGAGATGCTTACAGGTAGATACTTTAAAGCTTTCATAAATGAGACAAAACTTATGCTCACAAGCGCGGTTGTTAGTAAAAACTCGCCTAAATTTGACGCGTGCTTTAGCCCATACGCCCAGCCACACTCAGCCACCGCACCCAGAAATATCCATAAAAAGCCTCTATTTGACATAAATTTACTTCATGCCTTTTATGGTACTAACGATCTCTTTTACATTTGCACTAATTGCCTTATTTTCAAAGCTATCATCGTTATTTTGTCCAACTAGCCCCTTTAAATTTCTAAAGACTCCAGGGTTAAATCTTAGCTCGCTAGAGCTATAATGCCTCAAAACTTCGCCATTTCTAACGACTTCTACCTCGTAAGTAAGGTAGATATTGCCCATCCTGTCGCTTTTAGCAAATGTCGCTTCGCCCATAAATTCCCTGCGGTGAGTTATCTTTATCTTTAGCTCGTCGCTTGAGTTAGGATCGAGCAAATTTTCTTTTGTAAGCGCCTCAGTGATTTGCTTGTTATACTTTTTCTCGATCATTTTTGGGCTTTGATAGAAAAATTTTGTCGGCTCGTGGCGCTGCACATGAGTATAGCTAATGCCCTCAAATTTATACTTGCCAGCAAGTGGCACCTTTGGCTGAGATGAGCCACAACCTACTAAAAATAACACTCCCAAAAGTAGCGCTAAAATCCTTTTCACCCCTCTCTCTTTAGTTTAAAAATTTAAAATTTCCTCTATCTTTAGCGTGTCATTTACGACCTTTTCAAGCTCGTCTAAATTTAGCATATTTGGTCCGTCGCAAAGCGCTTCGCAAGGGTTTATGTGCGTCTCATAGAAAAATCCATCCACACCAACGCTAGCCGCTGCTCTTGCAAGATAAGGCACAAACCTAGCGTCACCGCCGCTTTTTTCGCCAAGTGCACTTGGCATCTGCACGCTGTGGGTCGCGTCAAAAATGACTGGCGCAAATTCTCTCATCATCACTAAATTTCTCATATCAACGACTAAATTTCCATATCCAAATGTGCTTCCACGCTCCGTTAGCCAGACGCCATTTGCGTTTGCGACCTCGTATCCATCGCCGCTAACTCCTCTTGTTTCAAGCACTTTTTTAACAGAGTGTTTCATCGCTGAAGCCGCTAAAAACTGCCCTTTTTTTATATTTACGACCGCTTTTGTCTTTGCAGCTGCCACGAGCAAATCAGTCTGACGGCACAAAAACGCAGGAATTTGCAGCACATCAGCCACTTCGCCAACTGGCTGAGCTTGATAGCTCTCGTGGATATCGGTTAAAATTTTAAAGCCAAATTCTTTTTTTACTTCAGCCAAAATTTCACAACCCTTTTCTAGCCCAGGACCACGAAATGAGCTAATACTCGTGCGATTTGCCTTGTCAAAGCTAGACTTAAAGTAAAAATCAAGCTTTGGATTTTCATTAAATTTAACTAGCCTTTTTGCTACTTCAAAAACAAGCTCCTTGCTCTCTATCACGCAAGGTCCAGCGATTAAGATCATCTTTTCTCCTTTATTTTTCTCTAAATTTTCTAATCCAATCTATCAAAAGCGGTCTATCATCGTTTGCAGGCACTTCAAACCATTGAGAACAAAGTTTATAGTATATGCCATTTATTAGTATTGGGACCGCATAGTAGCGAACTTTTTCATATTCACTATCTGCCTTAACTAATGCAGCATAGTTTAGCCCGAGATAATCTTTGCTATATTTTTCACTTTGTAGCCTGCTTATCTCATCCGCACCCACTCTACCACTTTCTAAAATTTCTCTCATTATGATACGCGCTATTTGTCCGACTTTTAGCTCTGCGTATTCATCTTGATTGTTTTTGTTGTCAATATATTCTTTAGAAAATTGATAAGCATTTGAGACTATTTTTCGCTTCTCTTTTTCGATTTTTTCAATACTTTTTGGCTCTTTTTTATCAAATAAAGTTAGCATCTGATAAGAGCGCATAAAAAGCTCTGCTGTGTCGGCTATGTTGCCACTTACTTCCAAAATAGGTTTTAAGACAGAATTTAAAAAGTCATCATTAGCAATTATTCTAAAATCAAATTCCAATCCCATTTTAAGCATCATCTCATTTATATCAATAAAGCAAGGTTGCAAGGAATATAAAATTTGTTTGTTTATTTTTGGAGATGCAAAAATAATATTGGCTTTTTTAACACCAAAATATCCATAAATACACATAGCTGTTCTTACACATTTTTTTACAACTCTCGCCACCGTTTCATCAAGTCCACCATAATTTAGTCCAGACTCATGAAAAGCAACATCAACTGCATAAATTTCACTAACTCCATCACTCATACAAACGCCAAGTGCATCACACTCTGCTTGTTGCAAAAGTTGATTTAATGAGGTATTTTGTTTATAAATTTTATATCCGTATTTGTTAGAAAAAAACTCATCTGTTTTTAACATTATATTTTCTAACTCGTCTGAAAATTTTATCTCCCATTTTGGAGAAATTTTCCAGTTGGTTTGCACTATTTGGCACTCTTTTACGTGGCGAAGCCAAGAATAAAATAAAGACTCTCCAATTTCTATTTTCATAGCATTACCCCATTTTTTATTTTTCTTTAACAACTAAAATTCCACTCACCACAACAAGCACGATACCTGCGAGTGCTAGGTTATTTGGCAACGCATCGCCCATAAAATAGCCAATTATAAGCGTAAAAATGACGTCAGCGTAGCTAACCGCAGCGATCACGCCAGCCTTTTTGCCAACCGCAAATGCCTTTGTCATAAACGCCTGAAAATAGTAGCCACTAAGCCCCATTAGCAAGATAAAAACGACGTTGTGCCAGCTTGGCATAGCAAATTTAGAAAATAAAAAATCCAGAGGCTCATAAGTAAAAAACTCAGCCATCCCCATGCAAATAAGCGGCAAAAACGAGCCCCAAAGCATGAAGCTTAGCACGATGATATTTGTGCCGTAGCTCTTGTTTAACTCCTTGACACTCGTGTAGGCAATAGCCGCTCCAAGGCCGCTCCAAATGCCGATGATATCGGTTTTATTGATACCTAAATTTGGCTGGATAACAAGCAAAATTCCGCCAAATCCCAAAAAGACAGCAAACCAGCCAAGCGAGCTTAACCGCTCCTTAAACACGATAGCTGCGAGAATGGCTGTGAAGATTGGATTTGTCTTTTGAAATGTAAAGGCTGTGGCTAAATTTACGTGTGCGACGTTATAAAAAAAAGCAAAAAGCGCCACCGTGCCCACAAAACCGCGAAACATCAGCAAGAAAAAGTGCCCGCCAGTTTGTTTAAATGGAAATTTATAGATGGCGTAGATGACGATGAAAAGTCCGATCAAATTTCTAAAAAAAACAACTTCGATAGAAGGCATATCTTTGCTCAGATACTTTGCAAATGCGCCAGTCACGGCAAACATAAAGCAAGCAAAGAGCATATAAAAAATGCCAAGATGTGAAATATAAAACCTTTTTAACATCGCAAAACCTCTAAATTTAAAGTAGTCATTTTAATGAAAAATGGCTTAAATTTTGGTTGATTTTTTCTTTTATTTCGGCGCTTTTAAGCGTAATTTTATACTTTATATAAGAGAAAAATTTGTATAATCAGCCATCATAAAAAGGACAAAATTTGCAAAAAGTAATATTAGTAGGCAAGCCAAATGTCGGCAAAAGCTCACTTTTTAACCGCTTAGCTGGTCGTCGTATCGCCATAACAAGCGATGTTAGCGGCACTACAAGAGATACAAACAAAGCTAAGATCGAAGTTGAGGGCAAAGAGTGTATATTAATCGACAGCGGCGGGCTTGATGATAGCAGCGAGCTTTTTAAAAACGTAAAAGCAAAGACCTTGGCAGAGGCTAAAAACTCAGACGTTATCCTCTACATGGTCGATGGCAAAATGATGCCAGATGATGAGGATAGAGCCATTTTTTACGAGCTTAGCAAGCTAAATTTACCAATCGCTCTAGTCATCAACAAAATCGACAGCAAAAAAGACGAGCAAAGAGAGTGGGAATTTGTAAGTTTTGGTGCAAAAAACTCATTTGGAATTTCAGTAAGCCACAACACTGGCGTCGATGAGCTTAGCATGTGGCTAGCAAAGCACTTAGAAGCGAAAGTGCAGATAAAGGCCGATACGAGCGATGATTTTGATGATTTTTTAGAAAACTATAACGACGAGGGCGAGCTAAGCGACGAGATAGACTATGAGAACAAAAATATAAGAGTTGGCATCATAGGCCGCGTAAATGTCGGCAAAAGCTCACTACTAAATGCCCTTGTAAAAGAGAGCCGCGCCGTTGTTAGCGATGTCGCAGGCACTACGATCGACCCGGTCAATGAAATTTACGAGCATGATGGCAGAGTTTTTGAGTTTGTCGATACTGCTGGCATCAGAAAGCGCGGCAAGATCGAGGGTATCGAGAGATACGCGCTAAATAGAACTGAGAAAATTTTAGAAGAGACAGACGTGGCGCTACTTGTACTTGATAGCTCTGAGCCACTAACCGAGCTTGATGAGCGCATAGCTGGCATCGCCTCGAAATTTGAGCTTGGCGTCATCATCGTGCTAAACAAATGGGACAAAAGCAGCGAAGAATTTGACGAGCTTTGCAAGGAGATAAAAGATAGGTTTAAATTTCTCTCTTACGCGCCGATCATCAGCGTTTCGGCACTTGGCGGCAAAAGAGTGCATAAAATTTACCCTCTCATAGTTGAAATTTACAAAAACTACACCCAAAAAATTCAAACTTCAAAGCTAAATGAAGTGATCGGCGAAGCGACCAAAGCGCACCCACTACCACGAGATAAAGGCAGGGTCGTGAAAATTTACTACGCAGTGCAGTTTAAAACCGCACCTATCATGATAGCGCTCATCATGAACCGCCCAAAATGCCTGCACTTTAGCTACAAGCGCTACCTGACAAACAAGCTTAGAGAGAGCTTTAGTCTAGCTGGCGTGCCTATCGTGCTAATCCCAAAAAAACGTGGAGAGAGTGATGAAGACAAAGAACAATAATATCGTTTTGATAGGGTTTATGGGCGTTGGCAAGGGCACAACCGCAAGGGCGCTAAGCAAGGCGCTAAAGACGATGAACCTTGACTGCGACGACTTGCTAGAGAGCTCACAAAATATGAAGATAAAGGCTATATTTGATGAATTTGGCGAAGAATATTTTAGGCAGCTTGAAAAAGACCTTGCCAAATTTCTAGCCACAAATGTCAAAAATGCGATCATCTCGACAGGTGGGGGCTTTGCAAAGGTTAAAAATTTAAACAAAATAGGCACCGTGATCTATCTAAAAGCAAGCTTTGATGCGATCATGCAAAGGCTAAAAAATAGCAAAAATAGCGAGAAAAAGATCGCTAAACGCCCACTTTTAAGCGACCTAAAAAAGGCTGAGGCACTGCATCTGGAGCGAGAGAAGCTCTATGAGAAAAAGGCTGATTATATCGTTGAAGTGGAGAGCAAAACCCCAAAGCAGATCGTAAAAGAGATAAGGATACTTTTAAAAGTTTAGTTGCAAAGTGGCGAGGGCTGCTTGCAACGATAAATTTCAAGATCAGGCTAGATGGCTGTCTGGCGTGGTGTTGGAATTTGTGATGTTTGAGCCAAATTTAACGTTTTGTAGTGAGAAATTTTGGCGAAGTTTTGAGATGAATTTGCCTTACTTTGATAGAGCGTTAAAGCGACAAATGTTGTGCAGTCAAATTTTAAGATCAAGCTAGACACATAAAGTCTAACGTGATGTTAAAATTTAAACGTTTTGGCGAAGAATTTTTTGTTTAGGCAAGGCGAAATTTTGTTTTTAAGTGAGGCTAGCAAGCTAAATTTTAAGATTAGACTAGATAAAAACATCTACCCTGATGTTAAAATTTAAAAAAGCATTTTGGCGAAGTGTTTTGAGATGATTTTTGCTTCACTTGTTCGCAACGCTAAAGCGACAAATGTTGTGCAGTCAAATTTTAATCAAGACTAGGCATTTAGCCTGTCGATGATTAAAATTTACAAACTCATTTAAAGGCGCTCAAAAAAACGAAGCCAAAATTTGAAAGGATAAGATGAGAGTATTAACCGGCCTCCAACCCTCCGGCAAACTACACCTTGGCAACTATTTTGCCTCGATAAAGCAGATGGTTGATATGCAAGAGCAAAATGAAATGTTTATGTTTATAGCAAACTACCACGCGATGACCAGCCTTAGCGACGGCAAAGCGCTAAAGCAAAACACTTTTGACGCTGCGTGTGCATTTTTGGCGCTTGGCATCGACCCAAACAAGAGCATTTTCTGGGTGCAAAGCGACGTCAAAGACGTGCTTGAGCTTTACTGGGTGCTAAGCCAGCATACGCCTATGGGGCTACTTGAGCGCGCGCACAGCTACAAAGACAAGGTCGCAAAGGGCCTTAGCTCGCACCACGGACTCTTTAGCTATCCAGTTTTGATGGCGGCTGATATCTTGCTTTATAACGCGCAGGTCGTGCCTGTGGGCAAAGACCAGATCCAGCACGTAGAGATCGCGCGTGATATCGCGATCAAATTCAACAACGAACATGGCGAAATTTTCACTCTGCCTGAGGCAAAGATCGATGAAAACGTCGCTACCGTGCCTGGCACAAACGGCGAAAAGATGAGCAAAAGCTACGGCAATACGATCGATATCTTCGCAGACGCCAAGACGCTTAAAAAGCAAATTTCAAGCATCGTGACTGATGGCACGCCGCTTGAAGAGCCAAAGCAGTGGCAAAACTGCAACGTCTATAATATCGCTAAACTTTTCTTAGACGAGAGCGGACAGCGCGACTTGCAAGCTAGATATGAGCGTGGTGGCGAGGGACATGGGCACTTTAAAGCCTATCTAAACGAGCTTGTTTGGGACTATTTCAAAGAGGCAAGAGAGAAATTTGAATACTATCAAAACAATCCTGACGAGGTGGCTAAAATTTTAGATCTAGGCGCTCAAAAAGCTCAAAATGTGGCTCACACAACGATAAAAAAAGTGCGTGAAGCGGTTGGAATTTACAGATAAGGAAAAATATGCAAAATTTATACCCATACGCGCAGATAATTCACCTTTTTTGTGCGATCATTTTTGTTGGTTATCTATTTTTTGATGTGATCATCTTAAGAGCGGCGAGCAAAAAGATGCCACCAGAGCTTGCTCAAAAGGCTAAGCAAGCCATCGGCTCAGTAGCTGTTAAAATCATGCCTATTTGCGTGCTACTTTTAGTTTTAACTGGTGGCATGATGATGAGTAACTGGGTCGGCAGCAAGGCTGGAGGCTACTTTGAGACAAATTTACAGATCGCTTTTATGATCAAATTTTGCTTAGCGATGGTGATCGTGGCTGCGGTGATAGTAAATTTAAGCTGCAAATTTATATTTAAGCGCCCTAGCCCGCTTGGCAATATCCACCCTATCGCACTTACGCTTGCGGTAGCGATCGTCTTGCTTGCAAAAGTTATGTTTATGGTTTAAGGAGAGAATAATGATAAATTTAAAACTACTTGAGACAAACTACGATGAATTCGTAAAAAAACTAGAGGGTAAAAACGTTAAAGCTAGCTTGCTAGACGAGCTTTTGCACACTTTTAACGAGCTAAAGCAAAAGCGCAAAGCACTTGAAAATTTCCAAGCTATCCAAAATGCAAAGAGTAAAGACCTTGGCGTAAAAGCAAGAGCTGGTGAGGACGTAAGTGAGCTTAAGAGTGAGCTAAATTTAAACAAAGCTGCCCTTGCTGACGCTGATGAGATCGTTAAACAATACGAAGAAAAGCTTGAGCAAATTTCATTTAGCGTGCCAAATATCACCGACGATGACGTGCCATTTGGCAAGAACGAGGACGATAATGTCTGTATAAAAACGGTGCTTGAGCCAACTAAATTTGACTTTACGCCAAAGGAGCACTGGGAGCTAGGCGAGAGCCTTGGCTGGCTTGACTTTGAAAGGGGTGCAAAGCTCTCAGGATCGCGCTTTACCGTGCTTCGTGGCATGGGAGCAAGGCTTAGTAGAGCGCTTGTTAATTACATGATCGACTTTAACAGCTCGCGTGGCTTTGAGCTTGTAAATGTCCCTTATCTAGTAAGCTCAAACACACTTTTTGGCACCGGTCAGCTGCCTAAATTTGAAGAGGATCTTTACAAGGTGCGCGACGAGGACCTCTACCTCATCCCAACTAGCGAAGTGCCTGTGACAAATTTATACAACGACACGATCATAGAAGCCGAGCAGCTACCTATAAAGATGACTTGCTACTCAGCATGCTTCCGCCAAGAGGCAGGCTCAGCAGGACGTGACACAAGGGGCATGATACGCCAGCACCAGTTTGAAAAGGTCGAGCTTGTAAGCATCACAAAACCTGATCAAAGCGAGGGCGTGCTTGCTGAGATGATATCTTGCGCGAGCGACTTGCTAACTAGCCTTGGTTTGCCTCACCGCCACATGCTTCTTTGTAGCGGCGATCTAGGCTTTAGCGCGGCAAAGACGGTCGATCTTGAGGTTTGGCTACCAGGTCAGGGCAAATATCGCGAGATAAGCTCTATCTCTAATACTCGTGATTTTCAAGCAAGACGCGCGAAAATTCGCTTTAAAGATGGCAAGAAAAATATGCTTGTAAATACCCTAAATGGCTCAAGTCTGGCAGTTGGCAGGACGCTAATAGCGATAATGGAAAACTACCAAAAAGCTGATGGCACTATCGAAATTCCAGAAGTTCTTAAAAGGTATATGTAGTGGCTGATGACGAGGTTGTAGTTCTAAAACCACCTGGCGAGCAAGCAGAGCAAGCGTCTGAAGAGGCAAAAGCCGAGGCACCTGAAGAGATCGTCTCGCTTGAGAGCATAGCAAGTGATGGCGTGCTTCAAGATGAGAGCATCCCAGAGCCAATACCAGTAAAAAAGAGCAAGAAAAAGCTCTTTATCATCATCGGCGCAGCTGCTTTGGTGCTTGTCATCTTGATAGTTGTTTTGCTAATCGTCTTGCTAAAAAAAGATAAAAAAGATGAGATAGATACTACAGCTATCGTAAAAAATATAGAAAACAACTACCAAACGCAAAATTTTGGCGCTTCAAAGATCGATGAGATGATAAACAAGGCTAACCAGCTCTATGAGCGTGGCAATAAATTTGAAGCGTTAAAAATTTATGAAAATATAGCTGTTTATAACCAGTCGCTTTCAAACTACAACCTCGGCGTTTCGCAGATGAAACAAGAAAAATGCGACGAGGCGATCATCTCGTTTAACAAAGCGATAACTGATCGCGAAAACACAGCAGTGAGCGCCATAAACGCCGCTGTTTGCTCACTTGAGCTAAATAACACCAAAAATTTCAACTACTACATAGGGCTTGCGGACTCCTTTTTGCAGTATGAAAACAGCTCGCCACTTTACAGCTACTACTATGCGCTGGTTAATTATTACAAGGGTAATTATTACGAGGCGCTTCAAGCACTCTCACACCCTAGCACAGATGACTATAAGGGCGAGTATGCCTACTTGAGCGCTAAAATTTTATCGCTTCTTGGCGATGATGAGAGAGCCATAGCTAAGCTTGAGGGGCAAAAGGTGTTTAAGGCTGACTTTACGCTAGCACAGCTCTACGCAAGACTTGGCAAATACGACAAGGCAAGGGACTATCTAACAAAGGCTTCTAAAAACACGCCAAATATCGATCTCATCAAGATGACTGAGGCGTTAATCGATCTAAAAACGGCCGATTATGGCGATGCGGCGGCATTTATCAAAGATGTTTATGACTACAACGCCTCGATGCCAAGTAAAATTTACAAGATAAAGACCATCCTAAAGCCAGACCTTTTTGACGTCAGCCTAGCTCAGGCGCACTTTAGCGACGATATGTTTTTTGATAGAACAAGACGCTATGAGACGCTATTTTACTTCGCACCTTACAAGGTTTTTGACGCAAAACAGAGCATCGAACAGATAAGAAAAGGTGGGGTTAGCGTCTTTTTAGATGACACCTCAGCGGCAAATGACTACCTTAGCCAAAGCGCCGCCGCCTCAAAGGTCAATGCCAAACTTAGCGAAGCCATCGCAAAGGCACTTAACTACCACTTAAAAGAGGCAAACAAGGACTTTGAAGAGCTTGCCAAAGCCTATCCAAACCACTCGATCTTGCAGTATAACCTAGCTCTTAGCTACGCTCAGCTTGGGAATTTTAGCCTTGCAGCAAAGCACTTTATAGCAAGCTATCATCAAGATGTAAATAACCATCTCTCTGGCATCTTTGGCGCTATCTGCATGGATATAAATAGAAATTTAAATCCAAAACTAGTTGAAGAGATCGGTGAAAATTTAGAAAACGACAAGAGCCTAAAGCCTGTAAATTTATACGCCTCGCTTCTAAGCCTGATAAGCGGCAACCAAAGCGCGATGATAAGGTGGCTTGAAGAGCCAAAAGAGCCTACGACGCTAAATTTAGCCTTTGATATCATCATCGCTAAAATTTCAAACAACGATGAGCTAATGTCAAAAAAGGCTGATGAGCTCATGAAAATCTTGCCAAACGACATCATCGTAAATATCTTAAATTTCATCTCTAAAAACAAAGATCAAAACGTCAAAGAGTATGCAAAAGCGATACAAATTTACTTCATCGATAAAAATCTCGACTCAAATGCCTTCTACCACGGCGCTGATATCATCAAAAAGCAATACATCAAGCTACTTCAGATCTCAGGCCTGCTAACAAGGGAGCGCGATAAGCTAAGAGCCGAGCTAAAAGAGGCTCCAAAAAATATAAATTTGATCCAAACTCTAGCCTACGTGGGTATCTTTACAAACGACTTTGATGAGAGTTATAAACTTTATAATGAGGTCATAGACGAGTTTAAGATAAATGACACTGGTACGCTCTTTTTGGCCTCTGTGGCTGCCACTGGAGCGAATAAAATAACAAACGCGATCGCACTTTTGGAGCTTACAAAGCTAAATGATCCAAGCGCTGTTGAAAACAGAGCCGCCCTTGGCTTTATGTATCAGCAAATCGATAACATAAAAGCCGCTCTTATACAATACAGCAAAGTAGGAAACGTAGGATATAACAACGAATTTTATGATTTTATGATAGATAACTAGAAAATTTAAAGCTAGGTCTTTAAAAGCCTAGCTTTAGATAAAAACGGCTCTAAATTTAAATATTAGTAACTTCAAGCCTTATCTGATCTGAGACTTCACTAAATTTATAAAGCAAATCACCACACTTATACTCTATACATTTTTCATTGATCTCATCTTTTTTATCTTTTTTAGACAAAATTGTCTTCATAACGCCAGGAAGCTCTCTTTGCAAAAGCAGTTTATAAGACATCCCCATGCCGTGAGTTAGAGACTTTATAAATTTACCATCAACCTCGCTCTCATCTTTTATCATATGAAGCGTCGCGTCAAAATTTAGCTTCTTAAGAGCCTCGTAAAGCTCGGTTTTATCCTTTGCTGGGGCTATATCTTTGTCATAAATGCAGTGATGGCTAACGTAAACTGGTTTTTTATAGCTACTTTGAACATTTAAATGATCTAAATTTAGGATGTTTCTTATCTCTTCTCTTGCATCACTAAAATAATATGGTGATTTCTTATTAGGTGTCCAGTAGGTCTTATCAAAAAAATAAAGACATAAATTTTGATACAAAGTGTCAGTGCTAAAACAAGGATAACTAGTAAAATCAATCTCTTTACCAAAACCAATAAGTCGCCATAAAAATATAGCGTAAGAGCTATTATCTATCACCGCATCAACTAGCCATGGAGCGATCTTAGCGCACATATGTGCCAAGTATCCACCATGTGAGCTGCCTACCATTATCACTGGTAGATGCTCAAATTTGGCACTATTTATATATTTTTTTGTATCAAGCAAGGCATTTAGCACGTCCATTGCTTGCATAACGCCAAAATTTTGGTATTCGTTTTTTGTCGGCAACATAGTCATGCTAATATCTAAAATAAAATCATCTGGCAAGACCCCGCTCTCTTTTCTAATAGTGATCTCCTCGTTAAGACTTTTAAGTAAAACGCAGGTTTTATCATAGTTATCAACTATTTTTAAATCAATAGGTAAAGTTATACCAATCTTTGCCAATTCTCTTATTAGTATCGCGCGATCTATATCATCAAGTCCAAATTTCGCCCCAAGCTGTGGGCGGTTGCCTATGCAGTGATAATCCACACTAATACACGCCACATCATAGTTCTCTGCCATGGTCTGCATGAGATGAGTCCTATATCCAGAGTCAGAGTCTGCTCCAAGTCCAGGGATGATGACTAAAAGAGCTTTTACCTCTTTAACATCGTCATAACAGGCATAAAAAGATAAAGCAGAGCTTCTTTTGATGCCAAGCTCCACATCATCACAAGATAAAATTTCGTAGCTTCCATCAACTAGCATCTTAACTCCTTTTAAATTTCGCTAAATTTCTCTACCTTTGTGAGACGTTATAAAAAAAGCTAACGATCTGTTTTGCTAGGCGCTCTTTGAAAAATGGCCAGATGTAGCTTGGCGAATAGACATTACCAGCTTGCATGAGCGAGATATTTGTCGCTTTCTCACCGCCATCTTTTGGGCGCACTAGCACGCTTACTTGCATGTAGTAAGCATAGCTGTTTGTGCTAAAGTCGTCATCATAATCATCATAATCAAATGGGAAAAACATCGAGTAGCCAAAGCCAAAACTTGGTCTGCCAAAGCCATATCCCATGCCCATTGAAAATCTAGGATCTCTTTTAGTTGTCCTAGAAAAGCTTTGCACGTCGCCAAGGATGATGAAGTCGGCATTTTTGATATTTGGCTCATTTCTAAAGCCAGCCTTTGCAAATTCGCTTAAAATTTCAGCATTTACATCTTGTCCGGTCGCGCTATTTTTAAAATTTACATAGACGCTTTTGTTTGCTTCACCAAGCGTAAAAAATATCGGATCGCTTGTTTTTACCGAGATATTTGGCGTGCTGCTAGCACATCCGACAAAAAACACCGCTAGAACAAATAAAAAGAAATTTCTCATCTTCACTCCTATAAGAGCGATCTTATAGCACCTTCAAGCACGCTTTTTGGTGTAAGACCGATAAATTTTGATCGCATCTTACCATCTTTATCAAAAAAATAGATAACTGGCACGCCCATAACGCCACCAACTGCCTTGCTGAAGTAATCCACCGAGACCTTGTCGCTTGTAGTTTTAAAGGTGATGTTGTGCTCTTTTAAGATTTCGATATCCTTATCAAAGCCCTTGCTAGGCCCTAAAATGCCAATGAACTGAACCTCTTTGCCATACTCTTTTTCAAGCGCGTTTAGATCAGGGATCGCAGCCTTGCACACCCCACAGTCCGTGCCAAAGAAAAAGAGCATATATGGCTTATCGCCGATCTTTAGGCGCTTTTCGGTTGGGAAAAACTGCGTATCGATGCCACTTGAGTCATTTAGAGTGATGTGGTGCTTCTCATACTGCTTGACGCAGCCCAAAACTAGGGCTGAGACTAGACATAAAAGTAAAATTTTATATCGCATTTGGCACCTTTGGATTTTCGATAGTGCGGATATTCTCTAGTTTGCCGTGTCTTAGATAGACGATCTTATCGCCATACTCGCCTAGATCTGGGTTGTGAGTGACTAGAAGTATCGTCTTGCCCTCTTTTCTTAGCTTGCAAAATAGATCAAGTATAATCCTCTCATTTGCCTCGTCAAGGTTACCAGTTGGCTCATCTGCTATTAAAATTTCAGGGTCGTTTATGAGCGAGCGCGCGATACAAAGGCGTTGTTGCTCGCCACCACTTAGCTGACTTGGTCTGTGCGTTAGCCTGTGAGAGAGACCAACTGCCTCAAGGGCTTTTTTAGCATCCTCTTCATCGACTGAGCTGTGATAATACTGCGCTATCATCACGTTTTCTAGCGCGCTAAGATATGGCACGAGGTGAAACTGCTGAAAGACAAGTCCGATCTTTTCACGTCTAAATTTAAGCGTGTCATCGGCATTTAGATTGCTCGCATCATCGCCGCCAAGCATATAAACGCCACTACTTGGTGTATCCATTAGAGAAAGGATATTTACAAGTGTGCTCTTACCGCTACCGCTTGGTCCCATGACGCTGACCCACTCGCCCTTTTTAACCTCAAAACTTATATCATCAAGTGCTTTTACATCGCCAAAAATTTTACAAATATTTTTAAGTTCTAGTGCATTTTGCATATCATTCTCCTCTTAGTGTATCTGCCATTTTGTTATTAAGTGCCCGCTTAATCGGGTAAAACGCTGCGATCGCTGCAAAAAGAAGTGATATGACCACAGCTACTGGGATGCTTAGAATTCTAAAATCAATACTAGAATCAAATATCGCATAACCTAAAATTTGAGCTAGTAGATAACCTAAAAACGCTCCAACTAACGCTGAAATAAGCGCTGTCACAAATGTCTCAAAGCCAAATAGTCTTAGTACATCTTTTTTGCTTGCACCTATAGCTCTAAGAAGTGCGATCTCACGTGATCGTGAGAGTAAGATAGCACTAAGCGTTGTATTTACACACATTGAAGTAATGAGCAAGATGACAAGGCTAACAAGAGCCATTAGAAGTTTGATCTTTTCTAAGATGTAGCCCTCAGACTTTGAGACCTTTGCCACTGGTTTTGCGACTATTTCATCATTGCTTATAGTTTTTGCAAGCGATGTTATCTCGTCAAAATTTCCAAGCACAACAGCTTCAGCGTAGTTTATCTTGCCAACTTTGTTTGAAATTTTTTGAGCCAAAGATAGTGACGTGATCAAAAGAGCGTCCTCTTTATCGCCGCTTGCCACTACGCCTTTTATCTTTACATTTATGCTCTCGTTTGAGCCAATGGCGCGAATTTCTATATCATCGCCTGCTTTAAAGCCAGCTTGACGAGCAAGATCGACGCCTATTAGAACGTTTTTATCGTCAAAATCGACATTTATCATAGTTCCATCTCTAACATCTAAAAATGGCTTAACCTTTTTTAGATTGCTAAATTTTGTCCCCATGACGATGGCATTTGTCGGACCGATATTTGCCTGAGCAAAGAGATATCCGCTCTCGCCAAGAAGCTTGTCTTTTGGCACCTTAGCGATCATTTCATTATAGGTTTTTTCGCTCATATCATCACTTGTCGCCATATCTTTTGGAGCAAAGATCATATTTGCACCATAAGTTTTTAGCTCGCGTGAGACCTTTGAGTCGATGTCCAGATAGACATTGACAAATGCCGCACACACGCACGCTCCAAGCAAGATCGAGATGACGATAACCATAACCCTTGATGAGCCATTTTTTAGGCTTTTGTAGATTAGATTGTAAAAGAATTTGCTATTTGCGGTCATATAGCACCTCCGCAGGTAGTAAATTTATGACGTTTCTCATTGGCATTAGCGAGCCAACGACTGAGATGAGCAAGGCAAATGCCACGCTTATTGGTAGCACGATCCATGCTATGCCTATGCCGTGAGAGAAGATGATGTAAGACATCACGTAGCTTAGCGCGTATCCTAAAAATGCTCCCGTGATGCCTGCAAAAAAGGCAACCACAAGGCTCTCGCTAGCAAAAAGGGCGTAAATTTCAAAGTTACTTGCACCTATGGCTTTTAAAAGGCCGATCTCTTTTTTACGGCGGTAAATTTCACTTGTCATTAGCGACGTTATGCCGATGGCTGAGACCACAAGAGCGATGATACTAACGATACCCATTAGGCTTTGAATTTTCTTTACGATATTACTCTCAGCATCACTTACTTGAAGACTTGCTTTTGCGCTAACGTTTGGTAAATTTTCTTCTATCTGAAATGCGATCGAGCCTGCATAAGCCGAGCAGTACCATTTGTCGTACTCTGCGCTATCAAGGTTGTCTAAATTTCTTCTTGCTTTTAGCGATAGGTCATTTTCTGGGATCGTCATGGCTGAGACCTCAGCTTTTGTGTATGAGCCAGCGTGTCCTGAGAGATCGCCAGCAAGTTTGAGCGAGCCTATTAGCTTATGTGCCTCATCGCTTGCCCCTTTTAAGATGCCAACCACGCTAACCTCTTTTGTGCCGTTTTTGCCCACAAGGCTAAGCTTGTCGCCGACTTTTAAATTTTTAGCCTTTGCAAGCTCATCGCCTACTAAAATTTCATCCATGCTCTCATCTTTTGGCCAAGCACCCTCAACACCCCAAAATCCATACAAGCTCTTAACGCCTGTGCTAAATTCTGGCTCATCTTTTAGTCCGATATTTTTATCAAAATATGTCCCCTCAAAGCTAAATTCATCGCCCTTAGCGTCTTTTACCTTTGTCTCTAAAAACGGAGCAAAAGCAACGATGTTATTTCTCCAAAAGATCTCTTTTATCTTGTAGATATCAGCTTCTGGGAGTAAATTTTGTGATTTTAGTGGGGTGAAATTTTTACCCTCGATCTCGATGCTTAGGCTCTCACCGCGTGGCAAAACGACGATATTTGAGCCATAACCTCTAAGCTCGCTTGCCACTTGATCGCCGATTTTTAGCGTGATATTTAGCATGCAAGCTATCAAAAGAGCAGCTAGCAAGATGGTGATAAACGCCATCGTCTTTTGCACCTTTGAGCCAGTGATCGAGCTTTTTATCATTCTTAGTTGCATATTTTTCATTTTAACGTTCCATTTGTTTCTACATATTTTTCTGGATTTGCTTCAAATTTCGCCTGAGTTTCGTTGCTCTCAAAGAAATATGTGCGTCCGTAGTATAAATATGATCTTGAATCAAGATTGCTCACCTTTTTGTGGCTTACTGGGTCAAGCACCATCTTTTCGACGACCTTGCTAAAGTAGTTTGCCCCTGCGACGATCGTTTTATAATCAACTATGATATTTTTACCATCAAAGGTAAATGCCATAGGGATCGGGTTACAACCGCCCTCTTTGCCAACTGACGGCAAGAAAATTCTAACATTACAAGAGATACAAATAAGGTCATTTCCTCTTTTTATGTAGCCCATATCGCCGCATATCATACATGAGTCAAAGACGATGACTGGAGATGGGCGGTCGCTAAAGCGGTTTAGCAAGAAAAATCTTATCTGTTTGCCCTCATCTGTGATGTAGGCAAATCTGTGAAGTTCATTATCTTTTAACATATCAACATCAAATATAAATTTATCTCCCACTGGCTCAACCAATATTGGCTCTGAAATTTGAGGTGGGCGAGATGCGTAAAGATCAAAATAAAGAGAGAATCCAAGCGCTATTAAAACGCTGCAAAATGCAAATTTTGCATTGTCAAAGACATTTTCTCTAATGGCTTTTGTAAAGCGGTATTTGATAGAGCCAAACGTGCTCTTATCGATACTCTTTGGCACAAAGCAAAGCGCGATGATGCATAAAAGAAGGATCACTGCTATGTAAAAATAGGCACTAAATTCTGTGACGTAGATGCCTTTTGCGCTGATAGATAAAATTTGAGAATTTAGCTCGCTACTTATCTTTAAAGCACCTGCACGTAAAAGCTCAAGTGCAGTTTGTGAGCTTCTATCAACTAGCAAAAATACTAATGTGATAAGAGCTAAAATTTTAGCTACTGATGATGGGATGCTTGCTTTTAAATTTGAAATGAAGAAAAATAAAAATAGCATCAAGATCATCGCAAAGATCATCAAAAAGAAGCTAATGACTGAAAGCGTATCAAGCAACTCGCCGCCAAAAAGTGGGAACAATGCACTACTTGAGCTATAACCAAAGCCAAAGCCGATGCCTAAAATAAAAAATGTTACGATTTTTGCTATCTTAAGCTCGAAAAATATCCATAAAATGCTAATTAGTAGAAAAACCAGTGTCACTGAATCTATAAAAATTTTAAACTGGTCATCAACAAGCGCATGACGAGCAGCTTTAAAGATAAGCACACCAGCAACAACACCAAGAAATGATGGTAAAAAGATCGTTTTTAAACTTTTGCCATTGTTATTTAAGGCAGCAAAAAGCGTAAATCCAAGGAGGGCTAAAAAGACCTGATAGAAGTAAATTGACATAACTAAACCCTATGAGAATTTTTAAAAAGGGGCGAGAACGCCCCAAAGTGATTATTTAACAGGACCACCTGTCCATTGAAATTTATAAGTTGTTGTGAAAGGCTCAAACCATTTACCAACACCAGTCTCTTTGTCAGCGTGGCGACCAAAGCCTTGTTTTTCTGGATTGTCGATGTGAAATTTAAGCTCATAGTTACCAACACCTGTATCCATTTTTACGTTAGCGCCGTAGTGTGGGCCATCGCTTGCAACCATAGGCATAAATGTACCTTTTTTAGTTTTACCATTATCAAGGTTTTTTAGCTCATAGTTGATCTTTAGATATGGGATCCACTCACCTTCGCCAAAGCCGTTTTTGTTGCCTTTTACAGCGTGGATGTCAGCTTCTAGGTGAAGATCAGCTAAGCTTGGAGCTAGATCAACGCCTTTTGGCTCCATGTCGATTGGCTCAAGATAAACAGCAGCTATCTCCATGCCATTAGCCTCTACAGGCTCGCCGATTGGGTGCTCTCCAGCAAGTGCAAAACCAGCTGCTAAGCTTAATGCTAGAGCTGAACTAAGAATTTTATTCATATTCTCTCCTTTAAATAAAATTAATTTTTATTTTGTTTTGATTTCATGATAACAATGCCTATAATTAGGGCAAGCACCATAATGATCTGAGGTACTAAGCTCTCGTAATATGGCATAAGTCCTAGCCAGTCTCTCATCCAGTCAGGAAAATTTAGTCCTTTTATGATAGTTGGGATGAAAATTTTGCCCTCAACTAGCTCGCCAACACCCTTGCCAACAAAGACGATCGACATATAAAAGATGATCGCTGATGTAAATATAAAAAATTGTTTAATAGGAATTTTAACAGCGAAAATTTTAAATAAGAAATAGACTATCAAAAGAACGATAAGGCCTACGACAAAGCCAGCTGCGATCATTGAGTAGCCAGCTGAGTCTTTTGCGTCAAAGATAAGTGCTTGATAAAATAGCACTGTCTCAGCGCCCTCTCTAAATACCGCTAAAAATACAGTCCACCAAAGCGCTGTGCTTGAGCCACTTGAGATAGACTCAGATACATGTGATTTGATGTAGTCGTTCCATTTTTTAGCGCCAGCATTTGAAAGAAGCCAGAAGCCAACGTAAAATAGAAGTCCCACTGCAACAAGCATCGTGATGCCTTCCATAAGCTCTCTTTTTTGACCTGCTGCCTCGCCAAAGATGATGTTCATTATCCAAGCCATAACAAAGCTTAAGATGACAGCCACGCCAACTGAGCTATATACGACCTTGCCCATAGATTTTGCATTGCCAGTTTTTACAAGATATGCAACAACAGCTGCAACGATGATAAGAGCTTCAAAGCCCTCTCTTAAGATGATAGTTAGCGCCCAGATAAATAGCGTCCAAGGTGAGCTTGAACCGCTAGTTTTCTCAAGTGCAGCTGCTAGCTGAGATGACATCTTGCTTGCACTCTCTTCAAGTGTTTTTTCGTCTGCGCCTGATTTCATAAGGGCTACAAGGTTACCAAATGTAGCTTCGATAGCTGTTTTTAAATTGACATCTATCGCACCTACTTTGTTCTCCATGCCGCTACCTTCAAACTCATCAAAGTAGATATCTTGGATATCGCCCATAGCTTTAGCGCTATTGCCACCTTTGTAAAGCGCGATGGCTGCTTGAATTTTGTCATTTATGTTTTTAACAGTTTGAGTGTAGTCTGTGCCGCTATCTTCGCTGCTATCGCTAGATGCTGCGCTACTCATATCAACTTTTGCTAGTTTTACTGTTTCAGCTGGGAGTTTTGCAACGGCATCATAAGCTAGTTTTTTGATCTCTTCTAGTTTTGTTTTAAAATCATCTTTTGTTATGCCATTTGCGATGCCACTGATCGCTTCACCCATCTTTCTTTGGATGTCAGCATCTATGCTTTTGCCATTTTCTATATATTGGCGAACGGCGATTTCAAGTTGAGTGTTTCTATAATCATTAAATTTAGCATCTTGGATAGAATTTTTAGCATCATCTTGTTTGTCGCCCTCGTAGCTTGCTATAGCTTTATCAAGAGTTGCTGATAAATTTTCAAATGCCACCTTCCACTCAGGGATAAATTTAGAAGTGTCATAGCCACTTGCAGCAGCTTGTGCTGGAGTGTCTGAGTACTCACCAACAAGCTTATGTCCATTTAAAATAACTGGCAAAACTTCAGCGATTTCGCTATTTATCTGATCTATTCTTTTTTGCACATCATCTGGTGCTTCGCCAGCTTTTATCGCCTTTCTGATCTCGCCAAACTGCTTCTCCATAGAGTAAGCTTTTTTCTGACCTAAATTTATTCTGATGCCAGCTTCGACATCTTCAAACAGACCAAAATAAGCATTTTGAGTATCGCTAACTGCTTGCTCGACGTTGCCAGCTCTGTACTCTGTTATTACTTTTTGTAATGACTCTTTTATCTGAGCTGCGACTTGTGTGTAGTCGTCATTTTTTGCCACAAGCCAGATAGGCAGTAGCATGATAAGCATAAATTTAAAAAATTTATTCATTAATTAAACCACCTGTGAGATTATTTTAAAGCGAGATATTACCAAGACTTTACTTTGATTAAAATAAAAACGATTATCATAAAAGAATGTAAATTGAAAGCATAAATAATATTTTTTACAATCTAATAATCAACTTTACGTAAATTTAGGGCTTTAGAGGATCAGAGTAAAATTTCATATCGAGATAAAAAAGTTATATATTTTTGCTAATTTCAATAGATAAGAAAAATTATTGATGAAATTTTAGATTATAAAAATCATAAAGATAATTTAAATTTTATAAATTTAAAAGGAGAGCAAGCGCCCTCCTTAGTGTTATACGTTTAGTCCAGTATTTCTTAGCATAACGCGTTTACGATATACATTTGAAACCTCAGCAGCGTCGCCAACTAAAAGCGCGTTTGTAGAACAGATAGCCGCACACATAGGCACTTTGCCCTCAGCCATTCTGTTTTGACCGTAAAGCTCTCTCTCCTCATGTGAGTTAGTTGGCTCTGGACCGCCTGCGCACATAGTACATTTATCCATTACGCCTTTTACGCCAAATGCCCCATCTTTAGGAAACTGTGGCGCACCAAATGGACAAGCATATAAGCAGTATCCACAGCCTATGCACTTGTGTTTATCGTGAAGCACGATGCCATCAGCTCTAATGTAGAAGCAATCAACTGGACAAACTTGCTCGCAAGGCGCGTCGGTGCAGTGCTGGCATGCGATAGTAGTTGATACCTCTTTACCCTCGATACCATCGTGAAGTGTGATAACTTTTCTTCTATAAATTCCTACTGGAAGCTCGTGAGCAGAAGAGCAAGCGACTTGACATCCATAGCAGCTGATACATCTATTAGTATCTACAAAAAATTTCATTCTTGCCATTTTTCTCTCCTTACTCTTTACCTAAGGCGTCTCTCTCGCCATACTCGTGATAAAACGATGTTTTAAAGGTGTTCTCTTCAGCTTTTTCTATACGGCAAAGACCTGCGTTAAATTCTGAAATTTGAGTAACAGGGTCAAATCCGTAGTTAGTAACTGTGTTAAAGCTCTCGCCGATAACATAAGGCTTAGTGCCCTCTGGGTAGCGAGCTGAGAGATCGACACCTTGCATAACGCCAGCGAAGTTGTAAGGCATACAAATTCTATCTGGAGTGACCATATAGCTGTGGTAGCATCTTACTTTGATCTTCGTGCCTTGTGGGCTGTGGATCCACATCATATCGCGATCTTTTATGCCGTATTTTAAAGCAAGCTCAGGGTGAACGTTAGCAAACATCTCAGGTGTGATAGCTGAGAGGTATTTACTTGTTCTTTCGATCATTCCCGCACCACTTAAATTTACGACGCGTTGCGTACTAAATACGATAGGAAACTCTTTTGACCAGTCTTTTGCTTGTTGCTCTGACTTAAATTTAGTAGAAACACGGAAATTTCTAGCCTGATCATCAAATGTCGGATACTTTTGAACAAGATCCCAGCGTGGTGAGTGGATAGGCTCTCTATGTTTTGGGATAGGATCAAGAAATTCCCAAACGATAGCTCTAGCCCTTGCGTTACCATACGGCACGACGCCTTTTTCACGGCATTTTTCTAAGATGATACCGCTGTAGTCCATGCTCCAGCTAGGTCCTATCTTAGCCTTCTCTTCTTCAGTTAGAGTGATGCCTAGGACTTTTTCTATATTATCTTTTGTGATTTGTGGGTAGCCACCTTTTATAGCTGAGCCAACCAAAGTTGCCTCTTCGCTAGCTAGCTGACTAACGCCGTTATGCTCTAGTCCAAAGCGGTTTCTAAAGCCAGAGCCACCCTCTGCATAAGGCTTGCTCATATCATAAAGTATCGGTGTGCCAGGGTGTTTTTCATCCCATGCTGGCCATGGCTTGCCGTAGTACTCGCCTTTTACTTCGCCGCCAAGACCTATTAGCGTATCTGGGTCAAATTTATCCCAGTTTGCTTGATGACGTCTAAACATCTCAGCAGTTCTGCCGCCATAACCGATAGAATTTCCAACCCTTGCTATCTCGTTTGTCGCATCATCTGGCCATACAAAGTCATCTTTTACTTGTTTTAGCTCTCTATCTACGACAGCCATCTTCATGCCTTTTACGTACTCATCATAAAAGCCAAATTTCTTAGCAAATGCAAACATTACTTCGTGATCGCCCTTGCTCTCATAAAGTGGATCAACGACTTTTGTTCTCCACTGACCTGAGCGGTTTGTAGCGTTTAGGTGACCTTCGTTTTCAAAGGCAGTTGCCACTGGCAAGATATAAACGCCATCTTTTCTATCTGAAAGGATAGAAATTTCATTTACAAATGGCTCAGCAACTACGATCATATCTAGTTTTGAGGCTGCTTCTTGGATTTTAGCTAGGTGTGCCATAGATGTAAGGCCAGTTCCTTGAACCCAAAGAACCCTTAATGCGCCACTGCTAAATGTATTTTCCTCTTTTAAGACGCCTTGCCACCATTTTGAAAGTGACCAGCCTTTTTCATTTCTCCAATTTCTATCCTCTGGATTTTTAGGATCGTGGTAATAATACTCTTCAAAAACAGTGTTTTTAACTGGCGTGCCGCCTTGTTTTGGCTCTTTAGTTGAGACTGCAAAGCGTTTGATAAACTCGTCATAATCAACACCCCAGCCTTGGCAGTAGTACTTCCAAGCCGCGTCAGTTAGTCCGTAATACATCGGCAAGCTATCTGAGAGGTTACACATATCGGTTGAACCTTGAACGTTGTCGTGACCACGGATGATGTTACAGCCGCCACCTGGTTTGCCCATGTTGCCTAGGATTAGTTGAAGGATAGGTAAAATTCTAGTATTTGAGCTACCAACTGAGTGCTGAGTGATACCAAGTGCCCAGATCACCGTGCCTGGTTTTGTATGAGCTAGGATATTTGCAGCCTCCATTAGCTTATCAACTGGTACGCCTGTAACGTCAGATGTGACCTCTGGTGTCCAGTGCTCAGCCTCTTTTGCTATCTCATCGATACCATAAGTTCTATTTTTTATAAATTCTTTATCTTCCCAGCCATTTTTTAAGATGATGTGGATAAGGCCATAAACAAGTGCTATATCTGTGCCTGATCTTTGTCTTAGATAAAGGTCAGCGTGTGCAGCTGATTTTGTAAAATTTGGATCAGCTACGATCACCTTTGCGTTGTTTCTATCTTTTGCTTGCAAAGTGTGCTTCATGCCGCCAACTGGGTTTGCCACAGCTGGATTTGCACCTATTATAAATATACATTTCGAATTTGCAGCCATATCTCCAAAGTGGTTTGTCATCGCGCCATAACCCCAAGTATTCGCCACACCGGCGACTGTTGCGCTATGTCAAATTCTTGCTACGTGGTCGTTGCTGTTTGTGCCCCAAAACGCAGCAAATTTTCTAAAGTAATATGCTTGTTCGTTGTTAAATTTCGCAGAACCTAAGAATATAACGCTATCAGGACCATCTTCTTTGCGGATCTGAAGCATCTTATCGCCGATCTCATTTACAGCTTGATCCCATGAAATTCTCTGCCATTTGCCATCAACCTTTTTCATAGGATATTTGATGCGTTGTTTGCTGTGTGTAAGGTCGATCTGATCGATACCTTTTGAGCAGTGTGAGCCTTGAGATATCGGGTGAAACATCGCCATATCTTGACGAACCCAAACACCATCTTGTACCTCAGCCTCGATGCCACAGCCTGCTGAGCATATAGAACAAATAGTTCTAACCTTTTTTGAGCCAGGGAAAGGATCTTTTATCTCCTCTGCGCTAGCGTGTCTTATCGTATCATTTTGTCCAAAAGCCATTGTGGTGCCAGCACCAAGTGCGGCTAGCTTCAAAAATGAACGTCTTCCTATACGTGCATCACTCATGGTTTTCTCCCTTAGTATGCGATTTTATAGTAGGTTTCCCAGTTTTTGCTTTTTTTATAAAGCACCTCTTTTTTGTTTGACTTGCCTACGACAACGCCATTGTCATCAGGAGCCAAGTCATCACTAGTCACTTTTGCTACGGCTGAGACTGCGAGTACTCCGCCGGCAGCACCGACTTTTAGAGATTTTTTGAGAAAATCTCTTCTTGATCCTTGCATTTTTCCTCCTTATGCCTCAAAAATTTTTGAGAAATTTGGTTCATTGATCTTTTAAATTTGCATATTTTAAATTCTATGAATATGCAAAATAGCCTAGTTTAGGGCTTTCGTGACCCTAAAATTAAACTATGTAAATTTAGCATATTTCTAAGTTAAGCAAAGTAAATATAAAAGTTTAATTAAGAATGTTAAGTATTTATTAAAAATATAGTTAAATATACTTTAAATTTATAAAATTTATTTGTAGTAGAAATTCTAGGGAGAGCTCCCTAGAAAATGTTATTTTAGATCGCTTTTATTTACGATAAATGGCACTGATCTAACGCCAGCTGCAAAGTATTTTTTGCGTAGATTATCGATCTTTGCGACATCTTCTTTACTAACGCTCTTATCATCTACATTGTAGTCTTCAGCGTAGTATTTTCTTAAAATTTTAACCTTATCGCTGTCACTCTTAGCAGCTTTTGCATCTTTGTAGATTAGTGAGCTTTTTTGAAGTGATGAGATATCATGCACTGGAGTTAGGACGATCTCAACGTTGCTATCTTTTAGTGTTGTCTCGATCTTTGCTAGCTCAGCTCTGCAGTATGGGCACTCAGGGTCTGAAAACATTATGATAGTTGGCTTTTTAGGGTCGCTACCAAGAACGATGATGTTTGCCTTGTCCTCATCTTTATAAATTTTAGAAATTCCCTTTGCGATGACCTCTTTTTTCACTTCAGCTAGGTATGATTTTTGCTCTTTTAGATCGATCACGTCTGGGAAGATGAAGTCGCCTTTTGTAAATACTATCTCATCTTGTGAGTTGCCATCTTTGCTTAATTTCACAACGACAGCTTCGATGTCGCCTGCCACTTTGTGACGGTCAGCTACCTTTACTTTTACGCTGCTATCAACCATTTGAGAGTAGAAGTCCTCTATTTGCTTATCGCTTGCTGCCATTAGGCTAGTTGCCGCGATGATTGAGGCTAAGATCACTTTTTTCATTTTTATCCTTTTTAAAAATTTGGCGGATTATATTTGCTTTTTGTAAATGAATACTAACTGCGAAAAACCCTATCATTTCCTTGCTTCATTATGTCACTCTCAAGATCAAGCTGCTCAAGGTAGGCGATTATATATTTTCTACTTAAATTTAGCGTATCCTTGGCGTTTATAACATTTACAAAGCCTTGATTTTTTATGATCTCTTTTAGCTTATCAAGTGCCATTTTTAGTGAATTTCTAGTGATAAAAAGGTTATGCTCTAGCCTTATGACCCTGCCCATTGCGGTAAGTTTTTTAAGGGCATTATCGCCACTAACTCTATCGATCTCTAGATCATCATATATATTATATGGCGCCGTTGGGGCTAGCTTGCCACTTTCTAAAATTTCATAAATTTTCTCTTCAAGCCTAACTTTTAGTTTGCTTATATCAACGCCTTTTTTTGTATAGACGCCATCATTTTTAGAGATTAAGTTTATACTTTCAAGCTCGCCAAGCGCTTTTTGGGCTAAATTTTGGCTAGCCCAAGCAAGTTTTAGGCTGATACTTTGAGCTGAAAAGACAGCAAATTCATTCTTTTCTATCATAAATTTAATGGCTGATTTTATCCGCTCAACCGCGCTTAGATCGTAGATATTTAAAGCCTTTTCATCGACAAAGACGTTTGAGACTTTTTTGGCTACAGCTACGGCCTCTTCGTGATTTAGACCAAATCTTTGATAAGAAGAGATGATGCCAAAGCCATTTTTGTGAGCTTCTTTTAAGATAGAAAAAGCTTCAACAAAATCATGCTTTAAAAGCGAGGCTAAAAAGAGAATTTTGCCAGCCTTTTTTAGTGGCTCAAGCACTGGGTTTAGCACCCTGCCGCCACCTATCACGCGCGCATCTGAGATGAGCACAAAGGCCTCGTCAAATTTTAAAAACATATCGCTTTGAAATTTAAAGCTCACAAAGTAGCTATCATCTTTTTGGCTTAGTATTAGCACCTTTGCAGGCACATTTTTAGCGCCCACGCAAAATGTCACGCTTTGAGAGTGGATGAGATTTTTAGCAGTTACGACCGCATCAACCTCTCTAAATCCCCTAAAAAAGCCCTTTTTGCTAAGTAGCTGCCCTTTTTTCAGCTCGCTAAGCTCTATGCCAGTTAGATTAAGCGCCACGCGGCTGCTAACTCCGGCGCTATCAACGAATTTATCGTGGCTTTGCACGCTTCTTACTAGCACCTCTTTGCCAGCGTCGTAGTTAAAAAGCTTATCGTTTTTGCTAACGCTTCCCTCTATAACGGTGCCAGTTACGACATTTCCGATACCTTTTAGGCTAAAAACCCTATCGATGTAGTATCTAAAAACGCCCTCCTCATCGCGCTTTTTGGCTCTTAGCGTAAAAAGGTAGTTTCTAAGCTCATCGATGCTCGCCTTATCCTTTATGCTAACGGCGAAAATTTCTAAAATTTGCAGGTTTTTAAATTTAGAAATTTCATCTCTTATCTCTTTTTTTCTTAAATTTATGGTGGCCTCATCAACTAGATCACACTTTGTAAGCGCTACGATTATAGATTTCACGCCAAGGAGATTTAAAATTTCAAGGTGTTCCAAGCTTTGAGGCATGAGCCCGTCATTTGCCGCCACCACAAACAAGCACGCATCAAAGCCATACGCGCCGCTTATCATCGTTTTTATGAGATTTTCATGCCCTGGCACGTCGATAAACGCGATATTTTCGCTATTTTTGCTTAAATTTGAAAAGCTTAGGTCTATCGTTATGCCACGCTTTTTCTCCTCTTCAAGATTGTCCCCCTCAAAGCCGTTTAGCTCCTTTATAAGCGCGGTTTTTCCGTGGTCGATATGCCCTGCTGTTCCTATTATTAAACTCATTTTTCTTCCGTTTCATTTATTATTTTTATTAGCGTCTCTACGTCATCATCAAGAAGCGATCTAAGATCTAGCATAAATTTATCGTTTTCTATGCGTCCGATCACCTTTTTTTGCCTAAATTTTAGCTCGTTTAAATTTGCGTCGCCACCAAATGCCAAAGCCACACTTGGGATCTTTTTATTTGGCATCGCCCCACCTCCTACAAAGGTTTGTGTACGCACTATTTCAAGCGGAGTTTTTAGACTTTTATTTATAAAATTTGCCAAGTTTTCAAGCTCTTTTACACTTTTATGAAGTAGTTTTTGCGTTGTGATTAGCTCAAATTCTTTGTTTAGATAGGCTTTCATGCTCTCGGCCAAAAGCGAGATGATCACTTTATCGACGCGAAGCATCCTTAAGAGCTGGTTTTTTCTAAGTTTTGCGATGAGCTCTTTTTTGCCGACAATGATGCCACACTGCACCGCACCAAGCAGCTTGTCGCCGCTAAAGCTAACTAGCGAAACATCTTTTAAATTCTTTAGATCTGGCTCGTTTTTGTCAAGATTAAATGGCAAATTTCCGTAAAATCCACTGCCAAGATCAAAATAATCTATCAAATTTTGCCTGCTTGCTAGCTCGTTTAGTTCATTTGCCGTAGTCTCTTCGCTAAAGCCAACGATGTCAAAATTTGAGCGATGAACTTTCACAAGCATCGCTGTCTCATTACTTATCGCCTCTTCGTAGTCTCTTAGCCTAGTTTTGTTTGTAGTGCCGACCTCTTTTAAGATGCATCCTGCATTTGCCATCACTTCTGGCACTCTAAAACTACCGCCGATCTCGACTAGCTCGCCTCTGCTAACGACCACTTCTCTGCCCTTTGCAAAGGTGTTTAGCACTAAAAATACAGCGCTTGCGTTGTTATTTACAACGATGGCGTCTTCAAAGCCAAAGGCTCTTGCTATTAGCGAGCCAACGTAGTCGTATCTGTTGCCGCGGCTGCCTGTTTTTAGGTTGTATTCGAGGTTTGAGTATCCTGTGATAACAGGCGTTGCCCGCTTTAAAATTTCTTTATCGATAACGCTTCTAGCGAGGTTTGTATGTATGGTGACACCAGTTAAATTTAGCACTCTTTGAAGGCTTGCTTCATTAAATTTATAATACTCATCTAGGATCAAATTTATTATCTCTTCGCTCTCAAAGCTTGCATTGTCATTTAAAATTTTAGCTCTAACTTCATCTAAAATTTGCCTTGCAAGCATAGTGACTAAACTCGTATCAAGCCCCGAAAATGCTTCGTTTTTTATGATCTTATCAACTTGTGGGATATTTCTTAAATCGTTCAATTTGCGCTCCTAGTAAGTTAGTTTTACCAAGCCGTGATTTTAACATAAAAATATTATAAATTAAAACTTAGAGCAAAAAGGAGGATATAAATTTCAGAGTCTATTAATCCCATTAATATTAGAATAAGCCCGTTTTTGATAACAGGAGAAACAATGAAAGAATTTGGCTTTTATAACGATTTTGACGATGCTTTGATGCTAAATGAGCAGATAGAGATCAACAACGAAAATGGCGACTATCTAGTCTCAAACTCTCCAAAGCTAAAAGCAAACATCATCGCACCTGAGATAAATTTCTACCTTAAAAATACCACCGCAAGCGTCTTAGAAAAAGCCAAAAATACCCTTTTACTCTACGAGGCAAGAGCGAGCGCCTTTGACATGGCAAAGGATGTGGATTACGAAAAAGAGGTCGGCAAAAATGTCGTGATAGTAAGCAACTCAGGCCGCGAAGAGCTAGCAAATTTACTAAAAGAAAATGGCTACAAAGTGATCGAGCTCACGCACTTTGAGGTTAAATTTATATATGGCGCAGCTGGCGAGCTAAGCGTTTTGGTGCTTAGAGCAAATGATGAATTTGAGGTTGATTGCGACTTTTTCTTAGTTGAAAACGCAAGGGACTATATGCTAAAGCAAAGCGGCTGCTATGAAATTTCAGGGCTAAAAGATGAAAAAGTGCTTGAAATTTTAAATGCAAAAAGCCCAAAATTTAGATACAAAAGCTTTACTCAATACGACTCATCAATCTGCCAGTATCACGAGCGCAGGACCGAAATTTGCGGACGTTGCGCCGAGGTTTGCCCAACGGTTGCTATCTTAAAAGAGGACGAGACAAAGCACCTTGTCTTTTCAGCGATCGACTGCACAAACTGCGGAAACTGCATCAGCGTCTGCCCTAGCGGCTCACTAGACTCAACGCTCATGCCTCAAAGCTCATTTGCCACTATCGCTAAGCTTTACAAAGATAAGATCGCTCTCATCGTATCTGAGGAGATAAATTTAGAAGAGCTTAATGTGAGCCTACCACAAAATGTCCTACCTTTTGTCATCCTAGCCCCGCATCTGCTAAGCCAAACGCACTTTTTAACACTTCTTCAAGAAAGTGGCGCGAGTGTGATTTTATATAGCAAGAGCCTTGGCAAGGGCGAAAAGGACGCCATTAGTATAGTAAATCAAATTTATGAGCTTAAATTTAAAGAGACTGCGGTTTATCACGCAAAAGACAAGGCTGAGCTTGAAATCGCACTTAAAAAAGCAAAACTAATAGCTGGCTCTCAGCACTCTATCAACGAATACGCGCTACCAAAGAGAGAAATTTTTGCCAAAAGGCTTGAGTTTATCGTGGGCGAGAACGATCTTGGCGTGGTAAAAAGCGGCGAGATGATAAGATACGGCGAGGTTAAGATAAACGCTGAAACTTGCACGCTCTGCCTTAGCTGTGTTGGAGCTTGTAACGTAAGCGCTTTGGTAGCTGATAAGAAGACAAATTCGATTTTATTTAACCCAAGCGTCTGCACCGCCTGTGGCTACTGCGAGCTAAGCTGTGCAGAGAAAAACACCATCTCGCTTGAGGTTGGCAAACTTGCACTTAAGCCTGAGAGCTTCGTTTATAGCGAGCTTGCACACGATGAACTATTTGCCTGCGTGGAGTGCGGAAAAGAGTTTGCGACTAAAAAGGCAGTCGAGAAGATCGCAGCGATCATGCAGCCACGTTTTGGCAACGACAGAGCCAAGATCAAGTCACTTTACTGCTGCGCTGACTGCAAGGCAAAGATCATGGTGCAAGCCCAACTAAACGCGATGAGAGAGGATTTATTAAATGGATAAAAACATCACAAAAGCAAGGGCATATTTTTACGAATTTTTAGCTTATCCGCTATTTTTTCACACGAGCGATGAGAAATTTGCAAGGTGGAGAGAGCAGCTAAGCTACCTAGCGCAAAATCCTTTGAGCGAGCAAAGCGCAGAGGCATTTGCAAATTTAGAAAAATTTAGCTTTAAAGAGCTTGTAAATGAGCAAAATGAGGTTCTTTTTGGCTTTACAAATATCCCTTTAAGCGCCTCATTTTATGAAGAGGGCAGAGATAACGGCGCTGCTAGACTTAGGGTGATACACTGCCTAAACCTTAGCCCATATAGGCGCGACAAGGAGCTTTGCAAAGACAGCGAAGACTACGTTGGCTTTATATTTTTAGCGATGGCTACGTTTTTAAATGACGAATTTAACGATGCAAAAAATATCAGCGACAAGCTTTTTAGCGAGACTTTAAATTTATTTGTAGATGAGTTTGGCTCGCTACTTTTAGCTCATAAAAATGCAAATTTCTTCCGCTCCTATGCGCTCATCTTAAAAGACTTCATCGAGCTTGAAAGAGCTGTTTTAAGCGTAGAAGCACCAGCCAAGCCACAAGGCGATAGCGTCGCTATGGCAGCGCTTAAAAAAGAGCCATTTCAAAGCAAGATGCCAACTATTAAAACCAAGCTTCACTGGGAGGAATTCTCCCCAGTCATCTCACACGAGTTTAAAGACTAGCTTAAATTTACTCTTAGCCCAGCTAGGAGTAAATTTAACATCCGCTTAAATCCAATAACTATTCTCAATATTTTTTAACTATCTTAGCCCTTTGGTAGTAAATTTCTTTAAATTTTTACAAAGGATTTACAATGGTAATGACACACTATATGGAGCTTTTATCGCTCGATCAGCCTTACAATCTAATCCTCTACATGGTGATACCTATGGGGCTTGCGGAGCTTTTAGTGGCGATGGAGTTTTTCACGATGTATCACATGGATAGCGGCAAAAACGCTGGCTTTAAGGCCGTTAGCAAATTTGTTGGCATAGTGCTTGGGGTCTATTTTACAGCTCTTGTGATCTACTTTTTAGCAAAAATTTATCCAACCATAAAATGGCGCGGATATGCCGATGTCATCGCTATCTACTCATATCTTATCGGCGTCATCCCACTTCTTGGCATCGCGCTTTTGGAGCTAAATTTGATCTATAAAAACGCAAGCCAAAAGGCAAAGCTAAAGCTTCATTTTTGCCTGCTCATCTTCTTCTTGATCGTCGGACACATCGCGATGATATTTGGCATGGTTGATCCTACCATAACAGGCTATAAGGCTGAAAATGGCGCGATGAATATGCCGATGAACATGCCAGCAGATATGCCGATGCATGATCACCACAAGATGATGATGGATATGCAACAGATGAGTGATGATAACTCAACTAATATGCACATGCATCACTAAATTTTATAGCTTTTTGGCAGCTACTAAGAAGCTATAAAAATTTAATTCTTTTTTGCTGCTTTTAATAATCTATTTTCTTTAAAAAATTTTCGGAGTGATTTTTGCTCTTTTGGGCCGATCTTATAGCTTATAAATTTAAGATACCACTTGATATCTTGCTCGCTTATGTCGCGGCTTTTGGCATACTGGGCTAATATATAATTTGGAATTTTTACATTTTTTTGTAAAAATTTTGCGACCAGTCTTTTGTAAAATGAGCCATTTTTTACGTAAGAAAACCTACCAAAAACAAATGGCAAATTTGTCTTTTCGTGCCAAATTTGACCAAGGTCGTAAAAGCACTCTTTGCCCTCGCTTAAGTATGTCTTTAGCGCCCTGTCGCCTATGATCACCTCGCCATTTAGCTTAAGCACCTTGGCTAGAGCGTTTGAGCTGGCTGAGGCAGGATCTGGCTTTGGGGTTGAGTTTTTGCGCACAAGCACGCTTTTTACATCTTTTTTGGCGACTATTCCAAAATTTAGCTTCTTTAAATTTGCCTTTTTGCTAGCTATGCTTGAGATCACCGCAGCGTCGATCTTTCTAGCGTTTAGCGCCCTATTTAGCTTACTTGGCACACCCTTTTTAAACTCGATCGCCTTTTTTATCTGAGAGCTTAGTGGGGCTGATTTTAAAAATACGTGAAATGGGAGTAAATTTAGATAATCAATCTTTCCAAATATCATTTTTCATCTTTTACAAGCTCAAATTTAACCATCTCGTTTTCACTGCAAACATCACGAAATAGCTGGATTAAGCTCTCTTTTGTGCCATCATCCAAAGCATTTTCGTTTTTTAGCTTTATAAGCGTTGGCTCATTTATCTCGCAAAGGCAGTCAAAGAGCGCGTCTAAATTTTTGCCGTAGTACTCTGGCAGGTCAAATTTCTTAGCAAAATACTCATGCATCTTCTCTTTTTTGAGCATCTTTTTGGCATCTAAGATCACGCTTTTCATTGCATCCTCTTCTCATAAAGCAGGTAAAAATGCTCGTAGTGATCGGGCGTGTAGTAGACAAGCCCGTCGTTTGAGTATAAAATTCTCTCAGCGCCGCGCCTGCCACCATTGTAATTTACATCGCACTCAAACCACTTTCTGCCATCAGCCTCAGGTAGCCTCTTTTCTCTGTTTGAAAACCTATCCCCGCCTATGCTTTTGCCGCCGCTTATCTGCCATAAATTTCCGCTTTTTGCGTCCCAGCCAAGTTCAAGTGCCTTTTTTTTAGTTATGAAATTCTTTGGTAGCTTGTTAAATTTATAGATATAAAGTGCGACCTCATCTTTTGAGGTGTATGAGCCGTTTTCTGCGAGGCTCTGGCTCTTTTGCCCCTCTTTGTTTAGCTGCTCAAGTAAAATTTGAGCGTTTTTATTTGCCTCGCCACCATCTTTTGAAAAAAAGAAGGTACCGATGATGATAGCAATGACAAATGCGACTAGAGCTGGCAAAAGTCTTTTGTTCAAATTTAGCCCTTAAAGAGTGTTAAAAACTCTATCGCCAGCATCACCAAGACCTGGTACGATGTAGTTTTTCTCGTTTAGTTTCTCATCGATCGATGCCGTATAGACCTCGACGTCTGGGTAAATTTCGCTAAATCTCTTTAGCCCCTCAGGTGCAGCAATGATAGAGATAAATTTGATCTCTTTAACGCCCTTTTCACGCAAGAACTTAACTGCATCTATCGCCGTGCCACCAGTCGCAAACATAGGATCTATGACGATCGCCATGCGCTCTTTTGCGTCTTTTGGAAGCTTTGCGTAGAAAAACTCAGCCTGCGCTGTCTCTTCGTTTCGCTGAAAGCCCAAAAAGCCAACGCTCGCATCTGGTATGATGGTAAAGACGCTATCAAGCATGCCAAGAGCAGCCCTTAAAATAGGGCATATCATCACCTTTGTAGTAAGCCTCTTTGCGTCTGCCACCGCAACTGGTGTTTGGACTTTGACATCTTTTACCTTTAAATTTCTAGTCGCTTCAAAGATCATAAGGTAGCTGATCTCATCAACTAGCATGCGAAACTGAAAAGGCTGGGTGTTTTTATCACGTAAGATTGTTAATTTATGCTCGATCAATGGATGTGAGATGAGCTTCACGTTTTGCATTTTTTGTCCTTAAATTTACTGTTTTTACAAGGTTTGTCTTTTACAAAATGCCAAGAGAAGAATTTAGCCCAAAATTTGGGCTAAATTTGATTAAAAACCTTTTGCAAGTTTGGCTTTGTAAGCCTCAACATCAAAATCTTTTACTCTCGCTACGCCATCTTCAACTGCAGCTTTTGCAACTGCTGGAGCGACCGCTGTTAGCACGCGCTTGTCAAATGGTTTTGGGATGATGTACTCTTTGCCAAATTTTAGCTCGCTAACGCCACTTGCTTTTAAAACTTCAGCTGGCACTGGCTCTTTTGCAAGCTGTGCAAGCGCTTTAGCTGCAGCCATTTTCATATTTTCAGTGATCTTTTTAGCCCTAACATCAAGCGCTCCTCTAAAGATAAAAGGAAAGCCCAAAACATTATTTACTTGGTTAGGATAGTCGCTTCTGCCTGTACCCATCATTACGTCACTTCTTACAGCCTCAACGTCCTCTGGATAAATTTCAGGCACTGGGTTTGCCAAAGCAAAGATGATAGGCTCTTTATTCATTGAAGCAACCATCTCTTTTGTAAGCACACCAGGCTTAGAAAGACCTAAAAACATATCAGCACCCCTCATCGCATCAGCTAGAGTTCTATCCTCAGTCTCAAGCGCGAACTCTACCTTTTCAGGTGTTAGATCTGTTCTTTTTGAGTGGATTACGCCTTTACTATCTATCATCACGATGTGTTTTGCACCAAGCGCTTTATACATCTTCGCGCACGCAATACCAGCCGCACCTGCGCCGCTAACTACGATTTTTATCTTAGATATATCTTTGCCAGAAATTTCCATCGCATTTATCATGCCAGCACTTGTTATCATCGCTGTGCCGTGCTGATCGTCATGCATGACTGGGATATCAACCGCTTCTTGAAGCTTGCGCTCAATCTCAAAGCACTTTGGAGCACGGATATCTTCTAAATTTATACCGCCAAATGTTGGAGCAAGAGCCTTGCAAATCTCAACGATCTTATCTGGATCATGCTCGTCTAGCTCGATGTCAAAGGCATCAACATTTGCAAATTTTTTAAATAAAACTGATTTTCCTTCCATAACTGGCTTACCAGCGATAGCACCGATGTCTCCAAGTCCAAGAACAGCCGTGCCGTCAGTGATAACGGCTACTAGATTTGCTTTATTTGTATATTTATAAGCTAGTTCATTATCAGCTTCTATCTCTTTGCAAGGCTCTGCAACGCCAGGCGTATAGGCCATTGAAAGGTCTCTTGACGTCTCGCAAGGCGTCTTTACCTTTATCTCGATCTTACCGCCTATGTGGTAGTTTAGTGCTTCTTCTTTAGTTACATGTGTCATTTTTCTTCCTTTAATAAATTTTGTATTCTATTTTTCGTCTCGCTACTGCCTACTACTTCAAGCACTTCAAATATACTTGGGCTCACGCTTGAGCCAGTTAGCGCTATCCTTAGAGCCTGAGCTAGGTCTTTTAGTTTTAAGCCATTTTGCTCTAAAAATTTATTAGTTAGCTCCTCATAGCCCTTCACGTCGAGGTCACGGTCTAAAATTTGAGCAAATTTCGCCAAAATTTCTTTGCTATTTTCATTTATAAATTTAGCCCAAGCTTTCTCATCGTAGCTTTTTGGAGCGTTGATTATCGCGTTTGCGCTATTTGCCATTTCTATTAGTGTCTTTGATCTCTCGCGGAGCGAATTTAGCAGTAGCTCGCCTTTTACCAAAGCCTTAAAATCAACTCCAAACTCAAGCATATCGTGCGCTAGCCTCTCGTAAGGCAGGGTCTTAATGTAGTGAGAATTTAGCCAGTCAAGCTTTTGAGCGTTGTAAGTGCTTGAGCTTTTATTGATGTCGTTTGGATTAAAGTATTTAAGCATATCTTCAATAGTAAAAATCTCATCATCGCCGTGGCTCCAGCCAAGACGAACGAGAAAATTTAAGAGTGCTTCAGGCAAATAGCCCATCTTTTTATACTCCATAACGTCAGTCGCGCCATGCCTTTTGCTAAGCTTTTTGCCATCCTCGCCATTTATCATAGCGACGTGATAAAATTTTGGCACCTTAAAGCCAAGCGCCTCGTAAAGAACGATCTGTTTTGGGGTATTTGAGAGGTGGTCATCACCGCGGATAACGTCAGTTACGCCCATTAGCGCATCGTCTATCACAACCGTGAAGTTATATGTTGGCGTGCCGTCGCTTCTTGCGATGATAAAGTCATCCAAGATATCTTCAACCTTAAATTTAACCTCACCCTTTATGCCATCATGTATGACGATCTCGCCGCTAAGCGGGGCTTTTATACGGATGACTGGCTCGATGCCAGCTGGAGGCGTGCCAGTAAAATCTCTATATCTATTATCATATTTTGGGCGCTCTTTTCTAGCCTCTTGGCTAGCTCTAAGCTCTTCAAGCTCCTCTTTGCTCATGTAGCATTTGTAGGCTTTGCCCTCATCAAGTAGCTTTTTAACGTACTCTTTGTAAAGATCAAATCTCTTTGACTGATAGGTCACTTCGCCGTCGTGATCTAGCTTGCACCAAGCAAATGCCTCTTTTATGGCCTGCGTGGCTTCTTCTGAGTTTCGTTTTAAGTCAGTATCTTCGATGCGGAGCAGAAATTTTCCATTGTTAGCTCTTGCGTATAAATAATTATAAAGAGCTGTCCTAAGTCCGCCTATATGTAGGTATCCAGTAGGCGACGGAGCAAATCTAGTAACTATCATTTTGTGCCTTATTTTTATGTTATAATTGCCCAAAATTATATTTACTAAATACTTAAATAAAGGTTTCATTATGAAAAAATTGCTCTTTTTGGCTGCTGGCGTGTTAAGTGCCTTAAATTTATATTCAGCTCAGATGATAAACGGCATTGCAGCTATCGTGGAGAACGAGCCTATCACGCTTTACGAGGTTTATAGCTTGAAGGAACAGCTAAAGACAACAGAGCAGGACGCTTTAAATTTGCTTATCAGAGATAGACTTGAAGATGCGCAGATAAAAAACTTAAATTTAAGCGTTACGCCTTTTGAGCTAAACGACAGGATCGAGGCGATCGCAAAGCAAAATGGCATGACAAATTCGCAGTTTAGAAACTCTATCCAAGCTCAAGGTATGGACTTTTTGGACTTTAAAAACAACCTAGAGCACAAGATGCTTCAAGAAAAACTTTATAAAAGCATAGCTGCTGAGGCTGGCAAAAACATAAATGAGCAAAAAGCAAAGGCGTATTTTGACGCTAATCCTGATAAATTTAAGGTCTTTAGCACCGCTAGAGTCGTAGTTTATAGAGCAAAAGACCCTGATCTGCTTGAAGCTCAAAAGACAAGTCCGAAGCTACTAGACGGCGTGCAAACACAAGAGGTGAGTTTAGACTATCAAAGCATAGATCCAAGACTTGCTGCGATCATCTCAAGCACAAATAACGGCGACTACACACAGCCTTTGCAAGGACCTGATAGCTTTGATATGTTTTTAGTAAAAGAGAAGATCGGCTCATACACACCAAGCTTTGCTGATGTAAAAGATAACGTTATAAACGAGCTTTACCAAGGCGAGCAAGAAAAATTAATGAGTGATTACTTCGAAAAACTCCGCGCAAAAGCAAAAATTCAAATCCTAAGATAACTTCAAATTTAGCCACTTTGGTGGCTAAATTTCTCCAAAATTTAACTTCAAACTTTATAAGCAAAAACCTGCAAAAGCAGCCAAATTTAATTAAGCTTTTTTGGTAAAAAATTCAACGTAAATAGCGTAGATGTAAGGGCTACTACAGCTTAAGGAGCAAAAAGTGTGATGCCAGCTCCTGAGCTTTCAAGCACGAAGTTATGACTTATCGCAGCACCTGCGCCCATGCCTAAAACAAAAGGAGCTGAGCCTCAAAGCCAAATTTGTATTGATTTAGCACTAAATTTGTGATGCTTGCAAAAAGGACGATAGAGACGATGCCATAAAACATCAAAAGTCACGCTCGAAAATTTTACTGATAGCTCCCACTGAGCAAAATTTACTTCTTTGCATAAATGCGCCATTTTCGCCAAGTTTTAGACCAAAGATAAGTGCTAGTAAAAGCAAAATAGCGATGATCAGTGGCAAAAACCCGATAGCCTTTGCGGTGTCTTTGCTACTTTTTTGGGCGCAAGATCATCTTAGAATACGACAAATTTCTAGGTATAACTCACGAAAAGATAGATAAATTTGAGACATTTTTTAATAAACACGGCGAAATTTCAACCCTCAACTCGCGCCTTATCTTTGAAATTCGTAGTATATCAGCCTGCCAGCTGCACTTGCTAAGATGAATATTTTTAAATTTTACCTACTTACCACGCTTAATGCTAGGGCTTGGTATGCTGTTTTGCTTCGAGTTTGCTACTTTCTAGGCTCAAATCCTGACAAACAGACGCTTCTAATAATAACGATCACCATTTTAGCGGTGATTGCGGTAATAAGCGCGGTCTATATAATGAAGCAGTTTTGCTCTCAGGCAAAATGTAGCATTTTTCTTAAAGCTCGTCCAACAAAGACGCCAGCGATGACGATTAAATTTAACTATTTGACGACAAATGAGATTAGTGAAAATTTTCTATCAAATCTTTAAAAACTTCATAAAGTTTATTTATTTCATCAACGCTAACTCGTTCGTTTTTGGCGTGTATGCGGTCGTTTATGACGCCAAATTCTATCGCATCTACGCCAAATTCAGCAAAGTGCCTTGCATCGCTCGTGCCGCCCTTTGTATTTAAAAGTGGCGTAACGCCGGTGATCTTTGTGACAGATGCCATTAAATTTCTTACGATCTTGCTATCTTTGTTGGTTAAAAATCTATTCGAGCTTTGCTTTATACTAAGCTCGTAGCTAAGCCCATCTAAAACGCTTCTAAGATAGCTCTCAACGTCATTTACATCGGTTAAATTTGAGTTTCTAACGTTAAACATTATGCTAAGCTCACTTGGCGTGACGTTGCAAACCTGCATGCCACCACGAATGTCCGTCACCACGATCTTGCTTGGGCTAAAAAACTCGCTCCCTCCGTCCATATCATGGTCAGCTATCTTACTTAAAAGTGGAGCTATTAAATTTACTGGATTTACGCATTTTTCTGGGTATGCCACGTGGCCTTGAACGCCTTTTATCACGATCTTACCATTTATTGAGCCACGTCTGCCAACCTTTATGCTATCGCCAAATTTCTTATCACAAGTTGGCTCAGCCACGACGCAAAATTTTGGCAGATCACCTACCTCACGCAGATATTCAAGTGCCAAAGGCGTGCCGTAAGTGCCATCACCCTCTTCGTCACTTGTTAAGATGAGGCTTAGTTTGCCATCAAATTTAGCCTCTTTAGCAGCGCAAACAAAGGCAGCCACGCCACTTTTCATATCCTGAGCACCCCTTGCGTAGATGTAGCCATCTTTTTCAAGTGGGGTAAATGGCTCGCTATCCCAGCCATCACCTGGTGGCACGACATCAACGTGTCCTGCAAAGGCTAGATGTTCGCCGTCTCCATAAATTTTAGAAAGTATGAGATTTTTTGTGCCATTTTTTTCTATAAATTTAGCCTCAAAATCAGGCAAAAATTTAGCGATAAACTCCAAGCTGCCTGCATCATCTGGCGTGATAGAGCGAAAGCTTAAAAGCTCTTTTAAAAAGCCAACTACCACTAAAACGCCTTTTTAGAAGGAATTCCCAAGTAAAATCCCTGGAATTCGTCGATGCCTATCTCCTTACAGACGTTAAAGATTTCTTTAGAACGAACATACTCTGCGATCGTTTTTATGCCAAGATCCTTTGCAAATGCCACGATCGCGCTTGCGATGGCGTATGAGTCTTTATTGATATCGATGTCTTTGATGATAGAGCCATCGATCTTCACGTAGTCTGGCTTGATCTTTATGATATAAGAGAAATTTGAGTAGCCAGAGCCAAAGTCGTCGATCGCTATCATAGCGCCCATGCTCTTTACTCGCTCGATAAAGACTGAGACGCGCTCAGCACTCTTTAGCTCCTCGTCTTCAACTATCTCAAAAACTATCCTGCCAGCGACATTGTGCTTATTTAGTAAATTTAAAACAAGTGCGCTAACGTCGCCATCTATCATATCTCGGCTGCTTAAATTTATAGAAAGAACCAAATTTGGATCTTCAGTGAGGTGCTCAAAGCACTTTTTAATGAGCTGTTTTTCAAGGTCTGCATAACGCTTGATACGCTTTGATATATCCAAAAATACGCTTGGTGAGATAACGTCGTCGCGATCTAAAATTCTTATTAAGCATTCATATTTTATAGGGATCTTTTTCTCGTCAAATATCGGCTGAAAATACGGCACAATGTTATCGTTTATCGTAGCGTTTTGGATAAGCTTTGAGCGCTCGATCTGATTTGCGTATTCATCTTTTTGACTTAGCCCTTTAAAGTAGCAAACATAGTCTTTATCAAGCGTCTTAGCTGATTTTAACGCGATGGTCGCCTTTCTTAAGGTCTGGTCGCTATCAAGCGCAAAGCCTATGGTGTTGTGAATTTCTATATCATCGACCTCTACGCCATTTTCATCTTTTATGCTAAGCATCCTGCCTTTAAAGATATCTAGTAAATTTTCAGCTAACTCCTCGTATCTGTCGATAAAGTCGTTATTATCTTCGACCAAAGCAAATCTGTCCGCCTCGATACAATAAGCCTTCATATTCTCATTTTTTGCAAATTCTTTAATGAGATTTGCCATCTGTTTTAAGATCTGATCGCATACGTATTTGCCGTAGTAGTCGTTCATCTTGCCAAAATCATCGATATCCATAAGTATCACTTTTGGATATTTATACTCATTTACATCTCTCGTGAGTGCAGCTTTATTTAAAAGTCCTGTCATCGGATCAATATATAGTTTCTCACTTAAATCAGCTATCTTTTCAATACTATCTTTTTTTAATTTATCATAGTCGAATACAATTCTTTTATACTTGATAATAAATAAAGAACTTACGATAAGGCCGATAATTAACCCAGCAAAACTTATAAAAAATGTTATATACATATTTTGAAAAAACCACTGATAAAAGTACCTATCACTAAAACCAATAATTCTTTGATTAATATTTGCCTTAAAGCCTAAAATATAGTCTTTTATAGGCACAAACATACAAACTTTTGCACTATTTTCAGGTAATATTTCAGCTAAGAAATAATCTTTTTGAAAATCATGCGAATATATATCTCCACATTCCTTATCATCATAGTCTTTTCCGACTAATCTTGCATCCGAAGCTGCCACGATTTTAAAACCATTTTTATCATTGTCTTTTAGTAAGGCTACATTTCCAATGGCACTATTATTTATATAATTTTGAAAATTTGCAACATTTAAATTACTGACATTTTTAAAGTAATTTACAAACTGATATGTTAAATATTCTGTCCTTTTTCTAATATCATAGCCACTAGAGGTAATAGCACTATTATATTTAAAATAAAAAACAACCAAATTTTCAATCACAAAGAATGAAAATAATACAAACATAACAATAGCAATAATTTTGACATTGTTTATACTTTTTTTTTGTAAATCTTCAGACATAAAATTAAACTCCCTTTCCTATGGCTAAGGCTTTCAAATTATAACTACCATTAAATAAAATTTAACTTTTGCTTTAAATTAAAGCTTAACGATCTTTGCACCGTATCCGCCTTGATTTGCCGGTGCATCG
The DNA here is from genome assembly GCF_000238755.1 of Campylobacter sp. 10_1_50. Classification (NCBI taxonomy): domain Bacteria; kingdom Pseudomonadati; phylum Campylobacterota; class Epsilonproteobacteria; order Campylobacterales; family Campylobacteraceae; genus Campylobacter; species Campylobacter sp. 10_1_50. The sequence goes on from NZ_JH414888.1 coordinate 455,335, forward strand.
TGAAATTCTTTCACGCTTGGATGCTCTTTTAAGAAATTTTTAACAGCAAAGGCGAGCTTGCCAGTGCCGATGCCGTGAAATACGCTAACCTCGTCAAACCCCATAACAAGACTATCTGAGATAAATTTATCAAGCTTTGCTATCGCCTCGTCAGCTCTCATGCCGTGTAGATCAAGCGAGAGCGAGGCCGTTTTTGGCTTATCTACGCTTAAACTTACGCCACCTTTTTTAGGCAAGATTACTTCGTTGCCATTTTTTCTTAAAAGCTCAAGTGGCACGCGCAAATTTATGCCATTTGACTCGATCATCGCGTCATTTTTAGAGATGCTTAAAACCGTGCCTTTGATATTTTCATATTTCACTCTATCGCCTACTTTTAGGCTCTCACGCTCAGTTTTTTTAGGCTTAACGATGGTAGCTTTTTTCTCATTTGCCACGTTTAGCGCCCTTTGCTTGTCTTTAATGTCCTTGAAATTTATAACAGCTTTTGCCGCATTTATCGCGTCAAAATACTCTTTTTCAAGGCGCGAAATAGTCGCATTTAGCTTGATCTCATTTTTCTCTTTTAGCTCTTTTTGCTCCTCAAGCAAGCGCTCCAGCCGCTCCTCTTTTGCCGTGACCTCTTTTATCCCCTCATCAAGCTTGGTTTGTAAATTTAGCGTCTTTGTGATGATCTCGTTTAAATTCTCTTTATCTTCGCCATAAATTTTCTTTGCCTGCGCCACTAAATTTTGAGATATGCCGTATCTTGCCGCAGTTTCAAAGGCATAAGACTTGCCGATCGTGCCTTTTAAAAACTCAAATTTAGGCCTTTGAGCCGCCTCGTCGTAAAGTGCCGCCACTAGCTCAACCTCTTTGTTTTTAGCTAGCAACATCGCAAGGCGCTTGTGGTGGGTCGTGATGATCATTTTGATATCTTGAGTGATGAGGCGCTCTATCATGACGCCATACAAGCTCGCAGCCTCCTCAAAGTCGGTGCCAAGCTCGATCTCGTCAATGCCGATGATGATCGATTTTTTAGTAAAAAGCCTTGCAAAATGCACCATCCTGCCAGCAAAGGTCGAGATGTCGTTTTTCACGCTTTGCGGATCTTCGATGATCGCGTCAAATTCTTTAAAAGAGCCGATGCTTGAGCGGTTTGCGTCGATACGCATAGGTAGCAGATACTTTGCAAGCAGCGTGGCTGAGATGATTGATTTTAAAAGCATCGACTTACCGCCAGCATTTACGCCGGTTATTAAAAGCACTTTTTTGCTAAAATCCACGCTCACGCTCTTTGGGTTTTTAAGCGCTGGATGGGCAAATTTCTCAAGCTTGATAACATGCGAGCTATTTGGCAAAACAAACTCATAGTCACGTGATCTAGCCAAATTTACACGAGCCTGATATGCGTCAAACTGATCAAAAGCGTTATTTATAAATTTCAAAAAAAGCAGGCTCTTGCTCATTTGCAAGCTAAATTTCTTGCAGTGCTCAAAAATAATCTCCTCTTTTTTATCAAGTAGCTCGCTTTGCTCCTTTTTTAGGCGCTCGGTGCTTGCAGGTGCGACGTAGAAGTAGCCGCCCGAGCTTCTAGCGATCACGGTGCCTTTTAGGGCGTGATTAAAGCCGCCACGCACCAAAAGAGCCTCTTGCGAGTTGATGTAGTGCGTCTGGGTATCTACAAGATAGGGCGTGATGTGCTTTGAGTAGATGAGCTTTTTAAGTTCAGCGTCGATCTGGCGCTTTTTCTCGCTAAATGCCTGCTTTATCGCATAAAATCTCTCATCCACGCTGTCGCTAAACTCGCCGTTTTCATCAAAGCTATTTGCCATCTGGCTCATCGCTTCAGGGATTTCAACCTTTGCGATCCACTCGCCAAGCCTACCTTCAAATTTTTGCTTTTTTAGATATGAAAAATACTTAATGATCTTTGCAAACTCGTAAATTTCACTGATGTGAAGTACTGCTTGCTTGCTAAGTCTCATGAGTGCGTCATCAAGCTCTTTTATCTCATCAGGCGCCTTAAAATCATACTTTGAAAGCTCGCTAATGTTTTCAAAGTGGATTTTGCTGTCGCCTTGTAAAAATAGCGGTTTTTGCCTTGCTAAAAAGGAGTTAAATTTATCCAGATACTCGCCTAGATCGAGCTTTAAAAATATCTCTTCAGTCATTGCTCGCAACTTTTTATAGGCACGATGACGCCTGAAAGATCGCTAAATTCTCGCTTTGGCAAAAATGACGCCGTGCCAAATTCGTAGTTAAATTTCTCAGCGCTCACGTTGTATTCGCCACATTTTAGTGTTTTGCCCTGTTTAAAATCGCTAACTAGTTTTGAGATAGCGTCCTCGTTTTTTGATAAATTCTCTTCGTAAAAATAGACACAAACAAGGATCGCTACAAGCACTGCGCTAACAAGCGCTTTAACGCCTTTGCTAATCTTTTCATCTTTTATCGCCCAAATCGCTCCAAAAAGTAGCATCACACCGGCGATTATTATCAAATTTCTTACCATTTCACGCCTTTATACTTTGCGATGAGCTCTTTGTAAAGCTCGGCATGAGGCTTGATCTTTTCTAAAATTTCAGCCCTAACCTCGCTGATATCTTGCTTTTCAACTAGCAAGCAAACAGCTAGATAGGGGGCATTTGGCAGCATATCTTTTATTTGGGCACTATTTAGCTTTTGCGACCTTGCAAGCGCGATCAAGATATCTTTTTTGCCTAAATTTATAAGGCTTGAAATTTCATCTTCGCTAAGCTCTTTTTCTTTTATCTCTTTTAAAATTTCATTTTCATCTTGGGGCTTAAAGTTGCTTAGATCCATTAATATCCGCCTCTTAATTGCACGCTGATATCGCCCGCTCCAAAACCAACTACGATGCCGTCACTTAGGCGGTTTTTCACGCCAAATTCATCTGTAAATTCTATCCCCTCTTCAACCCTCTCGACCTTATCTGTAAAGATCGGGTTATACTCGCTAAATTCGCTCTTCATATCAACTTCGATCGGATTTTCACCTGCTGCATAAACTGGCAAGATAACAAGCTCATCAACGCCCTTAAAGCACTCTTTAAAGCCAGGTAAATTTGTGCTAAGTCTTGTGTAGCGGTGCGGCTGAAATATCGCTGTGACGCTGTTTATACCTAAAATTTTGGCGTATTCAAAGACTGATTTTAGCGTCGCTTTTATCTCGGTTGGATGGTGCGCGTAGTCGTCTATTAGGACGAAATTTTTATTTGCGCTAAGTATGTCAAAACGCTTTTTGATGCCTTTAAAATTTAATAAATTTTCTCTTATATCTTTAAGCGGCGTCTCGTGCATCGCAGCAAGGATAGCCAAAGATGCGTCTATAGCGATGTGCTCGCCCATGCCAAAGGCTTCAAATTTGCCTAAATTTTTAAGGTTAAAGCTGGTGTATGGCTGATAGTCTCTTACAACCATCGTTAGCTCGGTGATATCACTGCTTGGATAAAGCCTGATCGCATCAAGCTTAAGAGTGCTCAAAAACTCATCCTCAGCGTTTATCACTCTAACCTTCGCGCGCTCCAAAAAGCCCTTGTAAGCTGCGTAAAATTTAGCTAGATCATAATCATAGTGCTCCATATGCTCTGGCTCTGCGTTTGTGACGATGGCTAGATATGGGTTTGAGTTTAGAAAGCTTGAGTCACTCTCATCGGCCTCAAATACGACGTTATCGCTTTTGGCGTAGCGCATATTTGAGCCAAACTGCTTTGATATGGCGCCGATGATGACTGAGCCTTCTATTAGGCTTGCTAACATCGCCGAAGTCGTGCTCTTGCCATGCGCGCCAGCTACTGCGAAAACGCACTTATCTTCAAGCACATAGGGCAAAATTTCTTTTCTTGAAAAGCACTTTATGCCCTTTCTTCTAGCCTCCACTAGCTCGATGTTGTCCTCTTTTATCGCAGCTGAATAGACCACAAAGTCTTGATCTTTTATCGCCTCTTTGCAGTGTGGCGTGATGACCTCGATGCCCTCATTTTGAAGTTCAAGCGTCGTCTTGCTCTCTTTGATGTCGCTACCGCTTATCTTATGGCCTTTTTCGTGTAAAAATCTAGCGATGGCTGAGATGCCGATGCCGCCGATGCCTATGAAATGGACTTTTCTGATCTCGTTGTTTAGCTCTTGCAAATTTTATCCTTAAGTTTTTCGTGATTTTAACAAAAACTACTAAATTTAAGGCTGAAAAATGGCTTTTATTTGCTTAAGCTAAAGCTCTCTTCTATCAGGTTAAAAACGGTTTTTTGTGAGATTTTGGAGTTTAAATTTATGCTTATCCAGTGCTTTTTATTCATGTGATAGGCTTTAAAAATTTGCCTCTCATCAACTAGCACCATGGCTAGATCTGGGCTACATTTTAGATTTAAAACCTCGATCATCTCGTCACTTTCAAGACCAAGCTTGCTAGCGCTTAGCTGCATAAGCAGCGCAAACCACTTCTTGTTATTCTTGTGACGAAATACACTAAATTTTGGATATTTTGGGAAAATTTGCTCCCCTAAAATGTCAAATTTCTCTTTTATATATTTTTCAACGTCACTTCGTTTCAAATTTCACTCCGAAATAAAATTATCATTTTTTTAAATCCCCCGTCTGCTTGCAGTTACGGGTCGAAGCCCGAGCAAAAACCCCTCGCACGTTAGAGATTGCTGTGCTTCACACAGGTTTAGTGATTTGTAAATTTTAAAATTTCATGAGCGAGCAATTTCGGCTCTAAATTTTGAGCTAAGCTGTAAGCGAAGCCAAAATTTAGTAGTCAATTCTTGTGAGCGAATGAAAGTTTTTAAATTTACTAATAAAAAACAAAATTTTAAACTCTGCACCGATAAATTTGGAGGCTAGCATTGCCTGCCTAAGCCAACGACAAAACAAACTGCCTCCAAATTTAACACGAGTAAATTTAGATATTCTCCCCAGCTATCATGCCAAATGTCAAGCAGTCAAGTATCGCTCAACTACCAAGTCTGCTAGCTCCGTGCGTGCCACCAGTGACCTCGCCAGCAGCGTAAAGTCCCTTGATCGGCTCATCGTCGATGTTTAGCACCTGAGCTTTGGTGTTGATCTTTACGCCGCCCATTGTGTGGTGAAGCTTTGGAGCGCCACGCATAGCGTAAAATGGAGCTTGTGAGATGGTGATGCCATCAGTTAGCTTGATAGGCTTGTCAAAATCCTCATCCTTGCCATTTTTAACAAATTCGTTGTATCTTTCAACCGTTTTTTCTAGCTCGCCAGCTGGCATTTTGTAGTATTTAGCAAGGTCTGCTAGCGTGTCAAATTTCATTATGACGCCGTTTTTCATAGGATTTGCAAGGTCGCTCTCGACTAGCTTTGCAGCAGCTACTGAGTCACATAAATTTATAGGATAGCTGTCGTTTTTAGCATCAATTATCCTAAACATCGCATCAGCTCTTATCTTGCGGTCAGCAAGCTCGTTCATATAGCGTTTGCCGGTCTTTGGATCGACTAAGATGCCGTATCTAAAGGCAGCTTGTGAGGCAAATTTACTTGTGATGCCGTTGCCTTTTTCGTCAGGGCATTTATATGGGATGTATTGTATCCAGCCGATTTGAACAGGTAAAGCGCCTATTTTTAGGGCTGAGATCAAAGCACCTGCTGTTGCGCCTGGGTGGTTTGTGGTGTCAAATTCAGGCACTGCGCGCGGGTCTTGAAGCTTTCTAAAAAATTTATCGCTACAAAAGCCGCCGCTTGCTAGCACGACGCCTTTTTTAGCCTTTATAAATTTACGCTCGCCGCTTTTGTTCTCTTTGTCATCGCTAAATAGATTTTTATCAAATTTATAGTCATTTCGCACTGCAACGCCTACTATTGCGCCATTTTCATCAGTCACAAACTCATCAAATTTGCACCTTGTTCTTAGCTCGCAGCCTTGTAAATTTTTAAATGTCTCAGCTAGAGGCTGAACTATGCCAGAGCCGCTTGTATTTGAGGTGTAGTATGTTCTTGGCACGCTGTGACCGCCCTCAAGAAGTAGCTTGTCTAGGTATTTTGCGCCGTGTTTTACGGTGAAGTTAAATGTATCAACTGCGCGATCAGCCAGTATGGCGAGCTGATCTACGTGGTTTAGCCCGAGGCCAGCTTTTACGCAGTCTGAGATGAAAATTTCTTTTGAGTCTTTGACTCCATTTTTCTTTTGAAGTTCGCTGTTTGGCACGGCAAAAATTCCGCCATTTATTACAGAGTTGCCACCAACGCGTCCCATTTTTTCTAGGATAAGCACCTTGTTGCCGCGCTCATTTGCCTTGATACCAGCTGCAAGGCCTGCAAAGCCACTGCCGATAACCACAACGTCCCACTCCTCGTCAAATTTGACATCTTTATCTCTGAAGACTGGCATATCGCTCGCATAAACTCCGCTTGCAGCAAGAGCCGAAACAGCACCAAATTTTATGAAATCACGTCTAGAAACTTTACTCATAGCGTCTCATTTTTAGTATTACGCCTAAGCCTGTAAATTTTAAATTTACACCTTTGTTCAAACCCATTGTGATTACTAAAATTATAGGATTATTTATGATAAAGATTACTTAAAATTATTTATTTTACATTAAGATTACAGTTGCGGCGAGCTTAAATTTTGCCTTTACAAAAGCACTCATTTTCGTGATCATCGATGACGCCAACGCCTTGCAAAAACGAGTAGATGATCACGGCGCCTACAAATTTAAAGCCACGCTTTTTCATATCTTTTGAGATGCGCTTAGAGAGCTCGCTACTTGTTGGCATATCTTTGGCGCTTTTTATGTCATTTATCACGCGCTTGCCATTTGTAAATTTATAGATGTAGTTATAAAACGAGCCAAACTCGGCGCAAAGTCCTAAAAAAGCCTTGGCATTTTTTGGCAGAGAGTAAATTTTAAGGCGGTTTTTAATCGCTCTATCATCGCTTAAAAGGCTTTGAAGCTTCTTTTCATCATAATCTGCGATCTTTTTTGCGTCAAAGCCATCTAAAATTTGAGCAAGCCCAGCTCTTTTTCGTAGCACGTAGTCCCAGCTAAGGCCAGCTTGAAAGCCCTCTAAAATGAGCATTTCAAAGAATTTATTATCATCTTTGACCGCCCTGCCCCACTCATAGTCGTGATAGCTCCTGCTAAACTCGCTCTTTTTGGCCCAGGCGCAGCGCTTCATCTTTTAAATTTAGCCTCTATCTGCATAAAGCCCCAGGTGCTTCTAGCCTCGCTAAGCTCCTTTTTACTAAGCTCATCGATCATCATCTCTTCATTTTTGCCAAGCCTGTTCTTAACCTCGCCAAATGGGCTAATGAGCATCGAGTCGCCGTAAAAACTCCACTGCTCATCCTCGCTCTTGTGGCTTCCCACGCGATTTACGCGAAGCACATAAACGTTGTTTGTAAAGGCTCTAACCTTTAAAAGCTCCTCCCAGCGCGCCTGAGAAAAAAACGTGCAAGCCGTTGGCACAAGCACGATATCGACCTTTTTAGCGCTCATATACGCCCAGCACACGTCAAAGTGCGCCTCGAAGCCAAACATGATACCAACCTTAAATTTATCGTATGTAAAGATGGGTAAATTTAGCTCTTCACTTGCGTTGCTAAAAAACTTCGCCTCGTTCCAGTGCGCGTAAGGCATGAGAATTTGCTGGTCGTATAGCTTTACTTGCGTTGGGCTAAATTTAGCTAGGCTTTTAAATATCTCCTTGCCTTTTAAATTTATGATAGGTGCGATGATGTTTAGATCATACTTTTTTGCCATCGCAAAGAGTGCCTCTTTTTTGCGCTCGCTCTGCTCTTTTATGAGGCTTTTTGGCATGCTGGCAAGCTCTTTAAAAAAGCTATTTAGCACGTATTCGCCAAGGACAACCAGCCTTGCGTTTTCATCCGCGCAAATTTTAAGGTAATAATCAAGCCTCGCCTCGCTTAAGGGCTGCGTTGGTAGCTGAAGGGCGCAAATTTTACTCATCATCCACCTGCTTTATGCTAAGTTTTGCGTTTTCTAAAATTTCTCTTGCCTCGTTTAAGAGCTTTTTGCCCTGCTCGTGCAGCTTTATGCTGTTTTCTAAGCTCACATCATCTTTGTTTAGATCGTTTAAAATTTTATCAGCAAGGGCTAATTTTTCTTCAAAACTTTGCTCTTTTTGCTCCATTTTCTATCCTTTTAATATATTTTTTATATATCCATCAAATTTTTCTATCTCGACCAAAAAGGCGTCGTGGCCGTAGTTGCTATCTATCTCAACAAAATTTGTCTTTGCGCCTCTGCCCATCTCGCAAAGTGCGTCATAAATTTCTCTCATGCAGCTTGGCGGAAAGAGTAGATCACCTTTGAAAGCGACTAGATGCAAATTTGCTTTGATCGGCGCAAGGGCGTCTTTTAGACTATCGTAGTGCCTTGTGCAGTCAAAGATATTCATCATCTTTACGATGTATAGGTAGCTTAGCGGGTCAAACCTCTTTGGGAAGTTGTAGCCGTTATACTCCATGTAGCGATCGACCTGAAAATGCCCAAAAAGATCATAAAGGCCGTCGGTTTCGACGTAGTTGCGTCCAAATTTTTTATCCATGCTATCAGGGCTTAAGAAGCTGATGTGCCCTGCCATCCTGCCGTAAGCCATGCCTTTTAGCCCATTTTTTCTTATAAATTCCACGTCATATTCGCCATTTTTGAAATTTTCATCGTTTAAAATGGCTTCAATGGCGATCTTGTTAAACGCTATCGCCCAAGGCTTTGTCTGGTAGGTGCTTGCAAGCATTATGATATCTTGCGCAAATTCTGGAAACTCGATAGCGTAGCAAAGTGCCTGCATACCGCCAAGACTGCCGCCTATCACGGCTCTTGCCCTTGTGATACCAAGCTCGCCAAATAGCCTAATCTGCGCCTTTACCACGTCACTTATAGCAAGGACTGGGAAATTTAGCCTATACTCTTTGCCGCTACTTCTATCCACGCTTAGCGGCGAGGTCGAGCCAAAGCACGAGCCTAGGATATTTACGCAAATGACGTAAAATTTATCCGTATCGACCGCCTTTTTACTGCCTATTAGCCCGTCCCACCAGCCAGCTTTCTCATCGCCTGCGTAGGTGCCAGCAGCGTGGTGCGAGCCAGTTAGGGCGTGACAGATCACGATAACGTTGCTTTTATCAGCATTTAGCGTGCCGTAAGTCTCGTAAATAAGCTTGAAATTTGATAGCATACGGCCACTCTCAAGATAGAGTGGCTCGTTAAATTTAATAGTTCTAGTTTGCAGGTCTAACACTAATTAACTTTGTAGTTTGGTGCCTCGTGAGTGATAACTACGTCGTGGACGTGGCTCTCTTTTAGTCCAGCGCTTGTTATCTCGACAAATTCAGCTCTTTCTTGAAGAGTTGGGATATCTTTTGCACCGACATAGCCCATAGCGCTTCTTAGGCCGCCTATTAGCTGATGGATCACATCTTTTATGCTGCCAGCAAATGGCACACGACCTTCGATGCCTTCAGGCACAAGCTTGTCTTGAGCGGTGCCCTCTTGGAAGTAGCGGTCCGAGCTGCCCTTTGTCATAGCGCCTATTGAGCCCATACCGCGATATACTTTATACTGGCGACCTTGGAATGTTATAAGCTCGCCCGGGCTCTCCTCACAACCTGCAAGTAAGCTACCTGCCATAACGCAAGCTGCACCTGCTGCAAGGGCTTTTGCCACGTCGCCTGAGTATTTTAGACCGCCATCAGCGATAACTGGGATGCCATATTTTGCTGCTTCGCTTGCGCAGTCGTCAATCGCTGAAATTTGAGGCACACCAACGCCAGCAACGATCCTTGTAGTACAAATAGAACCTGGTCCGATGCCTACTTTTATGCCGTCCGCTCCTGCTTCTGCTAGGTCTTTTACGGCTGCTGGATTTGCGATATTACCAGCTACGACATCGACTTTGAAATTTGCTTTTACCTCTTTTAAAGTATCGATGATGCCCTTTGAGTGGCCGTGAGCTGAGTCGATGACAATGACATCTACGCCAGCATCGACTAGCGCTTTAGCGCGGTCTATCTGACCCACGCCAATAGCCGCAGCCACGCGAAGTCTGCCGTAGCTATCTTTGTTTGCGTTTGGGTACTCTTTACGTTTTTTTAGATCTTTTATAGTGATAAGTCCGTCAAGTCTGCCATCTTTATCGACGATAGGTAGCTTCTCAACCCTATTTTGAGAGAAAATTTTCTCCGCATCATCAAGCGTGCAGCCCTTTGGTGCAGTGATAAGCGGTGCTTTTGTCATGCGATCTTTTACCAAAGTGCTCATATTTGTCTCAAATCTCAAATCGCGGTTTGTTAAAATTCCTATTAGTTTACGGTCCTTGTCGATGACTGGAACGCCTGAAATATGAAGATCTGACATAAGGCTTAGAGCTTCAGCCACGGTCGCTTCTGGATTTATAAAGATAGGATCGATGATGACGCCACTTTCGCTTTTTTTGACGCGCTTGACCTCTTTTGCTTGGCTTTCGACGTCCATATTTTTGTGTATTACACCGATACCGCCGAGCCTTGCCATCATGATAGCAGTTCTATGCTCAGTCACCGTATCCATCGCAGCAGAGACGATCGGGATATTTAGCGTGACGTTTTTGCTGATCCTGGTTTTTACATCAACTTGCTTTGGCAAAATTTCAGAGTATTGCGGCACAAGAAGCACATCCTCAAATGTTAAAGCTCTCTTTACTATCTTCATATTTTTATCCTTTTATTAAATTTTCTAGGCTCTTAGCACCATTTATCAAGGTCTGTTCGTCCCACGCTTTTGCGATGAGCTGGGCGCTCACGTTTAAATTTTGATCATCTTTGCCAACTGGCACAGAGATAGCTGGCAGGCCTGCTAAATTTACGCTGATCGTGTAGATATCGCTTAGATAGGCTTGAAGCGGATCGCTGTGTGCTCCAAATTTATAAGCTGTGCTTGGAGCAACTGGCATGAAGATGAGATCATTTTCTTCTAAAATTTTCTCATACTGAGCTTTTATATGTGCTCTTGCTTTTTGTGCTTTGATATAGTAAGCATCGTAGTATCCGCTACTTAGCACGAATGTACCAAGCAAAATTCTTCTTTTTACCTCTTCGCCAAAGCCTTCTGAGCGTGAATTTACATATAGTTCTTTTAAATTTTTAGCATCTGCGCGTCTGCCGTATCTCACGCCGTCATAGCGGCTTAAGTTTGCGCTTGCCTCTGCGGTTGCGATGATGTAGTAGGCAGCAACGTCATATTTTGAGTCTTCAAAATTTGTATAAGTTACGCTGTGTCCGTGTGATTTTAGCTTTTCAATAGCTAAATTTAAAGCAGCTTTTGTCTGCTCGCTTGCGTTTTCGACGTAGTTTTTGATGACACAAATTTTTAGCTTTTTGTTGCCGTCTATCTTGTCGCTAACGCTCACAAACGGCACATCTGCGCTCGTGCTATCTTTTGGATCATGTCCAGCGATCGCGTCATATAAAATGGCTGCATCTTCTACGTTTTGCGCGATCGGCCCTATTTGATCAAGGCTGCTTGAGTATGCACCAAGGCCGTATCTGCTCACTCTGCCATAAGTTGGCTTAAGTCCTACGCATCCGCAAAATGCCGCTGGCTGGCGGATCGAGCCACCAGTGTCACTACCAAGTGCGGCTACTGCAAGGCCGGCTGCGACTGCTGCTGCTGAGCCACCGCTACTGCCACCTGGGACGTGAGCGTGATTTAGTGGGTTTAGTGTTTTGCCGTAAAATGAGCTCTCAGTCGTGCTTCCCATCGCAAATTCGTCCATATTTGTGCGGCCAAATGGAGCTAAATTTTTACTAAGTAGCTTCTCGATGACGGTTGCGTTATAAGGTGCTACGTAGCCTTGTAAAATTTTAGAAGCGCACGTGACGCTCCAGCCTTTTACTTGGATGTTGTCTTTTATAGCGATAGGCACGCCCTCGCCTAGTTTTGCGATCTCTAAATTTGCTAGCTGCTCGACATAAGCGCCAAGCTCTTTTTCTTTTATGATCTTCGCCTCAAGCTCGGCTCTTAAATTTTTTATCTCTTCAGCTGAAAATTTCAAAGCTTCTTTTAAAGTTACCACTATTTTTATCCTTTAAATTTATTAACCAAAAATATGCCAAACAAGCTAACAACGACCACCGCAGCGATCGTTGCTATTATGATAGTTGCGCTTACTGGCTCACTTAGCACTTATGACCTCTTCGCATCTTGGGCATAGCGCATCTTCTTTGCTAGCGTTAAATTTCCAGCATCTTGGGCATTTGTGAAGGTTGCTTGCTATGATCTTAAATTTATCGCCCTCTAGCTCAAACTCAGCTAACGGCTCGCTATCATCATAAGCTCTAACCGAGCTTACCATGTAAAGATCGGCCACTTCGCGCTCGTCGTAGCCTGTGATGTTGTGGTTTGTGGTCTCTAGGCTTAGCTCTAGAGTTGATTTTATCTTTTTGTCCTTCTTAAGAACGTCCACAATCTCGTTAAATTTCTCCCTGCTAGCAAAAAGCAGCTCATCTTCAAAGCTAAGGTCAAATTTGATAGGCTCATAAACTAAGTCAAACGCGTCTTTTGCCTCGCCTTTGATGATCTTTGGAGCGTAGTCCATCACCTCATCAACGGTGTAAGTAAGCGTTGGGGCGATGAGTGGCAAAAGTGCCTTTGTTATGATCGCCATTGCGCTTTGAGCTGATCTTCTTCTTGGGGCGTCTTTTGCGTCGCAGTAAAGTCTATCTTTACAAACGTCAAGATAGACGCCGCTAAGATCGGCTGAAAGGAAATTTAAAAGGATGTTAAAACCCTTTGAAAAGTCGTAATTTTTAAAGCAAGCGCTCGCCTCGTCAAAGACCTTTTTAGCACGAGCTAATATCCACTTATCAAGGATGTTAAACTCTGTATTTAAGCTCTCAAGATCATTTACGTTTGCTAGTAAAAAGCGGATCGTATTGCGGATTTTGCGGTACTGCTCGCTTATTTGTTTTAATATATCTTCGCTTATTTTTAGGTCACTTGAGTAATCACTCATACCAACCCAAAGACGTAAAATTTCCACGCCGTGCGTCTTAGCCACATCTTGTGGAGCGATGACGTTGCCCTTGCTCTTACTCATCTTTTCGCCCTTAGCATCGACAGTAAAGCCGTGAGTTAGGATGCTCTCATAAGGTGCGTGAGAATTTATAGCTGTGCTTACTAGAAGCGAGCTTTGAAACCAGCCGCGGTGCTGATCTGAGCCCTCAAGATACATGCTTGCAGGGTATTTGCCAGCGTCGTAGTTGTCGCTTTGTAAAACCGCATGCCACGTCGAGCCACTATCAAACCAAACGTCAAGTATGTCCATAACTTTTTCTAAATTCTCAGCCTTGTATTTTGTGCCATTTGGTAAAAGCTCATCTATACTTAGCGCCCACCACGCATCAGCGCCTTTTTCTTTAAAGATAGCCACGATGTGCTCTAAAATTTCACTATCAAATATAACTTCTTTTGTCGCTTTATCTCTGAAAAACGCGATCGGCACGCCCCAGTCACGCTGACGAGAGATGCACCAGTCTGGGCGATTTTCTATCATCGAGCCTATTCTTTTTATGCCCACACTTGGATAAAATTTAACCTTTTCAAGCTCTTTTAGCGCTGTTTGTCTAAGCGTTTTGCCGCCTAGTTTAGCCTCGTCCATAGCTATAAACCACTGCTTTGTGGCTCTATAAATGACAGGCTTGTGCGTTCTCCAACAAAATGGATAAGAGTGCCTAAATTTAGAGACGCTAAGCAAGTTTTTGCCAAGTAGCTCTAAAATTTTCTCATTTGCTTTAAAGATATGCATACCGACAAACTCGTCTACCACGTCACTTCTAAATAGTCCGTGATGTTTTATGCTCTCATCGTAGCAGCCACCGTCATCAACTGGCATCAAAATTTCGCTAAAGCCATATTTCAAACAGACGTAGTAGTCGTCCTCGCCGTGTCCTGGAGCTGTATGAACAAGTCCAGTACCCCCATCCATCATGACGTGATCGCCTAGTAAAAATTTAGACTTTCTGCCGTTTAGTGGATTTATCGCGTGGGTGTTTTCAAGTAGGCTTGATTTAAACTCTTTTTTGACCTCACCCTTACTTAGACCACTCTGCACAACACTTTCAAGTAGTGGCTTTGCAAATATCAAATTTTCAGCCGTTAGCACATAAATTTCATCTGGTTTTAGGCTTATGGCTTGATTTGCTGGAAGTGTCCAAGGCGTGGTCGTCCAGATGACAGCGCTTGCCTCTTTTACGCCAAGCTTTTCTAGCGCGTCGCCATCAAGCTCAAATGCTACGTAAATAGAGTAGTCCTCTTTCTCCTCGTACTCGACCTCAGCTTCAGCTAGCGCCGATCTAGCCGCCCAGCTCCAATAAACTGGCTTGCTTCTCTCTACCAAAAGCCCCTTTTTAGCGATCTCGCAAAGTGCTTTGTAGATGTCGGCCTCAAACTCAAATTTCATCGTCATGTATGGATTTTCAAAGTCGCCGATGATACCAAGGCTTTTAAATTCATTTCTTTGAATGTCTATAAATTCTCTCGCGTGCTGTCTGCAAAGCTCCCTGATCTCGACCTTGCTAAGCTCTTTTTTCTTATCGCCAAGCTTTACTTCGACTTGCTGCTCGATAGGCAAGCCGTGGCAGTCCCAGCCTGGCACGTAGCGGACGTTTTCGCCGTAAAAATAGTGCGTTTTTGTGATGATATCTTTTAAAATTTTATTTAACGCGTGACCGATGTGAAGGTGGCCGTTTGCATACGGAGGGCCGTCGTGGATGTTGAAGTTTTTAACCGCATTTTGGCGATTTTTCTTCATTTTTTCATAAACCTTGCGCTCTTCGTACCATGATTTTAGTCTTTGTGGTTCATTTTGTGGGAGATTTCCGCGCATCGGGAAATTTGTCTCTGGGAGTAAAAGTGTCTCTTTGTAGTCCATTTTTTACCTTGATTTTAAAATTTGCTAATTTTACACCTGTGCTGGTTAAATCACACTGAAAAATAGTATAATGAGGCAAAAAAAGGAGCTTAAAAATGAGACAAAGTATCTTGATAATAGGCGAAGATCTTGAGATAAATAGAGAATTTCTAAACTACATTTTTCAAAGTTACGAGGATCATTTTGGCGAGCTTGGAGTGGTCAGTTTTGCTCCAAAAAATAGCAAAGAGCTACCTTTTATCATCGAAAATTTATCAAAAGATTACGACTTTGTAAGCATTTTTGGCTCAGATGAAAATTTTGCCATCGCTGCAAAGATCGTAGCGACGCTAACTGGGGGTTCGCTCGAGCTAAAAGATAGCACGACACTTGCACTTAAAGATAGCTTAGACTACTCTAAAAATAGCTTTTTAGCCAGCCTAAATAACGCTCAGATAAATCTCATAAAAGCTAATCCAAATGAAGAACTGGGCGAGTTTCTCACCGAATATGAGCCTGATTTTAGCTACTTTCATCTAATAGACATCGACGCTGATAGCGCGAAGATCCTTATGCTGCCACTTGCTAAAACTTATGAGGTCGATATCACTCTTGCGCAGATCCTGCCAAATTTGATACTAGTAAGGGCAAAAAGCAATAAATTTGGCCAGATCGAGAGCTTTTTACAAGGGGTAAAAACGCTATTTTCGAAAAAATTTATCCCGCAAAAAGATGTGATCAAATTTGTAGCAAAAAAGCTCATGCAAAAGGGGCTTAAAATTTCATTTGCCGAGTCTTGCACGGCTGGGCTTGCGGCGGCTAAATTTGCAAGATATGGCGGCATCTCAGCCAGCTTTGATGGCTCTTTGGTGACTTATGCAAACCACATAAAGCACGAGTGGCTGGGCGTTGAGGATGAAATTTTAGATACTTACGGAGCCGTGAGCGAGCCTTGTGTAAAAGCGATGGTAAAAGGCACGCTAAGCACGACAAATGCAGACTTCGCGCTTGCTATTAGCGGTATAGCTGGACCAGGTGGGGGCACAGCTAGCAAGCCAGTTGGCACAGTCTACGTCGCAGCTGGCGATAGAAACGGCAACATCGAGGTTGAGAGGCTACTTTTAAAAGGGGGGCGCAACTACATTAGAGAGCAAAGCGTGCTAAGTGCCTATCTATGTTTGCTTCGCCTAAAAAGCGAGATATTTTTCGCGTAAATTTTATCTTTTTTAAAAATTGCACTAAATTTAACGGCGACATTCGCAATAAAATATCAAAAATAAAAAGCCAAATTTAGGAGGCTAAAGATGTTTAAAAAGATATTGTTACTCGCCATTAGTGCGTTATTTGCATTTGGCGCTGAGGCACAAGCAGGCGAGATAAAAGCAAGTGACTCGCCTTTTGGCTACGCTAGCATTGGTGCGGAGCAAAATTTTGGCGGATACGCCGGCAAAGAGAGTAAAGAGGTCACCGTAAAAGAGAGACAAGAGCTCGTAAAATACGCCAAAATGGGTGGCTACGTCATCTATGTAGATGGGCTCATAGACCTTAGCGAAGGCAAGATCCCGCAAAATGGCAAGAGCGAGGGGCTGGATAAATTTATAAGTGAGATTAGCGGTGGCGAGTTTGACACTTATACTAAATTTATGCAGGCTTACGGCGCCTCATGCCGTGCATTTTTAGATGGTTCGCAAGATCCAAAGCTAGCAGCGCTTCGCAAAAATTTAGCCAACGAGTACAAAAAGCTCATCGTAGTGCCGGTAGCTAGCAATACCACGATAATCGGCCTAGGCGAAAACTCAGGCATAAAAGGTGGCTCACTTTTGCTAAAAAATGTCCAAAATATCGCGATCCGCAACATAAAGATCGAAGATGCTTTTGATCCATTTCCAGATGTACAAAAAAATGATGGCTTTAACGCGCAATATGACGGCGTTAGCATAGAGTCAAGCAAAAACATCTGGGTAGATCACTGCCATTTTAAGGATACTGTTGAGCTTAGCCATGTGCATTTAGCTGGCGGAGAGCTTACCAAATGGCAAACTTATGACGGGCTATGCGACATTAAGGGGGATAGTGCGGCTATCACGATCTCACACAACATCTTTGAAAACCACGACAAAACGATGCTAATAGGCTCAAGAGACTCAGACGGTAGCAGCGAAACAAGGACGATAACGGTCGCTCATAACATTTTTGACAACTGCGCACAACGCCTACCTATGGCACGCAATGCAAAGGTGCACATCTATAACAACTTTTACAACTCAAAAGATGGCTTTTATGACCAAAAATACGCCATTGGCGTGCGCTTTGGCTCGCTAATATACGCTCAAAACAACTACTTTACAAATGGTGTCAAGATAAGCTACAAATGTAACAAAGGCACCATTTTTGAAAGCGGCAACATAGACCTTTCTAAAAAAGGCAGCGTTTGCGAAAAGCTAACCAAGCCGCCATTTGAGCCTCCATATAAATTTGAGCTCCTCGAAGCTTCAAACGTCCAAAAAGAGGTAAATCAAAACGCTGGCACAGGCAAACTAGCCGTCATAAAATAATATCACCAAAGCCCCGAGCTAGCCAAAACGCTTGGGGCTAAATTTCTCAGCCTCAAAGCCAATAAAAAGATAAATTTCACCCCTTTTTATAGGCATTTTCAACTCTTTTTTTATACTCTTTTGCACTTTCAAGTGCCTCTATAAACTCGCCACTAACCGCCCTTAAAGCGTCATTTTGAAGCTCACTCTCATCTTTAAACGATCTAATCCTTGGCGTAAAAGCGACCTCATCATTTCTAAAATCAGCATCTTTTAGATCAAAATTTAAATTACTTATTTTGCTATTTAAGATATGCAAGGCACATTTTCTTGGTCCAAAGATGAAATTTCGCTCTTTTAATGGCTTCAAGCTCCTTACCAAAATGCCGCCATAAAGTGCTGGCTCGCTCTTAAAAGAAATGTCAAAACCAAAGTTATGAAAGTAAATTTCGCCCGCCTCGCACGATCTTTTGTAGGTGTTTGCATCAAAGCAGGTGTAAATTTCAAGCTCGCTAAATTTATACTCCGCGCCGCTTACAACTAAGATCTTGCTTTGCATAAGCTCACGCAAAAAGCCCTGAAATTTCGCGTCAAGATGCGCTTTAAAGCCCGCTATTTTAAAAAGCTCCACTCTTTGGCTCTTGTCCAAACTTTTAAAGCTATCTCGCCTGAGTGCTTGAAATTTTTCTTTATCAAAACAACTTTGCTTTAAAAACTCACTAAGCATCGCAACTAGATCAAATTTAGCAAAATAGCTTTTAAGTAGCTCGCCTGATAGCATTTTTGCTCCTAATTTTTTGGCATATTTTAAGGAATTTAGCTTTTAGATAAAAAGTAAATCTCACATAAATTATACATTTTATAAACATTTAATTACATTTAAAAATATTCAAAAAAGTTTATGAACTTAATCGATTTTATTTCTGCTACAATTACGCCAAAAAATTCAAAGGCTATATATAAATGAAAAGCTTAATCATCGTGGAATCTCCCGCAAAAGCAAAGACTATCAAAAATTTCTTAGACAAAAGCTACAACGTCATCGCCTCAAAAGGACACATCAGAGACCTGCCAAAAACGAGCTTTGGCATCAAGATAGAGGACGATAAATTTACCCCAGAGTATCGCATCAGCAGCGATCACTCCGCCATCGTAAAAGAGATAAAAGAGCTTGCTAAGGGCGCAGATGAAATTTACCTCGCGACCGATGAGGATAGAGAGGGTGAGGCGATCGCATTTCACATCGCAAATGCCATCGGCAAAGAGCCAACCAGCCTGCCTCGCATTGTCTTTCACGAGATCACAAAAAGCGCCATACAAAACGCTCTAAAAAGCCCAAGACACGTCGATATGAACAGCGTCAATGCCCAGCAAACAAGGCGCTTGCTTGACCGCATCGTTGGCTACAAGCTAAGCCCGCTTTTAAATTTAAAGATACAAAAAGGCTTAAGCGCTGGACGTGTGCAAAGTGCGGCACTAAAGATAATAGTCGACCGTGAGCGTGAAATTCAGGCATTTAAGCCAGTTGAATACTACACTATCGACACCGTTTTTAAAAAAGATCTAGACGCCGAGCTAGTTAAATTTGAAAATCAAAAGATCGAAAAGCTCACTATCCAAAATCCAGACCGCGCAAAATACATCATTGAAAATTTACAAAATGAGAAATTTAGCGTCCGCGAGATCGAGAGCAAGGATAGAAAGATCCAGCCAAGCCCGCCATTTATGACCTCAACCCTTCAGCAAAGTGCGAGCAACCGCCTTGGCTTTAGTCCTAAAAAGACGATGATGATCGCGCAAAGCCTCTATGAGGGCGTGCAAACAAACGAGGGCTTCATGGGTGCGATCACTTACATGAGAACTGATAGCTTAAATTTAGCCAAAGAGGCCGTCGCAGCCGCTAGAGAGCACATCCTTCAAAACTACGGCAAAGAGTATCTGCCAGCCAAAGCGATAAGCTACACAACAAGCTCAAAAGGTGCGCAAGAAGCCCACGAAGCGATCCGCCCTACAAATTTAAACTTCACACCGCAAATCGCGGCTAAATTTTTAGAAAAAGACGCGCTCAAACTCTACACGCTCATCTACAATAGATTTTTAGCTTGCCAAATGAGCGCATGTGTGAGCCAAACGCAAAACGTCTATGTCGCAAGCGAAAAAGGCGAGTTTAAGATAAGTGGCAGAAAGGTGCTATTTGACGGCTTTTACAAGGTTTATGGCGAGCTTGATAAGGATAAAATTTTGCCAAATTTAAAAAAGGGCGACGAGATGAGTTTGCAAAGCATAAAAAGCACGCAAAACTTCACCGAGCCGCCAGCTAGGTACTCTGAGGCTGGCCTTGTTAAAAAGCTAGAAAGCCTAGGAATTGGCCGCCCAAGCACCTACGCACCGACCATCTCGCTGCTAACATCAAGAGACTACGTGAGGATCGAGAAAAAGCAGCTCATACCAAACGAGATCGCATTTAGCATGATAGGCGTTTTGGAGGAGCACTTTAGCAACATCGTCGATAGCGAATTTACCTCACATCTTGAAGAAAAGCTCGATGAGATCGCACTTGACAAGGCTGACTGGCAAAAGGTGCTAAGCGACTTTTACTATCCATTTATGGAGAAGATCAGTGCTGGCAAAACTGGCATAAAAAGCCTAAAAACAGCCACTCCGATCGGCGAGAAGTGCCCAGAGTGCGGAAGCGAGCTAGTGCTTAGAAAGGGCAGATATGGCGAGTTTATCGCTTGCTCAAATTTCCCAAAATGCAAATACTCAAGAAACGTCGCAAAAGATAATGAAAAGAGCGCAGAAACTGGCTCTGCAACGGCTGCTAAGCCAAAACGCGAGCTTAAAAAGCTTGACGTGCCATGTCCAAAATGTGGCGGCGAGATCGTTGAGAGATTTAGCAGACGTGGTAAATTTTATGGATGTGCCAACTATCCAAAATGCGACTTCATCTCAAACTACGAGCCAGTCGCGCAAAAATGCGACGAGTGCGGTGGCGATATGATCAAAAAAGAGCTTAAAAAAGGCACATTTATAGAGTGCACAAAGTGCAAGAAAAAGACGCTTGTTTCTGAAAACTAAAAACTTCTAGCCAATTTTAAGCCTTTGAGCCTAAATTTGGCTTATAAATTTGGACTTTAAATGCCTGAAACTATCGTAGAAGTTAGCCAGTATAAAGGGCAAAAGAGCCTTGTGATAAACTGCACGCAGCTAGGGGACAGCTTCACACCGCAGTATAAAACCACCAAACAAAAAAGAGCGGTGCTTGATGAGTGGTGCGACTTTTTAAGAAGCGAGCAGGAGGCCTTTCATGAGCTTAGCTTTTGTACTAAAATGCCTCAAGAGCTCTTTGATGCGGTGTGCTGCCAAAGAAATTTAAAGAGCCTTCACATCAAATGGGGCTCGTATGAGAGCCTTGATGCGCTAGCAAATCTTTCTAGTCTAAAGAGCCTTTTTGTAGGCTCAGGAGCTATCGTAAAAAGCATAGCGCCGATCGCGACACTTACTGGGCTTGAAAGTCTTGCAGTGGAGAATTTTCAAAAGATAAGCGACTACTCTGTATTTTCAAATTTGCAAAATTTAAAGAGCCTAGAGGTCAGCGGCGACGGACTTTCGCCTAAATTTATCCACATAGATAGCTTAGAGTTTTTACGCCAGATGTCTGGGCTAACCAGCCTTGTGATCTTGGTGGCTAGGCTAAAAAGCAAGGACTACTCACCCATCTTATCTCTAAAATCCCTCACTCACCTAAGCTTGCCACCACAACATGCACTTTTTGGACTTTTTGACGAGCTTAGCGCTTTGCCAAATTTAAAAACAGGTCTTTTAAAAGAGAGAGCGGAAATTTATAAGAAAAGATGATGCTGTAAATTTAAATTTTTATCATAGTTTTATTTCAAAGGGCAAATTTTAAAATTCCATTCACTCGCAAGAATTGACTACTAAAATTTGGCTTCGCTTGCAGCTTAGCTCAAATTTTAGAGCCGAAATTACTCGTTCATGAAATTTTAAAATTTTTCAGAGCTTTTTAAGTCGCATGCAGTGCGCCAGCACCATTGCATGCCACTTCTAACGTTGTCGGGGTTAGGAGATTGTTAAGGGAGAAGGGAGCGACTTCGTAATTCAAGCCTCTTCCCCCTTAACAAAGGAATAAACATTTAAATTTACCTATTTTTCATAAATTCAAGCCACTCTACTTAAATTTTAAACCTACCAAAGCTATAATACTCCCCAAAAAAGGACAAAAAAATGAAGACAATTATGCTTTGTGCGATATGCTCCATCACGCAGGGAAACTGCGCTGAGGACTGCGCTTATTGCACGCAAAGCGCCAAAGCTGGCGCTCATATCACGAAATTTAAAGAAAAAAGCGTGCAGCAGGTGGCGGACGAGGCCAAAATGGCTTATAAAAACCACGCCCTTGGCTTTTGCTTAGTCACAAGTGGCGCTAGGCTAAATGACAAAAAGACCGACTACATCGCATCTTTAGCAAGAGCCGTGCATAAAGAAGTGCCAAATTTGATGCTCATCGCATGTAACGGCATGGCGACTTACGAGCAGCTTTGTGAGCTCAAAAATGCTGGCATTTTTAGCTACAACCACAACCTCGAAACTAGCCGCGAATATTTCTCTAAAATCTGCACAACGCACTCTTGGGACGAGAGATATCAGACAAATTTAGACGCAAAAAGGGCTGGGCTCATGCTTTGCACTGGCGGCATTTACGGCGTTGGCGAGAGCGAGGCCGACAGGGTGAGCTTTAGAGCCAGCCTAAAAGAGCTTGAGCCATTTTCGTCGCCTATAAATTTTTTCATAAAAAGTGACGCACTAAGGCTTGATCAGCCACCTCTTAGCGCGGATGAAGCCCTAAAAATCGTGCGTGAGACCAAAAGCGCGCTACCAGAAACTAGGGTCATGATAGCTGGCGGTAGGGAGAAGATATTAGGCGAGAGGCAGTACGAGATCTTTGAAAATGGCGCCGATGCGATCGTGATAGGTGACTACCTCACCGCAAAGGGCGAGAAGGCGAGCAAGGACATCGAGGAGCTTACAAAGCGCGGTTTTAGCTTTGCAAGTATCTGCCACTAATGCTTGTAAATTTGCTTTTTGCAGGGCTTGGAGGCTTTATCGGAGCTGGATGTAGGTTTTTAGCTGGCGAGCTGCTAAAATTTAGCCACTTTCCTCTAATCACACTTGGTGTAAATGTGCTTGGCAGCTTCATTATCGGCGTTTTATTTTGCTTAAATTTAAGCCAAAGCGTGAGGGTTTTCTTAGTCGTTGGCATACTTGGCGGCTTTACCACGTTTTCAAGCTTTAGCCTTGATAGCGTTAAATTTTTACTAGAAGGCGAACTCGTAAAAGGCTTTTTAAATATATTTTTAAACCTTAGCCTTTGCCTGATCGCAAGCTATTTTGGCATTTTGCTTGGTAAAAATTTGTGAGAGCTTGCAAATTTAACAGAGCTGTTTATAAATTTAAATTTTGTTAGATTTTTTAACTGCATGTGGCACGACAGTGCTATCGCATGCACCTCTAACGTGCGAGAGGGATTGAGGGATCAAAAGGGAGATAAGGGGACGGCCTCGTAACTCGAGTCCCCTTGTCTCCCTTTTGAATAATTTGAATAAAAAGAAAATTTGCAAATTTAATCAAACTATTTTTGCAAATTTTAAAATTCCATTCACTCGCAAGAATTGACTACTAAAATTTGGCTTCGCTAACCGCTTAGCTCAAATTTTAGAGCCGAAATTACTCGCTCATGAAATTTTAAAATTTACCAGAATTTCCTAAAAACAAAACTGCATGCATTGCGAAGCGTCGTCACATGCACCTCTCTATCTAGCTTCTACCTTTGGCATCTGCAGCATAAAATTTCTAGCTTCGCTTAAAAGCACTGGTTTGAGCGCATCCGCTGATGTTTGTGGGTCGTAAATTCTCTCATACGAAAGCATCAAAACTCCATCTTTTTTAAGCAAAAAGTGGATTATTTCTATATTTTTGCTTTTAGTTTCATCTTTTATAAGAGCTAAAATTTGATCATTTTCTTCGCTAAAAAGCACGTTTTTATCTTGCTTAAGAGCCTTTTTTAGCTCTTCTAGCTCGCTTTTTGTTTTAGCGTCTTTGTCAAACTTTACCTTAAAAGAGGCAAAGTGCTCGTCTATATTTTCGTTTTTTAAAAAGTAAAAGCTCTCATTTTTAACCACTTGCTTCTTATAAAATGTGCTCCCATCAAACCTAAAACTCTCAACCAAGCTTAGCTCATCTGCCAAAGAAAAGAGACCAAAAAGCAGCAAAACAAAAAGGCTAAATTTACGCATAAAATTTCACTCCAAATTTCTAAAAATAGCCGCCATTTTGCCCAAATTTCGCTTAGCTTAATCAAAAAATAACAAAGCTTTTTATACAATCAGGCATTTTTATTTTAAGGATCTTTTTGCAGTTACACCAAGCAAGCGAGCTTAGCATCCTTGTCGTTTTGGCATTTATCGTCTTTGCTTCGCCTTATATTTCTAAAATTTTACGCATCCCAGTCGCACCTGCTGAGATACTACTTGGCGCAGTTGCTGGCTACATCGGAGTTGTCGGCGAAAACGAGATGTTTAAGCTCATCAGCGAAGTTGGCTTTTTCTTTTTGATGTTTCTAGCTGGCATGGAGATCGATCTTAGGATGCTCATAAACATCGACCGTAAAATTTTGCGCCTTGGGCTCATCTACCTAGCGCTCATCTACGCTCTAGCCACGGCCTTGACGCTAGGACTTGAGCTTAGCCTGCTTTACATCATCATCATCCCGATAATGGCCGTTGGCATGATATTTACGCTATTTAAGGAGTATGGCAAGCAGCAAGAGTGGCTAAATTTAAGCATGCTAATAGCAACTATCGGCGAGCTTTTAAGCATCACGCTTCTAACCTTTACCGCTGCTTATTTGCAGTTTGGGGCGAGCATAAATTTATGGCTAACGATTGGCTATTTGATCCTATTTTTGGCTATCAGCGTGCTTAGCTTTAAAATTTTGGACGTGCTTTTTTGGTGGTATCCGGGGCTTAAAGTGGTGCTCATGCCGCACTACGACAAGGACGAGAAGGACATCAGGCTTTGCATCGCGGTATTTTTCACGATGATAGCTTTGATGCTATATCTAAATTTAGAAGTCGCCTTTGGGGCGTTTATCGCAGGTATGTTTATCACGACATTTTTTGATCACAAAAAGGACTTGCCGCACAAGCTTTCAAGCTTTGGATTTGGCTTTTTGGTGCCGATATTTTTCATCCACATAGGCTCGACTTTCAAGCTTTCAAGCCTAGGATCTAGCGAAGTGATAAAGGATGCTATTTTTATATTTTTAGCGATGCTTGGCACGAGAGTTGTATCTAGTTTGCTCTTTTTGGGCAAGCTTGGTTTTAGGGGGATATTTTTATTTTCAGTTTCGCAGTCTATGCCGCTCACTCTTTTGATCGCAGTTGCTACTATCGCACACAAATCAGGCGAGATAAGTGACTATTCTTACTCATCTTTCATCCTAGCGAGCCTCGCACAAGCTATAATAGGAGCTATAATCATCAAAATTTTAATGCAATCAAAAAGCAAGGAGTAAAAATGTCATCAAACACAGCCACACTAATCGACAACCGAACTGGCAAGAGCTATGAATTTCCTATCCTAAAAGGCACGATGGGGCCAGACGTCATCGACATATCGACCTTTTTTAGCGATACTGGGATGTTTACCTTTGATCGGGGCTACACCTCAACTGCGATGTGCCGCTCAGCCATAACCTACATCGACGGCCTAAAGGGCGAGCTCATGTATAGGGGCTATGATATAGCGTATCTGGCTGAAAATAAGACATTTTTAGACGTTGCCTACCTGCTTTTAAACAAAGAGCTACCAACGAGCGAGCAATACAGGGGCTTTAAAGATGAGCTTAAAAAAAGAAGCTTCATACATGAGGGCATGATGAAGCTATTTGATGCATTTCCAGACAAGGCGCACCCTATGGCGATCTTGCAGGCGGCAGTCTCTGCGCTAAGTGCCTTTTACTCAGACCACCTAAATATGGACAAACCTGAAGAGTATCACGAGATGGCTATGAGGATAATCGCTAAAATTCCAACGATAGCGGCCTTTAGCTACCGCTACTCACGTGGCCTTCCTATCATATATCCAAATTTAGATCGTGGCTTTACTGAAAATTTCCTCTACATGATGAGGGGCTATCCATACGAGCATGTCGATCTTAAGCCTATCGAGATAAAGGCGCTTGATACGGTCTTTATGCTCCACGCTGACCACGAGCAAAATGCCTCAACGACTACTGTTAGGACTGTTGGCTCTACGCATGCGCACCCATACGCATGTATAAGTGCAGGCATCGGCGCACTTTGGGGCTGGGCTCATGGCGGGGCAAACGAGGGTGTCATCCGCCAGCTTGAAGAGATCGGCTCGGTTGCAAACGTCGATAAATACATCGCTAGAGCAAAGGATAAAAACGATCCATTTAGGCTAATGGGCTTTGGTCACAGGGTCTATAAAAACTTCGACCCGCGCGCAAAGGTGCTTAAAAAGATGAGAGATCAGCTGATGGATGAGATCGGCATTAGCTCAGAGCTCATAAAGATCGCCAACCGCATCGAAGAGATCGCGCTAAATGACGACTACTTTGTAAGTAGAAATTTATATCCAAATGTTGATTTTCACTCAGGGCTCATCCTAAAAGCGCTTGGCATACCAAACAATATGTTTGCCGTCATCTTCGTGATCGGCAGGACACCAGGCTGGATCAGTCAGTGGATCGAGCTAAAAGAGCAAGACACTATAAAGATCGTCCGTCCAAGACAGCTCTACGTCGGAGAGACAAACAGAACACCAAAATGAGCGAGCTTTTAAATTTAGCCATCAAGGCAGCCATCAGCGCTGGGGGTGAGATAATGAAATTTTACTCATCTAATAGCCAGGCGCTTAAAGTCTGCCTAAAAGATGACAGCTCGCCACTAACTAGCGCTGATCTAGCGGCAAATGAGGTGATACTAAAAGAGCTAAGCAAAAGTGGGATAAAAATTTGCTCTGAAGAGAGCATCTTACAAGATAGCGACAAAGATGAGTTTTGGCTAGTTGATCCCCTTGATGGCACGAAAGAATTTTTAGCTAGAAACGGTGAATTTTGCGTTTGTATAGCGCTTATAAAAGAGGCTAGGCCGGTGCTTGGTGTCATTTTTATCCCAGTTAGTAAAGAGCTTTTTTACGCTGATGAAAACGGCGCTTTTAAAGAAATTTTAGGCACAAATGATGAGGTCGTAGAAAAACAAGATCTAAATGAAAAAGCTAAAAGCTTAAATAACTTCATCTTTTCAAGCAGAAGAGGCGAGACGAAGAGGGCTACGCTTATAAGAGATAGTTTAAATTTAGAGCAAAAATGCATTGGATCTGCCATTAAATTTTGCCGTTTAGCCGAGCTTGGCGGGATATATGTGAGATTTAGCCCTAGCTATCTTTGGGACAATGCTGCAGGTGAGGCGGTAGTGAAATTTAGCGGTGGCAAGGTCTTAAACGCTAGCGACAGATGCGAGCCAAGCTACAAGCTAGCGAATCTAAAAAGCCCATTTTATGTAGCTTTTGGCAAAAATGCCTTGAGCTTAGAGGATGAAGTTTTTAGGCTTATAGGGCAGGGAAGATAAGGCTACTTGCAGCTTATCTCACCACTCATCTTTAAAAATGCGCTCTCGTTTTGCTCTAAAAATTTATCTGCCGCTTCTAAATCCTGAAATTTATCTTTTAGTCTGATCACTAAAGTACCACATTTTAGCTCTCTAGCTCGCTCTAAACTGGCATCAAAGCTTTGCGTTAGATCATTTATGCTTTTTATCAAAAGATCGTTTTTGCCTAGCTCTTTTACGTTAAATTTAGCGTGTCTCTCAGCTCTTACTACGCCAAGATAGTTTGCGACTTTAGCGTTACTTATGTAGATGAAAACTCCCTCACGCAAGTTGCTGCTAAATGCCACTGCATCATCTTGTTCAAGTATCTTTGCAAGCTCTTCGCCGCCGTAGTTTAGGCTACTTTTAAGATTTAGATTTTTCACGCTTGGCTTGCTAGCACAACCTACTAGAAATATACAAAATATAAGAGCAAGAATTTTTTTCATTTTAAATTTCCTCAAGCAAATAGAGCATGCTAGCTATCTTTGCTGTGCCTACGATGTAGCCCTTTAAGTGAGTGACTAGTTTTTCGTTTTTAAGCTCTTTGCCATTTTTATCAGATATTTTTATGCTGTTTTCTTTTACAAATTTTAAACTCTTAGCTGTTATTTCTTCTAAGTTATTTTTACCATCAAGTAGTAAAAATATATAGTAATCAAGTCTGTCAAGACGTTCTCTAAGACCAAATTTGTTTGCAAAGATAATGTCGGCGTTATCTTTGTGGTTTAAAAAGTACTTTATATAGCCAGTTAAATTTGCCTTTAGTCTTGAGTAATTTGGAGCGTACTCTATATCTTTTAGCTCATCTTTTACGATCATTGCGCTTGCTGAGTTAGTTAAAAGCCTTACAAAAGCACTATAAACCATGAGCTTATCTTCTGGCAAAATCTCTAAAATTTGGGAGAGATTTATGCTTGCTGGATACATCTTATAAAAGACCTCGCAAAGCCAAGATATATCTTTGGGCATAAGAGCAAATTTATCATACCAGCCATCATCTTTTTTTACAAAGTCAGCCACTACGTGAATTTTATTAACATCGCTTGGACCTATTTGTTTGTTTGCCACGCTCTCATAAGCCTTAGCATGCACGATGAGACTTTGCCTAAAGACCTTGTTGCTAACTATATCCATAAACTGTTCTAGATCGATCCTATCTTTAAATTTGCTATCTTTATAGTTATCTACATGCTCTATGCCAATATCTGGTACAAAAAGATCTTCAAGTCCGTATTCGCAAAGATAGGCAAGCTCGTTTTTAACAAGCATGGCGTTAAAGTCTTTAAAGTAAAATGGATCGTTTATCTCTTCTAAAAACTCATGAGCTACGTAAAAATCATCCTTTTCAAGCACGCTATCTATCCAGTGAAGTAGCAATTTAGCAGGTATTTTATCTTCATAATTTTCACCAAGCTTCGTTAGCAATACCTCTTTATATACTAAAAGTGCCTCTTTGGCAGCCTTTAGCCTCTCTTCTGTGCTATCCTTGTCCTTTGCAGCAAGCAGCATAAGATCACGCACGACATCTTTTATCTTCCAGCCAGGATAGACATTGTAAGAGATAAACGCCACGCCGTTTTGGCTTAAATTTTCTCTTACGACTCTTAAAATAGCATCTTTCACAAAGTCAGGCACCCAGCTAAAGACGCCGTGAGCGATGATGTAGTCAAATTTCTCATCACTTTTAAACTCGCAGATATCGCCGTGGATTAGCTCTAAATTTTGCAGTCCTATCTCTTTTACGATCTCTTTACCACGCCTTATTTGCTCGCCGCTAAGATCGATGCCAACTACTCTTGCATTCTCGTTATTTACGGCAAATGGGATCAAATTTCCACCAAAGCTGCACCCTATCTCAAGCACTTTTGCGTTTTTGCAAGGCGGTGGATTGATGCCAAGGAGTGTGGCACAAGCCTCTAGTTTATAGGGCGCTGACTGCGCAAATGCTGCTGATTTATATGTTAGCTCGTCATAAGACTTTTCGATCTTGCTATTTTTGTCCATTTTCTATCCTTAGTAGTCTTCGTTTTTTATCTTCTCCAGCATATTTTTAGCGTCGTTTTCAGGTTCATCAATGATATATGCGCGCCTTATATTGCCACCTTTTATGATAAGTGTTTGACGAAAGTAAAATTTATGCCCATTTGAAGCTGCAAATACAGGCAATTCAAGCGCGCGCTCTAGCATAAACTCGCTATCATTTAAAAACATCACGCCAGTTGCGGTCTCTTCTTCAAATTTCTTTTGAGCCGCGATATCTTGGGAGCTGATGGCAACTACCATAAAGCCAAGATCGTTAAATTCTTTAAGAAGTTTTTTGTAGTTTATTGCTTGCTTGGTGCAACCCTTCATGCCCGCAGTTTTTTGTAGCTGCTCGCTTAAAAGCTCGAAGTCCTCACCTATCTTTGGATAGATAAAAACCACGCAGTCGTGGGTCCTTGCAAAGGCTGAAAAGTCAAATTCTTTGCCGTCTAAAGTCCTTAGATAGATGCTTGTAGGCACTTTTATCATGTTTTGTCCTTTAAAAATTTTATCTATTATATATCTTTAAGCTTTTTTTGAATTTAAAAAATAGACGATAAAAAGGACGAAAAAGCTGATTATTAGCATCAAAAGAGCGTAGATGTGAGCTTTGGTATAGTCAAGCATCTCAACCGCCTCAAATATCGCGATACTAGCGACCTTGCTCTCGCCAGCCACGCTGCCACCTATCATCAAAACCACGCCAAACTCGCCCATCGTATGAGCAAAACTAACAACGATCGCGGTTAGTAAATTTGACCTGATACTTGGCAAGATTACTCTAAAAATGGTCGTGAGCTTGCTTTTACCAAGGCTGTAGCTCGCCTCAAAAAGGCTCTTTTTTAGGCTATTTAGCCCAGCATAAATAGGCCCAAACATAAATGGCAGCGAGTAGATGCAGCTTGCTATAACAAGGCCCGTGAAGTTAAAAACTAGCCTCACGCCAAAGAACTCTTCGATAAATTTACCAAAGGCCGAGTAAGGCGAGAGAAAAATGAGCAAATAAAAGCCAAGAACGCTTGGCGGCAGCACCAAAGGTAGTGAGATGATGGACTCTAAAAATGCCTTGCCAAAGAATTTCTTTTGCGACATAAAGTAAGCCAGCGCTACGCAGAAGAAAAATAGGATAAAAGTCGTGATAAAAGAGAGTTTTAGCGAGAGCCAAAATGGCTCAAAATCAATATTTGCTAGCTCACTCATCATGCTTTTACCAAATTTACACCAAATGCTTTTGTACTAACCACCACCGTGTCACCAGCTCTTAGCCCACTAGCTTCTGCGCTACTTAGCACGACCTCGCAAATTTGACGGTTTATTAGCACGTTTGCTACAAAAATGGCGTCACACTTTTTGATCTCCAAAACCTTAGCATTAAATGCAAATTTTTGCGATCCTGCACTTTTTAAAAATATCTCGCTCGCACTGCCAGACCTTGAAATTTTGCCATTTTCAAGGACAAAAACCTTGCTGCAAAGCTTGTAAATTTCAGCTATGTCGTGACTTACTAAGATAACGCTCATCCTAAACTCATCGTGAAGCGCTAATAAATAATCCTGCAACTTCTCGCGCATGGCGTTATCTAGAGCACTTAGTGGCTCATCAAGCAGTAAAATTTCTGGCTTTCTCATCACCGCACGAGCGAGTGCCACGCGCTGCTTTTGACCGCCTGAAAGCTCGCCTATCTTGGCGTTTTTTAGGCTCTTTAGCTCGCAAATTTCAAGTAGTTTGTTTGCTAAATTTTCATCATTATTTGCAAAGAGTAAATTTTTAAATACGTTCATATTTTCAAAAAGGGCGTAGTCTTGAAACAAAAAGCCGATATTTCGCTTTTGTGGGGCTAAATTTGTCTTTTCATCAAAAAATATCTTATCTGCAACCTTTATCACGCCACTTTGTGGGGCTTCAAAGCCAGCGATGAGCCTTAAAATCGTAGTTTTTCCTCCGCCACTTGCTCCATAAAGTGCGACAAACTCGCCACTTTCAAAGGCAAGCTCAGCCTCAAGCATAAATTTACCGCCACCGCCATTTAGCTCTTTTTTGCAAGAAATTTCTATCATTTTTAAGCGCTTATGTGGATACTTGTTGATTTAACGTAGGCAAATACCTGCTCGCCTACCGCTAAATTTAGCCCTTTTAGAGCGTGATCTGAGATGATAGCCTCAAAGCAAAGCTGCTCACACTTTAGGCTAACTATGCTTAAAATTTCGCCGCGAGTTATGCCCGCGACTTCGCATTTTAGCTCATTTTCAAGCGAACTAGCCTCAAGTCTAAGCCTTGATAAGATGACGTCTGAGCTTTTGAAATTTAAGCTCACCTCATCATTTAGAGCAAATTTGCTAGCCTCATTTAAGGCTAGCATATATAAATTTATCCCTAAATTTAGGCACTCAAGCTCAAAAAAGCTGACGCCATCTTTGGATGAAATTTGAACGATCTTTGCTCTTATCATTTAGCTGGAACGTTGTAGCCAAATTTCTTGAAAATTTCTTTTGCTTTATCGCCCAAGATAAACTCATAAAATGCCTTAGCATCAGCGTTACCATCAGCATGTTTTAAGAGTACGATGCCTTGATCGATCGGAGTGTAGAGCTCTTGAGGTACGAAGATGTAGTTAGTGCCCTCTTTGTATTTTGCCATTTTATCGCTAAAAAGCGCGCTAGCAGCGATAAATCCAACATCTGAAGCACTTAGTGCCTGAGAAAGTGTCTCAGAAATTTTTTGAGCGTAGACGATGTTTTTCTCTACTTCGTCATAAAGTTTTGCATTTTTAAGAGCCTCGATACTAGCTTTGCCGTAAGGTGCGGTCTCTGGATTTGCTATTGAGATCGCTTTTAAGCCACGAACCACTTCGATGCCCTTTTTAAAGTCCACATCTCTTATAGAAAAGATCGCCACAGCGCCTTGTGCATAAACTTTTGGTGCAGCCACTGCAAAGCCTGTGTCGTAGGCCTTTTGTGCAAAGCCCATATCAGCAGCCATGAAGATATCAGCTGGAGCTGAATTTTGGATCTGAGTAACAAGGCCACCGCTTGCGCCAAGAGTTAGGTTGATCTTAGCGTCTGGATGAAGCTTATTAAACTCTTTTATAAGCTCTGGAAACGCGTAAGTCGTGTTTGCTGCGGCATAGACATTTACCTCTGCGCCAAGTGCGTTTATGGCAAGCAGAGCTGCCACACATAGAAATTTAAAAACCTTTTTCATTTATACTCCTATTATGATTTGAGATGATTTTACTATGGCTAAAAGTGTGTCACCAACGCCTATTTGCATATCCATCGCGCTATCTTTTGTGATGATGGCAGTTAAAGTTTGCTCATCACTTAGTTTTAGCGTGACCTCAGCATTTACAGCACCTATCTTTGCCTCGATGACCTCACCTTTTAGCTGGTTTTTAGTGCTTATTTTTAGATCAAGATCTTTTGCAAGGATGACAGAGGGTGCTTTAAAGATGAAAACGACCTTTTGACCCACTTTTAGGCCTAAATTTTTCTCGCTTTCAACTGTTATAGTCGCTTCAAGTGTGTTGCCATTGCTTAGCTTTGCGATGATTTCAGAATTTACAGCACCTCTATTTATACTAACGATCTCGCATGAGAGCTGATTTCTAGCGCTTAAATTCATACTCATCCTTTGTAAATTTATGATATCAACATCTTCAAAATCAACCTTTTGACAAATTTTTTGCAAAAAGTCCTTTTGCGTCTCGAGGATAGCGTCGTAAATTTTTATCAGTTTTTTGGCGTATGGGCTAAGCTCTGAACCGCTATTTTTCTTGTTGCCATCAGCTCTTATGATGAGAGGCTTGCTGCTTTTGTTATTTATCGTATCTAAGCAGTCCCAAGCGTTTTTGTATGATATACCGACAACCTCAGCCGCTTTTGTGATGCTTTTTGTCTCTTTTATCGCCTTAAGTAGCGCTATATGCTTTGCTAAAACCTGCGTATCTTCGCCTAGAAATAGCTCTAAATTTATATCTGCTTTCAAATTTTTAACCTCTAAATATATAATAATAATTTGCAAAGTATATCTAATTATATTAATACAAAAGCTTAAAATTACAAATTTTCTTTAATTTCTTGTAAAGTTTCAAGAGGATAAAATCAAGCTGTTTTTTATAAATAAATTTTAAGGTTTTATGATGAAATTTTTGCTCGCTATCTTTTGTAGCCTGCTTTTAGCCTGTGCCAGCGCCGATATAAACGCGACTAATGGCAATGAAAATGATGATTTTGATGTTGAGTTTGAAGCAAAGAAAGATGTTTTTGACCCACTTAGTGGCTATAACAGAGTGATGACAAATGTAAATGACTTTATCTACATAAACATGCTAACTCCAGTGGCAAAAGGCTACGCTTATGTCGTGCCAGCCACAGCTAGGACGATGGTTGCAAACTTCTTTGACAACCTCCTTTTCCCAGTGCGTTTTGTAAATAACTTGCTTCAGTTTAAATTTCAAAACGCGGGCGAAGAGACTCTACGCTTTTTGGCAAATACGATAATTGGCTTTGGAGGACTAACAGACGGGGCAAAATACTATGATCTAAAGGCTCACAACGAGGACTTTGGGCAAACCCTTGGCTACTGGGGGCTTGGAAGCGGCTTTCACATCGTTTGGCCTTTGCTTGGACCATCAAATTTAAGAGATACTGGCGGCTTGGTTGGAGACTATTTTGCCGATCCTATCAGCTACGTTGATCCTATGCTTTTGTCAGCTGGCATCAAGTCATATAGGGCGTTTAACAGCTTTTCACAAGATCCAACTGCTTATGAAAAACTACGCAAAGACGCGATTGATCTATATCCATTTTTACGCGATGCTTACGAGCAAAGACGCGATAAACTTATCAAGGAGTAAGTATGAAAATTTTAAAAATTATAGCGGCGATTTTACTTTTAGCAACTAGCCTTTTTGCCCTCTCAAAAGAGCAGATAAAGCCTGAGATAGAGGCAAAGACAACAAAGGTGATTGAAATTTTAAAAAATACAAATTTAGACAACAATGCAAAGACAAAAGAGATTTTTGCTCTGCTTGATCCATTTTTTGACTACAAACAGATGGCAAAGATCAGCCTTGGCAAGCGCTACAACAGCCTAAACGCCGACGAGCAAGCTAAATTTGACGCTGCTTTTGAGCAAAAGCTAAAAAACTCATACATCGACAAGCTTTTAGGCTACAAAGATCAAGAGATCCGCATAACAGGCCAAAGTGAGCCACAAAAAAATAGATATTGGGTCACATCTGAGCTTATAAATGACGGCAAAAGCTATGAATTTGTCTATAAATTTTACGACGCAAAAGAGCGCGGTTGGCTCATTTACGACCTTGATATCGTTGGTGTGAGCATCATTCAAACTTATAGAAGCCAGTTTGGCGACGTGCTAAACAATGGCGATTTTAATACGCTTTTACAAAAACTCAACGAAGCGGTTTTGCCTGATCAAAACAAAACTAATCCTTAATGCGACAAATTTTTAAATTTATCATTGCCAAAAACAAGCTTGTTATCTCGCTTGTGCTAGTTCTAAGTGTAGTTTTTGGCTACCTTAGTACAAGACTA
Source organism: Campylobacter sp. 10_1_50 (assembly GCF_000238755.1). NCBI lineage: Bacteria > Pseudomonadati > Campylobacterota > Epsilonproteobacteria > Campylobacterales > Campylobacteraceae > Campylobacter > Campylobacter sp. 10_1_50. Next base: position 490,023 of record NZ_JH414888.1, read on the forward strand.
AGCATAGACGCCTCAGCCGAGACCTTGCTGCTTGAGCATGACCCAGATCTAAAAGCCTATAGGCAGATCGCAAAGCGCTACGACTCGCCAGGGCTTTTGGTGGTCGCTTTCACCCCAAAAGATGATCTTTTTTCACCTAAAAATTTAGAGCTTATTAAAAATTTAAGCGATGAGCTAGCCAAAAACGATATAGTTAGCAGCGTCATCTCTATCTTAAACGTGCCACTTCTAAATAGCGTAAAAGGTGGCGTTACAGGCATCTTGGATCACACGCCAACACTAAGCGATAAAGATACAAATATCTCAAAAGCAAAGCTTGAGTTTGCAAAAAGTCCTATTTATAGCGGAAATTTGATAAGCAAAGATCTAAAAACCACAGCGATTGCCCTAAATTTAAAGCAAGATGAGAAATTTAACGAGCTTTTAAATGAGCGAAATTTACTTAGCCAAAAAGAGTCAAACGGCACTATCACGCAGGCTGAAAAAGAGAAATTTAAAGCGCTTTTAGCGGAGTTTAAAGCCTACCGTGATGAGCTTAGAAAGAGTGATCACAAAAACCTTGAAGCCATAAAGGCAGCCATCGCTAAATTTAACGCAAATGACGAGCTGTTTTTGGGCGGTGCGAATATGATCGCTGATGATATGATAGGCTTTATAAAGAGCGATCTTTTGGTTTATGGGCTAAGTGTTTTAGCGCTTCTTAGCTTTAGTTTGTGGCTATTTTTCAGACAGGTTAGATGGATCGTCTTGCCGATGTTTATCTGCGCGGTAAGTGCCATTTTTACGACCGGGATTTTTGGTATGTTTGGCTGGGAAGTAACGGTCATTAGCTCAAACTACATCGCACTTCAGCTAATTATCACCATCTCAACAGTCATCCACCTAGTCGTTAGCTACAGGGAATTTTATGCAAGACATCCAAAATACAGCCAAAATCAGCTCATCTACCTGACACTTCGTGACAAATTTTCTCCATCTTTTTGGGCGATATTTACGACAGTCATTGGCTTTAGCTCACTCATGAGTGCCGATATAAAGCCAGTTATCATGCTTGGCATTATGATGAGTGCTGGTATTAGCGTTTCACTTGTGCTTGCCTTTTTGCTATTTGGCGCGATAAATGTAAATTTAAAGAAGCTTGCCCCTGTTAGGACATTTGAAAATAGCTTTAAATTTACAAAATACTGCGCAAATTTAGCCCTAAACTCAAGAAAGATCATCTACGCAGTTTGCGTGCTAGTTGTCTGCTTTGGCGTTTATGGCATCAGTAAGATAAAGGTTGAAAACAGCTTCATTGGCTACTTTAAAGAGAGCACGCAGATCCGCCAAGGCATGCAGGTCATCGACACAAAGCTTGGTGGCACGATCCCAGTTGATGTGATAGTTAAATTTAAAGAGAGCGAGCCAAAACAAGAAAAAACTGATGAAAAAGATGACTTTGAAAGCGAGTTTGAAAATGACGCAAAGAGCGCAAAATACTGGTTTAACAGCTACCACACAAGAGTTGCAGAAAAAATTCACGACTATCTAAAAGAGCAAAATTTTGTAGGCAACGTAAGCTCGCTTGCAACGCTCATAAAGGCGATAAAGGAGCTAAATAACGGCGTTAGTGATGATTTTTTGCTAGCTGCGATGTATGAAAAGCTACCACTTGAGTATAAAACTATCTTGCTAAGTCCTTACGTGAGCGTCGAAAACGACGAGCTTAGATTTAGCCTAAGGATCGTTGATAGCGATCCAAAGCTTAGACGAAATTTATTTCTAAAAGAGCTTAGAGAAGGGCTTGCAGAGCTAACCAAAAACGATAACGTAAGCATCGAAGTTGTCGGCATGATGGTGCTTTATAACAACATGCTTCAAAATTTATTTAGCTCACAGGTTGATACATTTGGACTAACGGTTGCGATACTTTTTGTTATATTTTGCTTTGTTTTTAGAAGTATCAAGCTAGCAACCATCGCTATAGTTTCAAATTTGATTCCGCTTTGCACGCTCTTTGGCGTGATGGGATTTTTTGGCATACCGCTTGATGTGATGAGCATTACGATTGCTGCCATTAGTATAGGTATCGGCGTTGATGATATCATCCACTACATCCACCGCTTCAAAGAGGAGCTGCTTACAAAAGACGTTTTTGAGAGCATCAAGGCTGCGCACGCTAGCATTGGATACGCGATGTATTACACCTCATTTACCATTTTTCTTGGATTTAGCGTGATGATAACTAGCAACTTTATACCGACTATTTATTTTGGCTTGCTAACCGATCTTGTTATGGTATTTATGCTGCTTGGCGCGCTCATCATCTTGCCAAGTCTGATAGCAAGTTTTGTGAAAAAGCGCGAGGTATAAATTTATTTGATAACTTTGATGAATGAATAGACATCAGCCACGCCATCAATGTGCTTAGCGTACCAAATGGCGTGCTTTTCTTGCTCGATGCTATCTACCACACCGCTAAAAACAACGTCACAGCCAACGATGCTAACACGCACATTTGTGCCCTCAACGACACTATCTTTGAAGAGATTTTGCTTTAAATTTGCAAGTATGCTCAGACTATCACACGGATACTCGCTCTTTTTTACCCTAAGATAGGTGTAAATTTTTCGCACTCCGTCCGTGCTTTTGGCAAGCTCAACTAGCTTATCTCCTAACTCTTTACTATCAACAAGCCCTATGAGATAGGCGTTGCCATAAAAGACCTCTATCTCGATGTCGATGTTACTAAGTCCTTTTGAAAACAAAATTTTGCTTTGTAGCTTGCTTTGGATAAATTTATCACGAGAGATCGAGTAGATGCCGCGTTTATCGCGAGAAATGGAGTATGCGTCATATACATTTAGCGGCGCTGTTGCTGGGGTGAGGACTGAGGAGCAAGAGCAAAAAAATAAGACCAAAAATGCAAAAACGCTAAATTTAAAAATCATAAATCCTTTTGTAATTTCAAAAAGTTTATAGAAAATGGGCTAAAATTTATCTAAATCTGCTAAAATAACACACACGGAGGATAAAGTAATCTGGTGATGCTCACGGGCTTCAAACCCGATGACTGGGCGGTTGACCGTCTGGTGGGGAGTTCGATTCTCTCATCCTCTCGCCACTTTTACTTCTTTTAAATCCTGCTTTTTTCTAGCAAATTTATAATAAAAAATAAGATAAAACTAAGCACAACTAAAACAAGGCTTAAAGCGAGTGCCTGATCGCTTCTACCGTCATAGACTGCGTTGTAGATAGCAAGTGAGATGGTGTCTGTTTTGCCTATGATATTGCCACCTAAAATGAGCGTTATGCCAACCTCGCCAAGCCCTCGCGAGAGCGCTAGGATAAATTTTTGAGGCATAAAGATTGCTTTTTGCATAAATTCACTAGCCCTATTTTGCCTGCGCCAAATTTCGCCAAAATGGTATAATCTCGCAAAAACAAAAGGACAGACATGAACGAACTTGAGCTAAAGATGCAAGGCAAGATAGAGAGGCTAACAGATAAGACTTTTAGGCTAGATCCAAGGATCGGCGAGGGCTACTTCACGGCGAAATACTTTTTAAAAGTAAATGAGATAATTAAGCAAAACCTGCCTGATCAGCACGTGACGATGCAGTTTTTCCAAAGGCGTGATGATATCGTGCTTTGTGGCATCGACGAGGTTTTAGCTATCATCAATAAATTTGCCAAAAACCCAAGCGAGCTTGAAATTTACGCACTTGATGATGGCGATATCATAAATGCAAACGAGCCAGTTTTAAAGATAAGCGGCAAGTATGAAAATTTCGGCTTTTTAGAAAACGTCATCGACGCTACGCTCACTAGAAGAAGCTGCGTGGCGACAAACTCCAGAGATGTGATAAAAGCGGCAAATGGCAAGGACGTCTTTAGCATGGCAGACAGACAAGACGACATCTGCACTCAGCCAGGCGACGGCTATGCATCATTTGTAGGTGGCATCAAAAAGGTCGCCACAGACGCTCAGGGTGAGCTTACGGGGCTAAAAGGTGGTGGCACCATGCCTCATGCGCTCATTCAAATGTGCGGCGGAGACGTGGTAAAGGCTTGCCAAATTTACGCTAAAACCTTTGAAAACGAGCAGATCACGGCCTTGATTGATTACAACAACGACGTTATAGCAGACGCTTTAAAGGCTGCAAATGCCCTAAAAGATAGGCTTGGCGCGGTTAGAGTGGATACTAGTAAAAATTTGATAGATAGGTATTTTGAAGGCAAAGATACGAGCAAATTTGACCCGCACGGCGTTTGCAAGGAGCTTATATTTGCTCTTAGAGAGGCGCTTGATAAAGCTGGCTTTAAGCACGTTAAAATAGTCGTTAGCTCAGGTTTTAATCCGCAAAAAATGAGCGAATTTGAAAAATTTAACACTCCAGTTGATATTTACGGCGTGGGAAGCTATCTTGTTAAAAATGACATTTGTGGCTTTACAGGCGATCTAGTCGAGCTAAATGGCAAAAGTGAGGCTAAATTTGGTAGAAAAAATTTCGCTTCAGATAGGCTAAAAAGAGTTAAATTTTAGGAGAAAAGATGAAATTTATAAAAATTTTAACGCTTCTGTCGCTTTTACTAACCGCTTGCACCGCCGCAAACTACGCTAACGCCTTTGAAAAGGTTGGCATCCTTGAAGACGGAGTTTATCGCTTTAGCCAAAATGGCATCGGAGTCAAAAAAGACCTGCTTGTAAAGGTGATATCTGTGCAAAACGCGGACAGCTCACGCAAAAAGATCATCTCCATGCTAAATATCCCTAAAAATTCTAAAATTACGGACTTTAAAACAAGCGACGCAGGCGTGATTGTCTGGCCATTTTATGAGTTTGAGGGTAAATTTATAACGACAATAATCGTTGAAAATATAAAAAAAGAAGATAGCGATAAAAAACTGATTAAGATGCTTGAGCTTAAGCATCCATTTTACTCGACGCTCCAAGCTCGAAGAAAAGGGGCTAAAGACGCCATAGACGTGAAATACGTGCTAAATTTCAAAGAGGCAAAGCTGGTAAAATCATTTCAAAACCGCCCTTAAAACTTTATTTTAAATAAATTTCATTAAAATGGCGTAATCAAAAAAAGGATCATCTTTGCACAATCTAAAAACCATAAACGTCGCTCACTCGCCTGATGCTGACGATATTTTCATGTATGCCGCGGTCAAATTTGGCTGGGTTAGCAGTAAAAATTTAGTCTTTACATCAAAGGCGCTTGATATAGAGACACTAAACGAAGAGGCACTAAAAGGCACTTATGAGGCAACGGCGATCAGCTTTGCACTCTATCCTAAAATTTGCGATGAATTTGCACTTTTACGCTGTGCGGTGAGCTTTGGTAATGGATATGGCCCAAAGCTTATCAAGCTAAAAGATAAGCAGCTAAAGCGAAATTTCAAGGTCGCGCTATCTGGCAAAAACACGACAAACGCCCTGCTCTTTCGCATAGCTTACCCAGAGGCAAGGATCGTTTATAAAAATTTCTTAGAGATCGAAAATGCTGTACTTAGCGGCGAGGTCGATGCTGGCGTACTCATACATGAAAGTATCTTAAATTTCTCTGACAAGCTCTGCGTCGAGCGTGAAATTTGGGACATCTGGAGCGAGCTAAACGGAGAAAATTTACCGCTTCCACTTGGCGGCATGGCACTTAGACGAAGTCTGCCCATAACCGACGCGATCGAGTGCGAAAGAGTGCTTAGCGAGGCCGTTAGGATCGCCACTTCGCACAAGCCATTTTTATCTCACATGCTAATGGAGCGAAACCTCATCAGAGTTGGCAAAGAGGAGCTTAAAACGTATCTAAATTTATACGCAAATGACGAGTCAATAAGCATGAATGAAACGCAGCTAAAAGCGCTAAATAAGCTATATCAAATAGGCTTTGAAAAAGGCTTTTTTGAAAAGCCGATCGACGTAAACGACTACCTAATCCCAACTGAATACAACGAAGTAAGGTTTAGCTGATGCAAAGTACGCTTGTCTCACTTGGAGTTGAAACTTTTAAGATCGCCCTTTATATCAGCCTTCCGATGCTACTAAGCGGACTAATAGCTGGTCTTATCATCTCCATCTTTCAAGCGACCACGCAGATAAACGAAACCACGCTAAGCTTCGTGCCAAAAATTTTACTAGTCGTCGTTGTCATCATATTTTTAATGCCTTGGATGATCTCGATGATGGTTGAATTTACCACTCGTATGCTTGATTTTATACCGGAATTTATCCAGTGACGAGGCTTGTTGATTTTTCTAAATTTACCTCGGTTAGGATAGGCGGCGTGCATGAAATTTTCGAGGTTGATAACCTTGAAGATCTAAGCTCGCCTCACTTTTTAGGCGCTGTAATGATAGGCGGGGGCAACAACCTTCTTATCTCGCCAAATCCACCAAAAATGGCGATACTTGGCAAGAGCTTTGACTATATAAATTTAGAACGCTTAGGCGATAAAATTTGCCTTGAAATAGGTGCTGCGACAAAATCAGCTAAAATTTATAACTTCTGCAAACAAAATAACATCGCGAACCTTGAGTTTTTAAAAAATATCCCAGGCACGCTTGGCGGACTTATAAAAATGAACGCTGGACTGCTTAAATTTAGCATAAGCGACAACCTCACGCATGTGCGTCTGGCTCGTGGCTGGGTGAGCAAAGAGGAGATAAACTTTAGCTACCGCCACAGCGGCATAGATGAGGCCATTTTGGGGGCTAAATTTAAGCTTTCTAGCGGCTTTGATGCAAGCATATCTGATGCCATAAGCGCAAAAAGAGCAAATCAACCAAAAGGCGCTAGCTTTGGCAGCTGCTTTGTAAATCCTGAAGGGCACTTTGCGGGGGCAATGCTTGAGGCAGTTGGACTAAAGGGATACGCGATCGGCGGAGCGAAATTTAGCGAAGAGCACGCAAATTTTTTGATAAATTTTAACCACGCAAGCTTTGAGGACGCCACTAGCCTTATAAATTTGGCTAGAGCTAGAGTTTTAGAGAAATTTGGCGTAGAGCTTAAGACTGAAGTTTGCATTTTATAAGGATGATGATGAGTGAGTTTTTGAGCGAAGTTTTTACCCTTTCACTTTTGTTTATAGCTATCGGTCTTTACGCCATTTATAGGGCTAAAAAGGCGCAAAGTGAGCATGAGAAAAATGTAGCTAGTTATGATAAAAACTTACTAAATTTTGCCAAAATTTTAGGCGTAAAAGATCACATCGACCTAGTTAAATTTGATGAAATTTTAGCCCAGGCCTTAAAAGAAAAACTAATTTTTAAATTTAATAAATCTACCTCGCAAGAGAAATTTATCTCTTTTATAAAAGAAGAAAATTTCAAAACCAAACCCCAAATTTCGCAAAATAGTATCGATGAAGCTTTTTTAAACCTTTGCGCAAGCGCGCTTATAGAGCCATTTAAGCTAGCAATACTGAAAAACGAAGATCAAATTTATGGATTTTTGTTTGAAAAAGAGCAGCTTTTTGCTCTTATTGATAGCGCTGCACTGCTTGGCGAAAATATTATAATTTGCGAGTAAATCAAGTAAAATTCATCTCTTTTTAGATAAAATCAAGCCAAATTTCAACTATAAGGTAAAAAATGGCAAAAGAAAAAGATAGTGACAAAAAGATAGCTATCCCAGAGAGCGAAGCGGACAAGAAAAAGGCGCTTGAGCTTGCGCTAAAGCAGATAGATAAAGCTTTTGGCAAAGGCACGCTTTTAAGACTTGGCGACAAAGAGGTTGAGGCTATCGAGTCGATACCGACTGGCTCGCTAGGGCTTGATCTGGCTCTTGGCATAGGCGGCGTCCCAAAAGGCAGGATCATCGAGATCTACGGACCAGAGAGCTCTGGTAAGACCACGCTCACACTTCACATCATCGCTGAAGCGCAAAAAGCTGGCGGAATTTGTGCATTTGTCGATGCAGAGCACGCACTAGACGTAAAATACGCTTCAAATTTAGGCGTAAATACCGACAACCTTTATGTCTCTCAGCCTGACTTTGGCGAGCAGGCACTTGAGATCGTTGAAACACTTGCAAGAAGCGGTGCGATCGATCTTATCGTAGTTGATAGCGTCGCTGCTCTTACTCCAAAGAGCGAGATAGACGGCGATATGGGCGATCAGCACGTTGGCCTGCAAGCAAGACTAATGAGCCAGGCGCTTAGAAAGCTAACTGGAATTTTAAGCAAGATGAAGACAACTGTCATCTTCATCAACCAAATTCGTATGAAGATCGGCATGATGGGATATGGCACGCCAGAGACCACGACTGGCGGTAATGCACTTAAATTTTACTCATCTGTAAGGATCGATGTCAGAAAGATAGCCACACTTAAACAAAACGACGAGCCTATCGGCAACCGCACAAAAGCAAAAGTCGTTAAAAACAAGGTCGCGCCTCCATTTAAAGTGGCTGAATTTGACATCATGTTTGGCGAGGGTGTGAGCAAAGAGGGCGAGATCATCGACTATGGCGTAAAACTTGACATCATCGACAAATCAGGCGCGTGGTTTAGCTACAAGGCCGAAAAACTGGGTCAAGGCAGAGAAAACGCCAAAGCCTATCTAAAAGAGCACCCAGAAATTTCTGACGAGATAGTAGCGGCGATCAAAGGCTCAATGGGGATAGACCACCTAATAAGCAGCGGCGCAAAAGACGAAGACGACGACACAAACGAAGCAGGAGATGAATAATGGTATTTATTGAAGATGTAGAAGCTCACGAGGTTTTAGACAGCAGAGGCAACCCAACAGTTCGTGCGACAGTTAGACTAAGCGACGGAACTGAGGCAAGCGCGATCGTACCAAGCGGCGCAAGCACTGGCAAGCGCGAGGCGCTAGAGCTTCGTGACAAAGACGAGAGATACGCTGGTAAAGGCGTTTTAAAGGCTGTTTCAAATGTAAATGAAAAGATCGCAGAAGCAGTGATAGGACTTGATGCTTACAACCAAAAGGCAGTCGATGCGGAGATGCTTGAGCTTGATGGCACGCACAACTATTCAAATTTAGGCGCAAACGCTGTCCTTGGCGTATCTATGGCGGTAGCTCGCGCAGCTGCAAAGAGCCTAAATATCCCGCTTTATCGCTACCTTGGCGGTGCAAACGCTAGCATCTTGCCAGTGCCGATGTTTAACATCATAAATGGCGGCGCGCACGCAAACAATAGCGTTGATTTTCAAGAATTTATGATCATGCCATTTGGCTTTAGCACATTTAGCGAGGCGCTAAGAGCTGCAACTGAAATTTACCACAAGCTAAAATCTATCCTAAACGCAGCTGGTCACAGCACTGCTGTCGGTGATGAGGGTGGTTTTGCTCCAAATTTAAAAGACAACGAAGAGCCACTAAAACTTATCTCACAAGCTGTAAAAGAGGCTGGATATGAGCTAGGCAGCCAGATAAAGCTAGCTCTTGACGTCGCTTCAAGCGAGCTTTACAAAGACGGCAAATACGAGCTTGAAGGCAAGAAATTTAGCAGCGACGAGCTCATTAGCTACTACGAAAAACTTTGCGAAAAATATCCGATATTTTCTATCGAAGATGGTCTTAGCGAGGACGACTGGAGCGGCTGGGCTGAGCTTACAAAAAGGCTTGGCAGCAAGGTGCAGCTAGTTGGCGACGATCTATTTGTTACAAATGAGAAAATTTTACGCGAAGGCATCGAGAAAAATATCGCAAATGCGATCTTAATCAAGCCAAATCAAATAGGCTCAGTCACGCAAACTATGCAAACTGTCCGCCTTGCTCAAAGAAACGGCTACCGCTGCATAATGAGCCACAGAAGCGGCGAGAGCGAAGATGCGTTTATCGCTGACTTTGCGGTCGCACTAAACACTGGCGAGATAAAGACAGGCGCCACTTCAAGAAGCGAGCGCAATGCGAAATACAACCGCTTGCTCGAGATCGAGCTTGAGGCGGGTGAGTTTTTAGGGGATAATATTTGAGCGAAATTTTAGATGAATATGGCAAAGAAGATGGCATATTTCATAAAATCATAAAATTTGTTCGGCCGACATTACGCTACGTCATAGCCACCATTTGCGTGGCTATGTTTGCCTTTTACGTGGGCAACATGATGTTTGGCAAACGCTCACTTGACGTGATGCTAAGCCTTCAGAGCAAAAAAGAGAGGCTTAGCGAAGACGTGGAAATTTTAAAAAAGATGAATGCACGTCTGCAAAAAGACTATTTTGAACTACAAGGCCTTGAGCCAGACTCTAATAAAAAGTAGGAACGATGAAGAAAATTTGGTTAGTTTTATCTATCTTGACTGCGAGCTTATGCGCCAGAGAAAACCCATTTATGCCTATTAGCGAGCTAAACACAAGCGTTATGACGACAAACGTCGTAGAAAAATATGACAGCTTCAACTCGCTCTCGTTTAAATTCCCAAGCGATGCGATGCTACTACTTGATGTCACCATAAGATATAGAGCAAATGACGGCAGCATAAAAGAAAAAAGACTAACTGATATAAACAAAACTATCGACTGGAACGATGAATTTGCCCTAAGCAAGATGAAAAATCCAGAACCAGTCGCAGCTAAAAAACTAGATGTTTCTGTCACGATGGCGGAGGTGCCAGCTCAAAAGGTTAGCACGCCGGTGATAATAGAAAAAAATGAGACTAAAATTTCAAATAAAGATAGAAATAAAACCTCAGACGTACCAACTCCAAATGTCGTAGTGATCGACCTTGGCGCAAAAAAGATAAAAGAGCCTACTAAGCCTGAGCAAAAGGTAGTCGAAGTCAAGATCGAGCCAGCCTCAAAGCCTGTTGGGGAGATAAAAAGCAGTGAAAAAGAGGTTAAATTTTTAGGATTTGTGAGCTTTTTAGCGCATGAAAAAGAGCTAAATATCATCACAAAAGCTAAAAATTTAAAACACTTTGCATATGAAAAAAACAAGATCGTACTTGACTTTGCAAAACCTCCAAGAAGCTTTAAAACTAGAAATTTAAAGCTTGAAAACGAGACATTTAAAAACGTCATAATCGGCTGGCATGATAAGTATTTCAGAGTAGTTTTAGAGCTTGATAAGATGCATAAATATAAGCTCGAAGCCGCTGAAAATGGATATGTGCTTAAGCTTTTATAGTTAGTTTTCATTTAAACAATATAAAAGAGTTAATTTCTAAACTCTTTTATATTAATAAAAAGTATTGCTAATGATTTTTAAATTATTTTCAAAAACTTCATTATCAGATAATAAAACTGGCAAATAATCAACTCTACACACCAATATTTAATTCATAAGATAAGACTTCTATGTAAATTTTAAGATACATAAATTAATATACTTCAACTCTTACTATAACAATCATATAAATAACCACTTTAAAAAACGCTGTAGTGATTAATTTTAGCTCCAAAATTTGAGCTAAAGGGTAAGTGAAGTCAAATTTTAGTAGTCAATTCTTATGGGTAAGTATAATTTTAAAATCTGTAAAAAATAATAATTTTATTTCTAAATCGGGTCAATTTTACCATCCACCGCTAGCTCAGTCTCCGCCAAAGCCGACTCCTCTACCACTTGAGCACACCACCTACATTTGAGCCTGAACCACCTCGTCTAAAACCCATTGGCAAAGAGCCGCCCTGGCTATTTCTATTAAAAACGTCTTTAAAAATGAAAAAAATACCACAAATATAAAGCTAAAACGCCCTCTTTCACGTCTTCGCTTATCTTGCCATTTTTAAACTCAGATATCATCACACTATTTATGATCTACACCTTCAAGCCCGTATCCAACCTCTATGCGGATTTTTTTCATTTGGAACGACTAAAAGCAACGCCGTTACTATCTTATTTTGACCTAGTTTGTAACCTCTAGCTATCTCAAGCGATAGCTCTTGGGTGCTCTTTCTAGTAAATTTAAAGTTACTATGGCGATTTGTGTGATACTATTTTGCTCTAAGCTCAAGAGCTTACCTCTTTGATTATTTGAAAAGATATGAGTTTATTATTGATCTACTCGTTAAAATTTATAGCAAAGCAAAAGGTAAAGAGCAAAAGCTCTTTCATCACTTCTAAAACGAAACCTGTGGATTTTTCGCGTCTTCGCTGCCGACTTCTATGTCTTGTTTTAGTTTCATCTCAGGATTAAACATCCTAGCTACAAATTTACCAGGAAAGCCCTTTATAGCTATATTATACTCTCTTACGGCCTCTATATAGTCGCGTTTCGCTACACTTATGAGATTTTCTATGTCCTCAAGCTGGCTTTGAAGTAGGAGAAAATTTTGATTTACTTTTAGCTCTGGATGGCTTTCACTAACTGTCATTAGTCTGCCAAGTGCAGAGCTTAGCTGACCTTGAGCCACCATAAATTTTTCTATATTCTCTTCATTATCACTAAGACTGCTTGTATTTATATCTATTTGCATACTCTTACTTCTTGCATTTGCTACCTCTTCAAATACCTTTTGCTCATGAGTTGCATAGCCTTTTACAGTTTCGACTAAATTTGGCACGAGATCAGCTCTTTTTTTGTATTGGTTTAGCATCCGCGATAACTTTTCATTTGTATTTTCATCAAGCGCAATAAACGAATTTGCATATTCAAAAACACTAAAAAATAGTGCCACTACAACCACTACAATGGTTATGACATTTTTCATACTCTTCCTTTAAAAAGGTTTTTAATATAAATAAAACTTAAAAATTCTAGATATAAAGTGGAGTGAGTGCTTAAAGTGCACTCACTTTTTTGAAGTTAAAGAATGTGAACTGTATCGTCTATTTTGATTTGGATAGTATGTCCACTTACATCTTCACTGCTATAAGTTTTGTAGCCAGTGACACCTGCAGGAGTATTTTCACCCCAATTACCATCAAGTTTAACTGATGTAGTTTTATTGCCTTGATCATCAATAGAACCCTTGATATTAAGCACCTTATCACTATCTGTAATATCAAGAACATCTTGCGCATTAATAGTAATCTTTGAGTTGCCTTTAAGTTGGATATTTTCAAAGCTTTCAACTTTAGCGTTAAGACCAGTCAAATTAGTAAAGTCAATCGTTTGTCCATCAACTACCAAGGTATCATTATCGCTGTCGCCACCTTTCATGATGGTCTTGTTTGCATCATATTTGATCGTATAACTATCAGCATTTATATGAAATGACTGATCAGTCTCGTAAGTCTTAGACTGTAAGCCGCCTGAAGTTTTAAGAGTAGCTTCTACTTTTAGATCATAACCAGCACTTGATCTTGCATCGATATCAAGTGACTGCTTAAAGAAGCCTTGATCTATATCACTTTCCTTTATCTCATACTCTGTAGTCTTTGTTTGACTATGGTTATTTGGATCAGTATATTTGATCTCAACTGTATCGCCAGCTCTTGCATCTTCACTTAAGAAGAACTTAGCAGTAGTAGTTTTTTCACCGCTTTCTGAGGTTTTTATATCTTTTTCAAACATGATGCCTCTCATAGCGTCGATCTCGGCATGTTCTGCGGTATCGCTTACTGTTTTGCTCTCACCAAACGAATCAGTTAAAGTTACTTTTGCTACTGTACCTTTGCCAACTGCGATATCTGCATTAAGCTCAAGAGGGTGATTTGCAGAGACATGGATAGTAGAGCTTCCCTCTTTTAATGTTATATTGCCATTAACATCTTTACCATCAACTTCATAATGTTTAGTTACTTTAGAGTTATCAGGATTTGTTATCTCAACATCTATCTTATCACCTTTTATCACGCTTCCAGGGATAGAGACTTTTACTGTTGATTTATTACTACCTGACTCATCTCTTGAGATCACGCCATCGTCGTTTTTATCATCAGCTATGCTTACGCTTAGTCCTGCTTCGCTTAGTGGAGCAAGTTGTGCTTTAGCCTCTTTGCTAGTTGCAGACATATCGCCAGTAGCGTTTGTTATGGTTGCAGTTGCACTAGTTTCTTTGCCTGGGAGCATTTTTACATCGTGAATTTCAAAAGTATTGTTTGCAAATGGATAAGAAGCACCATTATGTTTTAGAGATATATCGCCGTTAGCATCTTTTACAACTTTGAAAATTTCGGTTCTAGGTGTTGCATCACCAGGTTGGTTGATTGTAACTGTTATTTTGTCATCATTTATAACATTGTATGGCACTTGAACGCTTATAGTTGTTACTTTTACGCCATCAACTGATACAGCTTCATCTCTATCTATCTTGCCATCTCTGCTTGCATTATCTTCTATAAAATTAACCTTTAAATTTGTAGCGTCAAATGTTTTTAGTTTAGCTTCAGCAGTTGCTGTTTTTTCATTACCTGCATGATCCCTAATAGTAACATCTACTTTAGCTGGATTATCTTTGTCTATATGAACACCAGAAATTTTTAGTTTATTGCCTTGGTCAAGAGATACGATATTGTTAGTTGCATCATTTTTTAGAGATATGTTTCCGCTACTATCTTTGACAACTGTATAAGTTTCAGTATTTTTTCCAGTTGCTTTGACCGTTATGATATCTCCATTATTTACAGTATTTGGGATCTCAAGTGTAGCTTGAGTTGTATTTAGTCCATCTTTTTTTATAGCTTCTTCTCTATCTAGCCAACCATTTCTATCTTCATCTTCATCGATAAGTAGTCTAAATCTTGTTCCAGAGCCGTTTCCTGTATCGAGGATGATATCGCTCTTTGTATCTACTTTATCAGCACCAGTACTATCAGTTACTTTAGCAGTGATGATAGTCTTTTCACCATTTGTTAAATTTGTTAGAGAATATTTAACTTCGCTGTCGTTTATTACTGGCAAATAAGTATTGCTACCATCATCTTTTGTAACAGTAACAACGCCACGACTATCTTTGTGTATCGTATAACTTTCCTCAGGGAAGCTAGTATTACCTGTTTTACTGTTTATTATAAGCTTATCGCCATCAACAAAATTTGAAGGTAGTTTAATGGTTGTCATAGTTTTGGTTCCAGTTGCTTCTGCATTACCCAAGATACCATCATTATTACCACCATTATCTTTTTCATCTGCATCAAAAGTTATCTTCATATCATCGTGAAGCTTTTCAAGAGTGTTATTATTTTTAGCTTCAGCTTTACCATTACCATTTGCATCAGTAGTTACTGCGGTTACGTTGATAGGCTTACCAGCTTCTATATGAACGCCTTTAATCTCAAACTCATTTTTATCATTTACGGTCTTAGAAGTATGAGTAGAAGTATCTTCTAGTGTGATCTTACCTTGATTATCTTTGCCTGTAACCTTATAAATTTTAGGTGAAGTACCATCTATTGTTACGGTTACTATATCGCCTTTTATAACATTATTTGGCACTTTTACTGCGATTGTAGTTTCTTTTAGGTTGCCATCTTTCATGCTCTCAGCTCTTGTTAGAGATACATTGCCATCAATATCTTCTACAAATCTTACAGCCATATCATTTAAATCAGCTATCATAACGCTATTTGAACTTTCGGCATGTTGGATGCTGCCATCGTCATCTACTATCTCAGCTGTTACTTTAGTTTCTTTGCCAGTTGCTGTTTTGATACCAGGAATTTTGAAACTTCTGCCATCTGTTTCTGTATTTATTTCATTACCAGCACTATCTTTTACAAAAAACTTACCATTCGCGTCTCTTCCAACAGTATATTCTTTTGTTTTAGGAGTCTCATTTGGCTCATTAATAGTTACAGTTAGTTTATCTCCACTTACTGCATTTTTAGGAAGCTTGATGGTAACTGTTGTGCTATTAAGATTACCGTCGCTGATAGCTTGCTCTCTGGTCATAGTTTTAGCTCCACCAGCTTCTTCAAAGATAACTTCAGGTTTTTTTACATGCTCTAAACTAGCCGATTCGATATCTACTTCAGTAGGTAAATACGGATTTGTTGAATGTTTTGGGTGCGTAACTTTAGCTTCTATCTTTGTATCTTTTCCATTCTCTAGCTCAAAACCATCTACTTTAATAGCCCATTGATTGGTGTCTTCTTTAAAGAAATTCTTATTTGCAGTATTATAATGACCAATAACACGATCTGGATCTGCATTATCAACTTCATCTACACTTGTTATAACACCTTTCTCATTCATGTGTATCTTGAAATTTCTATCATAAGTAGTTCCATCAGGTTTAGTTACATGAAGTGTAAGTTTGTCGCCGTCATCAATTCTGTTTGGTAATGTGATCTTTGCGGTTGTGTGATTTACTTTTTGATCACCTAGATCTATCTTTATTCCATTATATGTGTCTTCATAGTTTCTAACGCTCTCTTGTCTTGAAATTTCATGAAGAGTTTTTTGTTCTGGTAAATTCATATCCATTTTTATAGTTTGAGGCGTTACACTATCTGGGGATGATTCTCCAGTTTTTTGAGAGCCATCTTTACCAACAACATGAACGCTAGCTTCAGTCTTCACACCTGGGAATATCGGAAGCTTCAGAGGCTCAATGCCAGTTACTTTGTGATTTGTAATCATTTCATCAGTAAGTTCGATTGGGGGCAACTTTAGTTTTGGTCCTGTAGGGTTCAAAGGATCAGTATAAGTTATGACGATCTTATCGCCAGCTACTACATCTTTTGGAAGAGTTATCTCTACTGGTGAAGTTCTAAAATTTCCATCTTTTCCTTCATTTTCTGCGTCTGTTAGAAAGCCATTGTCGTCTTTATCTTCAGTAAATCTTATAGTTGGTCTTTCATATGGAGTAACACTATCAGACGCTTTATTACTTTTTATTGTATTTGGATTTGCGCTATCAGTAACATAAGCATCTACTTTTGAAATTTTACCCTCAGCTACTGGCATATCAGAGATGATTTTAGTAAAAGTATTATTTACTATATCAGTATCATTGATAGTTATAGGTGATAAAGGTGTTACTGTGCCATCTGGTTTTGTTAGAGTAATATGAAGGATATCACCAGGGGCAACATCCGTTACAGTTATTTTTACTGGACTTGTATTTAAATCATGAGAAGAGGCATTATTGTCAAAATTTTCTGTATAAGTTAAAAAACCATCGTTATTCTTATCTTCTGTAAATTCAACACTTACACTTGGTTTTGGAGGGATCAAGTCGCCACCATTAGCATTCCCATCACTATAACCGCCTATTGGGCTATCGTATGAAGCAAAAGCTCTATTTGCGTCAGTTAAATTTCTATAATTTTCATTGATATTTGAGTAGTGACCACCCTCAGCAAATCTAGCATCGCTTAAGCTAACACCATCTCCGCCACCAGCAGCTGCAGCATTTCCACCAGCAGCAGTTTCTTCAAGTTTTGTTAGATCTCCACCATTTAAAATAGCATTTTGCAAAGCACTTACATCAGCTAATCCATCACTTCCTATTGTATTTTGATTTAACGCTAATGTATCATCGCCTAGTATTGTAATCTCTTTGCCATTGTTTGCAACGATAGTTACTTTGTCGGCTGCGTCACTAGTTTTGATGCTTTCACCTATATAGACAATATCACCAACTTTTAGTTCTCTCGCATTTCCATTTTGATCGACTGCAACTGCCTTGCCCGTTAATGATTTTACCACTCCGGCTTCTCTTGCCATAAATTACTCCTTTAAAAATTTAATTTTTTGTGAATTATATTAGATCATAATAATTTTGTAAATTGTACCTTGGTACGATAAAAAATACTTACTAGTTATAAAAGAATAATATTATAATACGACTAGAGACAAAAATTTATATAAAGCCCTACTTTTGCCAAAAAATTTTCTTGCCAAAACCTAGAGTGTTACTCGTAAATTTAAGCTTTTCAAGGCTTATAGACCAAATTTTTGGATCCATCGCTTTTGCGTAAAAAAATCTTTTAAAGTAAATTTCTCGCTCACTTGTGCTAGCCTCACTCATCGCTCCTTGAAACTGCACGCCCTCTATCTTGCCAACGATCTTTGTATCAAGAGCGACCGTGCCAGCAATGAGCTTTGAGTTTTTTAAAAATTTAACATGCGAGCTCTCATCGCAGCTAGCTAACAAAAGGCTAAAATTTACCTCATCAAAGGCGTAAAACGCGCTAAAAGCGTAAGGCTGCCCCTCATCGTCAATGGCGCAAACACTTGCAAGATGCATCTTTTTTAAAAATTTAACTATCCTCTCATCCATCTAAATTCCCCTAAAAATGTCAAGAATGGTTTGAAATTTAAAGATGACTATGGCGATTATCAGCACCCAAAGCGTAAAAATAATGAGCTCTATTAAAGTAAATTTATCTTTTGCAACCTTTTTAAAAGCAAGCATTGTTAAAAATGCCCCAAAAAAGCCACCAATTAGCGAAAAATAGTGGATCGCATTTACCTTTACAAAGCTTGGCAAAAGCCCTTTAAAAAACAGTGAAAACATCAAAATGGCAAGCAAATTTGCAAGTATCAAGTAGTAGCCAACGACTGGCAAAACTGGGCAAAGCTTAGCAAAAACGAAGCTTAAAACGGTAATAAGCATCAGCAAAAAGATCCTAGTCCCAAAACAACACATCGCCCGTCCTTTTTTGACGCATTTTACAAAATTTTGCTTTATGAAATTAAAATTTTGCCGATTTAGCCTCAAAAGGATTTAAAAATGCAAACAAATTTTTACTCTCAAGGAAGCTACAACAACATGAGCTTTTCGATGAAGACTAGCTCGGGCGATGAGATAAGCTTTTCTATGTATGACAACAAAAACTTAGAGTTTTCAAGCCAAAAAAATGGCACTTCAAGCCAAAGAAGCCTAACTCTTACGCACGAATACGGCTATGAGTTTTTATATAAAGGCAACGGCATAGACGAGCAAGATATGAAAGAGATCGAAGAGGCGATGAAGCAAATTCGCCCACAGGTTGATGAGTTTATGAAAAACGTAAAAGAGGGCGACAAGATCGCAGGTAGCAGCCAAAGCATAAGCGAGCTTTCAAACAAGATCAAGCAGATGTTGCCTGACGCAAAAGATATGGATCATAAAAATTTCATAAATGATAATATGCTAAAGATGTTTGACGAACTTTTAGCTAAAAATGATGCAAATAAAAATCTACTAAGTGCGACAAAAAGGCTATTTGATACCTTGCTTGATGAGAGCAAAAAAGTATCTTACTACGCATAAATTTAGAGCTTTTTGGCTCTAAATTTTAACTAGCGCCTCTCTTTGATAAAAGAGGTGCGACAAGACTATCACAAAATAAAGCTGAAAAAATAATCCCACAAGCGGTACAAGCGAGATCAGATAAAACAAAAGTGTAAAAGCAATAAATTTTATCCCGCCACCTTCAAGTAGTGCTAGCTCAAATTTATCGCTATCAAGCGTGTTTGAGCCAACGTCTATTAGTAAAAGCTTATAGTAGATGTAAAAAAACGGCACGTTGATGATGAAAAAATTTACAAATGGCACAAACAAAAGTGGCAAGCAAACAAGCAAGATCCCAAGAAATTTCATGATCTCAACCATCATCACCTTTAGCACTCTAGCCGTACTAGCCTCACTTTTAAGCACGTAGTTGTAGTGCCTTTTGTTTATCTCTTTGGCTACAACTGGCGTTAAAAAGCCAGCTACTATTAGGGCGATTATTATGCTAATAATTATCGTTAAAAAGGTACTTAAGACGTAAAAAAGTATGCTAACTATCCACTTTGTAGCGCTAAAGCTTAAAATTTTAATAGCTATAAAAGATAGCGTCGAGTTTGACTCTAGAAAGGCGAAATTTTCGTTTTTAGCGCCGTCACTTAAAAGATCAAATATCTCGCCACCTCCCCAGATGCTTAGCCAAGCTAGGCAAAGTATGCTAAGACAAAGTGGCAAGATCGATAGCGTTATAAATTTGGCTGTAAAAAAGTCTTTAAAGCCAAGGCGAAGAAGATTTATCATTTTACCTTTTTGTACTCGCGCTCAAGTGCGGCGTAAATTTCATCAATCTTGCTAACGCCATTTGATAAAATTTCACTCATCACTTCGTTATCTTCGCGTCCGTTCCAAATTTTCTTATAGCTGCCCTCTTTGTAGCCATTGTTTTGGCGGAAGCGATTTAGCACGTTTTTAGCGATATAGCACTCATAAAGCGAGTATAAATTTACGCCACATTTTAAAGACATTGAGAAATAAATTTTAAAAATATCAAAGATGTCATAGTCAAAGCCGCTGCACTCATGTATAAGCATCTCAACGTCGTTCATGATCTCATAAATGCTCTCATCTTCGACCTTTAATGGCTCTTTGCAATAGTCGCTAAAGCCACTTGACTGGCAGATATCATCAGCTAAAGTCTCAACATCGCCAAGCTGTTTTGCCTTGTAAATTTGTAGCGCTAGGCTCATTATAAAGTGCCAGATATCGACAACCTCGATACGCAAATTTTGCTCATCAGTCTTAGCATCTATGCTCTTCCAGTGCTTCCAAGCAAAGCTATCAATGAGCTCAGCGCACTCCATATATATGCAGCGCCTCCAGCTGATTAGCTTATTTTTATTTGTATAGCCATTTTCCCAACCAAGCCCGTTTGTCTCGTCATTTAGGCTTTGTTGCATCTTTAACATCTCTAAAACAATAGTTCTTTCATCCATTTTTAAACCTTTTAAATTTTAAATGATTATAACAAAAAACAATTAATGCCTAAGCGACAAGCTTGACCCAAATCATCTTAATGCAAGCTTACAAGATGTAAAATCACCCAAAATTTCAAAGGAGAAAAGATGAGAGAGAAAGATCTAGTAGTTTGCAACGTTTGCGGACTAAAAAGCAGCGATGATAAAAATGCGGTTTTCATCCACGCTCACAAAAACGGCGAAGAGGTTGATATCTGCACAAGCTGTATCCCAAGCGTGATACATGGCTCAGGCATGGTCGTAAAATCAAACGAAGAGATAAAGGCTGAAATTTAAATATCAGCCACCATGTGAGGATTTTGTTTTATAAAATCCTCAAAATCCGATACACTCATAGGATGGCAAAGATAATATCCTTGCATTTCATCACAATTAAGCTCTTTTAAAAGCTCTTTTATCTCGTGGCTTTCAACGCCTTTTGCTGTCACCCTTAGCTTCATTGATTTAGCTAAACTTATGATGGCTGTAACTATTTGCATATCTAATTTATTACTTATAGCATTAGAAACAAAATCATTCGAAATCTTAATGTGCTTTATTTTATACTTCCTAACATAAATTAGCGATGTATATCCAGACCCAAAGTCATCTATGCAAACATCAATATTGCTTTTTTCCAAAATGGCAAAAATTTTGTCCAGAGTTTCTTGTTTGTTTTGCCAAATATCTTCACTAAATTCAAACTCGAATTGACTTGGACTTATATGATTTGAGTTTAATGTAATTAAAAAATTATTTATAAATTTTTCAGATGTACTTTGAATATAGTCTATATTCATACTTATTTTTGGTATCTTTAATCTTTTACTCTTCCAAAAAACAATTTGTTCTATCGTTTTCAAAACAGAAAATTCACAAATTTCATCTAATATATCACTATTTAGACTTGCTATAGGCATAAACTCATTAGCTTCTTTTAGTCCGAATTCTTTTGATTGCCATCTCAAAAGTGCTTCCGCACAAATCATTTTTTTATTTTTAAAATCGATAATTGGTTGAAAATATACTTGAAAGTCTTCATAAAAATTTGCTTTTTTAAGAGCTGTTTCTATGACTAATTTTTTGCGTATTTCACTATTCATTTTTTCACTATAAACTGCAGGATTTAAAGCTGGATTTTGCTTAGCAAAATACATCGCCATATCGGCTTTTTTAATAATATCTCTAGGTTCAGTAATATTTTTATTAGTTACAACATAGATTCCTATTACGCTTCTAAGAGAAAAGTGATATTTATCTATCTGCAAAGAATCCTCTATTGCATCCTTTAGCCTCATACCAAATTTCATTCTCTTTGTATGGCTACCTATATCCATTTTAGCTAATATAATAAACTCATCAGAGCCAACTCTTGATACAACTTCTTCTTTATTACAAATTAACCTCATACGTTTTGCAATAAACTTTAAAATTTTATCTCCAATTTCATGTCCATAAGATGTATTAATATTTTTAAAACGACTTATGTTTATATAATAGACTGCAATTTCTTTTTGATCATCTAATTTTTCACACATCTCTTTTAGTTTATTTAGTAAAGAATCCCTGTTGTCTAAAGATGTCAAATAGTCCTTTGCAGAAATAGTTTCTAAGCTTAAATTTATCATTTCCAACTCAACCATTTTGCTATTTTTTTCTTTTGTTTTCATTTCAAGTAAACGTTCTTCAGCAAGGCGAATTTTATTAATATGATTAGAAGCTCTAAAATAATAGCCCAAGATGGCAAAAGCTACTATAAGAAATAAAAATAACAAATCAAATACTGGTTCTGAATTATCCTTCATTAAAAACATGCATATTGAAATAATTGGTACATATTTTGGCAGTGCATTAAAAAATGGTATATTTAAATATTTGTTATTACCTTTTAAATAAAAACTCCCAAGCATTAAAATAAAAAAAATAATAAGATATAGTGAGTAAAACATAAATTTAAAATTATTGTTTAAAAATTTATTATAAAAAATATATAAATTTAGTAATGCAAAAATAGCACTCGCACAGATAAAATAAAAACCACTATATTTAAGCTTAAGAGTATTGCTAGTAAAAAATTCACTAAGTGCCACAAATAAAGTTAGCAAATTTATAAAAAATGCAATAGTAGAAGTTGTTTTATTTATATCTTTTGAACAAATAAAACATTTAAAACTATCAAAATTATCAATAATGCAATAAACAAATGCACAAACCAACAAAAAAACGTTAAAAATATCAAACAAAACCTGATTTCTACTACTTTTATCAAGTCTTTTAATCTTATTTATAAAAAGTATACTAACAGCTATAAAAAATAAAAACATAGGAAGTAATGCAAAAAGATCAAGGTAAGAAATTTGTTCTTTATTTCTTAAAAGGAAATCCTCATTAACGTTTCTAACGGCATCAAGAATAGCCCAAATAAACACACTAAAACAAGCAGCAAGCCAGTGCATGACTTTAAGCTTTGATTTATCCATAGATATGTAGATACCAAGAACTACAAGACCAAAGTCCAAAAATATCAACAAATTTTCAAAATTTTTATAGTTTAAGATGCCGGCAAACTCAGAAAATATAAAAAGAGCTATAACGGCATAGAAAATCTGTTTTTGTCTTACGACAAGAGATGAATCCAACGTAAAAAAAATGTTTTGTTTCATTGCTTATTCTATTTTAAACCTTATTTTTAGTTATAATTTTACAATTTTTTCATTAAGGTTAGTATATGAAGTGCAATATCGTCTTATCTGGAGAAAATTTAATGGACTACCAAGCGTTTAATCTATTTTTCTCAAAAAAGGCTAGAAAACAGTATTTTATAAATGTTTTTATGATTTTTACGGAGGCTATTATAGCTGGATTTGTCGCTGATATGCTCTTAAAAACCAAAATTTTTACTATTATTGGCGTCATTTTTGCTATTTTTTGGATCATTTTTTATCCATTTTTTTTAAAAAATAGACGAAGAGCGGCGCTAAAAAGTTTAGAAATTTCAGACTTTAAAAAAGAGATGATCTTTGAAGTGGATGAGAAAAATTTGGCATTTTATGAAAAAAAGCCAAAAGAAAATGAAATTTTTGACATAAGAGATGTAAGTGAAATTTACGAGCTTAAAAATATCTTTGTCATCTTTATAAATAAAAAAATTCATCTTGTCTTGCCAAAAAATAAAGAAACCTCAGAGCTAGTAAAAGCGCTTATAAAAGAGAGCAAAAAAGAGCTACTACTTTTTGAAAATTTAGACTATAAAAGTATTGTGAGATAGTAATTTACTATAAACTTTCAACACTCAACAAAAAGCCAATACAAATATAAGCAGTATTGAGATACGATAAAAAATTATATTCTTAAAAAGAGTAATAAACGCGGCAAAACTAAAAAATAAACATATAATGTATTTCCTAATTTTATGGAAATTTTATAACATTTTCACATGATATGCAGATTACCAAAATATCTAAATTTTAAGATGATACGGAAACAGATAAAAGTTACTTTATGGCTAAATAAGTATGAGGCAAAACGGGTAAATGTGTAGCAAATAAAATTCCAAGTATTTGATATATAAAATATAACGATGAGTTTATGCCTAAATACCTGAAACCACTATACAAATGAATTAACATTAATATTGCTTGAGCTTAGCAATCTAAGCAAGAGTGTAAAAACATGTAACGCTTATGATAAATTAATAGATTATATAGCTTTAGTACATTTTAAAAGTAAAATATTCCGAAAATAAATTTACTAATCGTAAAGCCACATAAAATAGTATAAAAATTTTCTAGCTGTAGATTTATCTTACTACTACAAGTAGATGAAAATATATTATAAGCATAGACTATCTATATTAAAAAAGATCTTGCTTCATTTTAAATAATGATTCTAGTCATAGTCGTAAAAAACACAAAAAAAGATATACTTAATTCTATTGAGGCTAATAAATACAATGATACACAACTATGCCATTATACTCAACACTTAACCAGCACCTCTAATTAACAACATCTTTAATTTTATATCGCATAGTGTATTTATATAAAAAATAGATATTACTCAATCTTTAATAAAATCTTTTCAAATTTATAATAGTTATTTATTAATTGATCATAAATGTATTTAACTCTGATTTATAACAACATACAAATAGTTGAAACATATAAGAAAATAAAATCTTTACTAATAAGAATTAATCTTTAAATCATATCAAAGTATTGAGAATGGTGACCCATACGAGACTCGAACTCGTGTTACCAACGTGAGAGGCTGGTGTCCTAACCGCTAGACGAATGGGCCAAAAGATGGTGCCCCGTGTAGGTCTCGAACCTACGACCCCATCATTAAGAGTGATATGCTCTACCAACTGAGCTAACGAGGCAAGATTAAATATCAATAACAAAGTGTTATCTTAGAACTTATAATCTTAAAATTTAATTTGACACTCAATAATGGGTGCTTTATGAGACGCAACCTTAACCTAAGGTTTAATAGATGGCGCAGCGGACGGGGCTCGAACCCGCGACCTCCGCCGTGACAGGGCGGCATTCTAACCAACTGAACTACCGCTGCACCTAAAAGTAATGGTGGTCGCTATAAGACTCGAACTTATGACATCCACCTTGTAAGGGTGGCGCTCTACCAACTGAGCTAAGCGACCTAAATTTTAAAATATCTGGCGACCCTTAGAGGATTTGAACCTCTGTTTCTACACAGAGAAAGTAGAGTCCTGAGCCACTAGACGAAAGGGTCATAAACCCAAAAAATGGTGTCCTGCGTTGGATTCGAACCAACGGCCCCCTCATTAAAAGTGAGATGCTCTACCGACTGAGCTAGCAAGACATGATTATTTAAAAAAGAATTGAGATTATACAAAAAACATTATTATATGTCAAGAAAAAATTAAATTTTAAATCAAATTAAAGCTATTTCGTCCGCTATCTCTAAGCAAAAATATAAAATTTTATTTTTAAATATTCTAAATTTAAATCCAAAATCTCTTATAAAATTAAACCATTTTTACTTTATAATCCAACAAACAAAAACACAATCAAGCACACAATCCACTTAGTGGCAAATTTAATCCCTGCCTAAAAATCTTACCGCCGTTTTTCTAGCTTTTTCTATCTTTTTGGCATCTTGATTTTGAGCTGCGCTAGAAGATATCCACTTTTTACCAAATAAATTTTGAGCTGCTTCTATCATAACTGCGCAAGCGTATGGCTCTTTTTCGCTAGAGATGCCTTGCAAAAATGTAGCTTTTGTTTTATCTCGCAAGATTGCTTGGCTGACCCTGTGAAAGGACATTTGCATGAGGCTAGCTGCCGCCCAAGCCCTGCAAAGGCTATCCTTGCTTTCTAGCATTTCGTTTGTCAAAATTTCTACCTCGCTTAAAGTGCCAACCCAACCAAGCGCTATTATAAGCTTGCGGCGAAAGGCATCATTTGTCTCCAAAAAAGAGGTGATTTGAGGGATAAGGCGGTCACAAAATGCAGTATAAAAATCTCTATGTTTAGACTTAGAAAGGATTTGCGCTATAAGATAGATGGTTTCTATTTTTAGTTTTTGATCGCCCTCCTTGGCTAGGTACTCAAACAAAAACTCCAGCCCAGCGCCTCCATGCCTATCAAAGCTGCTTTCTAAATTTAGTTGCCTGCCATCTTGCCACTCTTTGCAAATGAGCTTGTAATGATATGCTATCTCGTCACTTGCGCCTAAATTTGCTATAAATTTAATCCTTTTGCCATCTGGGAAATTCTCTTTTTTAAGCCTCAGATACTCTCTTTCAAGATCATTTAAACTTAGCACTAAATTTTACTTTATCATCTCAAGTTTGGCTTTGCAGGCATCTTTGTAAGCACTTGTGAAATTTGAGCTAACGCACTCGTCCAAATAGCCCTTAGCTAGTTTATACTGCTTTTGTCTGATGTAAATTTCACTTGCTAAATTTAGAGCATGCAATCGGTCCTCTGGCTCAAGCTTCATATTTAGTATAAATTTCGCCTCATCAAGCGCCTCGTCAAGATTATCTGTCTTTAGCGAAGCCTCCGAGTAGTCAAAATTTAGCTTTGGTGAAAAGGTATTTATCTTGGCCCTAGTTTGCAGCTCAAGCGCCTTTTTAGCGTAGGTTGCAGCGATAGCATAGTCGTTGCTCTTCATCGCGTAGTCACATATAGCCGCATACGCCTCGATGATCTTAAAGTCCTGCCCCCTTAGCTGCTCGATCGCGCCAATCGTTGAGACCGCCTCAGTAAAGCGCTTTAGCGCAAGCAGCGAGTAAAATCTATCAAAAAGCGATGGCGTAGGATCTGAGTACTCGACCGCTGAGCCAAGCGAGAGCGCGTCATTTGCCGCAGTGATCGCATGCTCGTAGTCTTTATTTTTATATAAAATTTTACTCAAATTTACCAGCCACTCGACTCTATCTTCTAAATTTTCATCCTTTACATGCGCCTTTGCAAGCTCTAGCGCATCGTTGTAACGCGCCGTTCTAAAGTAGCAGTTAAATAGCTTAAACTGCGGCAAAGAGACCTTGCTCACATCGTAGTTTTCTAGTAAATTTATAACTGCCGTGCAGTCATCTTTGATGAAAAACTCTTTTGTTAGCTCAAGCGCGGCCTCATTTACAAGCTCCATTGCCCGGCTTAAATTTTCATCTTTTGCGAGGTTATTGTAAGCTAGCGCATCGGCAAATTTACGCTCTTTTAGATCAAGCTCAAGCTCACTAATTAATGCCTTTTGGCTGATATTTGTGCCGGCATATTTTTCGATGAGATCTTTATATCTTGCGTGGAGTGCGGTGGCGTTTTTGTCGTCCTCTTCAAAAAATAGCCCATCCTTTGCCTTAGCGACCTCATCGATATAATCGCCATATTTAAACTCTTTTTCGTATCTGTTTAGATACTCATACGCCCTTTTTTCATCTTTGGTTTTGGCTAAATTTAGCGCTAAATTTTTTAATGCTGCCTCGTAAAAATCCTTTGTCCTGTCGCTATTATTTACCAAAATTTCATAAATTTTAGCAGCCACGTCTGGCATATCTTTGCTGGCAAATGTATAGGCTAAATTCATCGATTTTGTCGGATCGTTCATGAAAAATTTTTCATTTGCATTTGCGATCTTTAGTACAAATTTCTTCGCCTCGTCAAATTTCTCTTTATCGATATTTGCGTCTGCTAGGCTTAGTGCAGCTCTACTTGCAAGATCGATGTCGTTTGTAGAGTAGAGTACTTTTTCATAGTCGCTTAGCGCCTCTTTTTGCCTGCCTATTTTATATAGGTAGTCAGCATAATCAAGCGTGGCAAGCTTTGTAAATTTCGACTCCGCGTGCTCTTCGCTTAGTATGTCAAGCATATATTTTGCATCACTTGCGATGCTATCTTTGAGGTAAGCTCTAGCGATGAGATATAGCACCTCTGAGTAGTTCTCATCAGAAGGGAATTTTCTTATCCAAGCTCTGCCCTCGCTTACGATATCTTTTGGCTCAAGCCCCTCAAACTCGCTCTTTGTCTCAAAAATTTTATCAAGTGCTCTTAGTCTAAAAAGCAAAAACTCACTTGAGAAAAGACTGGCTGGATGCCTTTTCATCGCTGTTTGCGTATCTTTTACCACGCTTTCATAAGCGCCCTTTTCGTAAGCTCTTTTTATATTTATGTAGATGTCTATATCGTTGCTATCAAGCCCAGCGATAGGTGCTTTGTTAAGATCAAGCGCTCCGATGCTTGGACTTAGCATATCTCTAAAATCAGGCGAAAAATTTAGCCCAGATACTCTTTTGTTGTTTTCGCCAAGCGAAGTGTCGATGATGATGCTAAAGTGCTTTGAGATGGTCGTCTTTGGCGTATCTTGCACGCTTGGACTGCTGTAAAGCTCAGTTTGAACATTTAGAAGTTTTGAGGGTGCCTTTGGCATGATGACGATGAAGAGTTTGCCATCTTGCTTTTTATATTTTATGTCCATTAAAGGCAGCGTCGTATCTTCGATCTTTGGCAAGATCCCATCATCGAGCATACAAACGTAGCGCTTCGTGTCGTAGGCTAAAATTTGCTCCACACATTCAAATTCTTTCTCGTCGCTTAGCTGAAGGACGCTATAAGGCTTATTTGCGTTTGCGCCGCTGTTTAGGCTAAGGCTAAAGGCGGATAGATAAAGCGGTAAAAATAAGATGGTTAAGAGCTTTTTCATGCCGCCATTATAGTTAAATTTTCTAAAATCCTGAAGCAAAGACAAAATGCTCAATAAATTCCAAAATCGCCCCAGAAAATAAAAAGGCAAAGACCGTGCCAGCAACGGCAACTCCAACGATCACTTTTAGCGCCATCGAGACGTTTGAGATGTAAATATTTTTATCTTTTACGATAGGCTCTTTTAAAAACATAAAGACGATGAGCTTTAGGTAGTAATAAATCGCAATCGCAGAGTTTATCATGATGATGAGGCTAAGCACGACGTAATCAGACTTTATGAGCGATGAGATAAGCACCATCTTGCCCCAAAATACGCTAAAAGGCGGTATGCCAGCAAGGGCAATCATGAAAATTCCCATTATCACAGCGTAGCTTGGCAAAATTTTAATAAGCCCTGAAAATTTCTCATAAGGGTGCTTAAATCGCTTATCCCAGCAGACGACGTCGTCGCACCTTGCCACCCAAAGCATAGAAAATGCGCCCAAATTTGCAAACAAAAACATGATCCAGTAGAAAAACAAGGCGACATTTGCCTCGTGAGAATTAGCTACAAGCGCGCAAAGCACGACACCAGCGTGAGCTATCGAGCTAAAAGCTAGCATCCTTTTGACGTCCTTTTGCACTAGCGCCATGATGTTTGCAAGGCTCATCGTAAGCACGGCGATGATGTAGAGCATATCTTTTATCCATGAAATTCCAGAGCCCTCAAGCATCGCAAAAATTCTTAATGCGACGATAAATCCAGCAACCTTTGGCACGATCGACATATAGCCTGCTAGTGGAGCATTTGAGCCCTCATAAACGTCTGGTATCCATGTGTGAAATGGTATGAGCGAGAGCTTAAAACCAATGGCAGAAGCTATGAAAACGCAGCCAAGAAGGATTATTAAATTTTGATTTAGACTAAGATCTTTTATGACAACGCCTATGCGAGCGATGTCTATTGAGTTTGTTGCTAGATAAAACATCGCTATCGCCATCGCAAAAAAGCCAGCTGAGAGCGAACCCATCGCGAAGTATTTGATAGCAGCCTCGACGCTTTTTGCCTTGTTGTGAAGGGCGATTAGAGTGTAGAGACAAAGCGAGCTGATCTCAAGGCCTAGAAAGATGATAAGTAGGTTGTTTGAGCTCACCATAAACAAAAATCCAGCGATCATAAACAAAAATAGCGCGTAGTACTCGTAAATTTTATACTCAAAATACTCTTTTGTGCTAAGTGCCAGCGGGATGAAAAGGGCTGAGGCGATTAGGATAATGATCTGCGAGATGATAGAAATTCCATCAACTAAAAGCATACCCCAAAAGCTTAGGCTAAGCCCGTTAAAATCAAGCGTAATGCCTAAATTTACAAATATAGCGATGATGCAAAATACGCAGTAGAAATTCCTCGAAAGATCCTTTTTTATCGCTCCAACTATGAGGATAAAAAGTGCAAAAACCATCATACTAAGCATCGGCGAGAGTGATTGCAAAGAGATCTCGTTTAGGTCTAAAAAGGCTATTTCGTTCATAGTTTGCTCCCGCCGTTTAAAGATGAAATTTTATCCTTTGTGCCGCTATTTACAGCTCTAGTTTGCATTTTGCTTATGATATTTTGCACGCTTGGCTCAAGCGGTTTTAGTATCAAATTTGGTGCGATACCAAGAATGATTATGAGCAAACAAAGTGGCACAAGAGCGGCTAACTCTTTAAAATTTAGATCTTTTAGGCTTAAATTTTTCTCCTTGCACTCGCCAAAAAATACCCTTTTATAAAGTACCAGCATATAAACAGCGCCCACGATGATGCTAAAGCCGCCAAGTAGCGCAAAGAGCTTATTTAGCTTAAAGATGCCAAACAGGCTCAAAAACTCGCCCACAAAGCCGATCGTTAGTGGCAAGCCGATACTTGCAAGCGTTGCTATAAAAAATATAAGTGCGTATTTTGGCATCACCTTGGCAAGGCCGCCAAATTCACAAATTTCTTTTGTGTGAGCCCTCTCGTAGATGACGCCAACTAGCAAAAATAGCGCGCCGCTTACGATGCCGTGGCTTATCATTAAAAATATTGAGCCGCCAAGGCCTATTAAATTTAGTGAAAAGATGCCAAGCATGATGACGCCCATGTGTGAAATGGAGCTATAAGCGATCACTTGCTTCATATCGCTTTGTGCGTAGGCAACTAGGGCTGCGTAGATGATCATGATGATAGCTATGACGCAGACAAAGCCACTTAAAAGCAGGCTCGCGTCTGGAAAAAGCGGGAGTGAAAATCTCACAAAGCCGTAAGTACCCATCTTTAAAAGCACGCTAGCAAGCAGCACTGAGCCGATAGTCGGAGCCTGTCCGTGTGCGTAAGGTAGCCATGTGTGAAATGGAAATAGCGGAGTTTTCACGCCAAAAGCGAAGAAAAATGCTAAAAATAGCCAAATTTGAGCATTTTCTCCTATGCCAAGCTTGTACCAATCAAGCAAGTTAAAGCTAAAGACGCCGCTTTTTTGGTAGCACAGATAGCCGATAAAGATGATCGCTACTAGCATAAAGACAGAGCCTAAAAATGTGTAAATGAAAAATTTAATCGCCGCGTAAATTCTATTTTTACTGCCAAATGCGCCGATGATGTAAAGAAGTGGTATGAGGCTAAGCTCCCAAAAGCTGTAAAACAAGATCATATCAAGCGCGCTAAAGACGCCCATCATCGTACTCTCTAAAAATAGCACGCTAATAACCAGGTGCTTTAAATTTCCATCATCGCTAAGGGCTGCGATAGAGATGAAGCTCATAAATGCGCTAAGGACTATAAGCACAAGTGAGATGGTATCGATGCCCACAAAATAGCTGATATTTAGGCTTGGTATGAGCGAGACTTGATGCGTTAAAACAAAGTCATAACCCTGAAAATCAACATTGACGCAGATAAAAATGGCTAGTAAAAGCTCGATAAGAGCGATGCTTGCTCCATAAAATTTGATGCTTTTATTTTCTATCAAAAAGCCAAGTATTGCGCTTATTGCTGGGAAAAATATGATGACACTTAGCATTATTTGGCTCCGTTTAATAAAAATATAAAGCTTAAAAGCAAGGCAAATCCTGCGACCATAAACCTAAGCATGACGCTAAGATCGCCGCTTTGCATTTTGTTTGCAAGATATGCAAATTTAGTAACCAAAAGTGCGACAAAATCGACACTACGATCGACTATCATCTCGTCAAATTTCTTACAAATTTTAGAGATAAAAGCGTAGCCATTTATAAAAAATTTCTCATAAAATTTTGGTATAAAGTAGGCATTTTGCAAAATTTTATAAACTCTACTTTCGCAAATGCTCTCTTTAAAAATTTCTTTTTTATAGGCAAACACAGCAAAGCCAGCGCTTGCAAGCACTAAACTAAGCGTTAAAACGAGTAAGAAAATTTCACTGCTGTGAGATAAATTTAGCTTAAAATCCCCAAGGCTGTTACTTAAAAACTCGCTAAAGTTACTCCAAAAAAAGCCGCTGATAACTGAGAGAACGCCAAGCAAGCTCATGCCAACAAGCATGTAGTTTTTGGCTTCATGTGCGTGCTCCTCGCTCTTTGGCTTTACAAAAAATACTAGCATAACGAGCCTAAAGCTATAAAATGCCGTAAGCACCGCGCCAAATAGCAAAACAAGCCATAAAATTTGATTTTCACTAAAGGCAACCTCTAAAATTTTATCTTTTGAAAAAAAGCCAGCAAATGGATAAAAACCAGCCAGCGCGCAGCTTGCGATGATAGAAAGTAGCGCGGTTGGCTTCATAAATTTATAAAGCCCACCCATTTTTTTGATATTTAGCTCGTCGTTCATCGCATGCATGACGTTTCCAGCGCACAAAAAGAGCAAAGACTTGAAAAATGCGTGCGTGACAAGGTGAAAAAGTGCGATCTTATAAGCCCCAAGGCCAGCGGCTACAAACATATAGCCAAGCTGCGAAAGCGTCGAGTATGCGACTATCTTTTTAAGGTCGTTATGCACTAGCGCGATGCTTGCGGCAAATATCGCTACAAATGCGCCAAGGCAGGCGATAAAGTGCGATACTTCAGGCACGTTTGCAAAGATGAAATTTGCGCGTATGACCAGATAGACGCCAGCTGTTACCATAGTCGCAGCGTGGATGAGCGCAGAAACCGGCGTTGGGCCCTCCATGGCGTTTGCAAGCCAAGTGTGAAATGGAAACTGCGCGCTTTTACCCATGGCGCCTATGAAAAGAAGCGTGGCGATGATGCCTAAATTTAGCCCAGAAAGGTCGCTTCTAGTGCTAAAAACCTCGCTAAATTTAAGCGAGCCAAAGCTATAAAATATATAAAAGATGCCAACAAGCATGGCAAGATCAGCCACTCTGTTCATCACGAAAGCCTCGTTTGCAGCGATGTTTGCACTAGGCCTTTTATACCAAAAGCCAATGAGCAGCCAAGAGCAAAGCCCAACGCCCTCCCAGCCGATAAAGAGCCCTATGAAGTTATCGCTTGAGACAAGGACGTTCATGCAAAAGACAAAGAGCCCAAGGTAGCTAAAAAAGCGGTTAAAACTCGCGTCATCTCTCATGTAGCCAATGGAGTAGATATGCACGATGCTAGCGACCACGCCCACGGTGCTAAGCATCACAAGGCTGATCGCGTCAAGGTAGAAGCTAAAGCTAAGATCAAGCGAGCCTAAGTTTATAAACTCTTTTAGGGTTAAATTTAGTGGTTCATCTACGCTAAGACTAGCCGTTAGCATAAGCGAAGCCGTGGCGCTAACGATCATGAGAAGCGAGCAAAAAAGACCGATAAATAAATTCTTACTGCTATGCGAAAAGATGCCAGCTATGATGAAGCTAAGAAGCGGAAAAAATAGCGAAATACAAAATAAAATCATCTCTTAGCCTTTCATATTTGTCATCGAATCTAAACTGATGCTACCAGTCTTTTTATACCAAAGCACGAGCAATCCAAGCCCCACAGCGACCTCGCTAGCGGCGATGGCTACTATAAAAAATGCGATGATCTGCCCAGTTAGGTCAAAGTAGTATTTCGAGATAGCAGCAAGCGCGATATTTGCTGAGTTTAGTAAAATTTCGCTTGAGAAAAATAGCATTATCAAATTTCTTCTTCTCATTATGCCAACAAGCCCTATGACAAAGACCAGACTTGCTAGGATGAGGTAGTGAGTAAGGCATATCATAGCATCTCCTCAAATTTGCTTTGCGCGTCTAGGTCTTTATGTATCAAGATGATGCCAGCCACCATCGCCACAAGTAGCATGATAGCGCACATCTCAAAGGCAAGCAGATACTTGCTAAAGAGTAAAATTCCAACCGCTTCGATGTTGCCAAGATTAGCGAGGGTAGAATTTACTACCTCTTGCTTAGCGCTATAAATAGGCGCTAAAAAGATAAATATCAAAAGAAGCGCTATGAAGCTGCTTAGAAGATAGACGATTATCTTTGTTTTTTTGCTACTTTTTGGCTCGCACTCCTTGCTGGTGTCAAAAAACATCATCGCAAATGCGTATAAAACGACCACCGCGCCTGTATAGACGACGATTTGCACCACGCCTAAAAACTCAGCCCCAAGCAAGAAAAATATAGCTGATATAAAAACCATGCCAGCAGCTAGCGCAGAGACCGCGTTTAGGGCGTTTTTGCAAAGCACGCTAAAAGAAAAACTAACTAATATAAGGGCGCTAAAAAGATAAAATGCAAAGCTCTCATACATCGCTTGACCCTTTTAAATTTATATCCATCGTTTCTGCCTTATCTTCATTTGTAAGCGCATTTGGCGTCTTTTTTACTAGGCTACTAGCATTTTTAGGTAGCGCGCCATAGCCCTCAAACTCAGTTTGATCTTTTAAAAATTTATCATCTGTTAAAAACTCAGCCTTTGTGCCAAAGAGGATTTTATTTTCACTTGCGACCTCGTACTCTTGCCCGCAGACGATAGCAAGCTCAGGGCAGACATCAGCGCAAAATCCGCAATATACACACCTGCTTAAATTTATCGTGTAGCTTGCGACCTTTTTGCGGCCATCCTCGCCAAGAGAGGTTTTCATCGAGATGCAGTTGCTAACGCAAATTTTCTCACATAATCCACAGCCTATGCAGCGCTCATTTTCGCTTTCAACAAATTTTAAAAGCCTATGAATTCCCCTATATCTGGCGTTTAGCTCCATCTTTTGCATAGGGTATTTTAAAGTGTGCGACTTGCTAAAGAGCATCTGCTTTAGCGTGATCTTTAGCCCCACCAAAAGATCAAGCTTAAAAGTAGCGGCGATAAAGTGCTTAAATTTATCAAATGCCCCTTTTGGCTCTATCTTTTCGTCTATCAAAATATATCTTTTCTCGCTCATTTTACGCCTTAGATAAGTAGTGCAAAGCCGGTGATTACGACATTTAAGATGCCAAGCGGAAGCAAAATTTTCCAGCAAAGCATGCTAAGCTGATCGACCCTTAGATGTGGCCACGACGCCCTCGTCCAAAGAAAAAAGAAAAAGACTAGGCTTGATTTTAAAAGTATCATTAGCCCGCCTGGGATAAATAAAAACTCGTTAAAACCGCCCAAAAATAGGAGCGTGATGATGATACTTGCTGCGATCATGTTGGTGTATTCGCCGATAAAAAACATCGCCCATCTCATGCCGCTATACTCGGTGCCATAGCCTGCTACGATCTCAGTCTCGTTTTCTGTTAGGCAAAATGGCGTTCTGTTACACTCCACAAAGCTTGCCATCACAAAAAGCACGAAAGCAAGGGGCTGCTTAAATATAAGCCAGTTAAAGATGCCTTTTTGGTAGTTGTTTATATCAACTAACGAGAGCGAGCTAGTCACCATGACAACGCTTAAAAGTGCCATGCCAGCGACCACTTCGAAGCTAAGAAGCGCCACGACTGCGCGAGCGGCGCTAATTAGTGCAAATTTATTGTAGCTTGCAAGGCCCGCTGCAAGTGGCGAAAAGACGCAAACCGCTGCCACGCCAGCGATATATAAAACGCCCACGTTTATATCTGCAAGTATCGGTCTAATCGTATGCCCAAAAACTTCAAACTCAGGCAAAAATGGCACGGGCGCAAGCGCTGCAAATGCCGCGATAGCAGAGATTAGAGGGGCTATTAGAAAGATAAATTTATTTGCATTTGCAGGCACGATGTCCTCTTTTGTAAAGAGCTTTATCATGTCAGCCACGATCTGAAGCACGCCAGCTGGCCCCACCATATCAGGTCCCACGCGGCGCTGCATGTAGGCAAGCACCTTTCTCTCAGCATAAGTCGCAAGTCCTGCAAGGCTAGCCATGACGGCCAAGATGACGACTGCTTTAACAATAGTTGTTATCACAAAAAATAGCATTTCACTCATTCTCTGCCTTTATTATTTTTACGCTTGCGTAACTCTTGCCCTCAAAAATGGCGCTTACATCAAGCTTCTCATCGTAGTCGCCAAGATAGGCTGCCACGCCTCCTAGCTCGCTATCAAGCTCCACGCAAATGGCAAGCTTTTGCCCATTTTTTTCTAAAATGACAGCTTCGTTTTGTGAAATTTCAAATTTAGCCATAAACTCGCCGCTTGCATAAAGTTTCGCGCGTTTAGCTGTCTGGCTGGCATAGTTTGCAAAAAACGATGGCAAATTTATAGGATTTGCAAGGCTTATTAGCGCTTCGTCTTCTTTTAAATTTAGCTCATTTTTCTCTTTAAAAAATGGCTCTATGTCCTCTTTTGGCGCGAAATTTGAAATTTCAAGCTTGTAGCCTCTGTGACTTGTGCCGTCATTTGCGTAAAAGTTTTCTAAATCATCAAATTTAACGCCCCTGTAACCCTTCTCTTTTGGTAGCTGCGCTGTATAGTCGATCGTATTTTTAGCCACTAGCCCAAGCGCATTTGCGATGTCGTTTAAGAAGTAGCCATTATGTGTCAAAGCCGCATTTGTCGGCACTACTTCGTTATTTATACTTGTAAATGTGCCCTCTTGCTGATTTAGCGCACCAGCGTCAAGATCGCCCTCAAAGATGCTAAATTTAAACTCGCCCATTTCATTGTATCCTAGCGTCTTGCCAGGCTTTTTCTCGTGTGAAAGCGTACAAATTTTAGCCACGCCAAGCGAGTTTGTGCGAGGCGGTATGAGCATCACAGCAAACGGCGTAGTTCTTGCGATCACTCCAGCAAGGGCGGCTAGTAAATTTGCATTTTCATGAGCGTAAAAATCGCTACCTAAAATGAGCGTAAATTTAGCCTTGCCTTCGCAGAGGGCAGCTGCCTCCACTCCAAAGCTCTCTTCAAATTTTTCAACTCTTGCCTGAAGTGCTGCTGGTAAATTCTCACCCCAGTTTTTAAGCACAAAGAGTAAAATTTGCTCTAATTTTCCAGCCTCTTTGCCAGCCTCATAGCTCACACAGACAAAATTCTTTGAAAATTTCTTCACGACCTCATCAGCGATGTGATGAAAGTAAATTCCAGCAGCTTTATTTATCTTAAGGGCGTTATTTAGCTTATAGCTTGTAACTGGGCTCTCATGGCGCAAGAAGCTACCAGCCGTGATGATAAAATCGCTATTTTTTAGGCTCTCATAGTCTGCGTTATATGAGCTAAGACCGCTAAATTCGCTAAAAATATTTAAGAAATTTTGAAATTTAAAAGCCTCATCGTTTAGCAAATTTAGATCAAATTTCTCTCTCAAGCGCTCCAAAATAAGCGCCTCTTCGTTTGTTATGAAGCTATTAAATTTTATATTTTTTATGTTGCCGTTTTTTAAATTTAAGACTAGCTCGTTAAATTTCGTCTCATTTTTGCGTGCGTTTTCGTTGTGAAAGTCATAGGCAAACCTTGCCGCACCGCTTATCTCGCCAAAGTGAAAGTCGTTGCTAACGCGGTAAATTTGCTTGCTTCTATCGCTAGTGCTTTTCTCTTTTACGTCATAAAAAATGAGTTCGCAGTCGCTTTGGTGCGGATTTGCCGCTGGGATGCGGTTTAGCTCCCAGATATTTGAGCTATACTGAAAATTTGAGCTAACAAGCGCGCCAACAGGGCAAACGCTGATGCACTCGCCACAAAATGAGCAGTCCAAATTTTCGCCCGCACTTGGGGCAATTAGGCTCTTTTGCATCTTGCTAAATACGGCGTAGGCATCTTTAGGCATGCTCTCTTTTAGCTCTTTTGGCACTTCAACGCCCCTTGGCACCGTTTTTAGCGCGCTCTCGCCGATCTTATCTTTACAAACCGTGACGCACCTCTCGCAGACCACGCAAAGGGCTGGGTCGTAGTTTATGAGCCCCCATTTTTTGTGCGGTTTGTGTGTGTCCTCTATGGCAAATTTTTGCTCATTTACGCGTAAATGTGTTGTCAAATTTTGCAATTCACACTCGCCACTTTTATCGCAAACGCCGCACTGAAGGGGGTGATTGACGCAGTAGGTCTGCATGATCGCATTTCGCTCGGCAGCGATTTCTGGCGTATTTGTGTAAATTTGCATATCCTCTTTGGCTTTGGCGTTGCAGCTATATACCACTTTGCCGTTTGCTTCGACCATGCAAAGCCTGCAAGCAAGCGTTGGCGAACAGCCGCTAAGGTAGCAAAGCGCAGGGATGTAGATGCCATTTGCTCTTGCGATATTTAGGATACTCTCGCCCTCGTTTGCCTCTAAAATTTGATCGTTTATGGTGATTTTCATTTGCTAACTACTACTTGTTTAAATGCATATCCATCAAAATTTTTTGCGCCAAGCACGGCAACCGTGCCTTTTAGCGTTGGATCAAGCCTAAATTTAGCGCTCACACTAAAGTCTTTTGCCTTTAAATTTAATGTTTCGCCATCCTTTGCCTTTGCCACGATGCCAAACTGCACGCCGCCCACGATCTCGTCGCTTGCGTTTTTGTTTAGATAGACGACCGCTCCGTCAAAATTTTCAAGCTCTCTTAGCTCATCTACTTTTTTGACGCTTGCAAATTCTTTGACCTCACTGCCTGCTAAGACGACATTTTTGCCTAAAATTTCAAGCAGCCAAAAGATCGCATCTTTATCTGGATGAGCAAAGAGCGAGTCATCAATGATCACGTTTTTAACGTCCTTTATCCACTCGCCAAGCTCCTCAAACTCCTCCTCGCCCACGTTGCACTCGCCACTTATCAGCCCATCATCGAGCTCATCGAAAAAGTCATTTTGCACCAAATTTGCATACTTGCAAAGAAGTGCTAAGACATAGCTTATCGATCCTATCTCGCAGCGGATCAAATTTTTACTGCCAAGCTCGTTATCTTCAAAGCATGAGATGTATTTAAACTCGTGCTCTTTTACCTTTTTTGCTAAATTTTTGTCGCTCAAACTTAGTAAATTTGCGATACTTAGGCTCTTGCCTGCTATTAGATCATTAAATTTCATATCTTGCCTTTTTTTATCGTTAATGCCCAATCAACTTGGTTAAATTTAAGCGAGTTCATCACCTCGAAGTTTAAGTTATAAGCCAAATTTACAGCTTTCTCAACACCGCTGTAATCGCCTATCTCAAACAAAAATATCACCACCTCGTCTGGCTCGCTAGCCTTTATCTGCTGTCCAAGAGCGCTTAAAAACTCGCCCTTTAGATGCCTAAGATCGACCCTTCTCATCTATCAACCTCGCCTAAGATGATATTTGTGCTGCCTATTATCGCGACCACATCTGCCACGTACTGCCCAACTAGCATATCTTCATAAATAGCGCAGTGCCAAAAGCTTGGCGTGCGAATTTTTAGGCGATATGGGCTTGCGCTGCCGTCTGAGTTTATATAAATTCCAAGCTCGCCCTTTGGCGACTCGCTAGCAAAGTAAATTTCACCCTTTGGTGGCTTTAATCCCTGAGTTATCAGCACAAAATGCTGCATTAATGAGTAGTTTTGGCTCATTATCTGCTCTTTTGAAGCGCTCACATACTCTGGCGCGTCGGCGATGATAGCTGGGCTACTTGTCTGATACTTGCTAACGCACTGCTTTAAAATTTTCACGCACTCACGCATCTCTTTCATATAAAGTAGGTATCTTGCGTAGCAGTCGCCCTTGGTGGCGTAAGGCACGTCAAATTCTAGCTCGTCGTAGATGAGATATGGCTCCTCTTTTCTGATGTCGCGCGCGATGCCACTTGCTCTTAGCATGACGCCAGAGCAGCCGCTACTAAGGGCTAGCTCTTTGCTAACTACACCCACGTCTATTAGCCTTGCTTGCCAAATTCTATTTTCACTTAGCAGATCTTCGTAAAGCGTGATGTCGCTTGGAAATTTCTCGCAAAATTTAAGCAGCTCCTCACACCAGCCATCAGGCAGATCAAGTGGCACGCCACCGATCCTTATGGAGCTATGAGTTAGCCTTGCGCCGCAGTATTTTTCTATAAGATCAAGGACGTAT
This sequence comes from Campylobacter sp. 10_1_50, assembly GCF_000238755.1. Taxonomy (NCBI): domain Bacteria; kingdom Pseudomonadati; phylum Campylobacterota; class Epsilonproteobacteria; order Campylobacterales; family Campylobacteraceae; genus Campylobacter; species Campylobacter sp. 10_1_50. Next base: position 530,059 of record NZ_JH414888.1, read on the forward strand.
TCGCGCTCTCTAAATGCGTATAAAAAGACGCTCATTGCCCCCACATCAAGGGCGTGCGTAGCTAAAAATAAAAGGTGCGAGCTGATGCGGTTTAGCTCCAAAAGCATCACTCTAATGATCTGCGCACGGCGAGGCACTTCTATAGCGCAAAGCTTCTCCACGGCCGCGCAAAATGCGTAGTTATTGGCACTTGAGGCGATGTAATCCACCCTGTCAGTCACTGGGATAAATTCCTGATAGGTCATATTTTCAGCCATCTTTTCAACGCCTCGGTGCATAAAGCCAACCTCTGGCATAGCGCGCACGACCTTTTCTCCGTCAAGCTCAAGCACAAGCTTTAGCTGTCCATGTGCGCTTGGGTGCTGTGGGCCAAAATTTAGTATCATCTTGCCGTCATTTTGCTCAAATTCTAAATTTTCAAAAAATGGTTTTAAGCGGTTTGGTGCCTGGCTCAAGGTCTTTCCTTTACTATCTGGCTTTGGTTAAATTTAGCCTTTTTGACAAATCTCACGCCGCCTTCTTCTTGATACTCGTACTCTTCATTTTCGTCAAACACACGTGAAAAGCCAAAGGTATCTTTCTCATCCACAAAGGCTGGGTCGCGGTTCTCTTCGCCGATCTGCTCTCTAAATTCACGCCCAAAAATTTTATCCACCTCGTACCATTTAGCAGCCTCATCGCCAACTAGCGGATAGCTCTTTAAAAGCGGGTGCGAGTGCCAGTCATCAGGCATTATAAGACGCTTTAAATTTGGATGATCTTTGATGAGAACGCCACTTAGATCATACATCTCGCGCTCAGCCCAGTTTGCGCTTTTATAAAGCTCACAAACGCTTTTTAGCATTTCGTCCTTTTTGACAAAGCATTTTACTCGTGCGCGCCTATTTTTGCTAACACTTAAAAGCTGATAAAAGACCTCATATCCACCTTTTTGCGCTATATAATCAATCGCCGCAAGCTCGCAAAGCTGCTCATAGCCAAAGTTTTTTAACGCTTCAAGCGCTTTAAAATTTTCACTAGAATTTACGTAGAGAACAAGTTGGTCAAACTCCACATAGCTAGATAAAATTTGCACTCCGCTTTGCTCTAAAACAGCCAGCTCTTCGTCAAATTTAGAGTCACTTGCCACTTCTTTTGGCGTCTCTTTAGCGATATAAAATTTCTCGCTGTAGTACTGCTTTTTTTGCAGGTCGTTTTTTGGCTTATACTCTCTCATATATCTAGCTTTCTTGGCTTTTGCGCCCTAAATGCACTTTGTTTTCTTATCTTTTTTTGAAGCATCATAAGTGCGTACTGAAGCGTCTCTGGGCGTGGGGCACAGCCTGGGATGTAGATATCGACGGGGATTATGCGATCAACGCCTTGAACGGTTGAGTAGGTGTTAAACATACCACCAGTGTTTGCGCAACTACCCATCGAAATGACCCACTTTGGCTCAGGCATCTGATCGTAAAGGCGCCTTGTAAATTCAGCGTGCTTTTTAGTTAGCGTGCCAGCTATGATCATCACCTCAGAGTGCCTTGGACTAGCCCTAAAAATGGTGCCAAATCTATCAAAGTCATATCTACTAGCGCCACTTGCCATCATCTCGATCGCACAGCATGCAAGCCCGTAGCTAAGCGCCCAAAGCGAGTTGCTCCTGCCCCACTGCACGAGCTTATCAACGGTTGTTAAAACTACTGGCAGACCGCCATTTGCAGCGTAGTTTATCCGATGCTTTGCCATTTAAAGACTCCTTTTTGCCAAGCGTAGGCAAAGCCGATGAGTAAGATCACCACAAAAAGCAACATCTCGATGAGCCCAAATAGCCCAAGCAGCCTAAAATCCACCGCCCACGGATACATAAAAATGACCTCAACGTCAAATAAAATAAATAAAATTCCATAAAAAAAGTAGTGGATATTTATCTTATTTGGCTGTTTTACAGTTGTCGGTCCGCACTCGTAAAAGCCAACTTTTAAGCGCTCAGTGTTGCGGTTGGCTAGCTTTTTGCTTATCTTTGAAGATAAAAATGTTATCAAGCTAAACGAACAAGTAGCTAACAAAAGTATGATAAAAGCGCCAAGATAGGTGCTGTCAAGCTCTGAGTGTGACATACTTCGCCTTTTTTAATTTTTCAAAATTCTACTAAATTTAAATTTATTTGATCTTGAAATAGCTCAAGAGTAGCGCACTCAATTCTCTTTTTGTGTAAAAAATACTCTTATTTTATCTTCTCAACGGCGTCTTTTGCAGCACTTATGCGCTCAGCCTCGTCAAGCTCGCGCACAAAACCATCTTTTACTAAAATGATCCTAGTTGCCACGTCAAAGTAGCTATCATCGTGGCTTACGGCGATGATGCTTATGCCTTTGCTTTGCAAAAACGGCAAAATTTCTTTATAAAATTTACGCTTGAATAATGGGTCTTGATCGGCCGCCCACTCATCAAGGATAAGGATAGAGCGGCGCTCTAATATGGCCATTAGCAGGCTTAGACGCTTTCTCTGCCCGGTTGAGAGCTGCGTGGTACTAAGCTTATTATCAATGACACTTACCTTTTTATCGATCTCAAGCATGGCCAAGAGCCCCTCTATATCGCTTTGACTGGCAAAGCCATCACGACAGAGCGTTTGTGAAAATAGATAAAAATCAGCAAAAATAGCGCTTATCTTTGCTTGATAGCTTTGTAAATTTGCCTCATCTATCTTTGTGCTATCAAGGTAAATTTCACCGCTACTTGGGCGGATAAGTCCGCAAAGAATGTTTATAAGCGTGCTTTTGCCGCTGCCATTTTTACCGATGATAAATGTTATCTCACCGCGTTTGATCTCTAAATTTACATCTTTTAGGCTAAATTTGCCGTGGTCGTAGTTGAAATTCAGATCCTTTAGCCTGATGCTTTGCCACTCGTCGCTTAAGCTATCGTCAAATTTAAAGCCTTCTTTAAATTCATTTAAATTTAAACTCATGATCTTTTCTAAGCTCACCTTTGCGCTAAGTGCGGCTGGTATGGAGCCAACCATGCTCATAAATGAGCCTCTTAAAAATAGTATCGTAAGGCTGATACTTAGTGCTGTTTGCAGGCTCGCCCAGCCAAATGCCACGCATAAAAATACGCAAAGTCCGACTGAGCCAAGTAGCATCACGTTTGTGAAATTATCACTTAGCGCGTGAAATACGTCAGCCTTTACCATACTTTGACGCTTCTTATCGCCTGTAAAATTTAGCTCATCAAAGCAAATTTGCGCTCTTGCTCTGTTTAGACTAAGCTCTCTATGCCCCTCAACGATGTCGTCGTAGTGCCTTTGCAGCGCGTCATCTTGCGTCCTTGAGTCTTTAAAGTAAAAGTGGATCTTTTTCATCAAAAGCGTGTTTATAAAAAGCGTCGCACCGATCCAAACGGCTAGAAATATAAAAACTTTTGGCGCGATCACGCAAAGATAGATACTCGCGCAGATGATGAAAACTAGGCTTTGTATGAAGCCAGTAGCGCTCATAAAGGCAAATGTGATCGTTTTTATGTCGTTGTTTAGACTTGCTATGATCTTTGCCTTGCCGATCTCGTTTATCACGCTATTTGGCGTGTCTAAAATTTGCTTTACGCTTTGATATCTAAGCTCATAGATAAATTTATGTCCAAAATTTGTGAGCGAGATGTTTGCGGCGATGGCGCTTAGAAAAAAGAGGAGCAAAACAACTATAAATTTAACCGCCACAAAGGCGTTAAATTCTTTTAAATTTACAAGTTCGTTGTTTATAAAAGAGAGCGTCCAGACGCCAAGCCCGCTAAAGGCAAGCGTCAGGATCACTATTTTGATTATTGAAAAAAGATTGCTTTTTATTAAATTCGCAAGCATTACATGGCAGCACGTGGCTGGATGATATTTTGATCAAATTTTTGCTCGGTATTTTCACTCATGATGTGAAGTACCTTGCTGCGTTTGATCTTCGCGTCATCCTTAAATATCGCGCGTACCTTGTCCATGCCAGCGTAGAAGTCACGCATGAGCACGACGCAGATGTATTTGCCAAAAAACGTTGGCTTGATAACGCCATTTTCTTCGTAGATCGCATTTACTAGCTTTAGCAAGCTAAGCTCGACAAATAGGTCTTTGTTGATGTTTGCGTTGTTTTGCTCGTTGTAGGTTTTGATATCGACGGCGCCGTCAAAAAGCCTTGTTAAAAATGTATATTTTAGTCTCTCTTTTTTGCTAAATGCGCATTTTGCGATGACTGGGCTTTGTCTATCTTTGACCTTTCTGCCGTAGTCAAGTAGGTTAAAGGCATTTATCACAAGCTCGCCGTTTAAGAAGCTAAACGCGCCACTTCCAACGCCCACGTACTCTAAATTTGAGCCTACATATTCGTCGCGAAGGTCTGCGCTTTTTTCATTTGAAAATGCCCAAGCGTTGCTTTGTCTATATCCGCCCTTAGCAAATTCACTCACGATGATCTCGTAAAATTCGCGCTCATTATCAACGTTTGAGACGCCAAGTGCTCGAGCGATGTTCTCTCTTGTTAGCTCTGATTTCATGAGCGGATAGAAGGTGATTTGCTGTGGAGAGATCGATTTTGCAGTGTTTATGTCGTTTATTAGCTGCTCTTTTGTTTGATTTGGTAGGTTAAAGATGAGATCTAGGCTGATAACTGGTATCTTGCCGATAGCCTGCTCAAGTTTTCTTTTTGTCTCCTCAGCTGAGCCAAATTTCTCGTATCTGCCAACTCTTTTTAAAGTCTCATCATCAAAGCTTTGCACGCCAACGCTTAAGCGGTTGATGAGCCCATCAAAACGGCTTAGGCTCTCTGGTGAGATGTGATTTGGGTCGCTCTCTGCTGAAACGTCCTCTATACTAAAGAGATCTTTTGCGAGTTTTAGCGTCTTTTCAAGCTCTGGCTCGTTTATAAGCGTCGTGCCACCACCCACATAAAGCGAGCTAAAGTCAAAGCCAGCCTCTTTTATCTGCCTCATCTCCTCGCGTAAATTTTCAAAGTAAATTTTTGCAAGCTCCTGTTCGTAGTGGTACTTGTGAAACGAGCAATACGGGCAAAATGTGTGACAAAACGGCACGTGAGCGTAGAGCATATACTTTTTGTCTTTTTTTGGAGTTTTAGTGTAAGTCGTGTTTAAAATGTCTATGTTAAATTCGTTATATAGCGATTTTTGTATAGAATTATGAGCGTAATTTACAGCAAAACTCTCAACAATATTTTTAAAAATCATAATTAATCGCCTTAAATAAGTTAATTTTAATTTAGTCCATTAGGATAGCCAAATTTTAATAAATTTAGCCTTGCATTAACGTAAATTTTGAGTAAAAAATGCAATCATTTTTTAAATTTTCTATTTTTATAAACCTGCGATTTTTACATATCTAGCTCGCTTTTGCTCTATAAATTTAAGCTTAGCCTACTTACTCTTTTACTCTTGAGATGACCTTGCTTGAGTCAAGCTCAAATTTCACTCCGTCTTTTGTCTGCAAGTAGTAAAATTTACCGATATTGCAAAGCGACTTCACATCATAAATTTTAACCGCCTTTTCATCTATCTCGCAAGGCGTTTGCTCTTTGTCTTTTGCCTCGCAAAGTGAGCTAGGTAGCGCCTTTAACGCACTTTTATCCACAAGTAAAAATTTATAATCCACATCGCCTATGTTAAAGGTTTTTGCTGTGTATTTAATAAACAAAAGTGAGTTTGAAACGATCATAAGTGAAAGAGCAGCGTAAAAAACAAATGAAAAATCCTTTGTCTCTTTGATGCTCGCAACGCCTAGCACAAAAGAAAGCATAAACGAGCAAAAGAGTATCCAAAGTGTCAAAAATCCGCCATCTTTTAAGACAACAACCGAAATGATAAAGAGCAAAAGCATGATAAGCGATAAAAGATAGATGATGAAATTTGATCTATCTTTAAAGAAAACTGCCAAATTTACCCCAGCATAAGAGAGCAAAAGTAGCGATAAAATGGCACCCCGGCCGTAGTTTAGCTTGAAGGCTGCAAAGGCTAAAATGGCAAATGAGATGAGCGTTAAAAAATAGATGAAATTTGAGCTATAAAAAAATAGAAATTTTGGCTTTTTAAATTTATATTTTTTATCGTCATTTTGGTAAAGGTAGGAGACAAAGACCAAGATAGCGATCTCAAAAGCCGTCACGATCGCGGTCGCGCAAAATAGCAAGATACCTGTAAATATCATCTCTGAGCTATCTAAACTCGGAAAATAGCCGATCTCAAAGCCAAAATACAAAAAGTAGCAAAGCATGCTGACGACTGGGACGATAAAATTTGAATGTTTAAAGAAATTTGTAGCGCACTCTTTTATGAAATTTGCCTTTAAATTTGCCGAGTGCTCGCCAAGACGGCTCTCAAAATACGAATTAAAAAGCAGCTCATTTTTTATCTTTTCAAGGCGCTCCTCGTCGCTATTTGCTGCGCCTTTATAAATTTCATAGTTTTTGTCTCAAAATCCTTTGTGATCTCATCTTTTATGTCTAAGATCACAAAGCAAATTCGCTCTTTTAGCTCGCTAAGCTTCTTTGAAATTTCAGCGTAATTTGTCCTATTTGGCTTTAAATAAAGCTCGCATTCGCTTTCTAAAAGCGCTATTAGCCTACCTTGTTTGCTGCTTATGATATGAGAGTTTAAAAACCTAGCCTTAATAAAATTTATAAATTTACTAGCCTCTTTTACGCTCTCATTTTTTCATCTAAAATGTCTTGATAACTCAAATTTAAATCCTAAAAATTTACACAAAATGCTATTTAAGCACCTTTGCGATTTCGCTCCAGCCTATTTGCTTAGCAAGTTCAGCTGCGGTTTTGCCACTTTTTGTGCGGGCGTTTTTGCTAGCGCCATTTTCTAGCAAGAGATTTACGATCGTTAAATTTCCAGCAAGTGCCTCGTGGTGAAGCTGCGTAAAGCCAAGTTCGTCGGTGTCTGAGACCATGCTTGGATGAGTTTTTATATACTGCTCCACCTGGCCACGCATATTTTTGCTCATCGGATGCTCTATCAAATTTTCTGGGTGCTCTTTTTGCTCGAAAACTACCAAAATGTCTTTAAAATCGCCAAAGTCAAGCCCCCAAGCCGCGTCATGCTCGGCTAGCTCATCTTTTTGCATGCGTGAGCGCATCGCCTGCACGCTAAAGCCACCATAAGCACGTCCATCTATCGCAAAGAGCCAGTCGCTCATATCGGTAAATTTTGCGCTTATCTGATCGCCAACTTTCACGTTTTGCACGCTATCTGGCTCATTTACGAGCGTGCCATATATCGTCTCTCCGTCAAATTCAACGTCATTTACCCACATGTGCTCGCCCACCTCTTCGCCATTTATGACGTCTAAAAAGCAAATTTTTACCATCGCATAGTCAAGTCCTGGCACGATCCTGCGGCGCTCCCAGTAAAGCTCACGCCAAAAATATTTAAAGCTCTCACGAGCTTGCTCAAATGCGCGCTGCATGTAGTCTTCGTCGCTACTTACAAAATAGACCGGCATCTGCTCGCCAAGGTCTATTTGTTTGCCAAGGATTTTCTCAAAAAAGCCCATTTTTACCCCTTTTTAGAATTTAGATATATCAAATTTAAATAAAACAATAAGGCGATTCACCCGAGAATACGTCAAATTTTAGATACAAAAATCCTGCGAAATTTTAAATACAAAATTCGCACAATTATTTCGCAAAATTAGGCGAGGCGATTTGAATTTTTGTGACGGGAGTTACCGAGCTGGTAATGACCGAGCAAAAATTTGAATCAACGACGCATAATAAAGCGAAAAATACGTTATTTTAGGTTTTTAAAGCTTATCGGAAGCTCTAAATTTAACCCCCTAACCAGCTTTATGCACTCCTGCAGATCGTCTATGCTTTTGCTTGTCACTCTGATCTCTTCGCCCCTGATCTGCGCGCTTACCTTGATCTTTGAGTCTTTGATCGCTTTAGTGATCTTTTTTGAGTTTTCACTATCAAGCGTGTCATTTAGCTTTAGTGTCGCCTTTAAATTTCCCCCGCTTGCTGGCTCTCTTTTTGTCTCTGTGATCGCTACTGGTGGGATGTTGCGCTTGATGAGCTTTGAAATCACGATGTCTTTTAGCGCGTCGATCTTGTTGTCACTTGAGCTAAGAAGCGTGATAAATTTCTCTTTTTCATTTAGCTCAAGTTCGGCCGCAAGCCCCTTAAAGTCATACCTCGCTGCGATCTCTTTTTTCGCCGTCTCAAGAGCGTTTTTAACCTCCATCATATCGACTTCAGCGCTTATATCAAAGCTATGTTCGCTTGCCATTTTCTATCCTTTTATAAATTCTTCTATATTTTTAACTATGAGTGTGATCAGCCGTTTTCTAGCCTCCAAGCTGCCCCATGCTACGTGTGGGGTGATTAGTAGATTTTCTTTGTTTTTTACATTTAAAAATGGGCTATTTTTGCTCATTGGCTCACTTTCTAAAACATCGGTGCCAAAGCGTAAATTTCTCTCATCTATCGCCCTTGCCATCGCTGCTTCATCCACTATGCCGCCACGTCCTAAATTTAGCACTATCGCATCATCTTTTAGCAAATTTATTTCGTTTATACCTAGCAAATTTCTAGTCTTTTCATTTAGCGGTGCGTGGATGCTGATGATGTCGCTGCTTCTTAGTAGCTCGTCTAAGCTTTTTTGCTTAAACTCGCTATTTTTATTTGCTCCGCTTGTCGAGTAGTAGCTCACGTTTGCGCCAAATGCACGTGCTGCCGCCGCCACGCCGCGTCCTATCTCGCCAAGTCCGATGATGCCAAACTCTTTGCCAGCGATCTCGCTGATATCTGCGCCAAGATAGGTGAAAATTTCGCTCTTCACCCACTCGCCACTTTTTACGTAGCGATCATAAAATTTGATGCGATTTGTTAGCTCAAAAAGCAAGGCAAATGTGTGCTGCACGACGCTTGCGGTTGAGTAGCCAGCGACGTTTTTAACGACTATGTTTTTAGCTTTTGCATGCTCTAGATCGACATTATTCATCCCAGTTGCGCTTATGCAGATAAGCTTTAAATTTAGCGCATCCATCACGGCTTTGTCGATGACAACCTTGTTTGTGATGACGATATCAACGCCCTTTAGACGAGGTGTGATCTCATCGCTTTTGGTTTTTTGGTAGCTGATAAACTCGCCAAATTTCTTAAAAACACTAAGATCAACGTTTTCTCCAAGCGTTGCCGCGTCCAAACAAACGATCTTCATCTTTAATCCTTAATGAAATGTCCTACAAATTTAGAGTAGTTATCTAAAATTTTGCCGCCCTTTCTATATCCAAGCGCACACGCCTCATAAGCGTAAAATACGCCTGCTTGGTAGCTCTCGCCCCTCTCATCTTGGTTAAACTCGTAAAATTCTTGATAGATGGCTTTGTTTGAGTCGTATTCGCCATCACTGCTTGCTATTTGTGCGCCGTTTTCATCGTATATAGAGACGTTTGCACCTTCTCTACCAAATACCGGCTTTTTCACATATTTTTTGCCTTTTAGTGGCTCATTTGAGGTCTCAAGCAAGAGCGGGTGATTAGGATATAGATCCCAAAGGATTTTTAAAATTCCTTTGCTTTGGAAAAGCAGCGTGTAGGCTGGATTTATGATGATAGCTTTTTGATTTTTGACGATGTTTGAGAGTATTAGAGCCAGCTCGCCCTCATCGATCGCTATGCTCTCCCAAGGAACAAGCTTGAACCAATACTCGAAATTTTCATCATTTTTAAAAATGCCCTCATTATCGTCAAAAACGACCTCATCAACGTAGGCAAAGTCTGTTTCAAAGCCAGCCTCTTTTGCGATGTATTGCAATAGTTTTACGGTCTGCTCGTCCTCGATACTGCCTGCGATGCTGCTAAAGAGTATCCCCCAGCCCTCGTAAAGATCGTCAAAGTCCGCATCTTCATCGCCAAGCGTGATAAGGCGTTTGAAATTTTGCTTTAGCGACTCGTAAAGGTCGTTAAACTGGGCTGCTTCATCCATGTGATTTAGCTTTAGCATCGCCCACTGGATGATCGCCGTCTCAAAAACTGCCGTTGGCGTGTCGGCGTTAAACTCAATGAGCTTTATAGGCTTGCCATCAAGCCCTCCAGCTAGGTCAAACCTGCCGTAAAGGTGCCAATGAACGTCATTTTCCCAGCTATTTTTTATGATATCAACAAGGTTAAATGGTATGCCTATCTCGTGAAAAAGGTTGTTGTCAATCACGTGTTGAGCGGCATTTACATACATATCATATAGCTCGTTTGCCGCCTCGTAGTAGGCATTTGCCTCTTTTTCGCTTACTTGCACGATCTCATCTGCGATATACGAGCTGTTGTCGTTATCTGTATGCCATGCAAAGCCGATCTTCTCCATAAATTCGTTATTTAACGGGGTGATTTTTCTTAAATTTATCATTTCAGCCTCCAAAGCTTGATGAGCTAGAGCCTGACTTTGAGCCACCACCGAAAAATCCGCTCTTACCGCCACTACTTCTTGCAGCAGAATTTGCCGCTTTTTGCTTGTTAAAGCTATCGACACTTCTTGTGTAGGCACTTGGATTTTTATATGTGCTTTGGCGATTTGCTTGGAAATTTTGGTTGCCAAAGAGCTTACTGCCTATCCAGCTACCAAGTATCGCGCCAGCTGCTGAGGCAAGGATCGTCTCGCCAAGGCTTAGCCCGCCGCTACTTAGCTGTGCGTCGCTCGTTCTTGTCAAATTTGAAGTGTTGTTGTCGATCTTTGCGTTTGCTTGAGCTAGAAGTTTATCGATCTCATCTTTGCTAAGCACGCGCTCAGTGCCGTTCATATCTTTTAGCACGACCCTAGTTTCGGTGCTTGGGTACTCTTCTAAAATTTTATAAACGCCAGGTGCGCTCTCTTCAATGATGACAAAGGCACCGTTTTTTTGCGCAACTTCGTTTAGTGCGTTTTCATTGCCGCCATCGTCGCTCCCACAACCTGCAAGTCCAGCCATGATAATGGCACCAAATCCCCCAACCGCAGCATAAGTAGCTATCTTTTTAATGTGTTTCATATCTCTCCTATCAACTCTTTTAAATTTTTATGTCTTCTAACAAGTATCACGCCGCGTTTAAATTTTATAAATTTGGAGTGATGTATCGCTTTTATTATCTTTTCACTGATCTTTTTTGTCGCTTTTGGCTTTAAATTTAACTCCTTTAGATATTCGCTTAAATTTATCCATTTTGACTCGTCCTCTATCTGCGCATCTATCGCCACTTCGCTTGCGGCACTTTCGTTTTTAGGTGCTAAAAGCGGCCTTTGCATAGCGTTTAGAAACTGCATGAGCTTCTCATCTCTATCCTTATAAATTTGCAAAATTTCATTTTTGCGCTCGATAAGCATCTGCTCTTTTTCTTTAAAAAGCCTATCTTTATCGGCTTGTAAGTTTAAATTTAAGCTCTTTAGCTCATTTAGCTCATTTAGCAAATAGCTTACAAACTCGTCGTTTTGGGATTTGGTTTTTGTGCTTTTTGGGGCGGTTTTTGTGGGTTTTTCGCTACTTGGCTCCTCGTCAAGGATGACAAATTTAGTGCCATTTTCAATGACCATTTTTAACGAGCCTCGGCGAATTCTATTATAGACTGCTTCTTTTGTTATGCCTAAAATTTCTGCAGCTTCATTTACAGCTAGCTTTTGCATCGGATTTCCGTTTAAAATAAAATAAAAAAATTGCTTTGATTATAAAAAAATAAGGCTAAAAGAAGAGTTAAACAAAGAGAGCAAAGCCCTCTTTGTCTTGGTTTTAGAGTCTTGACTCGTAGCGTCTAAGCATATAAAGACGTTTAAGCATTTTCTTGCGAGCTGCAATTTTTTGTTTCTTGCGGATCTCAGTTTTAGGCTCAAAGAAGCGTCTAGCTCTTGCTTCAGTTACTACTAAGTTACGGTCAGTTTGTTTTTTAAACTTTCTGTAACCCTCGTCAAATGACTCGTTAGGATGTACCTTAATACCAGGCAACGTCCTCACCACCTTTCAGATTAAAATAAGCCGTGAGTATAGTTTAATTTTCATAAATTTAAGCTTTTAGGCAAATTTAAAATATTTAATACTTTTTTAATAGCCCAAAATTTATAATCTTAAAATTTCAAAAAAAGGCTCACCATGTCAAAAGATCTTCATCTTACCTACGCCAAGAGGCGTTACATTTTTTTCGCCTGTATCACGTTATTTGTATTTATTTTGCCATTTATCAGGATAAATGACGCGCAGCTATTTTTGCTGAGCTTTGATAAGAGCAGAGTTGATCTATTTTTTACTAAATTTGATATGCAAGAGCTATATTTGCTGCCGTTTTTGTTTATCACTTTGTTTTTAAGCATATTTTTCTTAACGACGCTTGCAGGGCGCGTCTGGTGCGGTTGGAGCTGTCCGCAGACCATTTTTAGAACGCTCTTTCGTGACCTTTTGCAAACTAAAATTTTAAAGATCAGGAAAAATATCCAAAACAAACAAAATGAGCCACAAGGTCAAATTTTTAAGCGTGCATTAGCTGTTGGAATTTGGTGCGTTTTAGCCCTTATCATAGCTGCGAATTTCATGTGGTTTTTTGTGCCTCCATTTGAGTTTTTAGCCTATATAAGCGAGCCAAGCGAACATAAAATTTTACTTGCATTTTGGCTTAGCATCGCTGCTTGGCTAGTCTATGACGTGGTCATTTTAAAAGAAAATTTCTGCGTCTATGTCTGTCCGTATGCGAGGGTGCAGTCAGTTATGTTTGATAGCGACACGATCCAAGTTATTTATAATCAAAAACGAGGCGGCGTCATATATGATGGCCGGGAGAAATTTAAAAAGCCAAAAGAAGAAGGCGCACTTTGCACTGGGTGTGAGGCCTGCGTGAGGATATGTCCGACACACATAGATATAAGAAAGGGCATGCAGCTTGAATGTATAAACTGCCTTGAGTGCAGTGACGCGTGCGCTAAAGTGATGGGGCATTTTAACGAAAGCTCACTCATCGAGTGGAGAAGCATAAATTCTCAAAATGAAAATAAAAAGGTGAAAATTTTTAGATTTAGAACGGTTGCTTATCTTGTCATTTTGTGCGTAGTTTTAGTAGCTGCAGCGCTGATGAGTGGCAAAAAAGAGAGCATGCTTTTAAATATAAATAGGACAAGCGAGCTTTACAAGGTTTTAGAGCAAGGTGAGGTTGAAAATTCTTATGTATTTTTAGTGCAAAATACCCAAAGCAAGGATCAAAAATTTTTCTTTGAGATAGATGATAAAAGCATAGAAATTTCTCGTCCAAATAGGCCTTTTACGCTAAAAGCTGGCGCAAAACAAAAGGTCATCGTCACGCTAAGATCAAAAAATGAAAACACGAGCGAAAAAGATCTTTTAAAACATATAAATATAAAAGCTTACGCCACTGACGAGCCAACTATCAGCGTGCAAAGGCAGAGCACCTTTATCTATCCTAAAAGATGATAAAATGGCGAAAATTTAGCGGGAAGTGAAATGGCGATCTCAGAAAAAGGCAAAAAACGATACGAGCTCATCGTAAAAACAGCGCTTGATCTATTTTTAAAAAATGGCTACGAAAAGACGAGCCTTAGCTATATCGTGGCGATAAGTGGCGGCTCGCTTGCAAGCATTTACACATTTTTTTGAGAGCAAAGAGGGGCTTTTTCAAGCGATCATCGAGCAAGAGATAGACGCTCTTATAAAAGAGATCGATGAGAAGATAGATCTTAAAATTTCTCACAGCTTGGAGGAGTTTTTAACCAAATTTGCAACCATTATTTTTTCTATCATCTGCACCAAGAAAAATATCTCACTTGGTAGGATAATGATGAGCGAGGGCTCTAAAAATGGCGGCAAACTTGGTAGGGTATTTTTAGATCAAATTTTAAATAGGATCGATCTTGTGCTTATAAATTTCTTTGAAAGAGATGAGATAAAAGCACAGCTTAATCCAAAATTTCCAGCCAAATTTGCCGCAAAATGCTTTATAGAAAATGTAAAGGGGTCACATTACTACAATGCCCTCATATTAGACGAAGAGCCAAAACTAAGCAAAAAAGAGCGTGAGGAGCACGTTGCTTTGTGTGTTGAGCTATTTTTAAATGGCATTATTAAGAAGTAGAATTGACTTTTAATTTATTTTTGGTTATATTCACGGCATTTAAAATTTTGTAATGAAAATTACAAAACTAAACTTGGGATTAAAATTTAAAATTAAGAGAGGTTTTTATGTTGAAATTTAAAAGTTTTCTTGTGCTTTCAGCTGCCGTTTTTTTGCTTTCTGGCTGCCTTGAAAGTGGCGACAAAAAGGCTGCTGCAGGCCGCCAGATGCCAACATCTCATGTTGATATATTTGTGGCTAAAAAGACGGATGTGCCTATTAGCTTTGACTACACAGCCACAGTTACTAGCAACCAAGATGTCATCATCTATCCAAAGGTTGGCGGCACGATCATAAAGCAGTTTTTTAAGCCTGGCGATAAGGTCAAGGCTGGAGAGAAGCTATTTCTCATAGATCCAGAGAAATATCAAGCTAGCTACGACTCACTTGACGCAGCTGTTGGCGTTGCAAATGCAAATTTAAAAAATGCCGAGACTGAGTTTAAAAGAATTTCTGCCCTTTATAAGAAAAATGCAGTCTCTCAAAAAGACTACGACGCAGCCGTTGCAGCTTACGATATCGCAAATGCAAATTTAGTAAGCGCAAAAGCAAATTTAAAAAGTGCAAAAATAGACCTAGGCTACACAAGCATAGTGGCTCCATTTGACGGCGTAGTGGGCGATAATAAAGTCGATGTTGGCTCACTTGTCATAGCAAGCCAAACAAAACTTGTAAGGCTAACTAAGATAAATCCGATCGAAGCTGACTTTTACATCGCAGACGTGGATAATCTAAGTAGAAAGGCAAATTTAGATAGTGGCGCTTGGCAGCAACTAAATAGCGAGGCTGTCTTAAATTTAAACAATGAAGATTTCACTGGCAAAGTGACTTTTATAGATAACGTCGTAGATACCGCAACTGGCAGCGTTTTGGCAAAGGCTAGCTTTGATAATAGCGAGGGTAAAATTTTACCAGGTGCATTTGGTCATATAAAGATGAGTGGATTTGTTCAAAAAAATGCCTTTAACATCCCACAAGTTGCCCTTCAACAAAGCGCTACAAACTCTTATGTTTTGGTAGTAAAAGATGGCAAAGTAGGCCAAAAAAATGTAAAAACTAGCTACCAAACAAAAGATATGATCGTAGTGACTGAGGGTCTTGAAGAGGGCGATAAGATAATAGTTAGTAACTTCCTTAAAATCGGAGTTGGCGCACCAGTTGAAACTGACAAAGACCTAAGTGCAGAATTTATAAACGGCAAAGATGCAAACGCTACAAGTAGCAAGTAAAGGCAGATAGATGTTTTCAAGATTTTTCATAAACCGCCCGATATTTGCAACTGTTATATCTATCATCATAGTTATAGCAGGTTTTATGGGTATCAAGGGGCTTCCTATAGAGGAGTATCCAAGTCTTACTCCGCCTACTGTCTCTGTGAGTGCGACATATAGCGGTGCTGATGCGCAGACTATCGCTGACTCAGTCGCTAGTGCCATTGAAGATCAGATAAATGGCGTTGAAAATATGCTTTATATGCAAAGCACCTCAAGCTCAGCTGGTACTATGAATATAAGCGTCTATTTCAAGATCGGCTCATCATCAAAGCAAGCTACGATCGATGTAAATAACCGCGTGCAAGCTGCCCTTTCAAGATTGCCTCAAGAGGTGCAAAGCATGGGTGTAACGGTGCGTGAAAGAAGTGGCTCGATCCTTCAAGTAGTTGGCTTTACAAATCCAAATATGAACCAAGTTGAGTTATATAACTATGTAAATTTAAACATCGCTGATGCGATCAAAAGAGTAAATGGTATCGGCGATACGGTGTTAATTGGCAACAAAGAGTACTCGATGAGAATTTGGCTAAAGCCAGACAAGCTCGCTCAGTTTAAACTAACTCCAAGCGACGTCATCTCTCAAGTAAAAATTCAAAACTCACAATACGCCGCTGGCAAGATCGGCGAACAGCCATCAAAGGGCGAAAATCCTTATGTTTATTCTGTAGTTTCTGAAGGACGTTTTAAAGATCCAAAACAATTTGGCGAAATTTTGATAAAAAGTGAAAATGGCACAGTTGTTAAGCTAAAAGATGTCGCCACAGTCGAGCTTGGAGCTGCTAGCTACGCATCAGATGCTATGCTAAATGGCAAGCCAGCAGTGCCACTTTTGCTATTTTTACAAAACGATGCAAACGCACTAGCAACTGCTGAAGCGGTCAAAGCAAAGCTTGAAGAGCTAAAGAAAACCTATCCAGTTGGCCTAGAGCACACGATAGCTTACAATCCAACTGAATTTATCACCGTCTCAATAGACGAAGTTATAAAAACTTTCATAGAAGCGATGGTGCTAGTTCTTATCGTAATGTACTTCTTCTTAAAGAGCTTTAGAGCTACCATCATACCGATGCTTGCTGTGCCAGTTTCTATCATAGGCACATTTGGCGGGCTTTATGTGATGGGCTTTAGTATAAATTTGATCACACTTTTTGCCCTGATCCTAGCCATCGGTATCGTCGTGGATGACGCGATCATCGTTATAGAAAACGTCGAGAGAATTTTGCATGAAGATAAAGAGATAAGCGTAAAAGACGCGACATTTAAGGCGATGGAGGAGGTGCAAACTCCGGTTATCTCTATCGTGCTCGTACTTTGCGCGGTTTTCGTGCCAGTTTCATTTATGGAGGGCTTTGTTGGCGTTATACAAAAGCAGTTTGCGCTAACACTTGTCGTTGCTGTTTGTATCTCGGGTTTTGTCGCTCTTACTCTTACGCCAGCGCTTTGTGCGGTTATGCTTAAAAAGCAAGAGAACAAGCCATTTTGGATAGTTCAGAAATTTAACGACTTTTTTGACTTTAGCACTAGGCTATTTACAGCAGGCGTTGCAAAAATTTTAAAACACGTCATTATTAGCTTTATAGTCATTGGCATAATGGGATTTGCTACGTATGGCTTGTTTCAAAAGGTACCAAAAGGGCTTGTGCCTTCAGAAGACAAAGGCGCTTTGATGGTTATCACCTCACTTCCACCTTCAACAAATATGCTAAAGACTAAAGAAGAGGTAAAATCCATTAGTAACGCCATTTTAAGCAATCCAAATGTCGAATTTACCATGGGCTTTGCGGGCTATGATATGCTCGCTAGCTCACTTAGAGAAAACTCAGCCATTAGCTTTATCAAGCTAAAAGACTGGAGCGAGAGAAAAGGTGCAGCAGACGGCGCAGATGCTTTGGTCGGTCAGTTTAACGGCATGCTTTGGGGCTCTAAAAACTCGATGACCTTCGTCGTAAACGTGCCACCTATCATGGGTCTATCAATGACTGGCGGCTTTGAGATGTATCTACAAAACAAGAGTGGCAAAAGCTACAACGAGATAGAAGCAGATGCTAGAAAGGTGACCGCGGCAGCAAACGCAAGACCTGAGCTAACTGGCGTAAGAACGACGCTTGAGACAAACTACCGCCAGTTTAAGATAACTGTTGATAAAGAGAAAGCAAGGCTATTTGGTGTAAGTGAGAGTGAAATTTTCAGCACGATAGCGGCTACTTTTGGCTCTTACTACATAAATGACTTCAACCTTGCTGGTAAATCTTACCGCGTATATGCAAGGGCGAGCGACAACTTTAGAAACAACCCTGAGGATCTAAGAAAGATTTTCGTCCGCTCAAATGAGGGCGAGATGGTGCCATTAAATTCAGTAGCAACACTTACAAGATCGATCGGACCTGATATCGTTGATAGATTTAACCTCTTTCCAGCGGCTAAGATCATGGGCGATCCAAAACCTGGCTACACATCAGGTGATGCGATAAGAGCGATCCAAGAGGTCGTAAATGACACGCTAAGTAGCGACGACTACGCTATAAGCTGGGCAGGAACAGCATACCAAGAGGTAAATTCTCAAGGAACAGGCACGGTTGCCTTTATTTTTGGTATGGTCTTTGTCTTCTTGATCCTTGCTGCTCAGTACGAAAGATGGCTCATCCCACTTGCGGTTATCACTGCCGTGCCGTTTGCGGTATTTGGCTCGTTGCTAGCTGTTTGGATAAGAGGGCTAACAAACGACATCTACTTTGAGATTGGTCTTTTGCTACTCATCGGTCTGGCGGCCAAAAACGCCATATTGATCGTGGAATTTGCTATGCAAGAGCGCGAGAGCGGAAAGAGCATATTTGAATCAGCTGTAAATGCGGCAAAACTTCGCTTCAGACCTATCGTAATGACATCTATCGCATTTACACTAGGTGTTTTCCCAATGGTTATAAGCACAGGCGCTGGCGCTGCATCTCGCCACTCACTAGGAACTGGCGTAGTTGGCGGCATGATCGCTTCTACTACGATAGCAATATTTTTCGTGCCTATGTTTTACTATTTGCTTGAAACTTTAAATGAAAAATACTGGAAAAAGGGAGCAAAAAAAGATGAGAAATAAGGCGTTTATACTTATAACAGCGGCGTTTTTGGCTGGTTGCTCGTTTCGCCCAGATATGCCAAACGTGGATACAAATTTCACCTCAACATACACTTTCGAGACAAGCGATATAAGAGATCTTTGGTGGAAGGAATTTCACGATGAAAATTTAAATTCTCTAGTCGAAAGCGCGCTTGAGAAAAATACAGATTTACGCATTGCATATTTAAATTTAGAGAAGGCAAAGGCGAGCCTTGGCGTTGCTGAGGCTGATTTGCTACCGGGGGTAAATTTAAATGCTGGTGCCACAAGAACTAGAAATAGTGCCGAGACTGCCACACATTTGCCTCAAACTACCACAAAAAGCTATGAGATAAATTTGGGTCTTAGCTACGAGATAGATCTCTGGGGCAGAGTAAGAAATAGCGTGCTTGCAGCTAATGAGAGCTTAAATGCGAGCAAATTTGACTATGATAGCGCCAGACTAAGCCTTAGCTCAAGTGTGGCAAAAAGCTACTTTGCTCTAGTGTCACTAAACATGCAAGAAGCGGTACTAAAAGAGACACTAAAGACCTACGAAGATACGCTAGCACTTCGCAAGACGCAGCTTGATCTTGGTAGTATAAACGAGATGACCTATCTGCAAAGCAAGGCTGAAGTTGAAAGGGCAAAAACAAGCCTAACTTCAGTGCTAAACTCAAAGTCACAAGCGCTTACTTCACTAGCCATCCTAACTGGCAAGAGCAATGATGAAATTTTAAAAGGAGCCGTTGCTAGTGCGCAAAATTTACCAAGCTCACCTGAGATAAATGCTGGCATCAGCTCAGATGTCTTGCTTAGAAGAAGTGACGTGGCAAAGGCGCTAGCAGATCTAAAATCTACAAATGCCCTTGTTGGTGTGGCACGCGCTCAATACTTCCCAACGATATCTCTTACAGGTCTTTTTGGCTTTGCAAGCGATGAGTTTGATAGAATTTTTATGGGTAGCGCGAGCGTTTGGAGCTTAGGAGCAAATTTAACACGGAAAATTTTTGATTTTGGCAAGACAAAAAATAATGTCCGTGTCGCTGAGACAAACGAGCAAATCGCAGCTATCACTTACGAAGCGACTGTTAGATCAGCACTTGGCGAGGTTAGAGACGCTCTCATCTCAAGGCAAAACGCAAAGCTCTCTTTGGATCAGGTAAAAAATTTGCTACAATCGCAGCAAAAAATTTATTCGCTTGCTAAAGATCAGTATAACGCTGGCTACATCGGACACCTAGAGCTTCTTGACGCAGAGAGAAATTTACTCTCAGCAAAGCTTCAAGATGTCTCTGCAAAGCTTGATGAAGTAGATAGCGCGGTCGAAGTTTATAGAGCACTTGGCGGCGGATTTAAGGTAGATAAATAAACTCAAAAAGGAGAAAAGTTGATGACTAAGATTTTAAATTTCTTATTTTCTTGGGGATTTTTTGTTTTTGCTATCGCTCTTGGCGTAGCATTATGGTTTGCGATAAATTACGTGGATACCATTAGGCTTGAGTCAAGCTTTTATGATATCGGCGAGATATTTATGATGGCAGCTGTTTTTGGTATCGTTTTTTACCTAGTTGCAGCGATATTTGTTATACCTATTAGGGCGATGACAAAAAAGGCCTAAAACCTCTTTTCATCTAAGAATTAAATTTCTTAGATGACCCCCTCAAAATACATTATAAATTTCTTTTTACTTATTTAAATTTTTAGAAGTAGAAAGGGCGAAGATCGCCCCTTGAAGTATAAAATTTGATTATTTCGCGCTTTTGCAGCCGCATGTGCAGCCTAAAATCCTATAAATAATAGCTCCGATGATCGCTCCAACGATAGGTGCAACCCAGAAAAGCCAAAGCTGCTCTAGTGCCCAAGTGCCTTGAAATATCGCGACACCGGTTGAGCGAGCTGGATTAACCGATGTGTTTGTGATAGGTATCGAGATAAGGTGGATCAGCGTCAAACCAAGGCCAATAGCGATCGGTGCAAAGCCCTTTGGAGCACGCTCATCAGTAGCACCTAGGATGATGATAAGGAAAAACGCAGTTAGAACTATCTCTGCAACAAGTGCTGAGACTAGACTGTAACCATTTGGTGAGTGCTCGCCGTATCCGTTGCTAGCAAAACCGCTTGCAGTAGCGTCAAATCCGGCCTTGCCTGAAGCGATAAGATATAGCACAGCAGCAGCTGCGATCGCTCCGATAACTTGTGCGATGACGTAAGGCACTAGATCTTTTTTGTCAAATCTTCCGCCAACTAGCAAGCCAACTGAGACAGCAGGGTTGAAGTGTCCGCCACTGATGTGACCAACTGCTTAAGCCATCGTAAGAACCGTAAGACCAAAAGCAAACGCAACGCCTACAAATCCAATACCAAGCTCTGGAAAAGCTGCTGCAAATATCGCACTACCGCAACCTCCAAAAACTAACCAAAATGTGCCAAAAAACTCGGCTAAATATCTCTTCATTTTCTCCCTTTTAGGTAAATTAAAAGGGGCGATTTTAGCAAAAACGTGTGACATTACAAAAATATTCTAAAAATAAATTTTAAAATATATATCTTTTTATAAAAGCAATCAAAGTTTGTTTTTATGTTTTTATTTTGCATTTTATATCCAGCATATTAATAATTTTACTTTATAATAATCAATCCTTAAAAAAAGAATTAATATTAAGAGTAAAATAGGCTTTTTTAGGCGAAATTTCGCAAATGTCGTATCTGCCAAATATTGATAAAGAATTTCAATATTTTTTACTATCAAAATGAGCCAAATATTGAAAAAACTAAAGCATTTTTTTAAACTTGCTTTTAACTTTTTTGTTATAATATCCCATCAAAAATAAAAGGGATATTTTTTATCCGAATTAAGGTTTTAAATTTGAGAGTATATTTAGACAATAACGCCACAACGATGGTTGATCCAGAAGCTTTTGAACTTATGAAGCCGTTTTTTTGCGAAAAATACGGCAATCCAAACTCACTTCACAAATTTGGCTCAGAAACCCACCCAGCACTAAGAACAGCGCTAGATCAGCTCTACGCCGGACTAAATGCAAAAGATAGCGATGATATCGTCGTTACCTCATGCGCAACCGAGAGCAACAACTGGGTTGTAAAAGGCATCTACTTCGACAAGATCGCAACTGGCGAGAAAAAACGCATCATCACAACCGCAGTCGAGCATCCAGCCATTTTGGCAACTTGTAAATTTCTAGAAAAATATGGCGTGGATCTTACGGTTTTAGACGTAAATAGCGACGGCATCGTCACTCCAGACCAGCTAAGAGCCGTAATGGACGAAAACGTCGCGCTTGTCGCCATAATGAGCGCAAACAACGAAACTGGCATGATCTTTCCTATAAAAGAGCTTGCCAAAGTTGCCCACGAATACGGCGCATTATTTCACACTGACGCCGTGCAAGCAGTCGGCAAGATAAAGATAGACGTTCAAGACCTAGACGTTGATTTTTTAAGCTTTTCAGCGCATAAATTTCACGGACCAAAGGGCGTTGGAGCGTTATTTATAAAAAATAGCATGCCACTAAGCAGCTTGCTTCACGGCGGCGAGCACATGGGCGGACGCAGAAGCGGCACACTTGATGTACCGGGCATCGTTGGCATGGGCAAGGCGCTTGAACTAGCAAATAAATTTATGGATTACGAGCACTCACATGTTCGTCGTTTGCGTGACAAACTTGAAGACGCGCTACTACAAATTCCTGACGTTAGTATAGTTGGCAAAAAAGAGCAGCGCGTGCCAAACACCATCCTAGCTTCTATCAAAGGCGTCGAGGGCGAGGCGATGCTTTGGGATCTAAATAGAGCTGGCATAGCAGCTTCTACTGGCTCTGCCTGTGCGAGTGAGACGCTAGAGAGCAATCCTATCATGGAGGCGATCGGCGCTGACAAAGAGCTAGCCCACACCGCACTTAGACTATCTCTTTCAAGGTTTAACACAGAAGAAGAGATCGACTATGCGATCGAGCAGATAACAAAGGCTGTAAATAGGCTAAGAGGCATCTCAAGCACATTTGCATACGCCCCAGAGTGGCATAAGAGTGGATTATAAAAATTTAAAGGAAAAACATGGCAAAAAATAACTTAATCGGTGGCTCTATCTGGGATGAATACTCAAAGGTAGTGCAAGACAGGATGAATAATCCTAAATTCATGGGTGAATTAACCGAAGAGGACGCCAAAAAAGCAAACGCAAAACTTATCATCGCTGACTTTGGCGCAGAGAGCTGCGGCGATGCGGTCAGGCTCTACTGGCTCGTTGATGAGAAAACTGACAAGATAATAGACGCTAAATTTAAAAGCTTTGGCTGTGGCACGGCGATAGCTAGCTCTGATACGATGGCTGAGCTTTGCATCGGCAAAACAGTCGATGAGGCAGTTAAGATCACAAACCTCGATGTCGAAAGAGCTATGCGTGACAACCCAGACACTCCAGCTGTGCCACCTCAAAAGATGCACTGCTCGGTTATGGCATATGACGTTATCAAGGCAGCTGCTGCAAGCTACAAGGGCATAGACCCAGAGCACTTTGAAGATGAGATCATCGTTTGCGAGTGCGCTAGAGTGAGCCTTGGCACGATCAAAGAGGTGATAAGACTAAATGACCTTCACACGGTTGAGGAGATCACGCAATACACCAAGGCTGGCGCATTTTGCAAATCATGCGTTAGACCTGGCGGACACGAGAAAAAAGACTACTATTTGGTTGATATCTTGCGCGATACTAGGGCTGAGATGGAGCAAGAGAGGCTAGAAGCTCAGGCAAATGCTCAGGCAAACAACACCCTAAGCGACGTTAGCTTTGAGAGCATGACGATGGTTGGCCAGCTAAAAGCGATCGAGTCGATCATCGATAAAGAGATCCGCCCGATGCTTATGATGGATGGCGGAAATTTAGAGATCATAGACATCAGAAACGATAACGGCGAAAATATCGACGTTTATATCCGCTATCTTGGCGCTTGCTCTGGCTGTTCAAGCGGCTCGACTGGCACGCTTTATGCGATAGAAAATGTCTTGCAAGAGAGCCTAAGCCCAAAAATCAGGGTAATGCCTATATAAATTTATCGAACGGCTTCTTTTGGAGCTGTTCGCCTCTACTAAATTAAATTTACCACCTAGACAATCTGAATTTAGCCAAGCTCAAATTTAGCCTTTAAAAATTTCAAAATTTCACTTCTAGTCTGCGTCAAATCACCCACAAATTTCTTCTCAAACTGCGATCGGTTAAAGGTTCTCTGACGCTTGGCAAGCTGGGCTGTGTGCGTGGAGATAAGCGTTTCTAGCTCGCTTTTTGAAATTTCACCCTCCAAAAACTGCTTGCACTCTTTTAGACCTATTGATTTTAGTGGCTTTGGCTCGCTTTTATACTTGTCAAATAAAAACTTCGCCTCATCTATCAAGCCCTCATCTAGCATATTTTTCGTCCGCTTTGCGATGCGAGCTCTAAGCTCATCTTTATCCCACAAAATTTCAAATATCGCAAGCTCTTTTATGACGCTCTCTTTGGTATTTTGCTTTAGCCAGATGCTTGGGATTTGGCCGCTAAATTTATAAATTTGATACCATTTTTCGAGGCGATAAGAGTCGTTTTGGCTAAATTTACTTGCAAACTCGGGGTCATTTTGTAAAGCTAGCTCGTAAATTTCTTCGTTGCTTAAATTTATCTCGCATTTTGGCACGTCTGGCGCAAGACCGCTAAGCATCGCCTTTAGATAAAAGCCACTGCCTCCCGTGATGATGAGCAGGCACTCTTGTGAGCGCGCAAATTCCTTTGCGTTTTTGTAAATTTCAAAAAATGCCCCAACGCTAAATTCCTCATCAGGGTAAATTTCATTCACCCCAAAGTGCCTCACAGCCCCCAGCTGCCAGGGCTTTGGCTTTGCGCTGGCGATATCTATCTCTTTGTAAAGCGCAAGCGAGTCAAGGCTTAAGATGACGCCACCAAGCTCCTTTGCCAGCTCAAAGGCTAGATCGCTCTTGCCGCTTGCCGTGGTGCCAATTAATGCTAGCTCGCCAAACAAACTTAGCCCTCGTAAAATGAGCTAAATAGCAAAATTTCATCACTTTGCTCGTTGCTTTTGCCCTCTTTTATAAGATCAGCCAAAACGCCTGCAAAGTGCGGTGCAAAGCTTAGTTCGTTTAGCCCGTACGCTTGGTTGTAGAGTAAATTTTGATATGTCTCATCTCGTCCGATCGCTGGCTTGTCGTTTGAGCTAAGAAGGACGAAATTTGCCCTAAAACTAGGCTCTTTTAGCTCGCTTATGCCAAGGTGTCTTTTTAGCTCGTTTAAAAATGCATTGATCTTTTCTGTTTTTACAAGCGTATCGATCGCGCCCACTTGTAAATTTGTGATGATCGTGACGCCATTTTTGGTTGGATAAATTTTGGCAAACATATCATTTAAAATGATCGGCTTTTTAGGGATCTGACTCTCGCTTAGCACAAGATCGATCGTGTAAAATTTAGCCAAAATGGCGCTTAAATTTGTCCCAAGCTTGCTTGAAAGCTCCAAATTTCTACTAGCCACGACAAAGCTATCAGCCTCGTATTCATCGTCCCTGCCAACAGCCTTTTGCACGGCTTGCCCCTGCGTTTTTAGCTCATAAATTTCATCATTTATAAACTGAACACCAAGCTCATTTAGCTCGCTAACAAGCGCTTTTTTTAGCTCACCTGCGTCGATGCTTGCGTTTTTAGCTAAATTTAGCGCCCCTTTTATGTTTTTATTTATCAGACCAAAATTTGCTAGCTCACTATCCACGCTTAAAATTTCTTGCTCGCTATCAGCGACTTTCATCTCATCAAGCCTCTTTTTAAAGCTCCCATCCTCGCTAAAAACGAGATAAACGCCACTCTCATCAAATTTTATCTGTGGATATTTTTCGCTTAGCTCTTTTAAAATTTCAAAGCTCTTTTGTCCAAATTTTTTAAACAAAACTCTCATCTTTTTATCATGAGCCTTTGTTGATTTAAGCGTGAAATTTGCCATCCAAGCTCTAAAATTTTCATTTAGGCAAAGCGCTATATCAAGCTCGCTTTTTTTACTAACTAGCCCCAAAAATGAGCTAGATATCGCTCCATCTCTTGCGAGCGCTGGGGTGTTAAATGGGGTTAAAATTCCGCTTTCAAACTCATCTTTTTGGCTACTAATAACTAAAATTTCTTCGCCCTTTTTAGCTAGCTCAAGCGCCGTAAATAACGCACTAAAACCATCTCCGATAATCGCTATTTTACTCATCATAACCCTTCATTTTAAATTACTCTCGCAATGATAATATAAATTTAGATTTAAAGCAAAATGGTGTAAAATCAGACACTTTTTAAAAAGATGGAAATTTATATGATCAAAAAGCTAAAAGATATCGCAGAACTCATCGTTTTTAAGCACTCGGTTTTTGCCCTGCCATTTATCTTTGTGGCGATGATAGTTGCGAGCAAGATAGAAAATGGCTCGGCTTGGTTTGGCTTTAAACTGCTTATTTTAGGCACTCTTTGCGCAGTCAGCGCTAGAAATTTCGCCATGGCGTTTAACAGATACCAAGACGAGGATATCGACAATCTAAACCCACGCACCGCAAGCCGTCCAAGCGTAGATGGACGCATCGGCAAGGGCAATATGCAGCTTTTTATCGTAGCAAACGCGTTTATCTTTATCATCTGCGCTTATTTTGTAAATTCGCTCGCCTTTTGGCTAAGCTTCCCCATACTTGCCGTGCTTGGCGGATACTCGCTATTTAAGCGATTTAGCGAGCTAGCGCACTTGGTGCTAGGCCTTAGTCTTGGACTTGCCCCCATCGCTGGAGTAGTCGCAGTAAGCGCTGCCATACCGCTTTGGAGCGTGCTACTTTGCCTTGGTGTGACATTTTGGGTGGCTGGATTTGACCTGCTTTACTCGCTTCAAGATATTAAATTTGACCAAGAGAACAAGCTCTTTAGCATACCAGCCATTTATGGCGACAAGGCGACACTATTTTTATCAGCCATTTTTCACGCTCTAGCTTTTATACTTTGGCTACTTTTTGCTTGGGCGGCTGGACTTGGAGCGATGGCATTTTTTGGCATTGTGGTAAGTGGCGTGATATTATTTTTCGAGCATAGGATCGTAAGGCGTGACTTTAGCAAGATAGATCGGGCGTTTTTCACGCTAAATGGCTACTTGGGAATTTTATTTTTCATCTTTGTTTGGATCAGTGTATTATGAGCGAAGTAAGGCTTTTTAAAGCGCCTCTTAGCATGGTTTATGAGTGTGACAGAAGTGGAGATGAGAAATTTTTAAGAGAATTTAACTCTATCTTGCCAGGCGACGAAGATGCGCTTGGAGCGTGGCTAAAACGAGCCAAATCACGCGGCGAGACCAAAGAGAGCGACCAAGTCTTGCTAACGCTTGTCATCGAGCTTCATAGAAAGATCGATGCGCTTAGTGATTATATAAAAAATGAGCACAAGCAATACTTGCCACTAAAAGAGAGCGCAGATATCGATGAGATCGGCTTTACACACATAAAAATAAGCGAAGATAAATTTACAAAAGATGAAATTTACTACGCAAGGATTATGATGCCTATCTTTCCAAAGAGAAATTTGAGCCTTTATCTAAGGGCGCAGGATGAGAGGCTAGCAAAGATAGAGAACATGCACGAAGAGGACGAGGCCGACTGGAACGCTTACGTGACGGCTAGAGAACGTGTGATGATAAGAGAGCTTAGAGCGAATTCGTAAAGGAAAAATATGGAAATTTACATTTTTTTAGGTTTTGGCATCGTTTTAGCGATAATAATAGCTTTGATATTTATAAAAGATAGCGAGACAAATAAGAAATTTACAAGATATGAGCGTGCCATAGAGAGCGCCATACAAGAAAACTATAATCTCAAAAAACAGCTAGCCGCACTGGCGAGCTTTAAGCCTGATGATGACGAGCAGCTAAAAGATGTAAAAGACGAGCTAAAAGAGCAGATAAATGAGCAGATCAATGAAAAAATCGTGCCGATAATCCGCGCTATAAAGAGCATCGAGCGAGTAATAGATGACTTTGCAAACGAGCAAAAAGATAGGATGTTTAACCTTGAGGAGCGAACAAGAGATATCAATAAAATTGCCCCAAGCGTCATCAACGAAGAAGAGCAGATCCTAAAGATGTTTAAAGATGGCAAAAGTGCAGCCATGATCGCTAAAGATCTTCACGTGGGTATGGGGCGAGTTGAGTTTGTGCTTAAATTTCATAAATTAGCCTAAATTTGGGCTAATTTTAAAAGACAAAACTACTCTTAAACTACAAAAATTAGCTTAAATTTTTATTTAAATTTAAATCTTTTAACATATAATTGAAAATTAAAAAAGCTCTAACCAAGCTTAAAAAAGGTGCTTTATGCTAATAGATAAATATGGTCGGGTTGTTGATTATTTAAGAATTTCTGTGACGCAGCGCTGCAATTTTAGATGTAGATATTGCATGCCTACGACGCCATTTAGTTGGACACCAAAAGAAAATTTACTGACATTTGAAGAGCTATTTTTATTTGTCAAAGTAGCTATCGATGAGGGTGTGAAAAAGATCAGGATCACAGGCGGCGAGCCACTCGTGCGCAAGGATCTGGACGTCTTTATAAAGATGATAAGCGATTACAAGCCAGACATCGATCTAGCGCTTACGACAAATGGCTTTATGCTGCCACACTTTGCCAAAAGGCTAAAAGACGCTGGTCTAAAGCGCATAAATATGTCGCTTGATACGCTAAATGAGCAAAAGGCTAAATTTATCGCTCAAAAGAGCGTCTTACACGAGGTTTTAGCTGGCTTTGAAGCAGCACTTGATGTTGGGCTAAAGGTGAAGATAAACACGGTCGCACTAAAAGGCTTTAACGACGATGAGCTAGTAAATTTGCTTGAGTTTGCTAAATTTAGAAACTCTCAGATCAGATTTATCGAATATATGGAGAATTCGCACGCCAAAGAGGATCTAAAAGGGCTAAAAAGCGATGAAATTTTAAATATCATCTCGCAAAAATATAATGTCACAAAAGATGAAAAATTGCCAAACGCACCTGCGTCTATTTATAGGCTTGATGACGGCTATAAATTTGGCATTATTGACCCTCACAAACACGACTTTTGCGAGAGTTGCAACCGCATCAGACTAAGTGCTGAAGGACTTTTGATACCTTGCCTTTACTTTGAAGATGCACTAAGTATCAAAAAAGCAGTTGCAAATGGCGATATCGTCGCAGCAAGCGAGATCTTAAGGCAAGTGCTAGCCAACAAGCCAAAAGAGAACAAATGGGCTCTAGGGGCTGAAAACGAAACCTCTTCAAGGGCCTTTTACCAAACTGGTGGTTGATGAGCAAAGAGCTAGAATTAGTTGAAGCATTTTTAAGCATCCAAGGCGAGGGCGCTTATCAGGGCAGGCTCGCTGTCTTTTTACGCTTTTTGGGCTGCAACCTAAACTGCTCTGGCTTTGGCGTAAAGACAAGGTCTTTAAAAACAGGCGAAGAGCTTTTGGGATGTGATAGCATAAGAGCCGTTTTTAAGGGGCATTTTCACCACAAAACATATAGCGCAGATGAAATTTTAAGCCTAGTTGATGGGCTTTGTAAAGGCTTAGAGCAAAAGCCGATCATCGTTTTAACAGGCGGCGAGCCACTCATCTGGCACGAAAATGAAAATTTCATAAATTTGGTAAGAAATTTGCTTATAAATTACGAGGTGCATTTTGAGACAAATGGCACGATCTTGGTTGATTTTGATAAATTTGAAATTTATAAAAATTGCCATTTTGCACTTGGCATCAAGCTAGCAAATAGCGGAGTTAGCGAGCAAAAACGCATAAATTTAGATGCCATCTTAGCTATCAAAGATAACGCTAAAAGCAGCTTTTTAAAATTTGTCCTCTCGCACTTTGATAAAAGCGAGCTGGAGGAAATTTTATATATAAAAAATAGAGCAAATTTGCCAGTTTGGTGCATGGCGATGGGCGCAAATGAGGACGAGCTAAGCAAAAATGCTCTAAAAACAGCGCAGTTTGCCATAAAGCATGGATTTAACTACTCAGAGCGTATCCACATCAGGCTTTGGGGCGACAAAGAGGGTGTTTGATGATTATTAGAAAACTTTTTAGATTTGAAAATGCGCATATTGTGAGATTTTGTAGCTCAAAGCGCTGCAGGACGAGTATCCACGGTCATAGCTACGTGGCAGAAATTTTACTTAGCTCAAATTTTCTTGATAACGCTGGCATGGTCTATGACTTTGGGCTGATGAAGCAGAACATAAAGACGGTCATCGATAGCTTTGATCACGCTACGACCATGTATTCAGGTGATAGCGACGAATACAAAAACGACCTTAAAAAGCACTCTGCAAGGTGGATCGAGATCCCGCTAAATCCCAGCGCAGAGCAGTTTTGCCGTATATTTTTTGTAATGATCGAAAGGCTGCTTGAACTTAGCGTGATGAACAACGGCGAGCGCGAGGTGAAGCTTCATAGTGTCATCGTGCACGAGACCGACACTGGCTATGCGCAGTGCTTCAAAGAGGACGCGATAAACCCACAAATGGGAGAGATAAGGCTTAGCGATATCAAATTTTCAGAGGCGATTATAGACGAGTGGGAAGATAAAAATTTACTTGAAAAGATGATAAATAAGATAAAAATAGAAAATCCAAAGGACGTTTAATGAAAAAATTTATAACCTCTTTTTTGCTTATAGCTGGCGTATTTTTGGGATGTGGAGATAAAGAAGAGGCCAAAAGTGACGTTAGTGAGCCAGTCCCCAGTGATGTTACGATAGCTCAGCCTGATGCAAATGTAACTATCGACGAGCAGCTGCCACCTGAGCCAGTCGTCGAAGAAAACGAGCCTCCTAAAGAGAAGAAATGAACGAACACTTAAGCTCGCTTTATGCTTATACTTTGCCATTTCACGTGACATTTTTTTATGCGCTACTTGCTTTAGCGGCGCTTTATCTAGCGCTTACTCAGTTTGGAGTGAGGAGTAAAAACTACGTGCTTCGCATAAGGTATTTCTTGCCTATTTATCATATGCTGCTTAGCTTTTTGGTGCTAACTGGGCTTATTTTGTGGGCATATTATAGTTACGAACCAAAATTTAACGCCATAAAAATGCTTCTTATCTTGATAGCCTTAATCGCACTTAGCGCCGTTGGATACAAAAGGCTAAAGAGATATGCCATTGCTGGCGAGCTAGAAAAATTTAAGAAATTTGCCCTTGTTAAAGGCATTTGCGACATTATTTTGATCATCATTGCAGGGATTTAGATGAAATTTTTATATGATAAAAACGCTGGCGAAGAGCGCCTGAAAATAGTAAATGAGGCATTTTTACACCTAAAAGCTAGAAGGGTTGAAGTAGGTGAGCGCATAAGTGTTAGAAATTTACGCGACGATAAAGAGTATATCTACGAGATCGATGAGATAGAGCGCAGAAGTGCAAATTTAAGCCTTGTTTTTGCCAGCCTAAACTGCGAGCATAAATTTGACTTTACCATCGCTTGGGCGGTCGTTGATCCAAAGACGATCGAAAAGGCGCTGCCATTTTTAAATGAGCTTGGCGTTGGCAAGATCGCCTTTGTCTATACTAAATTTTCTCAAGCAAATTTCAAGATTGACCTTGAAAAACTAAACTACATAAATGCACTTTCATGCGAGCAGTGCGGGAGAACGTCGCTAATGGAGTTTGAAATTTACAAAAATTTAGACGAGCTAATGAACATTTATAAAAATATCTCGGCCATAAATTTTGGTGGCAAAAATTTAAATGAAAAAAGAGATGATGAAATTTTGATAATTGGTCCAGAGGGCGGATTTAGCGAGGATGAGACGGCTAAATTTAAAAATATCTACGGCCTAAATACAAAAAATATCTTAAGATCACAGACCGCAGTCATATCAGTGGCGGCAAAATTTCTTGCCTGATTTATTTGATTTTTAGATTAGTTTTTATATAATCAGCAACTTTTAAGGTAACAAATAGCCCAAAATAATAAAGGAAAGATGATGAAAAAAGAGATCCATCCAGAGTATGTAGATTGCACCGTAACTTGCGCGTGTGGCAACACTTTTAAGACAAAGTCAAACAAAAGCGAAATCAGAATTGACATTTGCGACAAGTGCCACCCATTTTTCACAGGCAGCGAAAAGATAGTTGATAGCGCTGGCCGTGTTGAGAAATTTAAGAAAAAATACGCTCAAAAATAAGCCTTGCTCTACTTTGTTCCTACTCCAATAGGAAATTTAGAAGATATCTCGCTTCGTGCGATCAAAATTTTGCGTGAATGCGAGATAGCTATCTGCGAAGATACAAGAGTTTGCAAAAGCCTTGTAAATCTACTAAACGAACGCTTTGACGCAGATATAAATATCTCAAATTTTATCCCGCTTCACACCCACAACGAAGATGAATTTTTTGCAAATTTAAGTGATGAAATTTGGAGCAAAAATATAGCTTATATGAGCGATGCTGGCATGCCAGGCATAAGCGATCCAGGCGTTAGCCTAGTAAGATACGCTCAAAAAAATGATATCAAATATGAAATTTTAAGCGGAGCAAACGCTGCACTTTTAAGCGTAGTCGCCAGCGGACTTTGCGATAAAGAGTTTGTTTTCTTAGGATTTTTACCAAATACTGGCAGAGATAGGGTTTTAGCCATACAAAATGCTCTAAGCTTAGCCTATCCAGCTGTGATCTATGAAAGCCCAAAACGCATATTAAGCTTAGTGCAAAGCGTTGCAAATTTAGAACCAGAGAGAGAAATTTTTGCCATAAAAGAGGCCACCAAAAAATTTGAGACTAAATTTAAGGATAGAGCCAAAAATTTAGCCCAAATTTTAGAAAAGGCAAATTTAAACGGCGAGTGGGCGGTAGTCATCTCAAAAAGTGCTAACATAGCCACTCAAAACATCACAAAAGATGAGATCATCTCGCTTGATATCGCCCCAAAAGCAAAGGCAAAACTGCTTAGCAAAATAACTGGCGAAGAGGTCAAAAAGATCTACGACGAGCTTATAAAATCATAAATTTAAAAGCTCAAATTTCTCCAAAAAGTTTCAAAAATTCACTCAAATTTAGAAGCAAAATAAGTTAAATTTTACTTGACTTTAGCTACCATAAGCAACCATGATAATATACGGAAAACAGCTATTTTTACATATTTTGAACAAGCGCCCGCAGATCCTAGAAGAGATCTATCTCTCAAAAGAGTGTGATAAAAAACTCTTTTCTAAAATTTGTGGCACTGGCAAGAAGATCATCCGCGTGGATAATCAAAAAGCTCAGTCGATGGCGCATGGCGGCAACCATCAAGGCTTTTTAGCAAACGTTAGCGAGTTTGAGTTTTCAGACATTAGCGAGCTCAAAAAGCTAAATTTCATCGCCGTGCTTTATGGCATAAGTGACGTCGGAAATATCGGCGCCATCGCTAGAAGCGCCTATGCTCTAGGCTGCGAAGGACTTGTCATCGTTACAAAAAGTGTAAATATGCAAGGTGTTTTAAGGTCAAGTAGCGGTGCTGCTTACGAGATACCAATAGCGATCTTTGAAGATGGACTTAGCCTGCTAAATGAGCTAAAACAGTGTGGTTTTAGGCTCTACGCGACGGCAAGCAATGGCAAAAATATAAAAGAGATGAAATTTGCTGGCAAAAGGGCTTTGGTGATGGGCTCAGAGGGCGAAGGCATACCGCAAAAAGCTCTAGCAAAGTGCGATGAGTGCGTCGGTATCAAGCTAAAAGACGGCTGGGACTCCCTAAATGTAAGTGCAGCCTTTGCGATAATTTGTGATAGGATGATAGATGAATGAACTAGAAAATTTAAAAGAGATAGGCATAAAGGAAATTTCGCGTAAAACGCACATTGAACCCACATTTTTACAATACATTTTTGACAAAAATTTTGAAAAATTATCACGCTTAAATATGAGAGGCTACGCCAAAATTTTACAGCGTGAGTATGGTGTCGATCTTAGCGAACTTCTCGCTGAATACGACGCTTTCATGCAAGAAAACATGCCTGATGAGAGCAAAAAAACAAAAGTCAGCCCAAAAATTTCTTCTTACACGCCTGAAGATGTCTCTATCCAAAGGCAAAATAGCGGTGGCGGGGCTGGATTTTTCTTCTGGATTATCATTTTAGCTATCATCGCTGGCGGCGCTTACTACTTTGACGCTTACAAATACGTCCAAAATTTCATCGCAAGCTTAAATGAAGACAACACAAGCGTGAGCTACTCGCAATCAAGCATCGTCAATGAAGTGAAGAAAAATATAATCGACACAAACGTAACGATCTCTCAAAACACTCCAAAGATTGATGCAAACGCTTCAAGCGTGAAAATTTCAGCTCCAGCTGAGCAAAACGTGACTGTAAGTCCTGCTAGTATAGAGCAAAATGCTGTAAAACCTAGCATGGCAGCCCAGCCAGCTCCAAAAGTAGAGCAAAACGTGACAAAGCCACTAAATGAGGCAGTCATCACGCCAAAACAACGCGTTTGGATAGGCATCATCAACCTTGAAAATGGTCAAAAAACATCAAGCGATACAAGCAAAAGTGTCAATATAAATTTAGACCAAAGACAGCTAGTCGTTTGCGGGAATGGCAACATCGAGCTTAAGATCGGCGATAAAGTGACAAAGTATAACCCAAGCCGTCCAGCTAGATTTTTAGTAGAAAATGGCGATATGAAATTTTTAACTTATGACGAGTTTGTCGAGATGAATAAGGGCAAATCTTGGTAAAAAAACTAGCCATATTTCTTCTTTTTAGCATTTTTTCATACGCTTTTGATCTAAATAGCAGTGCAAATGCACTAAGCAGTGGAAAAGATCTGCAAATTTCTTTAGAAAATTTAGACATTAACGGCTCGCTAAATGTCGGCGAGCTAGTCTCAAGGCTAAAGCAAAGCTCAAACTACGATGCTCTCTCATTTAGCTCAAATAGTTTAAATTTAAAATTTATAAGCACGCAAAAAGTCCCCTCGGCGCTATTTGTAAAATCGATAAATTTAGCTCTTGAAGATGCAAACATAAGCGTGGCAAGAGTAAATTCTCTAAAAAATGGCAATGAAATTTCTTATGGGACTTTAGCCCTAAAAAGTGGTGGCATAGATCCAAATTTACTAAATTTTACGCTTAGTAGAAGTGGCTTTAAGATCATGGGATTTGATAGGCTTGATGGAAATTTAGCGCTTTATTTGGATGCTAAAAATATGAGCCTTGATGCGTCAAAAGCAAATTTTAATGAAGAGACCCCACTTGTAAAAAGCGGTGGCGTCTATATCGTCGACGTGGCAGGTGCAAGTAGCCTAAATATCATCTCAAACGAGCCAAACAAATGGGTGCCACTTGTTAGAATCTATGATAAAAATTTAAACCAAATCGATCTAAAAAGAGAAAACGAGATAAAAACTAACTACACCATAAATTTAGCTAACGATGCAAAATATGCGTTAATTAGCGACAACAACGACATAACTAACATTAAAAACGAGATAATTATCAAGCTTATAAAATAGGAGCAAACAGTGTTTGATGAGATAAGATTTAATACAATTGAGCGTTTGCCAAACTACGTTTTTGCCGAAGTAAATGCTATAAAAATGGCAGCACGCAGAGCTGGCGAGGACATCATCGACTTTTCTATGGGCAACCCAGAGGGCAGAACGCCGCAGCACATCGTCGATAAACTATGCGAAAGTGCACAAAAAGATAAGACCCACGGCTACTCAGCCAGTGCTGGAATTTATAAGCTCCGCCTTGCCATTTGCAACTGGTATAAGAGAAAATACGGCGTAAATTTAGACCCAGAAACTGAAGCAGTAGCCACAATGGGTAGCAAAGAGGGCTTTGTGCATCTTGCTCAAGCTGTGATAAACCCAGGCGACGTGGCTATCGTGCCTGATCCTGCATATCCGATACACACGCAGGCGTTTTTATTTGCTGGCGGAAGTGTCGCAAAGATGCCACTTCACTACAACGATAAATTTGAGCTAGATGAGAATAAATTTTTTGAAAATTTGATCCAGACGATACATGCAAGCTCACCAAAACCAAAATACGTAGTGGTAAATTTCCCTCACAATCCAACGACCGTGACCGTGCAAAAGAGCTTTTACGAGCGCCTTGTAAGCATCGCAAAGCAAGAGAGATTTTACGTCATCTCAGATATCGCCTACGCTGATCTTACCTTTGATGGCTACAAAACGCCAAGCATCTTTGAAGTAGAAGGCGCAAAAGATGTCGCAGTCGAGTGCTACACTCTTTCAAAAAGCTACAACATGGCAGGCTGGAGAGTTGGCTTCATGTGCGGAAACAAGAGACTTTGCGCCGCTCTTAAAAAGATAAAATCATGGGTTGATTACGGCATGTTTACGCCGATACAAGTCTCAGCCACGGTCGCACTTGACGGCGATCAAAGCTGTGTTGAAGAGATACGCCAAATTTATGAAAAAAGAAGAGATGTGATGATAGAGGCCTTTGCTCAGGCTGGTTGGGAGCTTAAAAAGCCAAATGCTAGCATGTTTATCTGGGCGAAACTTCCGCCAAAGGTGAGCCACTTAGGCAGTCTTGAGTTCTCAAAGCAGCTCCTTACAAAGGCTTCAGTTGCTGTTAGTCCAGGTATTGGTTTTGGCGAGGGCGGAAACGACTACGTGCGCTTAGCTCTTATCGAAAACGAAAACAGGATAAGACAAGCAGCAAGAAATATAAAAAAATATTTGAAAGAATTTGAATGAATGTAGCGATATTAGGCGT
Source organism: Campylobacter sp. 10_1_50 (assembly GCF_000238755.1). Classification (NCBI taxonomy): domain Bacteria; kingdom Pseudomonadati; phylum Campylobacterota; class Epsilonproteobacteria; order Campylobacterales; family Campylobacteraceae; genus Campylobacter; species Campylobacter sp. 10_1_50. The sequence continues at coordinate 566,305 of NZ_JH414888.1, forward strand.
TGGAACCGTTGGCGAGTCGGTTGCAAAAATTTTACTAAAAAACAAAAAGCTAATCGCAGCAAGATGTGGCGAAGAGATAGTGCCAGTCATCGGTGTGGTTAGAAATTTAAATAAAAAAAGAGACGCTGGCATCCCTTTGACTGACGATATAAATAGCGTCATAAACCGCGATGATATCGACGTTTTTGTCGAGCTTATGGGCGGCGTTGAAGAGCCTTTTAGAGTGGTGAGCGAAATTTTAAAGCGCAAAAAAGCGGTCGTCACTGCAAACAAGGCGCTTCTTGCCTATCACAGATATGCTTTGCAAAATTTAGCCAAAAACACGCCATTTGGCTTTGAAGCAAGCGTGGCTGGTGGCATACCGATCATCAGAGCCTTAAGAGAGGGGCTTAGTGCCAACCATATCTTAAGCATAAATGGCATACTAAACGGCACTAGCAACTACATCCTAACCTCGATGATGAATGAAGGATCAAATTTCAAAGACGCACTTAAAAAGGCGCAAGAGCTAGGATACGCTGAGGCTGATCCTACTTTTGACGTGGGTGGCTTTGATACGGCTCACAAGCTTCTCATCTTAGCAAGCATCGCATACGGCGTGCACGGCGATCCAGAAGATATCTTGATCGAAGGGATACAAGGCATCACTCCAGAAGATATATTTTTCGCAAAAGACTTTGAATACTCGATCAAGCTTCTAGCTATCGCCAAAAAAAGTGAGGGCAAGGTCGAACTACGCGTGCATCCAGCGCTTGTGCCACAAAACAAAATGATAGCAAAGGCAAGTGGTGTGACAAATGCGATCAGCGTCGTTGGCGAAGTCGTTGGCGAGACGATGTACTATGGCCCAGGAGCTGGTGGCGACGCAACAGCAAGCGCAGTAATTAGCGATCTTATCGACATCGCAAGAGATAGCAAGTCGCCTATGCTTGGATACAAAGCGCCATTTGAGCTAAACACCTTAGAGCTGCTTGATCGCGACAGGATAAAGACAAAATACTATTTTAGGTTAAAAGTCGAAGACAAAATGGGTGTGCTAGCAAAGATAACAAATTTGATGAGTGAGAACAACCTCTCGATTGATAGCTTACTACAAAAGCCAAAAGATGAGAGCGAGTATGCCGTGCTATTTTTCACGACGCACACGAGCTTAGAGGCTAATGCGAAGCGAACGATAGAGCTTCTAAAAGAGCAAGAGTATATAAAAGAAGAGCCATTTATGATGAGGATCGAGGAGTAGTTTGGGGCTAAAAGAGTATCTCTTTGGCAAGAGCTCAGAAGATAGGGCGTGCGAGTTTTTGCGTAAGCTTGGTTTTGTCATTTTAGAGAGAAATTTTCACTCTAAATTTGGCGAGATCGACATCATCGCGCTAAGTAGCGATAAAATTTTACATTTTATAGAGGTAAAAGCAACCAGCGGAGGATACGAAGCGGAGTATAGGCTAAACAAGGCGAAATATATGAAAATTTTAAAAACGATAAATTTTTATATGATGAAAAATGAGCCAAACAGAGACTTTCAGCTTGATCTACTGGTTATTAAAAATGAAAATTTTGAGCTGATAGAAAATATTAGTTTATAATAAAATTTATTATTTATCTAAAATTTAAATTTAATTTTGTATAATTGCCACATCTTGAAAATAAGGAGAACAAATGGGAAAATACATCGAACTCACAAAAGAAAATTTTGATGTAACAAAAGAAGGCATTGCTCTAGTAGATTTCTGGGCTCCATGGTGCGGACCTTGCCGTATGCTAGCTCCAGTGATCGAAGAGCTTGCTGAAGACTTCGACGGCAAAGCGAAAATTTGCAAGGTAAATACTGATGAAGTGCAAGATCTTGCGGTTGAGTTTGGCATCAGATCGATCCCAACATTGCTATTTTTCAAAAATGGCGAGCTAGTTGAGCAAATGGTCGGTGCGCAGTCAAAACAAGCCCTAACTGACAAACTAAATTCGCTTCTTTAATGGGCGAAAAAAGAAGAGGAAGTCTACTTCCTCTTACCTATATATTTGGTTCATTTTTTGGTGCAGCTATGATAGCGGCTGCATTTGCGTATAGCAACTATCGTTTTTCACAATATAAATTTGTTGATTTTGCGAAGCTAGTTTTTTACGAAAAAAGCGAAATTTTCACTCCAAAAGAGCCAAAATACACGCTTTTAATCTTCAGTTCAAATCAATCAAAAATAGACGAAATTTTACCAACCAAAAATGAAACAGTTGTGGCAATCGATATCTTTCAAAAAAGATATGAGTCAAACTCAACACTAAAATACATAAGCTCAGATATAAATACAGTCCTAGAGCTTATGCGAAATTTAAGCATCACGAAGCTTCCTAGCAGTGTTGAGATAGTTCATCAAAGGGGCGAAATTTACAAACAAAATTCGTCCATAAATGTTTTAGAATAAAGGAAATTTATGCTTGATTTAGCGATCATCGGAGGCGGTCCAGCAGGACTAAGCGCCGGACTTTACGCCACTAGAGGCGGACTAAAAAATGTTGTAATGTTTGAAAAAGGCGAGCCTGGCGGTCAGATCACGTCTAGCTCAGAGATAGAAAACTACCCAGGTCAAAAAGCCCCTGGCGAGAGCGGCTTTGACTTCATGAGCACTTGGTGGAAGCAGTGCAGTGCATTTGGACTAGTTCACAAGTGGGCAAATGTCGTTGGCGTTAGAAAAAATAGCGATGGAAGCTTTGAAATTTTGCTTGAAGGTGGCAAGAGCGAGCAGGCAAAGGCTGTCATCGTAGCGACTGGCTCAACCCCAAGACGTGCTGGCTTTAAAGGCGAGGACGAGTTCTTTGGCAAAGGCGTTAGCACATGCGCGACATGCGATGGCTTCTTTTACAAAAATAAAGAGGTAGCCGTACTTGGCGGTGGCGACACAGCTGTTGAAGAGGCACTTTACCTAGCAAATATCTGCTCAAAAGTTTATCTAGTGCATAGACGTGACGAGTTTAGAGCAGCGCCAACAACCGTTGAAAAAGCTAGAAAAAATGAGAAGATCGAGTTTATAACAAGTGCGACTGTAAAAGAGGCGCTTGGCGATAAAATGGGTCTAACAAAGATCGTGCTTGATACCAAAAATGGCGAGCGTGTGCTTGATGTGCCGGGCATTTTTACCTTCGTCGGACTAAATGTAAATAACGAAATTTTAAAAGATGAAAACGGCAAATTTATCTGCGAAATGGCTGATGGCGGACAGGTCAAGACTAACCTTAAGATGCAAACTAGCCTAAAAGGGCTCTTTGTAGCAGGCGACATCAGAGAGGACGCTCCAAAACAAGTCATCGTAGCTGCAGGTGATGGCGCAGTGGCTGCACTTAGCGCTATGAGCTACATAGAAAGCTTGCATTAATACTCAAATTTAGCCAAATTTTTGGCTAAATTTCTCTTTTAAAATAAATCATTTTTAGCAAAATTTATATTTTTAAGAATAGTTAAGAGAAATATAATTGAGGGGGGGGGTAGAATACATTAATTTTTCAAGAAGGTTAAAAATGGGAACATTTTTTCTTGTGGTTTTTTGTATTTTAATATTTCCTCTAATTCTTAGATTTCTGGCAATAAATATTCAAGTAGCTGCCATTGAAAGAGCAAGCGGAGAAATTGGTTGTGCGACATTAATATTAATTGCAATTGTGGTATCAATATTAATTGCCATTTTTGTTTAAATGTGAGAATAAAATAATGGGACATTTTTTATTTATATTATTTATTTTATTGCTTACTTTTTTTCTAATTTCATGGCTTTGGGGATTATATAATAGTGCTAAAAATATGCAGCAGTCGCCTTTTTCAACACAAAATGATAAAGACATGGCAAAAGGGTGCGCTCCTATACTATTAATAGCAATTTTTTTAATTATAGCAATTGCCATAATGTTAATTTCTTAATTAAATTCCAGCCTCAAATAGCTATTTTTAAAACCCGTTTCGTAATCTCTCTATAATAAATTTTATGTTAAATTTCAACCAAAATTCAAAGGATAAATTTTGGTAAAAATAGGACTATACGGCGCTAGCGGCAAGATGGCTCAAAGCATCATCTCTTGTTTAAAAGATGAAAAAGACGCCACTTTAAGCGTCGCTTTTAGCCAAAAAAATGAGGTCGAAAATTTAAGTAGCGAGCTTTTGACAAACGACTTTGCTAAATTTTTTGAAGCGTGCGACGTTATCATCGACTTTAGCCAAAAAGAGGCGACTGTAGCACTGCTAAACTACGCTAGAACCAACCCAAAACCACTAGTCATTGGCACAACTGGACTAAATGACGACGAGAAAAACTTGCTTCACCTAGCATCAGGCACTATGCCAATACTCTACGCAACAAACATGAGTCTAGGCGTAGCAGTATTAAATAAAATTGCAAGGATAGCTTCGAAAGTTTTAAGAGAATTTGACATAGAGATCGTCGAGCAGCACCACAGACACAAAAAGGACGCTCCAAGCGGCACTGCGATGACTTTAGCAGGCTGTGTGGCAGAGGCTAGGGATCTAAATTTAAAAGATGTTTTAGTGACTGGCAGAGCTGGCATGGTGGGCGCAAGAAGCAAAGATGAGATCGCGGTTATGGCACTTCGTGGAGGCGACGTGGTCGGTCGTCACACGGTTGGCTTTTACAATGACGGCGAATTTATCGAGCTAAACCACACGGCAACTAGCAGAGCGACCTTTTCAAAAGGTGCCATTAAGGCTGCTATCTGGCTAAAAGATCAGAGCAGCGGTCTATACTCGATAGACGATAGTTTGGGGCTTGATGATTAAATTTAAGCTTGATGATATAAAGAGATACGAGTTAGAATTTGGCGATAAATTCTACCTGTCAGAGCGCAAAAAGCGTCAAAATTTAAGAGCTAATGAGTTGATTTGAGATGATGAAATTTAGTTTTAGTGCATGTGGATTGTTATAAATGGTGCAAATAACGGCAAAAGTATCGGCATTTAGACAACAAGCCACTTTTAAAATAGTGCTTAGCGTTGGCTATGAAATTTAACTGCAAAGATGAAATTTAAAAAGATGAAAAGAGGATAAAAGATGTGTGCGATAGTAGGTATCATAAATTCTAAAGATGCGGCGAAAACAGCGTATTATGCGCTATTTTCTATGCAGCACCGCGGTCAAGAGGCAAGTGGTATCAGCGTCTGTAACGACGGCGAGATCTCCACTCACAAGGGCAACGGTCTAGTCACCGAGGTCTTTAACGAAGAGATCTTAAGCTCACTAAAAGGCGACATGGCGATCGGTCACAACCGCTACGCAACAGCTGGCAAAAACTCAGGCCGTGACGCCCAGCCAATAGCCGCCAACTATGCCCTAGGTCAAATCTCAATCGTTCACAACGGAAATTTGGTCAATAAAGACGAGGTTAGAGATGAGCTTATCAAAGATGGCGCGATATTTCAGACAAATATGGACACCGAAAACATCATCCACCTCATCGCAAGAAACCACGACGAACACCTACAAGATCGCATCATCGCAGCACTTGATAAGATAAAAGGCGCTTACTGCTTGCTCGTGCAGTCACGCCACAAGACCTTTGCCATAAGAGACCGCTGGGGTGTTAGGCCACTAAGCCTTGGTAGGCTAAAAGATGGCGGATATATCGTAGCTAGCGAGACTTGTGCATTTGACCTTGTGGGAGCGACATTTATGAGAGATGTTAGACCTGGCGAGATGATAGTTTTTGAACATGGCAAGAGCGAGTTTCAAAGCTTGCAAATCTTCGAGCCAGAGCCTAGAATTTGCGCCTTTGAGTACATCTACTTTGCGCGCCCAGATAGCGTCATAGAGGGCAAAAGCGTCTATGAAGTGAGAAAAAAGATGGGCGAAGTGCTAGCTAGAAAGAGCAAGATAAAGGCTGACTTTGTAGTGCCAGTGCCAGATAGCGGCGTGCCAGCAGCGCTTGGATATGCAAATGAGAGCAAAATTCCATTTGAGCTAGCCATCACCAGAAATCACTATGTGGGCAGAACCTTTATCGAGCCAAGCCAAGAGATGAGAAATTTAAAGGTCAAACTAAAACTTAATCCAATGTCAAGCGTACTAGCTGGTAAAAGCATCGTCGTGATCGATGATAGCATCGTTCGTGGCACCACTTCTAAAAAGGTGGTAGATCTCTTAAGACACGCAGGGGCGAAAGAAATTCACTTCAGAGTTGCGTGCCCTGAGCTCAAGTATCCTGAGCGATACGGCATCGACACTCCAAGCTTTGAGGAGCTAATAAGCGCCAAAAAAAGCGTCGAAGAGGTTAGAGAGTACATCGGAGCCGATAGCCTAGAGTTTTTGAGTATCGATGAGCTTAAAGAGAGTATCGGCAACGAGCGAAAATACTCGCTTGTTAGCTTTGATGGTGATTACTTCATAAAATGAGAAATTTAGTAGTTTTGCTGCTAGCAATACTCTTTTTTGCGGGCTGCTCACAAAAGGCGCCTAGCAAAAAGGATGAAATTTCTATCATGGTGAGCTACTTTGAGCTAAATAGCAAAAAGCAGCAGCTACTAATAAAAAGTATGCCAAATTTGGCTGATAAAAATGCTAGCGTGCCATTTTTTGGCATGGTAAATTTTCTTGATCAAAACAAAACGACAAGTGCCTACTCTCTTGTAAAAGGCGTTATAAACGTTGTTGAAACAGATAGTGCCTCTATAAATTTAAACAAAGCTAGTGACGTTTTGGCTCTTAAAAAATCTAGCGAGATAAGGTTTTATGAGATAAGACCTGAAGTGGTTGAGAGTGTTAAATTTAGATCACCAAACGGCGTTTGCGCTGAGTTTTTAGCTCAAAAGCCAGTATTTGTAAATGCGGCCACAAACTACTACTTAAGAGATGATAGCTTTTTTGCAAGTTTAATTGATGCAAAATTTGTCTATAAAAAGGGTGCAAAGATACTAAAAAAGAAGTTTGCTTATAGCATTGCTGAGTCTAAAATCCTAGAAGAAGCTAAAGAATTTACACAAAAATCAAACCAGCTTTTCTTAAACGACATGCAAAAGCTTGGCAGACTGCTTGACATACTCTGCACTTTTTAGCAGGCACTTATACGCTAAATTTATACTTTTTCATCAAGATAAAAAAGCAAATTTTAGCTTCTATTCTAGTTGGCACATTTGCAATAAGTAGTGCCTGCATGGAGTTTGTTTGACGGCGATAGAGAAAAGACTAAAGAGTATAATGATAAGATGAAAAATGGTGATGAAAAGTGGAATTCGGTTCTTTATGACTATCAACACATGAGATATATTTATAAAAATGCTTCTGTATGGTGGCTTTTGCTCTATTAAGCAAGCCAAATAATAAATTTCATTCACTTTAGCTGACTTGTAAATTTTGTAATTTTCTCCATTTTCAAGTCAGCCACTTTAAATTTAAAGCTAAATTTAGCCCCCCTGCTCTTTTAAATTTATCCTAAAGCATCTCTATAAATGCCTCGAGCCTTGTCTTGATCTGTCCAGCATCGCTTGTAGAAAAGTCCGTCTCAAGCGCCATATAAGGCGTATCTACGTCGTTGCACGCCCTTTTTATATTGGCAGTTTCTACGTTGTAGGTGTGACAGGCTTGCAGCACAACGTCGATCACGCCGTCCGCCTTATACTCTTTTATCATCTCTTGTAGCACATTTTCTCTCTCTTTGTTTGGTGACATGATCGAGCAAGGTATCGCCATGTAGCGCTTTGCTATGGCGCTAATTGGATCGTCATTTTCATCGATTAGGTTGCTAAAATTTTTAGTTCCAGTGCAGTTTTCGTAAGCTACCACGACGCCGCCTGCCTCTTCTATGGCTGGCACGATCTTATCATAGACCCCGCCGCTTGGACAGCCTGTGATGATGATGCGTTTGGCGTCCTTATGCACGGGTGAAATTTTATCTCTCACGCACTCTTTTAGCTTCTCAACGATGATCTCAAGGTCGCTTATCTGCTCCTCTTTATCAAAGATAAAGCCGTTTCCATATAGCAGTGCGTACAACTCTTTGCCGTTCATGGGTGGCGGCGTTAGTTTCATGAAATTTTGAATTTCTCCCATTAGCTCACGCTCTTTATTAAATAGCCTGATAGAGTTTCTAAGCTCCTCATCGCTCACGCTCACGCCAAATTTAGCCTCTAGACGCTCCTTTAGCTCCCTGACCTCATCTTGCCAAATCTCCAAGCTCTTTTGACTCTTGAAATGTGGCAAATGCATGACATGCACATCTTTAAATTCGCCCATTAGCTCATACATCTTCTTCTTGCCGTCGCACGTCGTCTCGCCGATGACGATATCAGAATTTCGCACAAATGGGCACTTGTTCGCTTTTGCAAAGCCATAGCTTGCTTTTATGAGCGGACAGAGGTTTTTAGGTAGGTACTTTTCGCCCTCGATCACGGCATTATCGCCAGTTGCGCAGACGCTCACGCTATAAGCGTTTGCCGCGTGGATGACCTCCCTTGGCGTGTAGGTGCAAAAGATAGCCGCGATCTTTTGGCCGCTATTTTTGACTGCTTCGACATTTTGGGCTAAATTTTTCTTAGCGCCATCATAGGTAGCGAAAATTTCGCTCAAACTCGTACTCTCATTTATCGCCATTTTCTCTCCTTAAATTTCTTATCCCTGCAAGGCTAGCGCCTATCGCACCGCAGTAGATCGCATCTTTGTGCGTGCTGACTTTAGCTTGCAAGCACACTTCTAAATTTTCTCTCACATACTCGCTCTTACTAAAGCCACCGCTTAAGAAATAGCTCGTATTTGCCTGCTTTTTGACCAAATTTGAAATTTTATTTATAGCTGAGACGATCACCGCTTTTGCGATATTTTCTCGTGAGACGTTTTGAGCAATGAGACTTATGATCTCAGACTCCGCAAAGACCGTGCACATCGAGCTTATGGATATATCTTTGTCGCTATTTTTAGCAAGGCTTGTCAGCTCATCAAACCTAACTCCAAGGCGGTTTGACATCACTTCTAAAAATTTACCAGTGCCGGCTGAACATTTATCATTCATCGTAAAGTCCGTCACCGAGCCATTTTCAAGCTTGATGGCCTTCGTATCTTGTCCGCCCACGTCTATAACTGTGCAGTCACTTTTGCAAAAGTAGTGCACCCCAAGCGCGTGACAGGTGATCTCTGTAAGGGTTTTATCAGCGTATGGCACCGAAACTCTGCCATAGCCTGTCGCAGTAAAATAAAGCTCGCCAAGGTTTAAGCCTAAAACTCGCTCTTTTATAAGCATAGCTGTATCTGCGCTGCTCCAGCCAGTTGGGAGTAAAAAGAGCTCCTTTATCTCGCCGCTACTTGCCTCTATGACGGCAACCTTTGCAGAAGTTGAGCCTATATCAATACCGATTGAGTGCATTTTGTATCCAAAAAAGGTCTTTCTAAAACTTAGAACTGGCGTGATTTTACTCACTTTAAGACAAATTTGTCAATAAATAAGACCCAAAATTTATAGCCTTTTCACCTTTTAAAATTTATAATTTACCCACACTTTACAAAGGGGATGAAATTTGAAAAATTTGACAAACGAGCAGAGATTTTTCTCAAATGCCGACCTTGCAAGGCTCTTTTTCCCTATCGCTGTAGAGCAGTTTTTAGAGTATAGCCTAGGCCTTGCAAACTCGCTAATGGCAGCAAGCGTTAGCGAAAGTGCGGTGAGTGCGGTAAGCCTTGTAGAGTTTGTCATGGCGCTATTTATAAGTATATTTACCGCCATAGCCACTGGTGGCTCAGTGGTCGCTAGCCAGTATCTAGGTGGCAAACAAAGTGGCAACGCCAGAAATACCGCCGATCAGCTAGTTTGGTTTAGCCTAATTTTTGCCATCTTTATAGCCCTTGCCATCATCATTTTAAAAGATCTCATCTTAGACAAAGTCTTTGGAGATATCGGCGAACAAGTGAGACGCGATGCTAGCCACTACCTCGTTTTCTCAGCCATTTCAGCGCCATTTCTGGCAGTCTATGCAGCAGCTGCAGCGATCTTTCGCACGATGTCAAACGCAAAGCTACCTATGTATATCATGGCGGCTGCAAATTTACTAAATGTATTGCTTACCGCCATTAGCATCTACACATTTCACACAGGGGTGCTTGGCATCGCCATTAGCACGCTCATAGCAAGAGCGATCGCCTGCTTTGTCATAGTCTATCTGCTACTTGATATAAAGCTAAAACTTCACATAAGAAAGAGCCTTATCTATAAATTTGACTACGAGATCATCAAGAAAATTTTAAATATCGGCGTGCCTTATGGCTTTGAAAATTCGATGTTTTACGTGGGTCGCATCATCGTTTTGAGCCTTGTTTCACTCTTTGGTACGGCAAGTATCGCTGCAAATGCCGTGGGCGGGACGATCGTGATGTTTCAGGTGCTCCCTGGCATGGCGATAGGCACGGGCCTAAGCGTCGTCGTGGCTAGATGTATCGGCGCAAATGACTTTAATCAGGCTAAATTTTATGTAAGAAAATCAATGCTAAGCATCTACATCGTGCAGCTTTTTAGCACGGTTGCCGTGTTACTACTTCTTGAGCCGCTACTTCGCGTTTATAATCTCTCAAACGAGGCCATAAATTTAACAAGGCAGATCGTCTGGTATCACGGCATCGCGATGTGCCTTATCTGGCCGCTTGCCTACACCTATCCGACCGTTTTTCGAGCTGCTGGGGACGCAAAATATCCGATGATAGTAAATTTAGCCTGCATGTTTGCCTGCAGGATCGTGCTAGCTTATATCTTTGCACTCACCTTTGATCTTGGCATGATAGGCACTTGGTTTGCGATGTTTGCCGACTGGGCGGTAAAGGCGGTGCTCTTTGTGCGCAGATACGCAAATGGCACGTGGATGAAATTTCGAGCCATTTAAAAAAAAGTAGTAATATACACACGATTTTGTCACAAAGGATAAAGATGAAAAATGTTTTAAAATTTAGTGCAGCTCTAGTGATCGCAGCACTTTTTGCAGGGTGTGCAAGTGAGAGCTCAAGAGTGGTCGAAACTCCAAAAGTAGCAAGCTACGGCTCAGTTTATAACGGCAAAAAGGTCTCAGTTTCTATTGGCCGCTTTAATAACCAATCAGCCTATCAAAATGGCGCATTTAGCGACGGTGAGGACAGACTTGGCAACCAAGCTCAAAGTATCTTGATCACAAATTTACAGCAAAGCGGTAGATTTTCGGTACTTGAAAGATCAAATATGTCAGTCCTCAAACAAGAGAGCGAGCTAAGCAAAGAGGCTCAAAATTTAAAAGGCTCAAGATATGTGATAACTGGCGATGTGACCGAATTTGGACGCAAGACGACAGGCGATCACCAGCTATTTGGCATACTTGGCAAAGGTAAGCAACAAACCGCCTACTCAAAGGTAAATTTAAACGTTGTCGATACCAAAACGGCTGAGGTTGTATATTCTGTTAGCGGCGCTGGCGAATACACCCTTTCAAACAGAGAGATCATCGGCTTTGGCGGCACCGCAGGATACGACTCTACGCTAAATGGCAAGGTGCTAAGCCTAGCGATAGTTGAAGCGGTAAATAACCTAGTAAACGGCATAGAGAGCGGAGCATGGCAAGTAAAATAAAGCTTGCCTGCCTTGGCGCTCTTGCACTCTTAGTTGCAGGGTGCAGCAACGCAAGTGGCCCAAGGTCGCTTTACTACTGGGACGGCACATATAGCAGCTCGCTATATAGCTATCTAAACGAAGATGGCGACGCAACTGAGCAAATTTCACGCTTAGAAAATTTAGTGCAAAACTCAACTCAAAGGGGCTACAAAGTTGCGCCAGGACTTTATGCTCACCTTGGACTTTTATACCTAAATAATGGAAATTTAGGCGCTGCAAATGCAAATTTTGACAAAGAGGTGCAAAATTTCCCAGAGTCAAGAGAATTTATAAATTTCATCAAAGGCTCTAAAAATTTAACCCCAAAAAAGCAGAGCAAAAAAGAGGGAGCGAAAGATGAAAAATAGCCTGAAATTTATAGCTGTAACGCTTCTTGCGATATTTTTTGCGGGTTGTTCTTTCAAAGAGCCTGAGCCATACGACTACTCAGCCTTTTTGCAAAAAAAGCCACGCTCCATCCTAGTACTCATGCCAACAAACGATAGCACCGAAGTAAGCGGCTCGGCAGCGGTTTTGGCTAACTCAGTAGCCCCACTTAGCGAGGCTGGATACTATGTATTTCCAGTGGCTCTTGTAAATGATACATTTAAGCAAAATGGCATAACCGAGCCAAGCGAGATCGCAGCCGTGCCACTAAATAAGCTTGATAAAATTTTCCATGCCGATAGCGTGCTTTACATAAACATAAAAGACTATGGCACGAGCTACGTCGTGGTCTCAAGCTCGACAAAGGTAGTGCTTGAAGCAAAGCTAGTCGATATAAAAAGTGGCGCGACGCTCTGGCAGGGCGAGGCAGAAGCCGCAGAGGATAGTGGCGGCGGCCAAAACAGCCTGCTTGGCATGCTAGTCTCAGCTGTCATCACACAGGTGGCAAACACCATCTCAGATAGATCATACGACCTAGCAGTAAGAGCTGATGCCTACCTCTTTTCTAGAAACTGCCGCGACTGCATACTTTATGGGCCTTATTCGCCTCACTACGGCAAAGACGCCCAGCTACATAAAGATAGATAAATTTAATGTCTAGCCATCAACTAGGAGTGCTTCTTACGCTAGTTGGTGGCGTTCTTTGGGGATTTAGCGGAGTTTGCGGGCAGTATCTCTTCTCGCAAGGCATAAGCGCTGATTTTTTAGTGCCTTATAGGCTCTTGTTAGCTGGAGCTTTTATCGTGCTCTACTACGCTTTTAAGGCTCCAAAAGCCGTTTTTGCGCCAGTTACTGACGTAAAACTGATGGCTGAGCTTTTTATATACGCTCTGCTTGGGCTAATGATGACGCAGTATGCCTACTTTTACTCGACCGAGCTCTCAAACGCCGCAGTTGCAACCGTCATTCAATACACCGCTCCGGTTCTCATCTTAGCCATCATCTGCCTAAAAGAGAAGCGAGCGCCAAGGCCGCTTGAAATTTTGGCTCTATTTTGTGCGATGCTTGGTGTATTTTTCTTGGCAACTCATGCGCAAATTTCAGCCCTTGTTATCTCGCCAGAAGCGCTATTTTGGTGCTTGATAAGTGCTGTTTGCGTCTGCGTTTATAACCTAGCTCCCGCAAGGCTAAATGCCAAATACTCAGTCACGCTCACGCTTGGCTGGGGCATGGTGATAGGTGGCGTGGTGCTTTGCCTTTATATGAGAGTGTGGGAGTTTGCAGGGCTTAGTGGCACGGCGCAATGGCTGGCATTTCTCGCCGTCATCACGCTTGGCACGATATTTGCATTTAGCTTTTATATGACTGGAGTTAAGCTCATAGGCGCCTCAAAGGCCAGCATGATAGCCTGCATAGAGCCACTAAGTGCCGCATTTTTTGGCTACTTTTGGCTTGGGACGAAGTTCGTCTTTTGGGACTTTTTAGGCTTTGCTCTCATCATATCATGCATATTTTTACTTTCAAAGAAGAGAGATGATATACCTAGCGCAAACTGACACAACGGCTGGCTTTTTAAGCAAGGACTACAAGGAGATAAACCACGCCAAAATGCGAAGTGAAGGCAAACCTTGCCTTATCACGACGGCTAAATTTAGCGTTTTAAGTGAGCTTGCTAGAGCGCCAAAAAAGTATAAAAATTTCATCCGCCGCTCAAGAAAGACGACATTTTTATATCCAAATTTAAAGGCGATCAGGGTCGTAAAAGAGTGCAAACATGAGAAATTCTTAAGCAAATTTGACTGGCTTTACTCAAGTAGTGCAAACAAAAATGGTATGAAATTTGATGAAGCTTGGGCTAGAGGCGTGGCTGATGAAGTTGTTGATGAACGATTTTTTGAAGATACGCCATCAAAAATTTATAAAATTTCAAAGTCAAAACTAAAAAAGATCCGTTAGTTAAATTTGCGCCCTGCACTTTTATAAATTTAGGCTGTTTTCTTGTAGCTTAAAGTGATAAAAATTTGCTAAATTTCACAGCTTGCAAGAGCGATTTTAAAAGCTAGTTTTTTAGACAAGGTCTAAATTTAATCTACTAATTTAGATAAATTTACAAATATCCAAACTAAATTTAGCCCTTCACTTGCTATAAACATCAACCAGCCCATTTTTTGAAATTTAATTTCTCAGCCAAGCACTGGCTGATATAAATTTGTGCCAACATCTAAAATCGTCCACTAAGACCGAATTTAAGTCATTCATGCTCTGCCAACTCGCATAAATTTACAAATTTAGAGCAAGAAAGTACTAAATTTCATTAAATTTAGCTCATTTGTGCGAACAAAGGCAACACCACTACAATCGCACAAGCAAAATCACTCAAACCACAAATTTAAAAATTTTAGCCACTATCAAAATTTGGATACAAAGATAGTCAAATAAGCAAATTGAACAGCTCTCAAAACCTAAATTTAATCCTTTTGCAAATTCAAAAAAGCAAATTCAATTACCGCAGCTAATTGCGTTTTCACGGGCAAAAATAGTCTTTGTAAAACACAAACTACTCTATAAATTTCTCGTGACGGCATCAGATCATATAAAATTGCTTCTCAAGAATAAATTTACAAATTTGAAGCGCCAGAACAAAAAAACAAAAAGTAGCCTTTATAAATTTACATCACCCAAAAACCCAAATTTTACTAAATTTAGCCAGCACCATTTGGCACGAGCAGATAAATTTACAAAGCAATTTTTTTGCTAGATTATTAAATTTGATTTTTGGATTTTATTTCACTTGCTAGCCCCTTTGGCTGGCACCAAAGGGATTTTGCTAGCAAATTTTGATTATAGTTTTGCTTTTCTTTTGCGCTCTGTTGGGTCTAGATAGCGCTTGCGAACGCGGATATTTATAGGTGTAACCTCGACTAGCTCGTCATCTTCTATCCACTCTAGCGCACGCTCAAGGCTTAGCTTTCTAGGTGGCACAAGTTTGATCGCATCGTCACTGCCACTTGCACGCACGTTTGTTAGGTTTTTGCCTTTGATAGGATTTACATCAAGGTCGTTTGGACGGCTGTGCTCGCCGATGATCATGCCCACATAGACTTTTGCTTGCGGATCAAGAAATAGCACGCCACGATCTTGCAAGTTAAATAGCGAATAAGCAAGCGTTACGCCGTTTTCCATCGAAACTAAAGCGCCGTTTGTTCTGTGCTCGACGGTGCCGCTAAGTGGTCTAAACTCCAAAAAGCTGTGGTTCATAACGCCCTCGCCTTTTGTATCAGTCAAGAACTGGCTTCTAAAGCCGATAAGTCCGCGCGCTGGTATCTCAAATTCGATCCTTGTTTGGCCGTCGCCTGTTGGATTCATAGAGACCATTTCGGCTTTTCTTTTGCCTAGTTTTTCGATGACTGTGCCTGTCGTATCATCAGGCGCATCGATCACTAAAAGCTCGTATGGCTCGCATTTTACGCCGTTTATCTCTTTTACTATGACCTCAGGTCTGCCAAGTAAAAACTCATAGCCCTCGCGGCGCATATTTTCAGCCAAAATGGTGATCTGAAGCTC
This sequence comes from Campylobacter sp. 10_1_50, assembly GCF_000238755.1. NCBI lineage: Bacteria > Pseudomonadati > Campylobacterota > Epsilonproteobacteria > Campylobacterales > Campylobacteraceae > Campylobacter > Campylobacter sp. 10_1_50. The sequence goes on from NZ_JH414888.1 coordinate 581,836, forward strand.
GCCACGGCCGCTTACTTTAAATTTGCCCTCGCCGATGTTTTCATACTTCATCGCGATATTTGTCTTCATCTCATTTGCAAGGCGCTCATCGATCTTGTTTGATGTGACGTGTTTGCCCTCAGTGCCTGCAAGTGGGCCGTCATTTACAGAAAATACAACACTAAGTGTTGGCTCTTCGATATGGAGCGGATCAAGCGGATGTGGGTTATTTGGATCAACGACGCTATCGCCAACGTCAAGTGCGTCAAAGCCAGCGATCGCTACGATGTCACCAGTGCCAGCCTCGTTTATATCGATCCTGTCAAGTCCCATAAAGCCGATGAGCTTTGAAATTCTACCAGTTGTCTTCGTGCCATCAGCTTTTGCAAGCATGACGTTTTGGTTTTTAGCTATCTTGCCGTTAAAAATCCTCGCGATGCCGATCTTGCCGACGTAGTTGTCATAATCAAGCGTGAAAACTTGAAGCTGAAGTGGGTTCTCGTCACTACCGCTTGGAGCTGGTACGTGAGCTAGGATAGTCTCGAAAAGTGGCTGCATATCTTTGTTTTCGTCGCTTAGTTTTAGCTTTGCGTAGCCATTTTTAGCAGCTGCATAAACGACTGGAAATTCTAGCTGTTCATCATTTGCGTCAAGTGCGACAAAAAGGTCAAAAATTTCATTTATAACGCGGTCTGGATCGCCTGCAGGCTTATCTATCTTATTTACGACGACGATTGGGCGAAGTCCAAGTGAGAGCGCCTTTTTGACGACAAATTTAGTTTGTGGCATAACGCCTTCTTGCGCATCGACAAGTAGTAAAACGCCATCAACCATCTTAAGAACACGCTCTACCTCGCCACCAAAGTCGGCGTGGCCTGGGGTGTCGATGATGTTGATCTTTGTATCTTTGTAGCGAATGGCGGTGTTTTTAGAAAGGATCGTGATGCCACGCTCTCTTTCGATGTCGTTGCTATCCATTACACGCTCGCCAAGGTTTTGATGCTCGTTAAATGTTCCTGACTGCTTCAAAAGCTCATCAACCATTGTTGTCTTACCGTGGTCGACGTGCGCGATAACGGCTATATTTCGTATCTTTTCCAAATGTTTCTCCGTTTATTAGTTTGATATTTTTCGCTTTATCAGTTTTAAAATAGGGGCAGATTATATCCAAATTTTTATAAATTTTAAGCTGATATCAAGAAATTAATTTTTGGAATAGATTTTGCATGTAAGCGTTAAGTTTTTAAATTTAAAGGGATTAAATGCAAGCTTACACAGCGAAAAACAACGTAGATTTGCTAGCTCCTGCGGCTACTAAAAAGCCTGCGGCTGCGAAGAAGTCTCAAAACAACGGCGAGTTTTTGTCGATGGTTTTGGATGCGGCTGCGAGCAAGGCAAATAGCGGTCAAAAGATCACCGAAAAGGATGTCAAAGAGATAGTAAAAACTGTTGATATCCAAAAAGAGACGATAGAAAAGGCGCAAAACGAAAGCGTGGCAAAAATTTCAGCCGCACTTGAAGAAAATTTGGACGAAGATACAAAAAATGAGCTCTATGAAAATGCAAATTTCATGCAGCTTTTGCAAGTTTTAGAAATTCTAAATGGCAATGAAAAAGTAAGCAAATTTCCAAATTTCAGCGACAAAATAGCAAATTTCTTAAGTGTGCCCCAAAATGTCGAAGAGCTTAGCAACGTTAAAAGCGTTAGCGATCTTATCGACCTTGCTAAGAAATTTGACCTTGGCCTTGAAAATATAGAAATTTCAAATGAAGATGTGCCAAAACTAAACGAGATGTTTAAAAATTTGGGCAAGCAGGAATTTTTCACGCCGATAAAGACCGAGGACAAGCATTTTTACCTAAAAGAGCTAAAAAACGAGGTCGAGCAAACTATTATCAAAAACGAGCCAAAAGAGGTCGTAAAGCTTGATACTTTGCTAAAAGAGGTTGTGGCAAATCCAACTGGTGAAGTTAAAAATTTAGTCAAAGAAGAGCCTAAAAAGCTAGATGATAGTGAAGTAAAGCTTGATGATGAGATAGTGGACGTTGAGCCAGATGAGCAGCCAAAAGAGCCAAAAGTAAAGGTAAATTTACACGAGCAAAAGGCGCAAAAAGCCCCAACTCTTGAGTCGCTACTCTTTCCAGAAAGAGAGCAGATGAGCGAGGCTGAGCCAAGCGAGGAGACCTTTAGCAGCGACAATAAATCAGAGCTAAATCAAATGGTAAAAGATATCGCAAACAGCGCTAAACACCAGCTTCAAACAAAGGCGGAGATAAAAGAGACGCTTAGCAACTTCTCTTCTACGCTAAAAGAGCAGGTGCAAAACTACAAAGCGCCGATCACTCGCTTTAACATCACGCTTAATCCGCTAAATTTAGGCGAGGTTGAGATCACGATGGTAAATCGCGGCAATAACTTGCATGTAAATTTTAGCTCGACCACAGCTACGATGAACCTCTTTTTACAAAACCAAGCTGAGTTTAAAAACAGCCTTGTAAATATGGGATTTACCGAGCTTGAAATGAATTTCTCAGATCAAAACCAAAGACAAGAAAAAAGAGAACAAGCAAAGAACAAATATAGCTCAAATCAAAGCGACGAGAGCGAAAACACTCAAGCGGAACAAAGCTTGCTTGAGCTAGTAATACCAAGATATATTTAGGAGAGATTATGGCTTCAGTTTCAGATATAACTACACAAACAACGCAACAAAAAAATGCCGAGAAAAAGGCAAAAGCAAGACAAGACGCTGCAGCTAGCACAGGAACTAATCCAAATGGACAGCTAGATAAAGATGCATTTATGAAGCTACTTTTAACAGAGCTTCAGCACCAAGACCCAACAAGCCCTATGGATACTGAAAAGATGCTAACGCAAACTAGCCAGCTAGCGTCAGTCGAGATGCAAGAAAATACAAACAAAGCGATGAAAGAGCTAGTAAATCAGCTAAAATCAAACGCAAATGCCTACGCTATCTCAGCCCTTGGCAAGATGGTTTCAACTGGCTCAAATGCAGTCACACTAACAGATGAGAAAAAAGATGCAAAATTTGCGCTTTACTTTAAGACAGACCTTGCAAATGGCAAAATCGAGGTCAAAAATGCAAATGGTCAAGTCGTAAGAACAACTGATCTAAATGAGACAAATGCAGGCGTTCATAACCTAGCTTGGGACGGCAAAGACGCGTCTGGCAACCAAGTGCCAAATGGCTCATACACCATTTCAGCGACTTATACTGGCAAAGATGGCAAAGAGTATAAAACACAAGTAGGCAACTACCCAGTCGAGGCGGTGAAATTTGTAGATGGCAAGGCTATGATGAAGGTAGCTGGCGAATACGTTTCAATGGATAAAGTATCTGAATATTACGAGGGCTAAAAGCCATGATGAGAGGTTTTTACAACGGGGTTAGCGGCATAAAGACGCAAAGCTTTGGCATGGATGTTTGGTCAAACAACATCTCAAACATAAACAATGTCGGTTTCAAAGCTTCAATCCCTGAGTTTAAAAATTTGATCAACCAAAACCTAGTCTCGGCTGGCAGTGGCCCAACTAGCGATCAAGTGGGACTTGGAGCTACCAAGCAAACGACTGCGCTTGATATGTCAAATGGTAGCTTTCAAAACACTGATAACAACTTTGACCTTGCCATAGGCGGAGATGGCTTCTTTGGCGTTGTCGATAAAACAGGCAAAAACTACTATACAAGAACAGGCACTTTTGACATAGATGCGGCTGGAAATTTAGTAGATACTAGGGGAAATTTACTCCTTGGCACGCTTGCAAATTTCACTCCGACCACGCCAAGTGCAACCGCTCTTAAAAAATATGGTCAAACCTCAAGCGCCCCACAAGCTTACACGGTCTCGCAAGAGGAGCTAAGTCTGGGCGATCCTGGCTCACAAAAGGGCATAACACTGCCTCATTTTTTATTTATGCCAGCTGAGGCTACTACAAACATCAGCCTAAAAGGCAACCTAAACTCAAGCCGTATAACAGATAAAAAAACGACAGCGCTTGATGCTAGCCAATACGCCTACACGCTTGATAATACAAACAAGACGATCTCACTAAACGGACAGATCCCGCTAAGCACCACATCACTTGGCGCAAAAGCTGGCGACAGCGTGGTCGTAAAAGTAAAAGATGGCGATGGTAAATTTAGCGAGTTTTCAACCACGCTTGAGAGTGACGGCACTTGGCAGATAAACGACAAGAGCCTTAAATTTATGGATTTTGCAAATTTAGAGGTAAATGCTGAAGTCACCTCGCTCGTTGAAGTGCCAAACAAAGAGAAACTAACCTCTGATATCTATAACGCAGACGGTACAAAGAGTTTGGTCACTATAAATTTAACCAAGCAGATCCCTCAAGCTGGCGACCAGACTATCTGGGACGCGGTGGCAACGATAACTGACGCTAGCGGAGCCGTGCAAAACACAGCAATGGGCTCGCTTACATTTAATGGCAGTGGCAGGCTTGTCGCAAATACACTAACAAGCGTTGGCGCCGTAAATTTAAACTTCGAAGGCGACGGCGATGCGGACGTTTATAACGGCATGACAAGCTCAGCAAACGCTAGAAAAGACTTCAACATAAAAAGAGATGGCTACGCTGAGGGGCTACTTTCAAAATATAGCGTCGATGACCGCGGCAACATCATGGCAAATTTCGACAACACTCGAGCATTCCCCGTGGCAAAAGTAGCGCTTTATCACTTTATAAATGATCAAGGCGTGGCAAAGGTTGGCGACAATCTCTATGAAGCCACAGCCAACTCTGGCGAGCCATTTTTTTACAAAAACAAAGCTGGCGAGACTGTCTATGGGGCGCAAATTTTAGCAAACAAGCTTGAGATGAGTAACGTCGATCTTGGTCAAGCACTAAGCGAAGTTATCGTCACGCAAAAGGCCTACGAAGCGAGTGCAAAAAGCATCACTACAAGTGATGAGATGATACAAACTGCTATCCAGATGAAGAAATAATCCTTAAAGTAAATTTGGGCGAGCAATCGCCCTATTTTTATAACTTTAAATTTACTTTATCCCTTTCAAATCCCCTAAAATACTCACTTTTCTCTAAATATAGCAATATAATTTTAAGCGTGCTGGTTATAAAATTCATTTAATTTCTTTTTTTAAGGATTGTCAAATGAAAATGCTATTTTTAGCCCCAGTGCTAGCATGTAGTCTTGCCTTTGGTGCTGATGTGATCGCAAAAGATGCGAACATAACACTTGATGGCAAGATGATCGGTAAGATCGAGGTTTTAACGCCAGTTGAAGTCGTCGAAAAAGGCGATAAAACGAGCAAGATCAAGGTTAGTGGTGTCGTGTCGGCAAACTACTTGGCTCAGCTTCAAAGAAGCGTAGAAGATCCTGAAGTTTTTGTAGCTTTTGATGACGAGAGCGAGACAAATTTCAAAAAAGTAAAAGATCTTGAAGATGACTACGGCGAGGTTTGGTACCAAGTTGATGGGCTTTATGAAGTGCCAAATGACGCGCTTGGTGGCAACAAAAAAGAGCTTTACGCAAAGGCAAAGAAAATTTACGAAGAGACCTGCTCGGCATGTCACAGGCTGCATGAACCAAACAGCTTCACAGCCGCTCAGTGGCCAGCAAATTTATCTGGCATGGTCGATGCTAAATTTGTCGCACTAGATGAAACTGATCTAAATTTAGTGCTTAAATACCTACAACACAATGCCAAAAAAGTAAAATAAATTTTCATAAGGGAGAAAATATGAAAAGACGAGATTTTATAAAATTTTCTGCACTTGCTGCCACAGCAGCGCAGGCAAACAAGATAGAGGGCGTGAGCAAGACCATTTTTGACCAAAACAAAACCTTTGGCGCAAATAGATTTGGGCTATTTTGGGCAAATACCAACTCAAACCAAATCGTCTCTGTTGATCCATTTGAGGGCGATAAATTTCCAAATACCATGAACAACAGCTTGCCAGACCTCATCCAAAACGAAAGCCGCGTGCTCTATCCATACGTAAGAAAGAGCTACCTAAAGGCAAAAGGTGCAGCAAAGAGCGAGCTTCGTGGCAAAGAGGAATTTGTGCGTGTTAGCTGGGACATGGCCCTTGATCTAGCAGCAAAAGCCTTAAAAGAAAATTTTGACAAATATGGCCCTGAGAGCATCTACGGCGAGTGTTACTGGTGGGGCGGTAGCGGCAAGATCAGCTGGGGTAGGACTGTTGGTCACAGGATGCTAAAAGTGCTTGGCGGATACGTCGAAGAGAGCGGCGACTACTCAACTGGAGCTGGTCTTGTCATCATGCCTCACGTTTTAGGCAACAGCGCCGTTTATGATGCTCCGACAAAGTGGGAGGCTATCGCTAAAAACGCTAAAAATGTTGTATTTTGGGGCACTGACCCACTTGTAACTGGTCAAATTTCATGGCAGCCAACAACACATGATGGCTATCTTGGCATCAAAAAGATAAAAGAGGCAGGTATAAAAACTTATAGCGTTTGCGTCTTTAAAAACGACACCACAAGATACCTTGGCTCTGAAGCTATCATCGTTCGTCCAAATACCGACGTAGCAATGATGCTTGGCATGTGCCACTATCTATATGAAAACAAGCTTTATGACGAGGAATTTATCAAAAAATACACAGTTGGCTTTAATAAATTTAAAGACTACCTACTTGGCACAACCGACAAGGTGGTAAAAGATATCAACTGGGCGAGCAAAATTTGTGGCGTAAAAGCTGAGGATATCGCTAAATTTGCAACAGCACTTGCAAAAGAGCCAAGTGTCATAATCGCAGGCAGGTCGCTTCAAAGACAAGATCACGGCGAGATGAGCTTTTGGGGCATAGTAACACTTAGTGCGATGCTAGGTCAGATAGGCAAAGAGGGTCTTGGATTTGAGTTTAACCTCAACTACGCAAATGGCGCTACAGACAAGATCGCTCCGTCGCTAAAAGGCATCAGCACCAGCATCAGCGAGAAATACGACAACGTAGATGGCGCTCCTTGGAAGAAATTTAAAAACGTCACCATCCCATCTTCAAGATCGATCGAGGCTTTGCAAAACCCTGGCAAAGAGATAGACTATGACGGCTCAAAGATCAAGCTACCACACATGAGAGTGGCTTACATGGCGTCTGGATCGATGTTTACAAGGCATCAGGATGTAAATAACGCCGTAAAAGCATGGCGTAAATTTGACACCGTAATAACCGCTGAGCCATTTTGGACAAGCACAGCAAAACTAAGCGACATCGTCTTGCCAGTAGCCCTTGAAGTCGAGAGAAACGACATCAACCAAAGCGTGCCTACAAACGAATACATCGTAGCTTACAAGCCTGTTGTTGAGCCTATGGGCGAGAGCAGGAGCGATTACTGGATCTGCTCACAAATCTGCAAACGCTGGGGCAGAGAAGAGGTCTTTACAGAGGGCAAAGATGAGCTTGGCTGGGCGAAAGAATTTTACGCAGACGCAGCTGAGCAAGCTAAAGGCATAAATGTCAAGATGCCAAGCTTTGATGATTTTTGGAAAGAGGGATATGTTAGATTTGAGCAAGATGACGAAGCTAGCAGATACTACACAAGGCTTAGTGCTTTTAGAGAAAATCCTCACAAAAACCGCCTAGGCACGCCATCTGGCAAGATAGAGCTCTACTCTCCAACTATCGCTAAATTTGGCTACAAAGACTTTGCACCGCACGTTGCTTGGATCGAGCCGTTTGAGTGGCTTGGCAGCGAAAAGGCTAAAAAGTATCCATTTAGCGTCACAACCCCACACTCAAGATACCGCCTCCACTCACAGCTAAATAACTCAATAATCAGAAACTACGCTGAAGTATGCGCACGCGAGCCAATGCTAATAAACGTAAATGACGCCAAAGCAAAAGGCATAGCAACTGGCGACGTGGTGAGAGTATTTAACGACAGGGGCGAAATTTTAGTTGGTGCGCTTGTCACTGACATCATCCCAGAGCACGTCATCGCCATCTGCGAGGGTGCATGGTACGATCCTGAAGTGCTAGGCGAAAAGAGCCTTTGCAAGCACGGCTGCGTCAATGTCCTAACTCGCGACAAAGGCACATCTAGCATCGCTCAAAGCAACTGCGGACACACAATCCTTGTAAATTTAGAAAAATATAAAGGCGAGATCAAACCAATCACTGCATTTTCTAAACCAAAAATTTTGCAATCTTTGTAGAATTTATATAAATTTAGCCCTCGCTTGGGGGCTAAATTTGATCATTTGCTGCTTTTAATCAAAATTATCTTGTTATTTAATTTGATCCATAGTTAGTCAATCAACCTGCCCTAAAGCGCTAAATATCACTTATTAAAAACAACTGGCGCTAGAATTTATCTATAAAACCAAAATGATCACTACTAAATTTAAATTTTGCAAATTTAGGCACGCTTTATCGCCTGATCAAAAGGCCACTAAGCAAACAAATTTCTATATCTTTAAAAAAGGCAAACTGCTACCCTGAAGTGCTTTTGGTTCAAGATGATTGCAGAGTAAATTTCAAAGTTAGTGTAAATTTGGCTAAAAATTTGCTAGTAAAATTTTAGATTTAAGTCTGAAGCGATTAAATTTCGCCGTAAATTTTCGTGCTGCTAAGTTTTCTCGTCAAATTTAATGAGAGAAGAGCAATCAACCAACTCCATTGTCGCTAGTTCTTAAAACACTGCAAGCGACACAAGGAAACCATTTTCTAATTTTCTACTAGCATAAATTCACAATTCACCCTGTTTTTACTCTTTAAATTTAGCTCAAGATACAAATTTACTAGTAGAATTTAGCTCCAGAAATGTTTAAAATTAGGCGCAAATTTCTATTTATGGTCAAATTTAGTAAGCGCATACAAACCATAGCTATCCTCTATTATCACGAGCCTTCAAGAATATTGCCGGCATATAATCCGCAAAAGAAAGATATTTCTCAGATAGCTTAAATTTAGTGCTTTCATAGTCATTTTTTCATTTTAGTGTTACAGCAGCAAGAGAAAATGGCTCCTTAAGATGACATATTTGCTTTTAAACTCGAAAATAGTACCACGCTTTACAACCATATATTTTATTGTTACAGGCACTAAAAAGCTCTTTAAAACAAGATATTTACTTTGATTTATCTCACAAAAAGACACAAATAACACTACTAGCAAAAAAACAAACCCTACATCTTGTCACCATTTTACAGGCAACTATCAAGCTCGCATTTACACCAATAGATCTTTCTGTCCCGCGCTGATTGATCTTGTTTAAGCCAAAAGTATGTTATAAAATTCGTCAAAAATGGCTCAAAATAGTTCATCAAGCCCACCAGCGCGCGTCTTTAAACGTTACTAAAAACGGCAACCTCGACACTACCGCACTTGCTCTAGGTTTTTATTATCTATTTATTTCTAATGGCGTAAGAATTTGATCTATAAATTTTATAAATTTAATGCAGATTGTTTGATAAGTGAAAATTTCTACTAAATTTTAAATAAGCAAATTTGATAAATTCAAATGAAAATCGAGTTTTTGATAATTTTAAAAATGGAGTTTAAAAAAGATGGTGCGGATGAGAGGACTTGAACCTCCACGCCGTGGGGCACCAGATCCTAAGTCTGGCGTGTCTGCCAATTTCACCACATCCGCACAACAATAATAAGTGGTACGCCCATCAGGATTCGAACCTGAGGCCTACGGCTTAGAAGGCCGTTGCTCTATCCAGCTGAGCTATGAGCGCATAAAGTCTTTCAAGTGGCGCGCCCGATAGGAGTCGAACCCATAACCTACAGATCCGAAGTCTGTCGCTCTATCCAATTGAGCTACGAGCGCCCAAAATGGGGTGAGTGATGGGAATCGAACCCACGACCCTCAGGACCACAATCTGATGCTCTAACCGACTGAGCTACACTCACCATTTAACATGGTCGGGGTGAAAGGATTCGAACCTTCGGCCCTCTGGTCCCAAACCAGATGCGCTAACCAGACTGCGCTACACCCCGCCTGAGTCGTGTTTGTAAGTTTATGCCACTACCTCATTAAAAAGTCGCATTTTATCTAAAAATATTATTCTTGTCAAGGAAAGAATAGTTTTTGTGTTTAATTTTATAATTTTTTATGTATTTCCAAAATGGCTTTAACTCTTAAATTACTATATTTTATTGCGTTTTGAAATAATTTAATAATCTTTAACACTATAATAAATACTTCTTATCCAGTGTATTAAATTTAGATGATTATCTAATAATTCTATTAATTACAATACAAAACAATATACTAAAAACCCAATAATTAGTTGTAAAAATATTAGGCATAGAGACTTATTATAAGTTTTATCCGTAAAAAACTTCTTAGAGCAATGACTAGAATGCTACACTAAGACCGCTAACAGGATATTCTCCAGTTTCACTTTCTTTTTCAACACCAGCTGCATTTATATATTTAAATTGATTATTTAATAATTTTTCGATACCTTTATTGCCTAATATTTTAAGACAAAGACTATCGTTTTGGTTTGCTCCTTTTTCAACTTTTATAACAGCAGGTTTTCCTTTGGTATCACCGGTATCGGTTACAAAATCTACCAAAGTAAATTTTATACATTTTTTGCCAGCAGCTGTCATATCAGCTATTTTTTTATTATTACCATCAATCTCTAATGGTACATTTGTCATTTGGCTTATATCAGAAGAAAATTTACCTTGTGATGTATAATATGTAGTTAAATCAGAGAGAAGGGTTTGAATATTTGCTGTAACCTTAGCTATTTCAGCATCATCTCTTGTTGCAGTTAGTCTTGGAACAGCAACTGTAGCTAGTAATCCTAAAATAACTATTACAAATATTAATTCAATCATTGAAAAACCTTTTCTCATGTTTACTCCTTAAACTAATTTGTATTTATTATACATTCTTTTAAGCAAATAAACACTTATTTTAATGATTTTATTTACAAATTAATCAATTTGTTATCCAAAAAGATATTTTAAGATATAATGATAAGCTAGTTAAAGATATGGAGATTTTAGTGAAAAAAATTTTATTTTGTTTACTGATGTTTTATTGTACTTTGATAGCAAATACCTCTTTTGAGCCTGTGCTTTCATCAGAATACGATGAGAAAAAGGCTTACATAGGCAAGAAACTCTTCTTTGACAAAAGATTAAGCACAAAAGAAAACTACTCTTGCGAAACTTGTCATAACTTATACTGGAACTTAAGTGGATCAAATTCGTCTCTAACTAGTCAAAAGGGGGTATTAAATCCACCAAGCGTGCTAAATGCTGCTTTAAATTTTATGTTTTTTGTTGATGGTCGAGCCAGAAGTCTAAAAGAACAAGTAAGCGAATCTATAATATCAAGAAATGAACTAAATTCAAATCAAAACGATATAGTTGAAAAAGTAAAAAACATAAGTGAATATGTAGTATTATTTAAGAGTGCATTTAATGATGGAGTAAACTATGAAAATATAGTAAGCGTATTAGTTGAATTTGAAAAAGCTGTTTTAAGTATTGACTCTCCTTTTGATGAATATTTAGCAGGTAATAATGATGCCATAAGTTTAAAAGCAAAAAAAGGATTTCAGCTATTTACGAAAGTAGGCTGTATAGCTTGTCACACTGGTAGAAATATAGGCGGAAATTTAATGCAACGTGTTGGGTTGAAAGACGCCAATGACATTAAACGCCTTTCACGCGTACCATCACTTAGAAATGTAGCAAGAACAGCCCCTTACCTAAGTAGTGGTGACATGAATGATCTAAAGGAGGTCATAAGCTTTGTAAGCTATCATCAACTACTTCACGCTTTAAATAATGAAGAGATTGAACAAATTTATCAATTTCTGCTAACACTAAACGGACGCAAGCCTAGGATATTAAATGAATAATAAACAAGCAAACCTTTTCTTAAAAGCCTTAATTATTTTAATAATAATATTTATATGTAGTGCGACTTACATTTATAAAGTAAATCAAACAATGAATATTATTGGTAAATTTAACGATACTATTTTAAATCTTATACTAATAAACAATAGATTGAAATTTACACTAGAAAATAATATACTTCGTCTAAACTATGATAACGTAAATAAAGACCTAATAAATTTTGATAGCAATTTAAGTAAACTTAATAAATTAAATAGTCTCATTCAAATCTTTCAAACAGAAAAAAGCTCTAAGTTTTTAAAGAACTTAAATGATGACTTTACTAGAAAAAGAAGACTAGTAGATAGATCGAACTATGCTAGTTCGTCTATGGCGACTTATATAATTTCAAGCGAGTTTGAAATAAATACAGAACAAAAATTTACTCCACTTAATGGAATATTTTATGCGATAAAAAGCACAGCTATAATTAATCCAGCAACATTAAACCAAACAGAAGAACAAATAAAAAAATATAAAGATCTCTATAAAAATGATTCAAAGGCAATATTGATATTAGATAAAGCCTCTTTTGCACTAGATTTTGCAAAAAGCCTAAACACAATAGCAGAAGAATCAAACAACATAGAACTTTGGAAAAATTTAAAAAATTTTAGAGAATACACTCTTGCATCTCATATGACAATGCTTCGTAATGTCGTAATCGCCCAATTCTTATGTCTAATAAGTTTTACATTTATATGTATATTGTTTTTTTATCAATCAAAAGCGATCAAACGTCATCTAAAAAAAATAAAACTTTTAGAAGATACTATAGATACCGCATATAGCTCAGTAATTTTTTGTGATACTAACAACAAATTTTTATATGTCAATAAAACTTTTGAAACAAAAACAGGTTATAAGATGCGTGATCTTATTGGTAGAACACCTAGTATTTTAAAATCAAATATGCACCCAGAGAGCTTTTACGCTGAGATAAAAAATGCTATAAAAAACCATATCTCTTGGGAAAGTGAAGAACTGATAAGCAGAACAAGAAACGGAAATTTGATTTATGAAAAAGTGCGTTTTGCGCCATTTTTCTTTGAGGGCAAGCTAGAGGGCTACATGGCTATAAAGCTTGATAGGACAAAAGAATTTAATATACTTGCTGAGCTAACTCAAAAAAATGAGCAGATAAAAATTCAATCCTCAATCGACAAGCTAACTGGCTTTGGAAACTATTTTGCTCTGACTGAGATGATAGAGGCGAAAAAAGATGGAATTGTGATCAGCATAAGCATCAAAAACTATAAGATGCTGCGATTTTTCTACCAAAACAAGGTCATCGAAGCCATGCTAAAAGCGGTGGCAAATACGCTAAAACTCTGCGTTGATACCTACTCTATAAATGCTGAGCTATTTAGGTTTCAAGATGATGCGTTTTACATCTGGTATCAAGGCGATGACATCGTTAGAGATATCGGCTTTATAAAAGAGTATTTTAACTTTAGCAGGATGAATATCGAGATAGATGGTAAATTTGAAAACCTACCTGGCATCAAGATAACTCTTGGCGTCTCTTTGTCAAATGACACACCGCAAACAAACCGCCTAATGCAGTCAATCCTAGCCAATCAACAAGCAAGTGATAGCGGCAACGAAATCTACTACTACTTAGAAAATGACGCGATCGAGATGAGATACTATAAAAACCAACTCATAACCGAACTCATCGAGTACGCCCTAGAAAACGACAAGGTGATAGTCGAGTGTCAGGGAATTTTTAACGTGCATGAAAATGAGACAGAGGCTAAATACTACGAAGTTTTGGTGCGCATAGTCGATCAAAACGGCAAGGTCCGCTACCCAGGCGAGTTTTTAGAGATCGCGATGAAAACGCAACTTTATCTTCAGATAACAAAAAAAGTGATCGCCCTAGCCTTTGATCTAGTGAAAAAATATCCAGACTATACGTTTTCTATCAACCTTTCAAGCTCGGATCTAACTGATCCAGGTGTTAGAGAAATTTTAGATGAAAAGCTAGAGAGCTGCCCAGATCCTAGTAGAGTTTGCTTTGAGATGCTAGAGAGCGAAGAGCTTAGCGACTACGGCATGGCAAATGAATTTATAAAAAGAGCTAAGAAATATGGATGTAAAATCTCAATCGACGACTTTGGCTCTGGCTACTCTAACTACTACCGAATTTTAGAGCTTGATATAGACAACATCAAGATAGATGGCTCGATCATCAAAAAGCTACCAACCGATGAAAACGCAAGGGTTTTGGTCGAGGCTATCGTGAGCTTTGCAAGAAGACAAGGCTATAAGATAGTGGCTGAGTTTGTGAGCAACGAAGAAATTTTAGAATATATAAAGAAATTTGGAATTTCGTATGCGCAGGGATTTTTACTAGGCAAGCCACATCAGATGTAAATTTCGCAGTTAATTTAGAGCCTTTTAAAGGGCTAAATTTAACTGCTTTTTGCTTTTATACTTGCAAGAAACCTCTTTTTAAATTTTGCTAGACGTGAAATTTGATCTCTTTTTATAAAACGAAAATTTAAGAACTTGTTTTTAGAAAGCTTGAAATTTGGATTAACTAGATTTTAAAGCTTATGTGGATAAGATTTTGACTTTTAGAAGTGGTGACCCATACGAGACTCGAACTCGTGTTACCGCCGTGAAAGGGCGATGTCCTAACCGCTAGACGAATGGGCCACGGTCGGTTATGAAGTTGGGATTATATTATTTTTTAACTTAAATTTATATAAAAGGACAAATCGTTGAAGAAATTTTCACTTGTTTTATTATCTGCTCTCATTTTTTCAGGCTGTGTTGCGACTAAAACGCCACAAAGCTCACAAGCTTTTCAGGTCACTTTATTTTCTCCGATGATAAAGATAAATGATGTTGGATTTTTTCACATTTATAAAAATGATCTAAATTTGCAAATTTATAGCTCTGGCGTAAATACCGCAAATATCAATATAAAGGACAAAATTTGCGTAAATAGCGCTTGTTTTAAAAAGACCGAATTTAACGAGAAATTTTTTCTAGCGCCGCATTATGAGAGTCTTTTTGAAGAGATTTTACAAAGGCAAAAAATTTATGACGGCAAAGGTCTAAGCACCACAGAGTGCGGCTTTAGACAAGATCTAAGTTCTTATTTTATAAAATACGAAGTTTGCGATAACTACGTCAAATTTATCGACAACAAAAATAAAATAAAAGTGATAATAAAAGAGTTAAAATGAGATACATAGGGGCTCACGTAAGTGCGGCTGGAGGCGTATCTAACGCACCGATAAATGCTGTAAAAATAGGAGCAAATGCCTTTGCGCTTTTTACAAAAAACCAGCGTCAGTGGAGCGCAAAGGAGCTAAGCGAGGGCGAGATAGAGCAGTTTAAAGCAAATTTAAAGGCCTCTGGCATAAGCGCCAATCACGTCTTGCCACATGCAAGCTACCTCATAAATTTAGGCCATCCAGAAAAAGAGGCAAGAGCTAAATCCCTTGAAGCCTTTATCGATGAGATAGAGCGAGCTAGCAAGCTTGGACTAAAGCTTTTAAATTTCCACCCTGGCTCACACCTAAAGCAAATAAGCCAAAATGAGTGCCTAGATAACATCGCAAGATGCATAAACGAAGCGCTAAAACGAACAAGCGGCGTAAAGCTTGTCATCGAAAACACAGCCGCACAAGGCTCAAATTTAGGCTTTGACTTTGCGCAGCTGGCGTATTTGATCGAGCGAGTGGATGATAAGAGCAGAGTTGGCGTTTGCATCGACACTTGCCACGCATTTGCCGCTGGGTACGATCTAAGAAGCAAAGAGGCTTACGCTAAGACGATGAGCGAATTTGACGCGATGATAGGCTATAAATTTCTATCTGGCATGCACCTAAATGACGCTAAATTTGGGCTTGGCTCAAAAAAAGATAGGCACGAGAGCCTTGGTAAGGGCGAGCTTGGGCTTGGCGCTTTTGAAAATATAATAAATGATGATAAAATAGGCGAAATTCCCTTGATTTTAGAGACGATTGACGAGAGTATTTGGGAAGATGAGATCAAAATTTTAAGAAACCTAGAAAAGGAAAAGCTATGAAAAGAGTGCTTTTAAGCATTGTTGCGACGTGTTCTTTATTAAATGCTGGGGGTTACAAGGTCCCTGAGCAAAGTACTGATTCTTTGGGGCTTGCTGCTAGTAATGTAGCCTTTAGTTTTGGGGCTGATGCGGCTTATTTTAACCCTGCAAATATGATGTTTTTAGACGGGCTTCACCATTTTGAAAGCACGCTTGGTTGGTTTCATATAAATTCCATCGACTTTAAAAGCGATGATGGCAAGAGCTACAGCTCAAAGAAATTTGACTCACTAGCTGGCACATTTAGCTTTGTAACGCCAGAAATTTATGAAAACTGGAGATTTGGACTAGCCCTTGCTGTGCCTGCTGCTATTGGCATCTCGTGGGAGGATCCAGAGACTGCTTTTACTGGCAAGAGGTTTAAACTACAAGTTGTCGAGCTAAATCCAACTGTAGCTTACCGCATAAATGACAAACTTGCCATTGCTCTGGGCGCTAGAGGCGTTTATAGCAAGGGCAAGATAGCAAGTGACTTTGGGCATTTTGGCTACAGAGAGATACAAGGTGATGGCATAAACTACGGCTACAACGTCGCTCTTACATATAGACCTATCGAGGAGCTAAGCTTTGCAGTGACTTACCGCTCGAAGGTAAATTTAGAACTTAAAGGTAGCGCTGATGCTGATTTTAACGCGCCGCTAGCAGCTATAAGCTATCATGGCAAAACAAGAGCTGAGATCCCACTGCCTGCACAGCTAGTGCTTGCGACTGGATATAAATTTAGCGACTTTACTCTTTTGCTAGCTTTCGAGAGGACTTACTGGTCTAAATTTAAAGATTATGACTTTGAATTTGATGATAAGACGGCTATTCATTCACACCACCCTGCTTTTAAAATGTTTATGGACGATCCAGTCGTTAAAAACGCAAAGGATACAAACACATATAGGATAGGCCTTGCCTATGACGTAAATGAAAAACTTAGACTAATGGCTGGCTTTTCATACGATGAGGATATAACTAGCAGCGAGCACACTGGCTTGGAGCTTCCAAACACCACCTCTCAGGCATATTCGTTTGGGGCAAACTATAAATTTACGCCAAATTTAGAGCTAGGGCTAGGCTATCTCTATCAGCACCGAGAAAAAAAACGTGCGACAGATATAAAAACTGGCACTGGCTCAATGTCTGGCGAATTTGACGCAAGTAGCGTCCAGATAGCTGCAATGACATTTAAATACTCTTTCTAGGGCTAAAAATGCAATACTCTTATAATAATTTTTATGAAATTTTGACCAAAGTAGCAAAAGAAAGTCCAAACCAGATAGCGATCTTTGATGAAAAAGAGAAGCTAAAATACCACGAACTAAAGCAAAATGTCGATAAAGTGGCGGCTTACTTGCAGCTTTGTGGGGTAAATTTTGGCGACAAAGTGGCTATGGCGGTGGCAAATTCGAAAGAATTTATCATCTCATACCTCGCCATCACGGCTATCGGCGCGGTCGCAGTGCCGATGAACACCTTTTTAAAGACAAATGAGTTTGAGTATATATTAAACGACTGCGGCGCAAGGGTGCTCTTTGCCTCCAGCTCGCTTGCAAAGGAGCTAATAGCACTTAGTGAGCTTGAAATTTTAAGAAAAATAATCTGGATCGGTCAAACGCCAAAAAAACTTCAAAGTGCCTCAAAGGACGACTATGTAAGCGTTGATGAGGAGTATGGCGAGAGTGCTTATCTCTCTTCAACTCCACAAATTTCAAAAGAGGATATGAGCAATGGCTATGAAAATAACGGCGTTGTAAAAAATGTAAATTTCAGCGAAGCGCTAAATCATAAATACACCCTAAGCATCACAAAATACCCTAAAATAGACGATCTCATGCACATCATCTACACCTCAGGCACCACTGGCAAACCAAAGGGCGCGATGATATGCTACAAAAATATCCTATCAAATTTAGTCGGCGCACACGAGCGCTTTAAAGTTAAAAAAAGCGATAGATTTATCGTATTTTTACCGATGTTTCATAGCTTTACGCTAACGGCGATGGTGCTTTTGCCGATATATGCGGGCGCTTCGATGGTGCTTGTAAGATCAGTTTTTCCATTTTCAAATGTGCTAAAGCAGACGCTACTTAAAAGAGTCACCGTATTTTTGGGTATCCCAGCTATATATACAGCCATTGGCAAGGCAAAAATTCCTTGGTATTTTAGATGGTTTAACCGCATAAGGCTATTTGTAAGTGGCGCTGCTCCGCTTGCTAAGCAGACTATCGATGACTTTAGAGTGAAATTCCCGCGTGCAACGCTCGTTGAGGGATATGGCCTTAGCGAATGCTCTCCGATCGTGGCAGCAAATTTATTTGACAAGCAAAAGCTTCTAAGTGTAGGCCCTGCGCTAAATGGCTATGAGGTTAAGATCGTAGATGATGAGATGATGGAGCTTCCACTCGGCCAGATCGGCGAGATCATCGTAAAAGGTGACTGCGTCATGCAAGGCTACTACGGCATGCCAGGTGTGACTGATGAGACCATCATAAATGGCTGGCTAAAGACAGGGGATCTTGGCAAGATCGATGAAGAGGGCTTTATCTACATCGTTGACCGCAAAAAAGACCTCATCATATCAAAGGGCATAAACATCTATCCACGCGAGATCGAAGAGGTCATCTATAAGCTAGAAGCCGTTGAAGCTGCAGCAGTCATCGGCGTAAAAGACGTGCACGCAGACGAAGAGGTCGTAGCTTTCATACAGGTAAAAGATGGCATGGATCTTGATGAAAAGACGGTTAGAGAGCATCTAAAGAAAAATTTAGCAAATTTCAAAATTCCAAAAAGTATTTATTTTGCCGAAGAACTGCCTAGAAACGCCACTGGCAAGGTACTAAAACGCGTGCTAAAAGAGCAGATAAAGGATAAAATTTAGTGAAGTATTTGCTTGATTTTCTAAACCAAGATCTTAAAAAAAGTAAAATTTACGAGCTTATAAAGTGTGGCGATGAAGAGGGAGAAATTTTAAAATACCTAAGCAAAGCCTACGTGCAAGGCACAGCTAGCATGAGCGTTTTTGAGCTGCTTGGAGCCGTTTTTGGCACGCAAAACGACAAGCAGCTTTTATACCTTAAATTTATAAAAAATTTGCTGGATAGCGGCTGGATAGTACAAAACTACGGCCTCTTTAAAATGCCAGAGAACTCGCAAAAAAGCTCAAACCAAGGGCTGCTTTCGCTACTTCACTCTGAAATTTCACTCTCAGCTACATTTTTAAAAATTTTAGAAGATGGCAATGCTGATATAAATTTACCAGAGCTTGCGCCTTATGAAGATCATTTGGAGTATTTAAAAGATCAGTTTTTAAAGATAGAGCTTTACTCAAAGGCTGCGATATTTGAAGGTGGCTCAAATGACGCTAAAAAGCGCATAAACGAGCAAATTTCTGAGCTTACAAAACGCATAAACGAGCGAGTAAAACTAAGCAAGATCAGCCTAAAAATAGAGCAAATTTTTAAAGAAAATTCGCTTGATGAAAAAGAGCAGATCATATTTTTAGCCCTTTTAAAAGAGGAGTACGCGGGCGACTTTGAAAACGGCCGCGACCTAAACACGCTAGTTGGGCTAATAAGCAAAGACGAGCTTGAACGCATAAAAAATCGCACTCTTTTAGAGGATGGCTCAAGGCTCATCGAGGGCGCACTAATCGACTACGACGAGGTTTTAAACGCTTATGGCAACGTTAGCAAGAGCTTTTTTATAAACGAAGAAATTTTGCAAAGCATAATGCACCCAAAAAATGACAAAAACAGCAAGAAAATCAAGATCGAAAGCCTAGTAAAAGAGCAAGAAATTTTTGAGCTCATTGAGCCAGTAACGAGCCTAGAAGACGTCGTGCTAAACGAAAAGACAAAGCAGCTTTTAAGCACGATACTAAAGCAAGTCGATAAAAAAGTGCTTGCTAGACTTAGCAGCTGGGGCATAAAAACTAGAAAAAACATAGACGCCAAGATCATCTTTTACGGCGAGCCTGGCACTGGTAAGACGATGAGCGCAGTTGGGCTTGCAAAGAGCCTAAAGAAGCAAATTTTAAGCTTTGACTGCTCAAAAATTTTAAGCAAGTATGTCGGCGAGAGCGAGCAAAATGTAAGGAAAATTTTTGATACTTACAAAGAAATTTGCAAAAAAAGCGGCAGTGAGCCAGTGCTCTTACTAAACGAGGCCGATCAGTTTTTAAGCACGAGAGTGGAGAGCTCAAGTGGGGCTGAGAAGATGCACAATCAAATGCAAAATATCTTTTTAGAGCAGATCGAGCGCTTTGAGGGCGTGCTGATCGCCACGACAAATTTCTTACAAAGCCTTGACGTGGCATTTTCTAGAAGATTTGACTATAAGATCGAGTTTAAAAAGCCTGATTATAACGGCAGGCTCGCCATTTGGCGTAAAATTTTGCCTGAAAATGCGAGCTTTGAAGATGGCTTTAGCGTTGAAAGGCTGGCTGAGTTTAACCTAAGTGGCGCGCAGATCGTCCTTGTGCTAAAAAACACCGCATTGAAAGTGGCGATAAAAGATGATGGGATTTTTACCTTTGAGGACTTCAAAACCACGATAGAGCGCGAGCTAAACTCAAGCTTTGGCGAGGATAAAAAGATGGGATTTGGCTCTTAACTTTTCCCTTAATTTATAAATTTGACTTAGCACTACAAAAATCACTGACCTTTATAAGAAATTTGCTTCACTCAATAAAATTTAGACGAGTTTTGCCGCTAAAATCATGAAAAGAGAGAGTTAAATTTAAGCTTTGGCGATAAGAAGTGCAGATGATTGCCGAGAGTGTTAAATTTTGTTTTTATACAGAGTATGCCCCTAAAAGCAACATGGAAAGTGAGCTAAATTCGAGCTTTGACAAGAAAAAGGATAAGCTTGCTCTTGGGTTTTTAAAGCTATACTGCAAGGTTTACGCTGTAACAAAGACAAAGTACGGATATCAAATTTGCTTTTATCTATTAAATTTACAAGAAGCCTGCCACCAAAAATTTATAGAAAAGGCGAAGCGAATTCGATCTTTGGCGTAATTCTCTTATGTTTTTTTTAAATATACGCTTTGCGTCACAAGGCAAAGTCTAAAGCGTCGGTACTTGCCAAACTAAACGTGGAATTTTTTACAATTAAATTTTGGCAAAAACACGGCAGGATAGATACCCACCCATAGGCTTTTTGCATAAATTTAACTCACTCGCTTACCTCAAATTTACTACCGCGCCCTTTACAAACAAGCAGTTGGTCTCAAATTTTAAAAATTTATCCGCTATCAACTGCCCTACTTTTTCATCTATTGCGGACTTTTTACATTATCGACGATTGCTGATCTAAGTGTGAAATTTTGCTTTTTATTAAATTTGAGCGAAAAACTACAGCTTAGCAGATGCCAACTTATAGGCACTAGCATAAATTTACTACCTTAGCCTTTGCAAAATAGTATTTTTATCCAAAAACCGCAAAATTTTGAAATTTATCCACTCTGCCTTAAACATCAAGCGTGCAAAGTGTATATCTAGTTGCGTATGCTTTTGCATTAATTTTGTTTTTATCTATGCAAATTTGCAAAAACCACAAGCATGACAAATGCACTCATAACCGCCTAATGTAAATTTAGCTCACCGCTTCAAATTTACTACCGCATTTTTTATCAAAAATCCAAAAAATTTTAAATTTTATCCGCCGTTTGAAGCGTGGGCGTGAGTGCTTTTTTATAACGTTTTATCACTTTTCCTAACACAAAAGCCGCTCACTTCATGAAATTTAGCCTCACAAAATCCTATAAATTTCAAATTTTCTACCATACTTTTTACAGCAGCGCCTTTCGCACCAAAAAATGCAAAATTTACCGATCTTTTTAATAATAAAATTAAAAGGCTATGAAATTTTAGTAGTCAAATTTATACAGAATTTACTGATTGATCTTATCAAGCAGCTCTTCGACCTCTTCAAGCGCAAAGGCCTCTTCTGAGCTTTGTTTTAAGAAGCTCTCCATAAATTCTTTCTTCGATATCGCAAGGTCAAGCTCCTTGTCGCTACCCTTTTGATATGCGCCGATGCGAAGCAAGACCTCATTTTCTTTTAAAAGCGAGTAAAGGCGCTTAAATTTCATCGCATTTAGCTTGTGCTCTTTGCCTATCACGTCGCCCATTACACGCGAGGCCGAGTTTTGGATATTGATAGGTGGGTAGATGCCAAAGTCCGTTAGCTCGCGGCTTAGCACGATGTGTCCGTCTAGGATAGAGCGGCTTTGGTCAGCTATCGGGTCGCTCATATCATCGCCCTCAACTAGCACGGTGAAAAACGCCGTGATACTGCCCTTGCCCTCCTCTTTGCCCGCGCGCTCCATCAGCTGTGGCAAGAGTGTGAGCGAGCTTGGCGGATAGCCCTTTGAGGTCGGTGGCTCGCCAAGCGCAAGGCCGATCTCACGCTGCGCCATCGCAAAACGCGTCACACTATCCATGATGAAAAGCACGTCGTTGCCCTGTTGTTTGAAGTATTCAGCCACGCTCATCGCACAAAATGCGCCGTATTTTCGCATGAGCGAGCTATCATCACTTGTCGCTACGATGATGACGGTGCCCTCTAGGTCGCCGCCTAGGTTTTTTTCAATAAATTCAGGCACCTCACGGCCACGCTCGCCTATTAGCGCGACTACTTTTATTGGAGCTAGCGTATTTTTTACGATCATACCCATGAGGGTTGATTTGCCAACGCCTGAACCTGCGAAAATTCCCAGCTTTTGCCCTTTGCCGCAGGTAAGCAGCCCATCTATCGTCTTTATCCCAACGCTAAAAGGCTCGTTTATAAGACCCCTTTTCATCGCATCTATCGGCGCTCTCATGATCGGCATATATTCAGTCGTATCGATCGCCCCTTTGCCGTCAACGGGCTTCATAAATGGATCGACCACGCGACCAAGTAAATTTGGCCCCACAGGTATGCTCATACCCTGATCGCTCTCATAGACAAAGTCGCCTATCCTAAAACCCTCGACAAAGCCAAATGGGCTGATATAAGCGCCATCTGTCTTTATCTGCGTGACCATGCCAAGGCCGTTTTTGCTCTTGTCTTTTGCGACTATGCGCACGATGTCACCGATACTTGGGCGAAGTCCGGTGATCTCTATCGTAGTAGCCGTGATCTTTGTGATGACACCGAAGGTATTTGAGAGCTTCACGCCCTCTTTAAGCCTTGAATTTATGCGCTCTAAACTCAAAAATGCGTTTCCCTAGGCGAATTTATCAGCGAAAAAAACTCTCGTCTTGTGTCTGCGTTTTTGATAAAGCAGCCTCTAAGCGCAGAGGTCGTGGTAGTCGAGTTTATCTTCTCAACTCCCCTCATCTCAACGCACATGTGCCTTGCCTCGACGACTACTCCAACGCCTTTTGGAGCGATAACGTCCTCAAGCGCCTTTGCGATCTGCTCGGTCATCTGCTCTTGAATTTGCAAGCGTCTGGCATAGATATTTACCATGCGTGGAATTTTACTAAGACCAACGACCTTGCCATTTGGGATGTACGCCACATGCACGCGGCCGATAATAGGCAGCAAATGGTGCTCACAAAGGCTGTAAAACTCGATGTTTCGCATTAAAACCATTTCGTTGTTTGAGCTGGTAAATAGCGCGTCACCAAGGACTTCTTTTGGGTCCTGATCGTATCCGCTAGTTAGAAATTTAAAAGCCTTATAAACGCGCTCTGGGGTTTTAATAAGCCCCTCTCTGTTTGGATCTTCGCCGATGATAGTTAGCATATTTTTAACTGAATTTTCAAAACTCTCTTGCATAAATTTTCTCCATAATTTTATCGCCAAATTCTACGTTAAAACGCCTTTTATATCTATAAAAATTTACAAATTTACAATGAAATAAGGAAAATTCTGCTATATTTTGGGCTAAAAATTTGTATTCATAAAGGAATTCGATGGAAATCAAAACCAAAGCTCTAGATAGCGTAAATACCCTAGCAAGCACGACTGTAAGTGCAGATGCTATAAAGTCTAGCGTAGAAAAACTAGCAAAAAAAGCAGCAAAAACTATGAAAGTAGATGGCTTTAGGCAAGGCCATGTGCCAGTCGCTGTCGTGCTAAAACGCTACGAGAAAGAGCTAACAAACGACGCTGAGCAAGATGTCTTAAGAGATGTAGTCGAAGAGGCTATCAAAAAAGCAGGCAAGAAAAATGACGACCTTATCGGCGAGCCTATCGTTTCAAAATTTGATAGAAAAGATGACAAGATCGACGTTGAGCTAACTGTTTCATTTAAACCAAGCGTCGATGTGAGCGGCTATGAGAGCTTGATACCTGAGTTTTCAAACCCACGCGTTTTGAAAAAAGATATCGATGAGAAAAAAGCTGAACTTCTAAAAATGATAGCTCCACTTGAAAAAGTAGAGAGCAAAAGAGGTCTAAAAGTTGGCGATTTTGCTAAATTTGACTTTGAAGGCTTTGTTGATGGTGTTGCATTTGAAGGTGGCAAGGCTGAAAACTACGTGCTTGAGATCGGCTCAAATCAATTTATCCCAGGCTTTGAAGATGGCATGGTAGGCATAAAAGCTGGTGGCGAAAAAGATATCGAGGTTAAATTCCCAGAAAACTATGGCGCTGCACATTTAGCTGGCAAAGACGCTGTTTTTAAAGTCAAACTTCATGAAATTCAAGAGAGAAAGATCCCTGAAAAACTAGACGAAGAGATGCTAAAAACTATCCTTCCAAATGAGGAAAACCCAACAGAAGAGCTACTTGAAGAGCGCATAAAAGAGCAAATTCGCCAAGAGAAAATTTATAAACTTATAAACGAAGAGCTAAAACCAAAATTTGCTGAAGCTGCGGTTGAGAAATTTAAATTTGACGTGCCAAAAAATATCGTCGAGCAAGAGATCGATATGCAGTTTAGAAACGCATGGAGCTCATTTACTCCAGACGATATGAAGAAATTTAGAGAAGACAAAGACGCTCTAGCCAAAAAACGTGACGAATATAGAAAAGACGCTGAAAATAGCGTTCGCCTAACTTTCATCATCGATGAGCTAGCTCGCGTAAAAGGCGTGAAAGTGAGCGACCAAGAGGTAGTTCAAGCGATCTATTTTGAGGCATATAGAAGCGGTCAAGATCCAAAAGCACACCTTGAGATGTACCGCAACCAAGGCATGCTCCCAGCTATAAAGATGTCGATGATCGAAGAGAAGCTATTTAGCGAGCTTTTCAACAAAGAAAAAGACGAGAAAAAAGCAAGCAAAAAAGAGAAGGCTGAGTAATGAGCTATTACGTTCCTGTCGTAGTTGAAAGAACTAGTAGAGGTGAGCGAAGCTATGATATATACTCCCGTCTTTTAAAAGACAGGATCGTTATGCTAAGTGGCGAGATAGAGGACGGCATGGCTGCTTCTATCGTCGCTCAGCTGCTATTTTTAGAGGCTGAGGATCCAGACAAAGATATCTACCTTTATATAAACTCACCAGGCGGCGTGATAACAAGTGGCTTTAGCATCTATGACACGATGAACTACATAAAGCCTGATGTTTGCACTATCTGCATCGGTCAGGCCGCAAGTATGGGTGCATTTTTGCTAAGCTGCGGCACACCTGGCAAAAGATATGCACTGCCAAATTCTCGTATCATGATACACCAACCACTTGGCGGTGCTAGAGGACAAGCGACTGATATCGAGATACAAGCTCGTGAAATTTTACGTTTGAAAGAAATTTTAAATGGAATTTTGGCAAAAAATACAGGCCAAAAGCTAAGCAAGATCGTAAAAGATACTGAGCGCGACTTCTTTATGAGCTCAGCTGAAGCTAAAGAATACGGACTTGTCGATAAAATTTTGGAGAAAAGTTTTAAATAAGGTCAAAAGTGATAAAGATAGATAACGCACCAGATCCTAATAAAAAATCAGCTGAAACAAAGCCAGTTATTAAAAAAGAAAAGGTAAATATCTATAAATTTTCAGAGGACGTTTTGCACGAGTTAAGCGACGATAACGTCCCATCTACACCGACAAACTACTCTATCTACTTTGAAAAGATGCTTGATAAGCAATCAGATGAGTTTAGAAAAGAGATAGGTGATACTATTGTAGCAAGTTCTGAAAGCTCAGTGCCAACTAATAGTAATATCTCTATTGAAAAAGAGGTAAAGCAGGGCTTCATACAGATAAAAAGTATGCTTCAAGCAGTCGTGCTCATCTATAAAAATTTAGGTGTTATGAGAGGTCTAGTACAAAAGCATATAGATGAGCTCAAAAATAATACAAACATCCTTGCACTTCAAAATATTCTAAGTGCTTTCAATCAAGATCTTGTTAGACTCAATGAGATTATGCATAAGCACCTTGATATTATAAAAGTAAGTTATAATGAAATTGGAAAAATGTTTAAATCCATTGAAGAGCAGTCTATTTACGATACAAACTACGAAGTTTATAACAAAAACTTTCTGCTTGTTACAGTACAAAGTGAAGTAGAAGCCATTAAAAGATATGGTTATAGCGCATCATTTTTACTAGTTAAATTAAAAGATAGATTTGCAAATCGAGTTAAGAATTTAAAAGAGCGGAATAATATGCTTAAAAGTATGTCGCAACTTCTTTTAAGAACTTCACGCAGAAGCGATATAGTCGCTCACTACGGTGATGGCTGCTTTGCTATGGTGATGAAATACACTGATGAAAGTGGCACAAAACAAGCATGCACGAGAATTTTAAATATGCTCTCGTCCATATCTTGGAGAATAGACAACGAAGAATGCAAACTAGATATACAAATCGTCTCAAGTATGATAACTAAAAAAAGGAGCGCTGAAGAGTTGATTTCATATACACTTGACCAGCTGATAGTCACACAAGATGACGAGCAACCTATATTTTTAGACGAGAAAGCAGATAATTAGTTTGATCCTAGAAGTTTTATCCTATCCAAATAAAAAACTTTATGAAATTTCAAAAGAGGTTGAGGTTTTCGATGAGAAGCTTCACAAACTTCTTGATGATATGTATGAGACGATGATCGCAAAAGAAGGCATCGGTCTTGCAGCCATACAAATAGGCGTTGCAAAGAGAATTTTCATCATAAATTTAGCCAACGAAGAGGGCGTGCAAGATAGAGAAAATTTAATCGAGATCATAAACCCAAAATTTGAGCTACGTGAGGGCGAGTGCGTCTATCAAGAGGGCTGCCTTAGCGTGCCTGGCTACTACGAGGACGTTAAACGAAGCGAGGTAGTTGCTATCAAATTTCAAGACCGCTTTGGTAAAGAGCAGACCTTAAAAACTGATGGGCTACTAGCGATCGCTATCCAGCATGAAAATGACCACCTAGACGGACATCTTTTTATAGAAAAAATAGGCTTTAACAAACGCAAGAAATTCGATAAGGAATACAAAAAGCAGAAAAAAGAAAAGACATCATGAAGTCCCTAAAATGTGCTACTTACGGCGACGGACTAAAGATTATTGATGTTGAGTCGATCTTTTCTCGTGGGCTTCCTGGCTTTAGTATCGTAGGACTTGCAAGCACCAGCATCAAAGAGAGCACAGAGCGCGTAAAGGCGGCACTTTTAGCGCTTGACTTTGCCTTTCCAGCTCAGAAAATAACCATAAATTTATCCCCCTCAGACCTGCCAAAAAGCGGCTCACATTTTGACCTAAGTATCGCCCTTTTAATCGCACTTCAAAAAGCAAAAAGCTTGGAGAAAATTTTTGTTTTTGGCGAGCTTGGACTTGATGGCAGTGTAAAAAGCACGGCAAATTTGTTTTCGATCCTACTTTTTTTAAGCACGCAGGTGCAAAAGGCTAAAATTTTAGTGCCAAAAGAGATAGCCGCCAAAGCTTCGATGATCCCAAATTTAGAGATTTATGGCGTTAGCACACTAGAGGAGGCAATAAAGTTTTTTAGTGACGTAGAATTTGCTAAAAGCATGCATTTTAGCGCCACACACGAGCTATTTTCAAATGTGATAGAAATTTCTGGCAAAAGATATGTTCCAAATTTAAATTTCGAGCTTGATTTTAAGGACGTCTTGGGTCAAGAAAGAGCCAAAAGAGCCTGCGTCATCGCAGCTGTTGGCATGCACAATATCTTATTTGAAGGTAGCCCAGGCAGCGGCAAGAGCATGTGCGCAAAACGCCTCGTCTATATCATGGCGCCACAAAGCCTAGAAGAGGTGCTAAAGTCCGCCGCCTACCGCTCGCTAAATTTGCAAGATAGCGAATTTACAAGCACTAGAGCCTTTCGCTCGCCGCACCACACATCGACAAAAAGCTCGATCTTTGGCGGAGGCTCAAACGTCGCAAAGATCGGCGAGATCGCACTTGCAAATGGTGGAGTTCTATTTTTTGATGAGTTCCCACACTTTTCTAAACAGGTGATAGAAAGCCTCAGAGAGCCGCTTGAGGACAATCAAATCCACATCGCAAGGGTAAATTCAAAAGTGACTTATGAGACTAAATTTATCTTCGTGGCCGCTCAAAATCCCTGCCCTTGTGGAAATTTATTCTCCCGCAACCTAAACTGCAAATGCAGCGAAAATGAGATAAAAAACTACAAAGCCAAAATTTCAGCCCCAGTGCTTGACCGCATAGACTTAAAAGTCGCGATGGATGAGAGCTCGCCAGATGACAAGGCTAGTTTGAGCTCACAGCAGATGAGCGAAATGGTTTTAAAAGCCTTTATCTTTCAAAAAAAGCGGGGTCAAGATGAGCTAAATGGCAAACTAAATGACGCGCAGGTGGCTAAATTTTGCACGTTAAACGCCGAGGCAAGTGAAATTTTGCAAAAGGCCGCCACGAAGTACAACCTCTCTCAAAGAGGCATAAAAAAGACGCTTAGAGTGGCTAGAAGCATCGCCGATCTTGATGAGAGCGAGCAAATTTTAAAGCCCCACATCCTAGAGGCGCTTAGTTTTAGGGCATAGAATGAAAAATTTATATTTAGACACGAGAATTTTAGACGAGCGAGCAGGCGAGAAATTTGACCTTAGCGAAGAGCTTTTGATGGAAAATGCAGCCACAGGCATAGCAAATTTCATACGCAAGAAATTTAAAAAAGGCGTGAGGGTGCTTGGCATTTGCGGTGGCGGAAACAACGGCGCTGACGTGCTTTGCGCTTTAAGGATGCTAGAGGGCGAGTATGAGTGTGAATTTATCCTAGCTAGTAAAAATTTAAAGCCACTAGCCACCAAGCAGCTCGAACGTGCTAAATTTGCTGGCGTGCGAGAGAGCAAAGATGTAGAAAGTAGCTTAAATAGCGCAAAATGCCTCATAGACGGGCTTTTTGGCTCAGGGCTAAATAGAAATTTAGACGAAAAGCACATAGAGTTAATCTCAAAAATAAACGCTAGCCCCGCTTACATCATCGCTTGCGACGTGTCAAGCGGGCTAAATAGCGAGGGCAAGGTACTTGGCGCTTGCGTAAGAGCAAACGCTACTATCACGATGGGAGCTAGAAAGCTAGCTCTTTATAGTGACGCGGCAAAGGACTGCGTGGGCAAGATAAAGGTCGCTACACTTGGCATAAGCGCGCAAAACTACGAGTGCGAGAGCGACTATCATCTGCTTGAAAAATGCGATCTCATGCTTCCAAATAGAAAAAATCAGTGCGTAAATAAAGGCGACTTTGGCCACGCATTTATCATATCTGGCGAGCACATAGGAGCAAGCAAGCTTTGCGCAAAGGCGGCATTTGCCTTTGGGGCTGGGCTAGTTAGCGTGATAGGCGAGCAGGATTTAAATTTACCAACGCACATCATGCAAGCTAGCAAGATAAGTGAGAAAATGAACGCTGGAGCCCTTGGCATGGGGCTTGGCAAAAGGGGCGTAGAAGAGCTTGAGGTGCAAATTTTAAAGGACAAAAAGCTTGTGCTTGACGCTGATATCTTTTACAGCCCAAAAGTGCTTGACCTACTAAGCGAAAACTGCGTCTTGACACCTCATCCAAAGGAGTTTTGCTCTCTTTTAAAAATTTGCAAAATAGCCGATATAGATGTGCAAACTTTACAAGAAAACAGATACGCTTACGCGAGGACTTGGAGCGAGAAATTTAAGGCTGTTCTTGTGCTAAAAGGGGCAAACACCATAATCGCCAAAGATGGGCAAATTTACGTCATGCCTTATGGTAAAAGCGCGCTTGCAAAAGGCGGCAGTGGCGACGTGCTAAGCGGTCTTGTGCTAGCACTTTTGGCTCAAGGCTATGAGCCTCTTGATGCTGCCATCTCAGCCACTTTAGCTCATGCGCTTAGCCTTAGAAATTTTGGCAAAAACAGCTACTCGCTGGAGCCAACAGACATCATCAAAGGAGTAAAATGCTTACGAAAAAGATAGCCGTGCTTTTTAGCGGCAGTGGCTCAAATTTAGAAGCGATACTTAAAAAAGTTCATAATCAAATTTTTAACGGCGTAAAGATCGAAGTTTGCCTTTGTATCTGCAACAAGCCTGGTGCTTTTGGTATCGAGCGAGCTAAGAAATTTGGACTTGAAACGCTCGTCATAGAGAGCGCTAAATTTAAAAATCGTGAGGAATTTGACGCTGTTTTGGTGGAGCAAATTTTAAAAAGTGGGGCCGATCTAACGGTGCTTGCGGGCTTTATGAGGATACTAACGCCAGTTTTTACGGCGCAGATAAAAGCCATAAACCTTCACCCCTCTATCCTGCCGCTTTTTAAGGGCGCGCATGCGATAAAGGAGAGCTTTGAGAGCGACATGATGATAGGCGGTGTGAGCGTGCACTACGTGAGCGAAGAGCTTGACGGAGGCAAACTGATCGCGCAAAGGGCGTTTGAGCGCGAGGACGGCATGAGTTTAGATGAGTGGGAGGCTAAAATTCACGCCATAGAGCATGAAATTTTGCCTGAGAGCATAATAAAAATTTTAACAAAGGAAGTAAATGTTTGAGTGGTTGAGTTCGCCAGAGGCGTGGATATCGCTACTTACGCTAACTGGCTTGGAGATAGTTTTAGGCATAGATAACATCATATTTATCGCTATTTTAGTAGGCAAATTGCCGCCAGAGCAAAGGGGCAAGGGCCGCATTTTAGGGCTTGGCTTTGCGATGATCACTAGGATCATCCTGCTACTTTCGCTATTTTGGATCATGAAGCTTACAAAGCCGCTCTTTAGCATAGGCGAGCTTAGCATCACTGGACGCGATCTAGTGCTCATAATAGGCGGTCTATTTTTGATAGTAAAATCATCAATGGAGATCCACGCAAACGCCACTGGCAAGCATGAAGAGGCTCACGAGAGCAAGTCTCATCCAGGATTTTTCGCGACTATCCTTGAGATAGGCATTTTAGACATAGTCTTTTCACTCGATAGCGTTATCACCGCAGTTGGCATGGCTCAGCACATCGATATCATGATACTTGCCGTCATCATCGCAGTTGGCGTGATGATGTTTGCCTCAAAGGCGATCTCAGAATTTGTCGATAACAACCCGACCATAAAAATGCTAGCGCTAGCATTTCTAGTGCTAGTTGGCTTTGCGCTCATACTTGATGGCTTTGGCGTGCATGTGCCAAAAGGCTACATCTACTTTGCGATGGGCTTCTCGCTAGCGGTTGAGTGCCTAAATATCTACGCTAGAAAAAGGGCATCAAGAGATCAAAAATAAAAATGTGAGCCAAAATGCAGATAAAAAATTTAGATCACATAATGATAGTCGTAAACGACGTTAAAGAGGCGCTTAAATTTTACTGCGACATTTTAGGCATGCGACCAGCCCAGAAAGACGGTCACATTAGCCTAAATTTTGGCTCACAAAAGATAAATTTACATAGGTTTGAGGGCGAGTTTTTACCTGCGGCAAAGCATCCAACAAAGGGTGGCGCTGATATATGCTTTTAGCTAAAAATGACATAGAGGACGTGCGCTCGGAGCTTCTTGCAAAAGGAGTGAATATAGAGCTTGGCGTCGCTAGGCGAAACGGAGCACTTGGGGCAATGAAGAGTTTGTATATTTATGGCAAAAATTTAATAGAGCTTAGCCCAGATGAAATTTAACAAGAAGACAGCTTGGACCTACTAAAAGACCCGCTAAATAAACTAATCATCTCGCTCTCGCTGCCAGCTGGCGTGGGCATGATGTTTAACACGCTTTACAACGTCACTGGCACATTTTTCGCCGCTAAAATTTCTACCCTTGCAGTTGCTGGCATGGCGATGAGCTTTTTGCTCTATCTAAGTGTCGTTGGCATCGGTCTTGGCTTTGGCTCGGCACTCACCGCGCTAATAGGCAACAGCCTAGGCGCAAACAAACCAAAAATGGCTAAGCTTTATGCGGCAAATGGCATCGTTTTTGTGCTTCTTTTTGCCTTATTTATGGTGCTTTGTGGCTACTTGCTAGCGCCAAATTTACTAATTCTTTTAGGCGCTGATCATCACTACATCAATGAAGCACTTGACTACGCTGGCGTCATCTTTCTTGCAGCTCCATTTTTCCTACTTATAAAATCGCTTAATGGCATACTGGTCGCACTTGGCGATACTAAAAGCTACCGCAACTGGCTATTTTGCGGCCTTTTTATCAACGCATTTTTTTGCTATCTTTTTGCCTTTATCTTTGCTCTTGGCGTAAAAGGTCTTGCTCTAGCAACGGCTAGCGTGCAGTTTTTAGGCATGATCTATCTCTTTTTTAAAGTTAGAAAAAGCAAGATGATAGAGCCTAGAAATTTAGGCTACTTCGTGCCAAATTTAGCCGTCTGGGCAAAGATACTAAAGCAAGCTTTGCCAGCTTGTCTAAACTACCTCTCAATGTCACTTGGCTCGCTCGTGCTTTTAAAATTTGTAAGCTTTTACGGCGTCAATGCAGTGGCAGGTTATGGCATAGCTTTAAGGATCGAGCAAATTTTAGTGCTTCCAACCATCGGCATGGCAGCAGGAGTGCTTAGCATCATCTCAAGAAACTATGGCGCTAAGAGCTTTCAAAGAGCATTGCAGTGCTACAAACTATCGCTTCTTTTTTTGCTCATCTACTGCGCCTTTGCCTACATCTTCATCAGGCTTTTTGGCGAGAGCGCGATCAAGCTCTTTGATGGCACGCCAGCCGTGCTAGAAGTGGCAAAGCTCTACCTTGGCATCAACTCACTTGCCTACATGGCTTACGGCACGATAAACATCTCAGGCAGCACGCTACAAGCGATAAAACGCCCAGTGGCGATCTTTTTGCTAAATGGCTTTAGACAGCTCGTGCTTCAATGCTCGCTCTTTTACGTGGTAGTCTTTTGGCTAGGACTTGAGATCAAATTTATGTGGTTAGCACTCTTTTTTAGCGTCTATTTTACGGCGATTTGCTTTTTGGCTTGGACGCTTTTTAGGTTAAAAAGAGCTACGAGCGCAAGCTTTTAAATTTAAAGCTAAACGCAAAAAAGCAAAGTGAGGCGACTAAGATGATGCTAGCTCCGCCTGTGAGGTTGAAATAAAAGCTGATCACAAGCCCGATAAAGCAAAAAATGATAGAAAAAATAGTTGAGATTAGCATCATTAGCCCAAGTCTTTTGGCAAAAATTTGAGCAATATATGGCGGTATGGTAAGTAGCGCGATGACAAGTATTAGCCCCACGACGCGGATCGTAGCCACCACGCAAAGCGCCATCATACAAACTAGCAGATAGTGAAAAAATGTCGTATTGACCCCGCGAAGTTTTGCAAACTCCGCATCAAAGCTGATCGCCACAAACTGGCGGTAAAAAAGCGCGATAAGAGCCAAAAACAAGAGGTCTAAAACGCTCATAAAGATAATATCTGTGCCGCTAACTGCAAGGATCGAGCCAAAAAGATAGCTCATAAGATCGGCGTTATAGCCAGGTGTGAGGTCGATGAAAATAATGCCAATCGCCATGCCAATCGCCCAAATAGCGCCTATTACGGAGTCTATGTTTGTCTTATCTTTTAGCGTGATCGTGGCGATGATGAGCGCTAAAAATAGTGAAAATATGCTCGCTCCAAAAAGTGGCTCGAGCGAGAAGAAAAATGCAAGCCCTATGCCGCCATACGCGCCGTGTGCGATGCCTCCAGCGATAAAAGTCATCTTATTTATCACCACAAGCGAGCCTATCATGCCGCATATTATGCTTACTAAAATGCCCGCAATAAAGGCATTTTGCATAAAATTTAACTCTAAAATTTCGCTCATTTTCTCTCTTTAAAATTTAAAAACATTGCTTTTTGTTTTTTCACAACCGCACTCGCCAAGTGCGATCTCGACATCACAAAAATGGCTATGCGTTCTAGCTAGATGCTCGATAAATTCCCTCTTTGCAAGGTTTTCATGCGTTTTGTGGATGTGTAAATTTTTACTCACGTAAGCGATCTTTGTAGCATAATTTAGCACGATATTTAGGTCGTGACTGACTAAAACCACACCCACGCCATTTGCGTTTATGCCCTTTAAAATTTCATAAATTTCAGCCTGCCCTTTTGTGTCGATGCTGGCTGTTGGCTCATCTAAGATGAGTACTTTTGCGTTTGCGCAAAGCGCTCTAGCGATATAGACGCGCTGCCTTTGACCACCACTTAGCTCGCCGATCCTTGCGTTTGCAAACTCCCTCATGCCGACCTTCTCAAGAGCACTTAGCGCTAAGGCTTTTTCATCTTTTGAGTAAAAACCAAAGATTTTTTTATCGATTAGCCCCATTAAAACGACTTCTAAAACCATCATCGGAAAGCTTTGATTTGAGAGGAAATTTTGCGGCACGTAGCCTATAAATTTGCTAACCTCGCTTGGCTCTTTACCAAAGAGCTTTATCTCGCCACTTTGAGGCTTAAGCAGACCCAAAATGAGCTTTAAAAGCGTGCTTTTGCCCCCGCCATTTGGACCAATTATCGCTAAAAACTCGTCGCTACTATACTCTAAATTAATATCCTCTAAAACGACTTGTTTATCGTAGCTAAAGTTTAAATTTCTAATTTTTATAATATCTTTCAAAATAGACTCTTTTGCGTAAATGTCGTGACAAAAATGAAAAGTCCAAGCCAAAGCATGATGCCAAGGGCTGCAAATTCTGCGTAGATTTTAAACTTTTTTAGCTTAATGTTCGTGCTGATCTTTGAGCCAAAAACTGCCGCTACAAATATCACCACACTCATGCCAAGCGCCATAAATACGCCACTTATTACGCCTGCAAAGTAGCTACCTATCTCATTTGCCAGCACAAAGACAAGTATCGTGCCTGGACAGGGCACAAGAGCTGCAGCGGCCGCTACTAGCCACTCCTCTTTGCTCTTTGGCTTTTTGGTTGAGCAAATTTGACAGCCACATTCACTTTTAAATTTTGTATTTTTACTCAAATTTTGGCTTAGATTTGATCTAAAAATATAAAATTTAGTCTCATTTTTGTTTGAAAGGTAAAATTTGATCTTTTTAACGAGCATAAAAATCGCTACAAAAAAGATCACGACGCCAGAAAACGCAGTCGTTATGCTAGCAGTGTCCTTTGTGAGGTCGCTGCTTACTTCACGAAGCAGTAAAAAGCTAGCAAAGACAAAGACAAATGCGCCCACGACGTGCAAAAAGCCGATCTTTAGTGCAAATAAAAACGCCCTTTTGTAGCTGCCACCAGTTGCGGCAAAATATGAGCTTGTTAGCACCTTGCCATGGCCTGCTCCAGCAGCGTGCAAGAAGCCATATCCAAATGAGATAAATGCCAAAAATAGCAGCGCAAGCGGGCTTTTATAATCCACGCTTCTTAAAATTTGCTTTAGCCTATCAAGCAAGCTTAGGCTAGTTTTTGAGACGATGTCAAATTTCGCCTCATCGATCTTATCTATCTGGCTTAAATTCTCATCGCTCGCGCCTACCACTGGCTCTTTTAGTAACTCTTTAAGCGCTGGCTTCTCGTTGTGAGCTTTGGCTGCTTCTTTGCTTGAAAATGTAAAAAATATCAAATTTGAGTTTGAATTTGGTATCGCCCAGAAGCTTTTACCCACCAAAAATGCGTTATTTTGCGTAAATTTGAAGTTAAAATAGCCCTCTTTGTCCTCCATATCAACCGACACGACAAGTCCGTCAGCGATCACTAAATTTGTCTTAAAACTCACGTCAAATTTAAGCCTGCCCTCATCAAAATAGAGTTTGTAATTATTTAAATTTGGCTCTATTTTAGTGGCGTTTTCGTCCTTGTAATAATACTCAATCTGCGTCAAATAGTGCCTTGGCACGAGGTAGTCTAGTAAATTTAAGCGGATCTTTCTAAGCTCTTTTTCATCTATCTTTTCATCTTGATTTAGGTCAAAATTTTGCTTCATCAGGTCTGAGAAATTTTGCGAAAAGGTCCAAGTAAAGGCTATCTGTGTGATATTATTTTCGTGTGCGACAAATTTCGCGCTAACGTGAGCTGTTGGGCTATAAAGCGAGCATAGAGCACACCCGAAAGCATTTATCGCAAGTAGGCAAATGACGATCAGGCGTGCTAACATTTTTATAGACTTTTTGCGAAAATTTCAGCCGTTTTTTTCATCTCGACTAGCCAGTTTTCAGGCAGTTGGTCTATCATGACGACCTTTGAGCCAGTCTCTTTTGCGATCAAATTTGCAGCCTTTGTTGGAAACTGTGGAGCCACGAAAATGACCTTTACACCGTGCTCTTTGGCTTCTTCTATAAGCTCTTTTAGCTCAGCTGGCTTTGGCTCTTTGCCCTCTATCTCGATGGCTATTTGCTCTAAGTTATAGCGCTTTGCAAAGTAGCCCCAAGATGGGTGATATACGATAAATTCGCGAGTTTTGACATCTTTTAGCTCGTTTTTGATAAAGCCATCAAGCTCGTCAAGACTAGCTTTAAATTTAGCCAAATTCTCCTCATAAAGCTTTGCATTTTGTGGGAATTTCTCTATTAGCGCCTTTGCTATGTTATCAGCTTGAGTTTTTACTAGGATAGGGTCAAGCCAGATGTGTGGGTCAAGGCCGTCATGGTGGTGATGATGGTGCTCGCCCTCGTGGTCATGGTGCTCATGCTTATGCTCGCCCTCGTGCTTGTGCTCGTGGTGCTCTTCATGTTCATGCTCCTCGCTCATAGCGATCTTTTCGATGCCCTCTTGCGTCTTTACGATGCGTAAATTTTTAAACGTCTTTGAGAAGCGATCTAGCCACGCGTCTTCAAACTCGATGCCAATAGCAAAGTAAAGCTCGCTCTTTTCAAGCTCCTTCATCTGCTTTGGTTTTGGCTCATAGGTGTGCGGATCAGCGCCTTTGCCAACCATCGCATTTACATCTAGCGTATCTCCGGCGATCTGCTCGACAAAAAATTTCGTCGGCAGTATGCTAGTAGTCACAACCGGCTTTGCAAAAAGAGACAAAGCACAAACAGCTAAAAAAACGATAATTTTTCTCATTATCTCTCCTTTAAAAAATAATTGCGAAGTTTAGCAAAATGCAACTTGGTTGCAACTTAAAAAGCAAATGCCTAAATTTAGCCTTTTCTTTTAAATATAGTTTAAATCTTTTAGCGTTAATATACGAAAAATGAAAAGGGCAAAGATGAACGCGAGAAATTTCTTAGAAGAGCGCAATATCAAGGCTACGACGCTTCGCATAAAGCTCGTTGAAATTTTGCAAAACGCCAAAGCACCGCTAAGCTACGACGAAATTTTGCAAATTCTTGACGCAAACAAGACGACCTTTTATAGAAGTATGGAAATTTTTGAAAAAGAAAATCTCGTGATAAAAACCGAAAACAACCACAAGAGCTACTACGAGCTAGCAAATGAGGCCAAAGCCTACTTCATCTGCGACATCTGCCACAAGGTGACAAACATCGATATGCCCCACCTAAGCGTCGCTAAAAATATAAAAAGCGCCGTGATAAAGGGCGTTTGCGACGAGTGCGATCACGAGTAAAGCGCGATGATCTCAGCCGGGATAGCTTTTGGGCGGTTTGTCTTTAGATCGATATAGACAAACTCTGTCTTGCCAGTTGCTATTAGCTCGCCATCCTTTTTAAACTCAAAATATCTGCAAGATGTCGCCTTGCCTTCAGTTTGCGTGTAGGTGTGAATTTCTATCTCATCCATCAGCTTTGCGCTTTTTATATATTTTGCTTCATTTTTTCTAATGAGCCAAATTTCACCTCTTTTATACTGCGCCTCAACCGTGTCGCCAACAGCGGCAGAGTGGGCAAATGCAGCCTCTTGCATAAGCGTGAAATAATAGACATTATTCATATGTCCGTGCATGTCGATGGCTTGTGGCGGGATGATAACGCGATATATAAAATCTCTCATTTTTGACCTTTTTTGCTAAAATTATAACCAAAAAGAGGAGCTAAAATGCAAAATTTATGGGATAAAAAGGCGTCAAACTACCAAAGATTTGACGGCAAGATCAGCGCTATCCAGCAGCAAATTTATGGAAAAGCCTTGGCTTGGGGAGTTGATTTTAGTAGCAAAGATATCCTTGATATCGGCTGTGGCACGGGTGTTTGGAGCATATTTTTATCAAAAACGGCTAAGCATATAACAGGCATCGATAGCTCAGAAAAGATGATAGAAATTTTAAACGAGGACGCAAAGAGATTTGGCGTGACAAATTTAACCAGCGAGGTTTGCTCGTGGAGAGAATTTAAGCCAGCAAGGCTCTTTGATATCGCCATTTGCACGATGAGCCCGGCCATTGTGAGCGATGAAGATTTTGCTAAATTTCAAAACTGCGCCAAACAAAAGCTCTATCTTGGCTGGGACAAGCCTAGAAGCTCTGATCTGCTTGAGCCATTTTTTGAAAAATTTGGCCGAGTGCTCTCTCAAAAAAACGTAGTAGGTAGGCTTGAAGTATGGCTAAATGAGCAAGGCATCGCTTTTAAGAGTGAAATTTTAAACGAAACTAGGATCGCTAGACGAAGCGTGCAAGAAGCAGCTGAAAATATCTGCTGGCACCTTGAGATAAACGGAGCTAAAAACTACGATGAAAAGACGGTTTTAGCGATGTTAAAAGAGAGATTTGAGGGCGAGTTTATAGATGAGAAAATTGACTCACAGATGAAGCTTTTTGTCTTTTAGAGCTTAAATTTAGAGCAAATTTGCTTGCCAAATTCGCTAAAAATGACGCCAAAGATGATGAGCATGGCTCCAAAAATTTGCCAGATGTTAAGTAGCTCGCTAGCAATAAAATAGCCAATTAGCCCAGCAGAGACTGGCTCTAGGCAGAAAAACAAGGCTGCCTTGCTAGCAGTCGTATATCTTTGAGCGATCGTTTGTACAAAGTAGCAAAATATGGTGCCAATCACAGTCGTGATAAATATCGCTATGAAAAATTCCCTATCAAATTTTGGCACGATACTGCCCTGAAAAAGCGCAAAAACAAGCGAAAGCAGGGCATTTGTAAGAAAGACCACAAAGACAAGCAAATAAAGCTCGCTCTTTCTTACAAAGTGGCCATTTAGCGTAGTATAAAGCGCGTAAAATATCGCGCATACAAGCGCTAGTGCCTCGCCGCTCCCAAGTGCTAGCGTGGCGCCACTTAAGAGCCAAAGCCCAAAAATAGCGATCATAGCGCCCAAAATGGCAAAAATGGTTATCTTATTTTTAAAAAAGATAGCCGCCATAAAAGGCACTATCACGCACTCAAGTCCCGTGATAAAAGCGACGCTCGAGCTAAAAGTGAGCTTTAGAGCGTAAGTTTGCGTGGCAAATGATAAAAAGAGCACCGATCCAAGGATAAGCCCGTAAATGACGCTTTTTTTGTCAAATTTCTTAGTAAATTTAAGCGCGACAAAGCCCATAAAGATGGCCGAGAGAAAAAACCGGCAAAAAAGCATGACAAAGACGCCATTTGTCTTTAGCGCATTTGCCATGGGTAAAAACGTAGCGCCCCAAACGACGGCAACTACGATAAGAGCGATGTCGGCTTTGTTTTGAGCGCTTA
Source organism: Campylobacter sp. 10_1_50 (assembly GCF_000238755.1). Classification (NCBI taxonomy): domain Bacteria; kingdom Pseudomonadati; phylum Campylobacterota; class Epsilonproteobacteria; order Campylobacterales; family Campylobacteraceae; genus Campylobacter; species Campylobacter sp. 10_1_50. The sequence goes on from NZ_JH414888.1 coordinate 621,617, forward strand.
AATTTCTCATTTAAAGATCGAGTCAAGCACCTTTTTACCGCTATCTAGGTTAAAGCCGCTTCTTAGCCCCTTCTCCTTCTCGCTCATCACGTTAAATAGCCCATCTAGCGTCTTTCTCGTGATATAGGCGTTTAGATCCTCGCTCTCATCTGGCACATATTCGCTTGCGCCTAAATTTTTAGCTAGGCTTTTGACTGATTTTATCGTTTCGTTGTTTTTTGCTGAGCCGCCGATGAAAGAATTTAGCCCATTATAGGCAGTCGCAAAGCTATTATCACTCATCATTTTTTCAATTATCGGCGTAAATGCCGCCTTTAGCTTTTGGCTGGAGCTTTTCTCTAAATACTTCGTAACGCTATCACTGCCGCCATTAAAGAGCTTTTTGACATCAGCTTCGCTCATATTTTTTATGCTCTCGCTAAAAATTTCAGCAGCCTTTGGCACGGCCGTGGTCGCAGCGTTGTTTATCGACTTGCTAAGGTCTTGCGCCCACTTCTCACCGCCCACTTTTTTGGCTAAATTTGACGCCATTTCAAGGCTTTTTGGAAGCGGGATTTTAGCTGTGGCGTTGTTTATAAAACCCTCTTTTGAAAGCTCGCTCACAGCGGCATTTAGTGCCTCGCTAACTAAGCTTTTATAGTCGCCACTTGATGCGTGAGTGGCGATTTTCACGCCTTTATTTATCATATCATCCATGCTTGCGGCTTGTAAATTTAAAGCAAGCGCGCCACAAAGTATAACAAGAGATCTTTTCATATTCTCTCCTTTTTTAAATTTAAAGCAAAATCATACAAAAAATATCTAAACGCTTAAAATAAATTTAATATTTTTGCACTAAAATTTGCTCTTTTTTTAAAGGGAATTTATGCAGCTTTTACTTCTTAGCTTCGCTCTTAGCATGGATAGCGCAGCTCTAAATATGGCAAACGGCGCAAGGTATAAAAGCCTTGGCTTTGGCAAAATTTTATTTATCGCTTTTATGCTTGGCTTTTTTCAGTTTCTCATGCCGCTTCTTGGCTATTTTCTGGGCATTAGCTTTGCTAAATTTATAAGCTCCATTGATCACTTCATCGCATTTTTTATACTTTGTTTTCTTGGCTTTAAAATGCTAAAAGAGGCCTGTAGCAGCGAGGTTGGCGAGTCATTAAGCATGGATATTAAGACTATTTTTGTGGGTGCATTTGCCACGAGTATCGACGCACTCGCCGTTGGTGTCACGCTTAGCTTTGAAGCGGTTAGTATATTTAAAAGTGCGCTCATCATCGGCGTAGTCTGCTTCGTGCTAAGCCTAGCCGCCTTTTACATCGGTAAATTTATGGGTGAAATTTTAGAGAAAAAGGCACTTTTTTTAGGCGGAGCGATACTTATATTTCTAGGCTTTAAAATCCTCATCACCCACCTGCTTGAAGAGGGCGTGCTCTAAATTTCTATCTCTATGCCAACTGGGCAGTGGTCGCTACCAGCGATCTCTGGCAAGATAAAGGCGTCTTTTAGCCTATCTTTTAGCCCCTGTGAAATGAAGAAATAATCAATCCTCCAGCCGACGTTTTTCGCCCTTGCGTTAAAGCGGTAGCTCCACCACGAGTAGGCGTCCGCAACGTCGCCATTTACGGCTCTAAAGGTATCTATAAAGCCACTTTTTAGCACCTCATCTATCCACGCGCGCTCGATAGGCAAAAAGCCTGAAGTTTTGGCATTTGCCTTTGGATTTTTCAGGTCGATCTCGCGGTGAGCGGTATTTACATCGCCGCAAAATATCACCTCTTTGCCGCTTCTTACAAGCTCTTTACAGTAAGCTAGAAATTTCTCGTAAAAGTCCATCTTGTAAGCTAGTCTCTCGTCGTCCTTTTGGCCGTTTGGAAAGTAGATGTTAAAAAGCACGATATCATCAAATTTATGCTCCAAAACTCGCCCCTCTGTGTCGTCAAAAAAAGCCGCCTTTTGCGTTTGCACGTCAAATTTAGCAAGGCTCATCACACCAGAGTAGCCAGCCCTTGCGCCTGAATTTACACTGATATCTTTAAAGCCAAGGTTGTAAATTTCTTTTGGCACGTCATCCTCTTTGACCTTGATCTCTTGCAGTCCCAAAAAATCAGGCCTAACCTCATCAAGCCAACTAAAGCCATCTTTTGCCACAACTGCGCGCAGCCCATTTACGTTCCAGCTAATAAGTTTCAAATTTCATCCTTTTTTTAATTATAATTATGCCAAAAATCACAAAAAGGAAAGTTATGAGAAACCAGCCAGAGTATAAATTTTTAAAAAATTTTGGCTACGCAAGAGAGGGTTTTGCTGAAATTTTTAAAAACGAAAAGAGCTTTCGCATAGAAATTTGCATATTTTTGATAGCTACGATATCGCTATTTTTTTGGAAATTTGATCTTATTTTTAACCTATTTTTGATCTTTAGCATGGCATTTGTGCTAGTTTGCGAGTGCTTAAACTCAGGTCTAGAGCGAGTGACTGATCTTGCAAGCCCAGACTATCACGCCCTAGCAAAGGCGGCAAAGGACGCTGGAAGTGCGGCCGTGATGATCGCAAATTTCTTATGTGGCGCGCTTTGGTGCGTAGCTGTGTGTTATAAAATTTGGGGCTAGCGTGAAAGAGCAAATTTACAAAGCGCTTCTTGGCGAGAAAAAGGTAGAGATCATAAATTTACTTTGCGAGCTAAGCGATGAAAATGGCTTTATCATGCTTAAAATTTCAGACATTTGCGAAAAGCTAAATGTTAGCAAACCAACCGTGATAAGCACGTTTAAGCTACTTGAAGAGAAGAAAATTTTCGAGCGAGTAAAAAACGGGGTTTATAGATTTAAAAATTTATAGTGGCAAGCAAATGCCTGCCACTAGTAGTTTTAGCCGATAGTCTCAGCAGCGATCATGCCAAATGTCAAGCAATCAGTAATAGCCACTGATCCTAGACGGCTGGCTCCGTGAACGCCACCTGTGATCTCGCCAGCTGCATATAAATTTGGTATAGGCATAGCTGTTTGAGAGTTCATGACTTGGGCTTTTGTGTTGATATTTAGGCCGCCCATTGTGTGGTGAACTTTTGGCGTGCCACGCTCTGCGTAAAATGGCGGAACTGAGATATCAATGCCCTTTGTCGTAGTCGCAACAACTGGCTTACCAAAGTCCTCATCAACGCCTTTTTTGACAAATTCGTTGTATCTTGCGACCGTTTTTTTGAGCTCATCAACTGGGATCTTATACTCAGCTGCCAAAGCATCAAGTGTGTCAAATTTCTTGCAAATTCCAGCTGCGATAGCCTTTTCATAGTGAGCTGGGAGCATGTGAGGAAGAGCTCTTGAGTCGCAGAAGTTGATAGGGAAGTTTTTATCATCTTCGCCTTTTTCGTGGATGACTTTAAACATCGCTTCAGTTCTTGTCCTGCGGTCAGCTAGCTCGTTCATGTAGCGTTTGCCAGTTCTTGGATTGACTGAAATTCCAAACGGAAAAGCGCCATTTACGTTAAACATCGATCCCACGCCAAAGCCTGTCTCATCGGCACATCCCCAAGGGCCATACTGGATCCAGCTTGGCTGAACTGGATAAGCGCCCGCTCTAAATGCCGCTAAAAGCGCGCCAGCTGTTGAGCCTGGTTGGTTTGTTGAGTCTGTCTCAGGTGTGATCCTTGGATCTTGAAGGCGTCTAAAAATTTTATCTCTACAAAAGCCACCAGCTGCTAGTACAACGCCCTTTTTAGCTTTTATATATTTTGTATCGCCGCCTTTGTTTTCGACGTCGTCACTCATCAAATTGCCATCAAATTTGTAGTTTTCTCTAACGATGACGCCCACAACTGCACCCTTGTCATCAAAGACAAAATCATCAAATTTTGTCCTTTTTTTGATCGATGCGCCTTCTAACTTTTCAAATGTCGCAGTCATAGGAAGCACGATGCCAGCGCCGCTGCCGACCTCTGTTTGAAGGCTTCTTGGCACTGAGTGACCACCTGCGTGAGTGATCTGATCGATATATTTTGCACCACAATCAAGTGTGAGTTTGTAAGCATCTTGCGCTCTCTCGCCGATCTTTGCCAAAAGATCAACGTGGTTGATGCCGCGACCTGCTTTCAAGCAGTCTTTGATAAATAGCTCTGTGCTATCTTTTATGCCAGCTTTCTTTTGCATGTCGCTATTTGGAACGGCAAAAATTCCGCCGTTGATGACAGAGTTACCACCTGTGCGGCCCATCTTTTCGATCAGAACGACTTTGTTGCCTTTTTTGGCTGATGTGACACCAGCAGCAAGAGCTGCAAAGCCTGAGCCGATGATGACTACGTCATACTCTTCGTCCCATTTGACATCTTTTTCGTTCATTGGGCTGGCCATTAAATTTGTAGCGCCCATGCCAAGCGCTGTGGCTCCGATAGCGCTAAATTTCACAAAATCTCTTCTAGATAAAACTGAATTTTTCATGCTCTCTCCTTTGAAATAAGATAATTGCTATTAAGCATTATAGGGTAATTTATTAAAATTTGCAATTTAATTTTTATAATTAAATTTTTATTAAAGCTAATTACGAGTGGGGCGTAGTTTGGTAATATTTAACGGGGTTATATTCATTCAAATTTGACTTTATATTTACGCTATATAGGCAATTAAAGTAAATTTAGTATAAAATTTGGAGATTTTATTTTTAAATTTACAAAAAATAAGTATTAATTAAATTTTGTATTTTGAAAAATTTATGAGAAATTTTAGGATTTGATTTTAGATATTTACTTAAGTTTAGAAATTAATTTAACTAGAGGATCGGAGCAAATTTGCCCCGAGAAATTATTTAACACCAACTATGATTTGAGTTGCTTTGATGATAGCAGTTACTTTGTCGCCTGCTTTTAAAGCTAAGTTATGAACTGACTCTCTTGTGATGATAGCTGAAATTTTGCTGCCATTTGCGTCGATGATAACCTCAGCATTTACAGCGCCGTCTTTTATCTCGCTAACGACGCCTTTGATTTGATTTGTTGCGCTAAGCTTGATGCTATCGTCTTTTGAAACGATAACGCTTGAAGCTTTGAATAAAAATATAGCTTTTTTGCCAACTTTAAGATCAAGAGCTTTCTCACTATCAACTGTAATAGTTGCTTTTAGTACTTCACCACCTGCTAGTTTGCCAGCTATTAGCGAATTTACCGCACCTGTTCTTACTTCTGATATCTCAACATTTAGTTGATTTCTTGCACTTAGTGACATATTTTCTCCTTATTTTGATTTAATGTTTGGGTATTATAGAGTATTATTATTAATGCGAACTTATGATCAATCAATAAAATTTTTTAATATCACAAGTAAAGATTTATAATTTACCAAAGCCCAAAATATCGCATTAAATGAACTAAAATCTAAAAATTTAATTTAAATTATTTTTGAAAAATATATGAATAAATATTATTTTTTATTATAAAACAGACAAAATAAGATCGTTTCAAGATCAGATGATTTTAGATCTTAGTTTGTAGATTTTTGATTTTTAATGACTTGTTGAGAATTTATAAATTTTGCGCTTAAATGCCAGCTTCAAGCATCGCTTCTGCTTGATAGTGAGTGATAAGCGGCTCGATGATCTCGTCAAATAATCCTGCAGCCATGATCGCATCAAGGCGGTAAAGTGTTAAATTTATGCGGTGATCGCTTATGCGGTTTTGCGGATAGTTATAAGTTCTTATCCTGCCTGAGCGGTCTCCAGTGCCGACTTGACTCTTGCGCTCGCTAGTCTCTTTAGCAAGTCTCTCTTGCTCTTGCATCTCGTAAAGTCTAGCTTTTAGCACCTTCATCGCAGCTTCTTTGTTTTTGTGCTGGCTCTTGCCATCTTGGTTTGTGACAACAAGTCCAGTTGGTATGTGCGTGATTCTAACGGCACTATCAGTTGTATTTACTGACTGACCACCGTGACCCGAGCTTCTCATAACATCAACTCTTATATCATTTGGATTGATCTCGATCTCGCTGTCTTCAACCTCTGGCATGATAGCCACAGTCACAGCCGAGGTGTGCACCCTGCCCTGACTCTCAGTCTCTGGCACTCGCTGAACCCTATGTGTGCCACCTTCAAATTTTAGCCTAGAGTAAGCACCTTTGCCCTTTATGAGCACGATGATCTCTTTAAAGCCGCCAGTGTTGCCCTCGCTTTGGCTAACGATCTCAAATTTATATCCACGAAGCTCTGCATATCTGATGTAAGCGTTAAAAAGATCCCCAACAAATAGTGCAGCCTCGTCACCACCAGTGCCTGCGCGAATTTCTAAAAATATATTTTTATCATCGTTTGGATCTTTTGGAAGAAGTAAAATTTTAATCTCTTCTTCAAGCTTCTCTCTTGAAATTTCTAAATTTTTAAGCTCATCTTTTGCAAGTTCGCCAAGCTCAGAGTCCTCAAGTAGGGCTTTATTCTCTTCGATATCGTTTAGAATTTGTAGATATTTTTTTGCAGCAGTTGCGACTGGTTCGATGGATGATTGCTCTTTTGAGAGCTTTGTCATCTTTTCGATATCGTTTGCTATATTTGGATCGCTTAGAAGCGTAGAAATTTCATCATAGCGATCCAAAAATGGATGAAGTTTATCAGCAAACATTAAAATTTAATAGATTAAGCAGCTTTTAGAGTATTTACTAATTGAGCAAGGCGACTAACGCGACGAGCAGCAGTTTGTTTCTTCAAAAAGCCTCTACTTACGAAGCTGTGGATGCTTTTGTTAGCAACTTTTAAAGCTTCATTTGCAGCTTCAATATCTTTAGCTTCTACAGCTACACGCACTGCTTTTGTGATATTTTTAAGTCTAGTGCGGTAAAATCTGTTTCTCTCAGTTCTTTTTATAGTTTGTCTAGCTCTTTTTTCAGCAGATTTATGGTTTGCCATAATATACCTTTTTTGATAATTTTAGTCCGTGATTATATGAAAAATATATTTAATTGTAACTGAATTTAAGTCTGTTTTAAAACAAATAAAATTTTAGATTTTAAATTTGATAATTTCTGATAAAATAGCACCATTTTATAATAAAAAGGATAAATTGATGAAACTTTTTGGAACAGACGGAGTTCGTGGTAAGGCTGGCGAAAAGCTTTCAGCTCAAACATCTATGCGCCTTGCAATGGCTGCTGGAATTTACTTTAGAAAGACCTCAGCGACAAATGTGATTTTGGTTGGAAAAGATACTAGAAAAAGCGGCTATATGATAGAAACCGCCATCGTTGCAGGGCTAACTGCAGTTGGCTACAACGTCCTTCAAATAGGCCCTATGCCAACGCCTGCAATCGCATTTTTAACAGAAAATATGCGCTGTGATGCTGGCATAATGATAAGCGCCTCACACAACCCATACTACGATAACGGCATCAAATTTTTTGATAGCTTTGGCAACAAGCTTGATGAAAAAATAGAAGCTGAAATAGAGAAAATCTTCTACGACGACGAGCTCATCGCAAATGCCCAAAAAACGATGACAGAGATCGGTGCAAACAAGAGGATCGACGATGTTATCGGCAGATATATCGTGCAGATCAAAAATTCATTCCCAAAAGAGTTAAATTTAAAGAATTTACGAGTAGTTTTAGATGTGGCAAACGGAGCTGCTTACAAGGTCGCACCAACTGTATTTAGCGAGCTTGGAGCTGATGTCATCGTCATAAACAACGAGCCAAATGGTAGCAACATCAACCAAAACTGCGGCGCACTTCACCCAGAAGATCTAGCGAGCGAGGTAAAAAGGCTTCGTGCTGACATCGGCTTTGCATTTGACGGCGATGCTGATAGACTTGTCGTTGTCGATGAAAACGGCGAAGTTGTGCATGGAGATGCGATACTTGGCTCACTTGCAGCATTTTTACACGAGCAAAAGGCGCTAAAAGGTGGAGCCATCGTGGCTACGGTGATGAGTAACGCCGCACTTGATGACTATCTAAAAGCTCACAAGATCAAACTACTTCGCTCAAATGTAGGCGATAAATACGTGCTTGAGATGATGAAAGAAAATGGCATAAATTTTGGTGGCGAGCAAAGCGGCCACGTCATATTTAACGACTACGCCAAGACTGGAGACGGCCTTGTTACTTCGATGCAAGTAGTTGCTATGATGCTTAAAAAAGGCAAAAAAGCTAGTGAAATTTTTGGTGAGCTAAAGCCGTATCCTCAAATTTTGCTAAATTTAAAGATCACAGAGAAAAAGCCGCTTGATAAGATAGAGGGGCTAAAAGAGCTTGAGGCTAGCCTTGCAAAAGAGGGCATAAGATCGCTCTTTAGATACTCTGGCACTGAAAATTTGATCAGACTTTTGCTTGAGGGTAAAAATCAAACTTTAGTTGAAAAACGCATGGATGAAGTTGAGAAATTTTTTGTAAAAGCCCTAAATGCGTAAAAGCTTAGTTAAATTTTTCATCGCGTTTTTTCTCATTTTTATCGTTGATCAAGCGATAAAGATGATATTTATAGATGGTTTTTCGTGGGAGGGCGAGTTTTTCTCGCTAGTTCTTACATATAATAAGGGCGTTGCATTTTCGATGTTTGCCTTTTTAGATGAGTGGCTTAAATTTATCCAGATAGCTCTCATTTTAGGTGTTTTTGTCTATCTAGTCGTTGAAAAAAAACTGCTTTGCTCACATGCCGTTTGGCTTGGAGCTTTGCTAGGAGCTGGCAGCTCAAATATCACAGATAGATTTATCCATGGCGGCGTCGTGGATTACGTCTTTTGGCATAAGTGGTTTAACTTTGCAGTCTTTAACTTCGCTGATGTGATGATCGATCTTTGCGTCGTGATGATACTTTGGCAAAGTTTTAGAAAAAGGAGAGAGAGTGGGAAATAATATCTACGTCGCATACGCGCTTTGGCTACTTACTGGCTGGCTTGGGGTGCATAGAATTTACCTTGGTAAATTTATCACTGGCTTTTTGATGATGGGACTATTTTTCGTTGGCTACTCTACGTTTTATTTCATTATAGGCATACCATTTTTAATAATTTGGGGCATTTGGTGGCTTATCGATGCATTTTTAGTTGGCGCTTATGTTGAAAAAAATTTACAAAAAGTCGAGCTAAAAGAGAGACTAAAACTAAAAGATAAAGAGGACGACTTAAAAAGGCTTTACGAGCTTTTTGAGAGTGGTGCGATCAGCAAGGCTGAATTTGAAGCTAGAAAAGAGATACTTTTTAGATAAGGAGACGTTATGGCAGAATATTATCTTTACTTAAAATACCTCCACTATTTGTTTTTCATCTCGTGGATGGCAGTGCTGTTTTATCAGCCAAGGCTCTACGTTTATCACGTAGAAAACATGGACAAACCTGACTTTGTAAAAGTGGTTGAGGTGATGGAGTATAAGATGTATCACTATATCGGCTGGGTCGCACTCATCGGCTCATTTGTCACTGGTATATTGATACTTATTGCGATGCCTGATCTTATAAAAACTGGCCACATCCATGTCAAAATTTTAGTTGTCATCTTAATGGCTATCTATCACCTAGACCTTGGACGCTACATGAAGCAGCTCAAAGAGAAACGCTGTAACAAAAGTGGCATCTTCTTTAGAGCTTACAACGAAGTGCCAACTATTGCGATGCTCATCATCATCTGGGTAATGATAGTAAATCCATTTTAAAGGAATTTGATGAAGAAATTTTTAGCATTTATCGCTTTGCCAGCGCTCTTGCTCGCAGCTACTCAGTACTTTGAGCCGATGCAGATAAAATTTGACAACAGACTCTACTCGCTAGCAGGCTCAGCCAAACCTGTGCCAAATTTATTCACGCAGGAGTACTTACTCCCTGGCGAGAAGCTAGATAGTTTTAGCTACATGCTCTCGCTAAATACCCTTAAATTTGACGCTACGCCAGAGCAAGCGGTCGAGCAAAAGATAAATGATCTAAAAGAGCTAAAAGCAAAAGGGCTAAAAGTGGCTTATAAAAAGGGCTCGCTCGCAAATGAAATTTATCTTGATATCACGATATTTTCAAACCTAAATGGCGTGCCAACAGCCGAGCACTCGATATATCGCTACACCAAACAAGGTGGGATTTTAGTCCTTTTTACCATCCAAAGGCGTGCTTATAAAAAAGAGGGCATTCAAAGATTTGCTACAAATTTCACGATCGAGTCGCAAGACTTTAGCAAAAAAGCCCTAGCCACACCTTTCCCGCAAATCATCAGCAAATAAAGAAATTTGAGTGTAAATTTAGCCTTTGCACTCAAATTTTAAAACCAGACTTAACAAATTTATCTAAAAATAAAACGAATAGTTATATGATAAGAAAAACTCAAAAAGGATAGCCTATGATACATAAAATTCTTATCGCAAATCGTGGTGAGATCGCAGTTAGGATAGTCAGAGCTTGTAGGGATTTACACATCCAAAGCGTAGGAATTTACACAGCACCAGACAGCGAGTGCTTGCATGTAAGGATCGCTGATGAGGCCTATCAAGTGGGCGAAGATCCGATCAAGGGCTATCTTGACGCCAAAGCTATCGTAAAGCTTGCTAAAGAGTGCGGGGCTGACGCGATACACCCAGGATACGGTTTTCTAAGCGAAAACTACGAATTTGCAAAGGCGGTTGAGGATGCTGGGCTCATCTTTATCGGTCCAAAAGCTGAAGTCATCAAGAAAATGGGCGATAAAAACATCGCTAGATATCTGATGAAGAAAAACGGCATACCGATAGTGCCAGGTACCGAAAAGCTAAATGATGAGAGCATGGACGCCATAAAAGAGCACGCCAGACGCATCGGCTACCCTGTCATCTTAAAAGCAAGCGGTGGTGGTGGTGGCCGTGGTATCAGGGAGGTCTGGCAAGAAGAAGATATGCAAGATGCCTTTGAGTCGTGCACCAGAGAGGCAAAAGCATACTTTAACAACGACGAAGTTTTTATGGAGAAGCTTGTCGTCAATCCTCGCCACATAGAGTTTCAAATTTTAGGCGATAACTACGGCAACATCATCCACCTTTGCGAGCGTGACTGCTCTATCCAAAGGCGCCACCAAAAGATCATCGAGATCGCACCTTGTCCATCTATCAGTGAAAATTTAAGAAAGATCATGGGCGTGACCGCAGTGGCTGCTGCAAAGGCTGTGGGCTACTCAAACGTAGGAACGATCGAGTTTTTGCTAGATGACTACAACAACTTTTACTTCATGGAGATGAATACCCGTATCCAAGTGGAGCACGGCATCACTGAAGAGATCACAGGCCATGATCTTGTCGTTAGGCAGATAAGGATCGCAGCTGGCGAAATTTTAGAGATCGAGCAAAGCGACATCAAGCCACGCGGCTACGCGATAGAAGCAAGGATCACGGCTGAGAATGTCTGGGAAAATTTCATCCCAGCACCAGGCACGATCGAGGGCTACTACCCAGCTCTTGGCCCATCTGTGCGCGTCGATAGCCACGTATATAAAGACTACACCATACCGCCATTTTACGACTCACTTATCGCAAAACTGATCGTCAAAGCAACCGACTACGACCTTGCTGTAAATAAGCTTGAAAGAGCACTTGAAGAATTTACCATCGAGGGCGTGCGAACTATCATCCCATTTTTGCTAACGATCAGCAAAAGTAAGGAGTTTAGAAGGGGATTTTTCGATACTAGCTACGTTGAGAAAAACTTAAAAACTATCCTTGAAAACACCTATGATGATATGAACAAAGAGCCAAATGACGACCTAGAAGAGGTCATCGTAGAGGCGATAAAAAGATATAAAAAGAAGAGATAAATTTATCTCTACTGTGGCTTTGGCGATAAATTTCGCCAAGGCTAAATTCTCGCGCAAACTGCGTAAATTTTAACTCCATCATTTGCCACAGCATAGAGCCTGCCGCCGCTTACTAGCATGATCTGATCTGCGCTAAGTCTAAATTTCTCAAACTCTATCTCTTTTAATAGCAAGCCATCTTTAGCGCTTATCAAAACTGGCTTATTTTTGCGGTTTGCGAGCAAAATTTGACCATCGACCCAAACAAAATGCTCCGTGCCGCTGGTTTTAAACTTAAACATCACTTCGCCACTTTTTGCATCCACGGCGTATAGATCTCCGCCCTTGCCAGCGGTGCCAAAGTAAAGCACCCCATCATTCAGGCAAACTGGCGTGTAGAGATATGCGCCAAGCTTTAGCCGCCAGATGGTCTTGCCTATCCTTGTGCCCTGCTCTTTACGTGGCGCACTTGCGTTTAAATTTTCATCTTTTGCTTCGCTTTTGAAATCTGCGCTGTCCAAAATTTCTTTGCACTCCATCATAAATGGCGAGCTCATCCGCACGCAAAAACCATCAAATTCATACGTTTTAGCGTCGTTATATATCTCTTTTACAGGCTCCTTAGCAACGCCAAGCTCGCTCATCAGCCCGTCACTTATCTTTATAAGCTTTGCTGGGGAGTTTATATAGCCCTTGTAGTATCTAGTATTTAGCACGAAGTAGCCATTTTCTGGGTAGCAACGCGCATTACTAGCTATAAAAATTTCGCTTTGTTTGTAGGCAAGCGTTGATCTTTTATGTTCGCTAAAGTCGCGCGAAAATGTATCTAATAGCACGTAGTTTGGCGTTAGTTTTTGAGCTATCTCTAGCTCGCTAGGCACCCCAAAAGCAAAATGCACAAATGCAATGCGCCCATTCATCTCGTAAATGCCAGTTACGCCGTGTCCGCGAAACTCCACGCTAGGCATATCAAGAGGATATGATCTAACCACGCTAGCTCCTTAAATTTATGGCGATTATAACCCAAATTTAAAAGCGCGCTTGGTTAAATTTGATAAAATTTGCCAAATTTAGCAAATTTAAGGAGCGATATGTTTTTAAAACTAGACGAGATCGCTAGAAAACTAGATCAAATTTTATTGCCGCTAGAGCAAGAGGGCATGAGCGGCATGAGACTTTTGCCCCGCAAAAGGATGCTTTGGCGTTTATGCAAGCGCAAAAGAGCCTTGGCGTAAATTTCCCAGCTAAATTTACAGAGCTAATGAGCAAATTTGAGCTTGGCAATTTTGAAATTTGCAATGTCAGTTTTGGCTGTAGAGGCGACTATGCAAGCGAGCTAGTGCGCCTAAACAGCGTAGATGAGTTTGGTGGCAAATGGTGGCAAGGCGGAGCTCGTCCAGCAAATTTGATAGTTTTTGCCGTGGGAGATCCTTGGATATTTTTGCTTGATTGCACGAGTGGTGCGGTCTATGCGTGGCTGCTTGGAGATAAAAAGCTTTGCAGCAGACGCGTTGCGAGTGACTTTGAAAAATTTTTCATAGCGGTTGCCAGCACCTATATAGCAAGGCTAAATGATGAAGTCATGACATCAGCCCAGCAAATCCTAAATTTTGTCCAAGCAGACGACACAGCACTTTCTTTTTGGCAAGAGATGGCGCAAATTTAGTAAATTTTATAAATTTAGTTTCGATATGTAACACTCATTGCCCAAAATAAAAATATTAAAATATCTTTAAATAAAAATTTTTTCTAGCCGAGCTAATATTTAACTACAAAAAAAAAAAAGGAAGCAAAAATGAGCGAGTACATCGAACAAACGATGGAGTGGATAAAGAAGACCAACCCAGGTCAAGGCGTCTTTGTCCAAGCTGCGACTGAGGTTTTAAACAGCCTAGAGCCGCTTATCAAAAGAGAGAGCAAGTACCAAAAACACGCGATCCTAGAGCGCATCGTCATCCCTGAGCGCACGGTGATCTTTCGCGTGACATACACAGGCGATGATGGCAAGCCAAAGGTAAATAACGGCTACCGCGTGCAATTTAACTCAGCTGTTGGCCCATACAAAGGTGGTCTAAGGCTCCACCCAAGCGTCGATCTTGGCGTGCTAAAATTTCTTGGATTTGAGCAAATTTTCAAAAACTCGCTCACTGGCGTAAATATCGGCGGCGCAAAAGGCGGCAGCACCTTTGATCCAAAGGGCAAGAGCGAGGGCGAGATAATGCGCTTTTGCCAAGCATTTATGAGCGAGCTATATCGCCACATCGGCAACACCGTGGATGTGCCAGCAGGCGACATCGGCGTGGGCGCTAGAGAGATCGGCTATATGTTTGGCCAGTATAAAAAGCTAACTGGCAGATTTGATGGCATCCTAACTGGCAAGGGGTTAAACTGGGGCGGCAGTCTAGCGCGCACAGAGGCTACTGGATACGGACTGGTTTATTTCACTCAAAACATGCTAAAAAAAGCTGGACTTGATCTAGAGGGCAAAAAATGCAGCATCAGCGGTAGCGGAAACGTCGCCATCTACACAGTCGAAAAGCTCTATCAAGCAGGCGCACTGCCTATCACCGTCTCTGACTCAAACGGATACGTCTATGACGCTGAGGGCATCGATCTAGCGGTACTTAAAGAGCTAAAAGAAGTAAAACGCGCTCGCCTTAGCGAATACACCAAATTTAGACCAAACGCAAAATATGTAAGCGTGAGCGAATACAAAGAGGGCAGAAACGGCGTCTGGGACGTGCCATGCGACGGAGCCTTCCCGTGTGCGACACAAAATGAGCTTCACCTAGCTGACATAAAAGTGCTTTACGCAAATGGCTGCCGCTTCGTGGCTGAGGGCGCAAACATGCCAAGCACGCTTGATGCGATAAATTTCATGCTCGCGCAAAAAGACTTTCACTTTGCTCCGGCAAAAGCAGCAAACGCTGGCGGCGTAGGCACGAGCGGACTTGAGATGATGCAAAATGCTGGCATGACTTCGTGGAGCTTTGAAGAGGTCGATCGCAGACTACATGGCATCATGAATCACATCTTTGAACTAAGCTACGAAACAAGTAAAGAGTTTGGCGATGAGGGCAACTTGGTGCTTGGCTCAAATATCGCTGGCTTTAGAAAAGTGGCTGATGCGATGATAGATCAAGGATATGTGTAGGCCAATTTGGCTCTGTAAATTTACGTCCAAGTTAAATTTGGACGTAAATCAATATAAGGCTGGCTAGGGTTTTTAGCCAAAATAGAATTTGCCTTTTGCACGGCAAATTTTACTAGCAAGCCAGCAAATTTACGCAAGCTTGAAGCATTTTATGCCGTGTTTGTTTTGACAAAATTTTGCTGGCGTGGCGGATGTGGATTTGAAGCTTGGTTAAATTTCACCAAAGTGGCGAGCAGATCACTTTTTTAGAGCTTTTAATAGAAATTTTGTCAAAAGAGCTGATACGGCAGCAAATGGTGGAGTGGCAAGGTTTGAGCAGTAAAATTGAAAGCTTTTACTGTGGAGCATCCTGTGGATATTTTGCTTGATTGTACGAGTGGTGCGGTCTATGCGTGGCAGCTTAGAGATAAGAAGCTTTTTAGCAGGCGCTTTGCGAGTGATTTTGAAAAATTTTTTATAGCACTTGCAACTTTGACATACAAAATCTTACCAGAAAGCGAGCAAAACCTAAAATTTTTCAAACAGATAACAGAGCATTTTTGGCAAGAGATAGTTAAATTTTATAAATTTAAGCCACACCTAAATTTCTCTTATCAAATTTTGCTACCACATAAAACAAAAGCCGTCAAATCCTTTGCAAAAAGCATTTTAAAGCGATAAAAACTACTCGCATTTTTACAAGAAAAACCAAATTTCACTTATTAAATTTAACCAGCTATTAGGCAAAATTTAGCTCAAAGCACTCGCATAAACACTACAAATATCGATTTTACTCAAAAGAAGCTTTCATTTCTACTCTAGTATGCGGCTCTCACCCAGTCAAATTTCTGTAAAGCATCCATGCGAACGATAAAAAATCGAACAAATTCCAACAAGCAAAAATTAAAATTTTATAAATTTAAGCTATAAACAAAGAAATTTCTTGCTAAATTTAGCTCCAAATAAAATAAAAGCAGTCAAAAGATTTGCAAAGGGCACTTATTAAAGCTATATTTCTCTCGTCAAGTTCAGCAACCTATTAGATGAAATTTAGCTCACGGCACTCGCACACGCACCATAAATCTACAAACTCACAAGAAGTTCAAATTTACTCTAATAGCCTGCGTTTGCTTGGTCAAATTTCAATAAAGCACTCACGCAAGCGATGTCAAAATGATTAAATTCTGCTAAGCAAAGATTAAAATTTGCTAAATTTAAGCTACAAATAATCAATTTTCTTACCAAATTTAGCCTGCAATTAGACAAAATTTGGTTTAAAACACCCACGCAAACACTTAAATTTACAAACTCACAAGCCACATCAGCCTGGCAAACGCCCTTGCGTAAATTTAGCAGATATAAAAATGATAGAATTTTTGAAAATAGTTATTTGTGAGATTTTGTATTAAAATTTAATGCAAAAAAGAGCAAGCCCTAGCCTGCCCTTTGTGAGAATTTAACCCTTTTTTGGAGTTACAAGCATATTTACATAACGACCTTCTATTATAGGCTCTTTGTCGCGGTCAGCTTCATCTTTGATCATCTCCCAGACCTTCTCAAGCATGGCTACGCCAGCTTCTGGGGTGCTCATCTCGCGACCCTTTAAAAATACACGAAATTTAACGTGTTTGCCATCTTGCAAAAACTCGCTTGCGTGTTTAACCTTGTAGTTTATATCGTTTTGGGCGATCTTGACAGAGAGTTTTATCTCTTTTATCTCGATGGTTTTTTGCTTTTTCTTGGCCTCTTTTTGCTTTTTCTCTTGCTGATAGCGGAATTTGCCATAGTCCATTATCTTGCAAACTGGCGGCTTCGCGTCTGGCGCTATAAGCACTAGATCAAGCCCAAGCTTATTTGAGATCTCTAAAGCCTCATCTCTTGAGATGACACCGTATGCCGTGCCATCATCCCCTACACATCTTACCTCTCTCGCCCTTATGTCCTCATTGAGCAATACTTCATTTTCCTTACTCAAAAATGTACCTCACTAAGTTTCTCCTTCGTTAAATTTATAAATTCCGCCAAGCTCATATCGCTCTGCATCCTAGCCTGTCTGTCGCGCAGCGCAACGCTTTTGTTCGCTACTTCGTTGTCTCCTAGCACGACTATCATAGGCACCCTTTGTTTTTCTGCCGTTCTTATTCTCTTATTTAAACTCTCATTTTTACTTGCGATCTCGCTATCGACGTTGATCTTTCTTAGCTCGCGTGAAATCTCTTTTGCGTAGTCTAAATGCGCGTCGCTAATAGGCACGATGACGACTTGCGTAGGAGCTATGAAAAATGGTAGCTCGCCAGCAGTGTGCTCAAGTAAAATTCCTATAAATCTCTCAAAACTACCAAGCAGTGCTCTGTGAAGCATTACAGGGCGCTGTCTTTCGTTATTTGCGTCGATATAGCCTAGATCAAAGCGCTCTGGCAAGTTAAAATCGACTTGTATCGTGCCGCACTGCCACTTTCTCTTAAGCGCGTCAGTTATCTTAATGTCGATCTTTGGACCATAAAATGCGCCACCGCCCTCGTCGATGCCGTATTTAAAGCCATTTTCATCAAGGGCTTCTTTTAGCGCTTTTGTAGCAGTTTCCCAAATTTCATCGCCACCGATCGCTTTGGCTGGCTTGGTTGAAATCTCCATCTCGTAATGAAAGCCAAAATTCTCCATTATCGTGCCAGCAAATTTTAAAATTTCTAAGATATTTTCTTTGATCTGGCTTGGCATACAAAAGATATGTGAGTCATCTTGTGCAAATTCTCTAACCCTAAAAAGTCCATGAAGCACGCCGCTTTTTTCATGGCGGTGCACGACGCCATACTCGAAAAATTTAAGCGGTAAATCGCGGTAAGAGCGGATGTCACTTTGATAGACTTTGATGTGGCCAACGCAGTTCATCGGCTTGATGCCATACTCTGTCTCATCGATCGTTGTAAAGTACATATTTTCTTTGTAGTTTGCGTAGTGACCGCTTCTTCTCCACACATCAGCCTTTAAAAGCTCAGGACCTCGCACTGGCTCGTAGCCGCGGTCGCGGTGAGCTTTGTATAAGAGCTGCTCTAGTTTTGATCTTAAGCGTCCGCCATTTGGTAGCCAGATAGGCAAACCGCCGCCCACCTCTTCATCAAATGTAAATAGCTTCATCTCGACGCCAAGCTTTCTATGATCGCGCTTCTTAGCCTCTTCGATGATGCGGATGTGCTCTTTTAGGCTCTCTTTGTCTGCGTAAGCTGTGCCGTAAATTCTAGTTAGCATCTCACGGCTCTCATCGCCGCCAAGATACGCGCCAGCCACGCGTGTGAGCTTGAAGAATTTTAAAAATTTAGTATTTGGCACGTGTGGTCCGCGGCAAAGATCCTCAAAATCGCCTTGTGCGTAGCTACTCACTTCGCCATCTGGAATTCTTTTTAAGACCTCTTGTTTTAGATCGTCGTTTTTAAATTTCTCACTCATATTAGCTTTGGTTGAGCAGGTTTTAACGATGTCAAATTTCTTCTCAGCAAGCTCTTTCATCTTATCTTCGATCGCTGCTAGATCGCTCTCGCCTAGCTTCGTGCCCTCATCATCAACTCTAAAATCATAATAAAATCCATCTTCTACGTTTGGTCCGACAAAGAATTTCGCCTTTGGATAGAGTGATTTGATAGCTTGTGCCATGAGGTGTGCACATGAGTGTCTGATAACGTGTAGTGCCTCTTTTGAGTTGTCGAAATAGATAGGCTCAGCACTACTCTCACGCCCTGCGATACTTTGAGTATCGACTATTTCGCCATTTAGTTTGTATGCGATGATATCGCTCATTGTTTTTCCTTATATCAAATTGTCTTTTTTACGATAAAAGAACGATTAAGGATTTTATCGAAATGGGCTTTAAGCTAAACTTAATAATTGCTAAGCAAATTTTTATAAATTCTTTTTAAATTTAGTAAAATTTGAGCCAAAATTTTTGGATTTTAAAATATATTTTTTTACATATAAAGATAAATATCCCTAAAATATGCATATTTTATCAATATACTTTATTATATTTTAAGATTATCCTTGATAATATTTGCTCCTGAAATGAATTTAGCAATTTCTCGTCTTTGCATTACTTAAATTCATTTTTCTCCCGACAAATTTAGTGCTAGGAAGTGGTTAGCCTAGCACTTTTCTTTTGCAAATTTAACAAACACCGGTTTTACTATTCTGACGTAGTCTTTTGCGTTTAAGATGAGTGATCTATCAAGAAGCCCTGCATTAAAGGCGATCTCCTCGTTTCGCTCTAGCAAACTCTCGTCCACAACAAGGTGCAAATTTTTATGAAAGCTAAATGGCGGAACCGAGCCAAAAACGCAGTCAGCCAAGGCTGTAACCTCATCTGGGCTAGCAAGGCTTGCTTTTTTGCCGTCAAATTTTTGCGCAAGCGCGTCAAGATCAGCCTGCTCGTCAGCTGGCAAAACCGCAAGCAAGTAAATTTTACCAGCCTTCATCGCTGGCTTTTCATCATCTAGCAAGTAGCCATCTAGCACATTTTCATCTTTAAAAATTTGCCTAAATTTCTCCTCATCTACGCCCTTTATAGAGCACACCAGCGCCTTTGCACCCTGACTCATCTTTGTGCCCCTTATCTTAGCGACCTCCTCTGAAGTCCTAGCACTCTCATGCTCTATCACTCTAAATTTAGCCCCATTTTTGTTAAGAAGATCGTGGATTTTATTAAAAATTTGCTCTGACACAGCTCTTTCCTTTGGATAAATTTAGTTAAAATTATAGCGCTAAAACCAAAAAAGGGCAGGAAAATGCAGATAAATTTAGACGACGTAAAGATCGAACCAAGCTGGAAAGAGGTGCTAAAAGATGAGTTTTTGAGTGAAAATTTCGCGCGCATCAAAGAGAATTTCTTAAAAGCAAAGAGCGCTGGCGTAGTCTATCCACCAAGCGGGCTTATATTTAACGCATTTAACCTAACGCCGTTTCACGATGTCAAGGTCGTCATCCTAGGCCAAGACCCATATCACGGCGCAAATCAAGCCATGGGGCTAAGCTTTTCAGTGCCAAGTGGCGTAAGAGTGCCGCCAAGCCTTGTGAATATTTATAAAGAAATTTACGCCGATCTTGGCATAAAAGAGCCAAATAGCGGCGACCTTACAAAGTGGGCAAAGCAAGGCGTGCTGCTTCTAAACTCGACTTTAAGCGTAAGTGCTGGAGCGGCAAATTCTCACGCTAGCTTTGGCTGGCAGGGCTTTACAGACGCCGTCATAAGAAAGATAAGTGAAAATTTACAAAACGTAGTTTTTATGCTCTGGGGCAACCCAGCCAAGGCAAAAGCACCACTTATAGACGCCAGCAAGCACCTCATTTTAGAAGCAGCCCACCCAAGTCCGCTAGCTCGTGGGGCATTTTTTGGCTGCAGGCACTTTTCAAAGGCAAATATCTACCTAGCAAACCACGGCAAAACGCCCATCGAGTGGGACTTAAACGCTCAAATTTGAGCTATTTTTTAAGCTCACTAAGAAGCTTATTTACCTTTTCTAGCTCGCTTTTGCAAAATTTCTCATCGTTATTTTGCATTATCATCGCCTCTTGACCGCTTTGTCTTTGCTTAAACTCATCAAATTTAAGCTCAAAAAGCCTTAGCGCCTTCTCATCACCTGCAAGTCGTTTGCTCTCTTTGGCATAAAGCTCGTCAAGATAGAGCCTGCTTTGCTTGACATACTCCTTGCAAACCTCGCTTGCACCAAATAAATTTACGCCCAGCAAAAGGGCAAAAATTAGAGATTTTTTCATATTTTTCCTTGAAATTTTTGCGTTATACTAGCCTTTAAGCACTTAAATTTTAAAATATTTTGCAAAAAAAGGATGAAAAATGAGGCGAAAAGATAGAGAGCTTAGTCGCGATGAGGCACTTGAGATTATCGATGATTGCGAATACGCGGTGATCTCATGCGTGGATGATGAGGGAGAAATTTTTAGCGTGCCGATCTCGCCTGTTAGAGTTGGCAAGAGCATTTTTATCCACGGAGCGACCGCTGGCAGCAAGGCAAAACTGCTTCAAAATGGGCGAAAAGTGGAGTTTGTCTGCGTTAGCTTCAACAAGGTCCCACACCTAAATGATAGCGAGCTAGAAATGATAAAAGACGACGGCAAGGCGCTTGGTGGCAAGGTTTTTACGACTGAATATAAAAGCGCTATCGCAAAAACAAGAGCCTACGAAGTGAAAGATGATGTCAAAAGATATGAAATTTTAAAAATTCTCAGCCAAAAATACACCGCCTACGCGATGAGCACCTTTGACGTGGCGGCCGAGTATGGGCTAAAAAACATGAAAATTTACGAGCTAAAGATAGAGAGCCTTAGCGCAAAGGCTAAAATTTTGCCAAAAGCGGTAAAGGAGTAAATTTGAGCTCACTTGCACTGATGTTTAGACCAAAAAACTTGGATGAAATTTGCGGTCAAAAGGCGGTTAAAGCGGCATTTTTAAAATTTATAGCCACAAGCAAGATACCGCACTCCATATTTTATGGTCCAGCAGGCTGTGGCAAGACGAGCTTTGCAAGGGCTGTGGCAAGCGGGGCAAACTACGATTTTTACGAGTTTGACGGCGGAAATTTAAAGATAGATGACTTTCGCAAAATTTTAAAAAACTATGAAAACGCCCTAAACAAGCCACTCTTTTTCATAGACGAGATCCACAGGCTTAGCAAAACCCAGCAAGAAGCACTGCTCATCCCCATGGAAAACTACAAAGCCCTAGTTATCGGCGCTAGCACGGAAAATCCCTTTTTCACGCTAAGCTCAGGCATCAGGAGTCGCTCGATGCTCTTTGAGTTTAGACCGCTTAGCAGTAGCGATTTTGAGGAGCTTCTTGACAAGATAAGAGAGCAAATTTCATTTAGCATTGACGAGGAGGCAAAGGAGTATCTCTTTAAAAGTAGCGGCGGCGACGCAAGAGCTATGCTAAATTTATTAGAATTTACCGTCACGCTTGATGAAAATGTGAGCATAGAAAATTTAAAAACACTTCGCCAAAACGCCCTAAAAGAGGGGGCAAAAGAGGATGATACGCACTACGAGCTAGCAAGCGCTTTTATAAAAAGCCTACGTGGAAGCGACGAAAATGCCGTCATATACTACCTTGCAAGGCTCATAGACTCTGGCGAGAGTGCGGACTTCATCGCTAGAAGGATGGCGATATTTGCTAGCGAAGACATCGGCAACGCAAACCCAAATGCGCTAAATTTAGCCGCAAGCACGCTAAGCGTGGTAAAAGAGATAGGCTTTCCAGAGGCTAGGATCATACTGGCTCAGTGCGCCGTCTATCTGGCTAGCTCGCCAAAGTCAAACTCCAGCTACAACGCGATAAATGCCGCCCTAAGATATGTGCAAAGCGAGGAAATTTTAAAGATCCCGCCATATCTGAAAAATCACACAAAAGAGAGCAAAGACTACCTTTATCCGCATGATTTTGGCGGCTGGGTCGAGCAAAAATACCTAGAAAAACCGCTCGTTTTTTACAAAAGCAAGGGCATAGGCTTTGAAAAAACGCTAAATGAGTGGCTAGAAAAGATAAGGTCAAAGGGCTAAATTTAGGCTTTACTCTTTAAATTTAAAAGGGCTATTTTAAGGATGAACGAGCAAAATTTAACATATATCGCAAATTTAAAACTAAAAGACGTGCCATGGGATAGACTAAGCTGCAGTTACGGCACGGCGGAGCTTTTTGCGCAAATTTTAAACACACTTACAAAGGCTGTAAAAAAGAGCAAATTTGATGAAAAAGAGCTTAGCGAGCTACTTGATGAAATCTTTGGTGAGTGTGAATATCAAGAGACATTTTGGCACGCAACGCCATTTGCGCTCGTTTTTTTAGTGAGAATTTATAAAAGTACGCTAGGCGAAAAAGGCGAAGCAGCTAAATTTATCTCACGTAAGCTTGAACTCTTTTTTAAATTTATGCTTGAAATTTGCGAAAAAATAGAACAGATGGATCATGCAAAGCCGCTTACTAAAATGGAGCAAATGCTAGAGCCAAAGTATCTTGATATCGTGGATCAAGACGAGCTAAGCTATGACGATAGGCTATTTTACAGCTTTTATTACTATTCACGCATGGTTTTACAGGGCGCTTTTGTAAAAATTTAGCTAGGCCATAATTTTTTAGCTATTAATTTAAATTTTATATTTTTTCAAATATACTTCTCAAATCCAAATCAATCACGAAAGTTAAAAAATGCCTACAAATTTTGCTGAAATTTTAAATAACTGCGTTGAAAGTGTAAATTCATTTCTTTGGGGTCCATACTTCCTCATCGCCCTACTTTGCGGCACTGGACTATTTTTCACCATTAGACTTGGCTTTGTTCAGATTTTTAAATTTAAGATGGGTTTGGGCAAGCTTTTTGGAAATTTCTCACTGCACGGTGAGGCTGCTGGCAAGGCTGGTATGAGCTCGTTTCAGGCAGTAGCAACCGCTATCGCGGCGCAAGTTGGCACTGGCAACCTCGTGGGTGCGACGACAGCGCTTATCATGGGTGGTCCTGGAGCCATTTTTTGGATGTGGTGCGCAGCCTTTTTGGGCATGGCTACAAATTTCGCTGAAATTTGCCTCGCTCAAATTTATCGCACCAAAGATGACAGCGGCCACACGATAGGCGGTCCAGCCTTTTACATAAGCCGCGGATTAAAGGGCAAATGGGCGAAATTTCTAGCTGGATTTTTCGCTATCGCTATCATCATCGCACTTGGCTTTATCGGCAACATGGTTCAGGCAAACTCCATATCAGACGGCTTTAGCGGCGCTTTTGGCATACCGCAGTGGCTAACAGGGGCGTTTTTGGCTCTCATTTGCGCGCTAATTTTCATAGGCGGCGTAAAGGCAATAGCAAGGGTCGCTGAAAAGATCGTGCCGCTAATGGCGCTACTTTACATCATCGTTGGCGTGGTTATCATCGCTTTAAATTTTCACCAAATCCCAGAAGCGATCTCGCTAATATTTAAAGCTGCGTTTGATCCTTCGGCTGCCTGGGGTGGGGCAACTGGAGCTAGCATCGCAGCCGCTATGAGATACGGCATCGCAAGGGGACTTTTTAGCAACGAAGCTGGCATGGGCTCAACTCCACACGCACACGCTGCTGCAAACGTCAAACACCCAGTCGATCAAGCTGTCCTTGGCATAATGAGCGTCTTTATAGACACCTTTGTCATCTTAAATATAACCGTTTTTGTGGTGCTAACCGCAAACGTCATCAGCTTTGAAAACGGTAAGGCAGTCTTTACTGGCATCACCTTGGTGCAAGAGGCGTTTTCGTCACATATCTTTGGCAAAACTGGCGGTTATAGCTTCGTGGCGATCTGCCTATTTTTCTTCGCATTTACGACGATCATTGGCTGGTACTACTTCGCTGAGATCAACGTGCGCTACCTTTTTGGCGCAAAGGCGGTTAAAATTTTTAAAATTTTAGTTGTTGTTTTTGTATTTTTAGGCAGCTTGCAAAAGGTCGATTTTGTCTGGAGCTTGGCTGATATGTTTAACGGTCTTATGGTCGTGCCAAATTTGATCGCCATTATCCTTCTAAGTCCAGTCGTAGCTAAACTTTTAAAAGATCACGACACTGGCAAAGAGTACGACGTAAAAGAGTATTTGAAGTAGATTTATCTCACTAAAAAAGCTATCTTTGATTTTATGTAGTAAGAAATTTTAATGATATTTTGTCTTTATTAGTTTAAACAAAAGATAGGAAAAAAGAATTAAAGTTAAATTTACACAAATTCCAAAAGCACTTTGAATAATTAGCACCAAACCTATCATTTCAGGGAAAAAGCACATTACAACCATAGCTACTACAAATAATAAATTTACATCCAGTGATTGATTTATAGAGATTTTTAGGCTATCTATGCTTTTTTATCTACACAAGCAATAAACTCATACATCCTTAAAATTTTTATCCCAAAATGAAAGCCCAGACGATATAAAAACAACATTATTAAGAGAAATATAAAAACGTTTGCGTTTGGTACGTTTAATGCCAATGGCACAAGCACTAATGTCAAATAGGTATAATATGTTTTTAGTGAGTATTTTGGCTCAAAGTGAGTGAGATATTGCAAATTTAGCTCCTTGCTAAAACTAATGATACATCTTGTATCGTTGTTTTGCTGCAAAATTATATATGAATTATTTTTAAATGCTTATAGAAACTGAAAATGATTGAAAATAAATGGTGGCCCCGAATGGACTCGAACCATCGACCACTACCATGTCAAGGTAGTGCTCTACCAACTGAGCTACGGGACCAAAGATTTGGGATTATATTTCATTTTCCTTTTTATTTAGCTTAATTGCCATTTTCTTTTAAATTCAACTTCATAAAACTGGTCTATATTTTAGTACTCTAAAATATTATTAATGCAGATTTAATCAAGCAAGGACTATAATTTCATAAAAATAAGTTTAAGCAAAAATATTAGTTTTTCATTGAAATTTGATGTTTATAAAATCTTAAAAGAAAGGAAAAGGGTATGAATAAGCTTAAATTCATCGCTATTTTTGCCTGTTTATTTTCGCTTCATCTCTTTGGTGCCGATATACCAAAGGGCGATCTAAACGTCACAAAAGTAGTAGTCTCTGATGAGCTAAGAGCCAAATATAAGATCAAACCTCATCATGAACACCTAAGCTTTGACTGCGTTGATTGTCACCAAAACCAGGGCGATGATCCTAGCAAATTTAAAGCGATCGGCGACGCTGGCTGCCTATCCTGTCATAAGAGCAAAAAGCTCTTAGCCCAGAGGCTAAAATTTATGGATACTCTAAAGGCAAATCCTCACAACTCTGTTCACGATGGTCCGACTTTGTACTGCGACGAGTGCCACAACGAACACAAACCATCTACAAACATGTGCTCTGAGTGCCATGAACACGAGGTGCCACAATGGATGAACGGAGTAACACCATGAAAATTTCAAAAAAATTACTAGCGCTTATAATCTTCATAAGCGGAATTGTTGGATTTTTAGTCGTTCTGCCAGTTCATTACGCACTTGATGAGACGAGTGGGGATAAATTCTGCATCGTTTGCCACGAGATGGATCCTATGGTCATCGCCTACAACGACGATATCCACAGCGGCAAGGGCAAAACTGGTATCAAAGCAAGATGTGTGGATTGTCACATACCGCATGACAACATCGCAAAATACGCCCTAACAAAGGCGAAAAATGGCATTTTAGAGGGCTGGGTGCATTTCTTTGGCGATCCTAATGCTATTGACTGGCACAAAAACCTCAAAAACCGCGAGCATTTCGTCTTTGACAACGGCTGCACAAGCTGCCACACAAACGTGATAGATAGTAACAACACTTCAGCGCAAGCTCAAAAGATGCACGCGCACTACAAAAAGCTTCTTGGCAGCGATAAAGAGCTAAAATGTGTAAGCTGCCACTATGACGCAGGTCACGGCGCTGGTTTTAGAAACTACCTTGAGTACTGGAAGCCATCGTATAAAATTTACGATAAAAAGATGATCGAAAAGAGGATCGAAACTAAGCAAAAATTCTTCAAAGATGAGTACAAACCTACAAAAGACGAAGAGGAATTTTTAAAACAAAAGGCTGAAAAAGACGCCAAAAAACCAGCTGGTGGCGGTGGTCTAGCTGGCTAACAAAGAAGCTTTGCTGCTCTTAAGCGACTTTTGGCAAAATATCATCCTAAATGCATCGCTTTACCGCTTTGGGTTTAGGATGATGCAGCTAAAAAGCGCGTGCTCAGTCATCAAGGACTTTGAGCGCGGCAATGGATAAAGAAATTTAAACCTTGATCTGGCTAAATTTATAAGAGATAGCCAAAACATCACTCCAATTATGCTTTTGTTAGATGAGAGCACCCCTAGCGTTTTTAAGAGGATTTACTACGCTAGGGTTAATGATTTTATCATTAAGCTATTTTGTCCTGAAGAGTTTTTATTTCACGTTTTTAGGCTTTGTAAGGTGCTTTTAGGCTCTAAATTTGAGCTAAAAATGGCCTTTCTTTGACAAAGACTCCCTTTGCGTAAAAAAAGAGGGCGAGGTCATCTATCTTGGCAAAAAAGAGAGCCAGCTGCTTGAAATTTTATGCAAAAACTCACCACACGTCGTCACCTACGACGAGATAGATCACCACCTATATAAAAACGAAACCTTATCGCAAGACCGCATAAGATCGCTCGTACGTGAGATAAGAGCTAAGATGCCAACTATCTGCCTAAAAACCGTGCGAGGCACTGGATATAAGGTGGAGTGAGGGGGTTTAGTCAAATTTAGATCTTATTTGGAGTTAAATTTCTATACTTTTGGATCAAATTTGCTTAAATCCTGCACCCGTTTGACAACTTGTAACAATCTTTTATTAACTCATTATTTTTTTCAAAGCATCCTAGGATAGGCTTTTGATAAAGTAGCGTCTTTTTTCACAATATAAGCAAGTTATATCGCCTATTACAAAGCACTTTTTACGAAAATATATCGTTTTTACTACAAACAAATTTAGTATTATCCATTGACCATCAAAACAATGGCTTTTTTTAATTTGTAACAAAGAAGCCAAAAATCGCTAATGATAACTACTATTTTTTGTGGATTTGTGGCACCATTGCACCATCAAGAAAGAATTTGTAGAAATTTATAACAAGAGCTGGCTTTACACCAACTCTCTTATGCTTTTTGTAAGCTCCAGGCTCGCTTCGATCTCGGCGCGCTTTGCCATGACACTTTCTATATTTATGCTTAAATTTAGCCCATTTTCATCGCCAAATTTCTTTAGCTCGCACCAAATTTCTTTAATGATCTCGCAGCTACTAGCTAGGTAGTCAGAGCTTAAATTTAGCCTCTCCTCAACCGAGCTTGGCACGCTCACTCCGAGCCATTTGATAAATTCAAGCGTTTTTGCATTGCCTGCTGTGCTAAATGTAAGAAATATCGGCTCGCTTATCTTTGCAGCCGCGCAATCCTCTAAAAATTTACGCGCTAGCTGTGCGTCAAATATCGCTTGTGATATGAAAAATTTAGCTCCAGCTGCGATCTTTTCACGCATCCTTTGTGGCTCATCGCCCTTTTTGCCGTGACGCTCTGCGATACAGACACCGCCTACTGCTAACTCTTTAAATTCGCTAGCGATCTCATAGGCGCGAGCTAAATTTAGCCTAACTTTTTGCGTACTAGAAGTTGCCCCCACTAGAACGTTTAAATTTGAGCTTTGAGCCTTAAGTGCTGCGCGAAATTCATCCTCGCCGTATCCGCTAGCCACGTGGTAAAATATACTAGGAGTAGCGACGTTTAGGTACTTTTTATAGTAAATTTCTGGGCTTAGCGTCCCACTAAACTCAAATGTCCTCTCGCTATTATTTCTCTCGCTCTCGTCTTGCACCTCGTAAAGCACGAGTCCGTCGGCCTTGATATCATTTATCCGCCCCGTCCAGCGCTCTGAGATCTCACGCAGCTTTGCCTCTTCAAATTCAGCCTTTGGCGGCGTGAGTCCATAGAGTACGAGCCCTTTTTCTTTATTTAAAAATTTCTCTTTTAGCATTTTCGTAACTTTGATTTTAAATTTGCAGGATTAGCGTCTAGAAGAGCCTAGACGCTAAAATTTGTATTATAGTCCTCTTACGATCTTGACAGCTTCTATCATGTTTTTAAGGCTTGGCTCGACCTCTTCCCATTTTCTAGTTTTTAGGCCGCAGTCTGGGTTGATCCAGAGTTGCTCTTTTGGTAATACTTCAAGCAGAGCTTTGATCTG
Organism: Campylobacter sp. 10_1_50; assembly: GCF_000238755.1. Taxonomy (NCBI): domain Bacteria; kingdom Pseudomonadati; phylum Campylobacterota; class Epsilonproteobacteria; order Campylobacterales; family Campylobacteraceae; genus Campylobacter; species Campylobacter sp. 10_1_50. Next base: position 650,187 of record NZ_JH414888.1, read on the forward strand.
AGCGACGATCTCCTCGACACTTGGCACGCGTGGGCTGTGGATGTCGTAAACGCCAGGTCCGACCTCTTGTTTGTAGCCAACGGCTTTGAAAATTTTAAGTAGCTCGTTGCCACTTCTTGCAGTCTCGATACTGATAACATCAGCATCCATAGCCTCAATGGTCTTAATAATATCGTTAAATTCAGAGTAGCACATATGCGTGTGGATCTGAGTTTTTGCCTCAGCTGAGCTTACTGAAAGCTTGAAGCAATCAACCGCAAATTTCTCATAAGCTGGGATATTTTCAGCTCTTAGCGGATAGCCCTCTTTAAACGCTGCCTCATCGACTTGGATCACTCTGATGCCCGCATTTTGAAGGTCTGCAATCTCGTCATAGATACAAAGTGCAAGCTGTTTTGCCACCTCACTTCTTGGAAGATCATCACGCACAAAGCTCCAGTTTAGCATAGTCACAGGACCTGTTAGCATGCCCTTCATTACGTGCTTTGTGATGCTTTGAGCGTATTTCATCCACTTAACAGTCATCGGCTCTGGGCGGCTTACGTCACCAAAGAGAAGTGGTGGCTTGACGCAGCGGCTGCCGTAGCTTTGTACCCAGCCATTTTGGCTAAATGCATATCCGCTGATCTGCTCGCCAAAGTACTCGACCATATCGTTTCTCTCTGGTTCGCCGTGTACTAGCACGTCTAGGCCGATATCTTCTTGAAATTTCACGCAGTGATCGATATATTTTTTGATGCCTGCCTCATAAGCAGCCGCGTCGATCTCGCCTTTTTTGAAATTTTGGCGAAGTACGCGAAGATCAACCGTTTGAGGGAAGCTACCTATCGTTGTTGTTGGCAAGATGCCGTATTTTAGCGTTTCGCGTTGAATTTTGATGCGATCTTCAAATTTCTCGTCACGCTCAAATTTGCTTAAATTTTTGATACGTTTTTGAACGCTTTCAGAGTGGATGAGCTTTGAAGTGGCGCGAGTTTTAACAGCATTTTTGTTCTCTTCGTAAATTTTAGCCTCAGCCTCATCAAGCTTCTCGCCGTTTGCTAGTTTTGTGATGATCTTGATCTCATCAAGCTTCTCAACCGCAAAGCTTAGCCAGCTTTTGATCTCTGGGTTTAAATTTTCTTCATATTTTAGAGTGTATGGTACGTGAAGAAGTGAGCATGAAGTGCCGATGTAAAAGTCTTTGCCACCTATTTTTTCTGAAATTTCACGAACAAGTTTTACTTTCTCATCGATGTTGCTTTTCCAGATATTTCTGCCGTCGATCACGCCTGCAAATAGCGTTAAATGGCTATTTTTAATAGCCTCAAGTGCTTCAAAATTTCTCTTGCCATGGATAAAGTCAAGCGCGATGCCGTAAATTTTAGTTTTAGCCACTTCGCTAACTGCCTTTATCGCATGCTCAAAATATGTCGCAAACACGATCTTGATGTTGCTAGCAACGCCTGTTAGCTCGTTATAAACCTTTGTGATAAGTGGCAAAAGGTCGCTTTCGTTTTTGTCTGTTACAAAGATCGGCTCGTCAAACTGCACTAAAATTTCATAATCAAGCTTAGAAATTTGCTCAAGCAGCTTTTTATACTCGCCTACAAGCGCGTCAAGGTGCTTAAATGGGCAGCTGCCATCAGTTGTCTTTGAAAGAGCCAAAAATGTGATAGGACCGATCAAATTTACCTTGCCTTTTACGCCGTTAGCCTTCGCCTCTTTGTATTCATTTAAAATTTTGTCCACTTTTAGGCTAAATTTGCTCTCGCTGCTAAGCTCTGGCACGATGTAGTGGTAGTTTGTGTTAAACCACTTTGTCATCTCCATCGCAACGCCATTTTTGTTGCCTCTTGAGCAAGCAAAATATTGCTCCAAGCCGCTTAAATTTGCAAATCTTGGAGGTGTAGCGCCAAAAGCAATGATGTTATCAAGCATTAGATCGTAAAATGAAAAATCATTAACGCTAATAGCCGAAATACCAGCGTCTTGTTGATATTTCCAGTGTCTTTGGCGAAGTGTCTTTGCAGTCTCTTGCAAATTCTCTTCACTAAAACCCTCTTTGCCAGTCCAAAAGCCCTCTAATGCGCGCTTTAACTCTCTTTTTTCTCCGATTCTTGGAAAACCTAAAACATAACTTTTTATCATTTTATCCTTTTTAAATTTCTATTTTTAAAATTAAATCTGCGCAAGGCACAGCAACCTTGAATATTTTTATGCAGGTATATCCCTGCGACCCAAACCCCCAGCACGTTCAATGTTGTTGCGCTGCGCACAAGTCTGGGTCACACCACACGCGGCGGATGACACCCACTTCTTCTTAAACTAAAGTAAAATTTATAAAAAACCCTGCTAAAAAGATCCTTGCCAAATTTCAGGCATTGCTTAGCTTTGCTATTAAAAATGCAGTTACAATGCAGCGGACCTGCTAGCAAAAATGGACTTATCTCAATGTGAAAAAATGTAAAATCATTTAAAAATTTGCGTGTTTTTTGAAAATCGCTGATATGTTTTTTGCCGAGATTAATGAGCTTTACGCATGGGACAAGGCATCAGCGTTTTCCTTTGTAGTGAATTTTTGTCGCATTATAAACGCTCTTTGCCAAATTTTTGTTTAAATTTGGGCGCTACTAAATTTCACGCCCAAAACTTTTAGTCTTTTTTGCCTTTATTTAGAGATTTTAGCTTAGCATCCATATCAGCTGTAAGCATAGTAAAGACCTTGTTTGTAAGCTGCTGTGTTAGATCTTTAGCCTCTTGCATAGTCTTTTGGCTAAATTCATTTAAGAGTTTGTCTGCTTTTTTCTTATCTTTTTTGTAAAGTTTGACGTACTCATCTTCAAATTTAGCCTGTTTTACCGCCAACTCTTTTTCAAATTTAGCGTAGGCCTCTTTTACCACTGGCGAATACTTCTCATAATCAGTCATCACAAGGGTTTGAAGCTTTCTATAAACCCAGTAAATCGAAGTATCATCAGCGTCGTATGAGCCATCAGAGTAGCCTTTTATAAAGCCATCAAGCCCCTCGTAATACGGCAAATAAACGCTAAGATCAGCCATGCCAAGAGCGACGTAGGTCACACGGCCGATCTCTTTTGGTAGCCATGGGCGCACCTGCATGACGTGAGACTCGTATGTTCTAAAGACGCTTATAGCGCGGTAGATGTTTTTCTTATCTTCGTCTTTACTAACGTAGTTATCAAACGCAGTGCCGTCGTAGTGGGCTCTCATCGCAGCTTTTAGATCCTCAACACTTAGTTTTTTCTCTGGTTTTAAAAATACTGGGAATTTCTGACCATCGGCGAAGTCTTGTTTTAGGCTTGGGTTAAACATGCTTTGAACCCAGCAAACACGTGGGTAGTTGTAAGTCACATCTCTCTCATCATCCCTTGTATAGGCCTTTGTGAAGTTAAATTCTCCATCTTTTGCAGGGTCATAAGTCTTGTTATCGATCGCAAATTTGATAACATCTTTTGCGCCCATGAAATTTGGATCATTCTCTTTATAAGCGTGAAGTCTGCCTTGGTTTGCAGTGACGAAATACTCATCTTGTGGGATCTTTGAAGCGATCCACTTATGGCCTGTGCCAGTTTCAAAGTACCAAAGCTCATTTGCATCGACAAATACCACGCCAAAGCCCTCGCCAGCGCCTTTTGTCTCCACTATCTCGCCAAGAAGCTTAACGCCCTCTTTTGCACTCTTCATACGTGGCAAAAGTACGTCTGGGATGTCATCTTCTGTGATGCCGGTCTCTTCGTTGTATGGATCAACTTTTAAAAGCTCATCTTTTGCATAGATGGTCTCAGTGCCACTAAGTCCTACGCCAGCCTCGTTGTAGCCGACTGCTCCGTGAAGTTTTGTGTGTGAGTTTGCGATAGTTGTGTATCTCATGCCATCTTTTGGGAGTGGATATGTAAAGTCATTTGCGCCGTCATGTGCCTTTGAGCTGTGCATGCCAGTTTGGTTTTTCGTAGCTGGATGTATCAAAAAGACTTGCGCCTTTATAGCTTTGCTATCAGCACTTCTAGCCACTAACATAGAGCCATCGTTTGAAGCTTTATCTCCTACTAAAATGGTAGTGCATGCCAAGCTACTTGTGCCTAAAATCGCACTCATAGCGACGATTGATGCGAGAATTTTCCCTTTCATTTTTACTCCTTTAGTAAAATAAAATTTTCATATGTAATTATATGCCAAATTTAATAATTTAATTATAAATTTTAAAACTTTTTTAAGTTAAATGTAAATTTATTGCAAATTTTGTCTAAGTGAAATTTAAATTTTCTAAAGGATTTTTCGCTATAATCCAAATCTTACGCACTTGCGTATAAAATTTCAAAAAGGATTAGCATGCCAAAGATGAAAACCGTTCGCGGTGCTGCTAAGCGCTTTAAAGTAGGTAAAAATAAGATAAAAAGAGGCTCTGCTTTTAGAAGCCACATCTTAACAAAAAAACCTACTAAGCGTATGAGAGATTTGCGTGGCCCAAAATACGTGGACAGCACAAATGTCCCAGCCGTTCGCAAAATGCTCGGCGTATAAGCAGCTGTAGATTTAAGTTTTTGACAAAAAAGTCATTCAAACTCCCCCAAATTTAGGGGCAAGACTCACTTCGTGAGCGCCAATTTGTAAAAGGATAAATATGGCAAGAGTAAAAACAGGCGTAGTTAGAAGAAGACGCCATAAGAAAGTTTTAAAGCTAGCACGTGGCTTTTTCAGTGCTAGACACAAACACTTTAGAAAAGCTAAAGAGCAACTAGAGAGAAGTTTAGTTTATGCATACCGCGACAGACGCCAGAAAAAACGTGATTTCAGACGTTTATGGATCGTTCGTATCAACGCAGCTTGCAGACTAAACGACATTAGCTATTCAAGATTTATCAACGGCTTAAACAAAGCTAACATAGAACTTGATAGAAAAATTTTAGCTGATCTAGCTATGAATGACGCGAAGGCATTTGCGGCACTTGCAAAACAAGCAAAAGATGCTTTGAAATAACACCTTTTCTCCGCTTCGGCGGAGATCTTCTTTTTTTAAATCCTACAAATTTTCATCTAAATTTATTTTTATTTAGTGCTAACATAATCTCATTTGCAATCACATATGCCAAATTTACTGGCACAGCATTACCAATCATTTTATAGGCATCATTTAAATTTGTATAATAGAATTTAAAATTATCTGGAAAACCTTGAATTCTGGCACACTCCCTAACTGTCAATCTTCTATATAAATTTTCTTTACCAGGTTCAAAAATATTCTTATTTTTTTCTACTTTAGGCATAATTGGAGCTTGAGGGTGTAATTGACACTGTCTTCCAGAAGCTTGAACAGTAAAAGCTTGTTCATTCCACTGTCTAACTCTATTTCTACTCATAAAAATAGGTGAATATGCACCAATAAAATATTCATGGTTTAATACTTGACACTTATCACCGTTTGTTTTATTTTGGCTTAAAGCAGGTATTGCACTATCTTTTAGATCATATATAGCATCTTTAAAAGTCATCTTATAGCTATATGGTTTTGGTGGGTTTTTAAAATCTATATTTAAATCTTTTCTAAAACCTACATAAAATACTCTTTTTCTATCTTGTGGCACTCCATAATCACTAGCATTTAATAGATGGATAAATACGTCATATCCAGCTTCTTCAAATTGAGAAATAATATTTTTCACAGCACTATTATGTCTTTTTGCCATCATTCCTTTTACATTTTCTGCTAGAAAAAATTTTGGTTGTTTATCTTTTAATATTCGAATATATTGATAAAATAATTGTCCTCTCGGGTCATCAATTCCTTTTAGCGAGCCTGCCTCACTCCAAGATTGACATGGTGGTCCTCCTATGATTCCATCACAATCAGGAAATTTTGATGATGGTATAGTGCATATATCTCCTTTTATTAAATTCGTATTATGATTTTTTTCATACGTTTCCCATATCGTTTTATCATATTCATTGGCTGTCACAACCTTAAAACCAGCTTTTTCAAAACCTAAGTCAAGTCCTCCTGCCCCTGAGAATAAACTAATTAAATTCATATATAAAACTCCTTTATATAGCAAAACTTATTAGTTTAGCTTTTATAAGTTGAGCTGGATTATCAGGATTCTTGACTTCAACATTCTTTTTACTAACAATATCAGTCTTTTCTTCAATTAGTTTTTCAAGATCTTCTTTATTACTAAAACTTGCCCATTTTTTATCACTTATTAAACACATAAAATTAAATTTTTTATCTAGATCTCTCTTGCAAATATCATCTTTAAAAACTTTCCAAGGATTTTCAATCCCCCACATTCCTCTAATTCGTAAATACGTAACCCCTAACGGATCTACTTTATTAACCCTGCCTAATTCTTTTGTTTCAGAAAATTCAACAGTAGTGATCGCCTCTACACCATTTTTAATCTTTTGTCTAATTTTTTCATAGCATTCTTCAGAAGCACAAAATTCAGTTCCATATACCATACATAAGCTGTTTAATTTATTGTTTTTTACTACACCAACAGCATAAATTATATCTTTTTCATGCCAGTCCTCACAGTTTCTACAAGCACTGGAAAGCATAGGATTTTCTTTTCTTAACGTGTGTTTAGGATAACTACTATTTAAAGCCAGTGAAGCATCTTTTGATTCAATCTTTTTTACTTCTATCGCATCACCACCTTTTAAGATAATATCTGGCGGATTATTGCTATTTCCTAAATAAGAAAATATTTCACTCCATCTTTTATTTCTATCTTCTGGAGTTAAATTAAAACTATCAGCAAATAGATCTTTTATAAATTCTTCTAATGCGTCCCCTGCGTTGTTGGCTCTATTTTTATTAGAATAATGTGTTTTTATCTCCAATATAGGGTTATTTATTACATTTATAACTGCATTTATTAAATTACTCATATTTGTATTCCTTAATTAATAAGACTAAATTTCGATACTCGTATCAAAGCAGTGTTTCACCGCTCCGCTAAATAAGATTTTGCCGTTTTCTAGCCTAAGTCCAAGCTCCTCGCCGCTTTTTGGATAGACTTTTAGACATTGCGCTGCGTTTAAATTTAAAGTAGCGCCATAAAAGCAAGCCGCCATGCCAGTGCCACAAGCTAGCGTCTCGTCCTCCACGCCCCTTTCGTAGGTTCTTACCTTTAAAACTCCGCCATCAAATTTGGCTAAATTTACATTTGCATTGTATTTTTGGCGAAGTGCCCTGCACTCTTTGACGTCAAATTCATCTAAATTTTGCGTGAAATTTACAAGATGAGGCACGCCAGTATCGTAAAAGTACCAAGTTTTGCCGTTTTCATTTAGCGGTTCGCTTAAAATTTTTGGACTTGTTAGCACGACCTCAACGCGCTCATCTTTCACGCTTGCCATCACCTCGCCGCTACCAGTTAGCAGAGCAAATTCGCTTGAACTAACAAGGCCGTTTAGATAGGCATATCTAGCAGCCGCACGCGAGCCGTTGCCACACATCGCAGCATAGCTTCCGTCGCTGTTGTAAAACTCCCATTTCACGCCCTTTTCATAAGGCAAAAGCACGATGAGCCCGTCAGCTCCCACGCCGTTTGTTCGGCTACAAATTTGCCTTGCTAGCTCGCTTCTATCTTTGCTCAAAAATGTGTGAAATATGACAAAATCGTTGCCGCTAGCGTTATATTTTGAGACTTGCATGAGCCATCCTTCTATTTTTTGCTTGATTTTACTAAAATTTAGATAAGAATTTTTAATAAATTTAAAGGAGCCACTTTGAAGAGCTACATCTTAAATTTAGAAAAAGAGTTTTCTTTGATAGAAAATGGCTTTAAAGAGCAAGAAAATAGGGCTTTGGCTGACTATAAAGCAAAGGGAGCTGCGCACTGCAAAGAGCTTGCATACCTAGCATACGGCTCGGAGGTCTATCAAGTGCGGATGTATGCGGTTTTTCTCTTTGGACACCTATCAGATAGCGAAGAAATTTTGACGTTTTTGAGAGATGAAGTTTCAAAAGATGAAAACTGGCGAGTTCAGGAGGTGCTGGCAAAGGCGTTTGACGAGTTTTGTAAAAAAGTAAGCTACGAGCAGGCACTTTTTGTCATTGATAACTGGCTAGAAAACGGTAATGCAAATGCAAAAAGAGCCGTAACAGAGGGCCTTAGAATATGGACAAATAGGCCCTATTTTAAAGATAACCCAGATGAGGCCATTAGGCGCCTAGCCAGCTTAAAAGAAGACGAGAGCGAGTATCTTAGAAAGTCGGTTGGCAATGCTCTAAAGGATATAAGCAAGAAATTTCCAAATTTAGTAAAAACCGAGCTTGCTAGCTGGAATTTGGGTAGTAAAGAAGCCATGCAAACATATAAATTTGCTAGTAAAATTATCAAGAAATAGCGCAAATTTGCTTTAGAAATTTCTCTAGATCGAGTTTTAAATGCTCCCTATCGCTGCTATTATCTATAACAAATTTTGCCATTTTTTTCTTTTGCTCAATGTCCATCTGAAGCTCTACTCTAGCTTTTGCCTCATTTAAGCTTAGCCCATTTCGGCTCATTAGACGGCTTAGCAAAAGCTCTTTTGGCGCGTAGATCACAGCTACATTTTTAAATTCGCTGTAACGCTCTTTTTTTTCAAAAAACAAAGGGATATCTACAAAATAAACCTGCTCCAAACGCTCAAGCTGCGAAGCTTTGAAAAAAATTTCAGCCTTTATCTTTGGATGTAAAATTTGCTCTAAATTTTTAAGCTTTTTTGGCTCTTTAAAGACGATAGCACCCAGTTTTTTGCGATCTATCTTGCGAGCCTCATCTAAAATTTGCTCGCCAAAAGCTTCTACTATCTCACATTTACAAATTTCAAGCTGCTCGTGCGCGATAAGGTCCGCATCTATCACGCTAAAACCTCGCTCTTTTAGTAAATTTACAACCGTGCTTTTGCCGCTAGCGATCGAGCCTGTGATGACGTAGGCGTTTGGAAATTTCTGCAAACTCGCTCCATTTTTGAAAATTGATAACAATTTTAGCAACTTTTGGCTAAAGTTTTAAAAAATAACCAAAAGGGTGAAAATGATAAGTTATAAAGATGCCGGAGTCGATATAGATGCTGGAAACAGCTTTGTTGAGGCGATCAAGCCTTTCGTAAAATCTACGCAAACACCAAACGTCATAGGCGGTATCGGATCATTTTCAGGTGCGGTCAGACTGCCAAGCGGATATAAAAATCCAGCCATTTTAGGCGCGACCGACGGCGTTGGCACGAAGCTCCGCCTAGCTATCGACGCTAAGAAATTTGAGGGCGTTGGCGAGGATCTAGTCGCCATGTGCGTAAATGACCTCATCTGCAACTTCGCCACACCACTCTTTTTCCTCGATTACTACGCGACTGCAAAGCTTGAGATAGAAAGCGCCAAAGAGGTGGTAAAAAGTATCGCAAACGGCTGCAAAAAGGCGCAATGCGCGCTGATCGGCGGTGAGACAGCCGAGATGCCGTCGATGTATGAAAAGGGCGACTTTGACCTTGCTGGATTTGCCGTGGGTATCGCCGAGGCTGACGAGATCGACAGGAGCAAATTTGTAAAATCTGGTGACGTTTTAGTCGCACTTCCAAGCAGCGGCCTGCACTCAAATGGCTTTTCGCTTGCAAGAAAGGTTGTAAGCGAGCTTGGGCTAAAATTTGATGAAAAAGTGAGTGAGCGCAAGCTCATCGACGTGCTTCTTGAGCCAACTAGAATTTACGTGAGCGACTTTTTAAACCTAAAAGATAAGATCACAGCGATGGCGCATATAACGGGTGGTGGCATAGTTGAAAACCTACCTCGCGTCTTCCCTGCTGGACTTGGCGCGAAGGTGCAAAAAAGCGCTATAAAAACGCCTGAAATTTTTAAAATCCTAGCTCAAAAAGTAGAAGAAAGCGAGATGATGAGGACATTTAACATGGGCGTTGGCATGATCCTTGTTGTGCCTAAAGAAAACGTAGATGCTGTGCTAGAAAATAGCGATGGCTACGTGATCGGCGAAGTGGTAAGTGGCAAAGGCGTTGAGCTAGTTTGATGCAAGAAAATAGCAAAAAATGCTTGCTAAGGACCGAAAATAAGAGCTTTTTTTCCTTAGTGTTTATGCGTGTATAGGCTGTTTTGGCGTGCTAAAAAGCGAGATAAAAAAACTTGATCCTTACAGCTGGTGCGAGGTCTCGCGCACCTCTACTATGCTTTGCGTCACGCATGATAATGGCGAGAAATTTAGCCAAATTTTTATAAATACAGGAAAGTAACTTGGCAAAGCAAAAGGCAAAAATCGCACCGATCTGGGCTAGAGTAAAGGCCTCTATCATCGATCTTTTTATCATCGGCATGCCGATATTTTACATTAGCACATATCTCGTTCTTGGCGGTAAAGAGGCCTTTTTAAACAACCAGCTTGCCATCTTTGTGGTAAATAGCATCATCTCATTTATAATGTGCCTCTTTTTTAGCATAAAGGCGCAAACTCCGGGCTACAAAGCACAAGAAATTTATCTCATAAATTTACAAACCGGCAAAAAACTAAGCCTTTTTCACGCTATCTTACGCCAAATTTGCTTTGCATTTGCTGGCTTTAGCCTCATCGGACTTTGCCTTTGCTTTTTTAGAAAAGACAAGCTAAATTTACACGACATCATAACCCACTCAGCCGCCGTGCAAAAAGCAGCTTAAATTTACTTCACTCCGTGCCAAAGTAGGCGGTTTTTGCCTAACTTTGTATCGATACTCTCTTTTATAATCTCACAAATATACTCTTTTGAAAGCCCTATGTCTTGCTCTTTACTAGATCGTCACCAAAAAGCTACAATCCCGCACCACTCATCACATAGGGCTAATCTATGCGCTTAATTTTTTTATCTTGACAACAGCTTTATCACAAAATAATGCACATTTATCAATGTAAATTTAGCTGATGAAGTATTGTTTCAAATTCTTGGACATAAATCGCCCAAACTAGCTAGATAAATAGTGAAAATCAAGGCTAAAAATGAAGAAATTTAGTTACAAGCCACGAAAATTTTTGATTAAATTTAGCGTAAATTTTAAGCGCTTTGGGAGTAGAGTTTGACCTCGTTTATCAAAAACTCATAAACTCTTTGCTGCACTAAAATTTCCTCCTCGCAACCACTCATTAAGCGGCGAAGGTGCGAAAAGTCTATCTTTTTAGCATATCTTTTATGATCTTTCATATCTTTATCTATGCTTAAAAGAAGTGTGTCAAGCGTGATCCTATCGTTTCTTTTAACCCTTGCCACGTACTCTCTAACGGTTTGGATTAAGAAATCTTTTCTAGTCTGATCGTTTTCATAAATTTCATTTACGATGTCATTTAAGATGAAAAAATCATCCTCATCTGGGTCAAATTTAGCCGAGATAATCGCAGCAAAAATTTTGGCACGAAACTCTAAAGACTTGTGATGATAGACAAAAAAATCTCTAAAGGCCGATAAAAAACGAAGTTTGATCTTTCCTGACATTGTCCTACTTTTGGTGAAATTTATGTGAGATTATATACTCTTAAAGCTAAATTTTTAAAAATGTAACTATAAAACTAAATTTAAGTATAGTTTTTGTATGATTGCGAAGCTCCTTCTTAGACCTGTGCAATGCTTTTTATGAGCACCGCTTCAGGGTGGGAACACAGCAGAGCACTTGTATTAAGTGTGTGCCGCAGTCATCTGAGAGGGGGTCTTTCTAAACCAAAATGCTCATTAAAATCATCGCAAATTTTTAAAAAATCCACTCCATCGATCTTAGGTTTTTCGCTAAAAAATTTATACATATTATTAAAGCCGTCAGTTAGCTCTTTTGACTTGACGCCGTAGCTTATAGAAATTCCAGCTTCGATGTAGGCTGAGAGCTTATCGCAGTATTTTAGCGCTTTGCCATCGATCGGGTTAAATTTATCCTCATTTACATTCTCCATAGTCCCTTCGTGGCAGATGATCTTGCGCTCATAAGTCCTATTTTCAAACTCATCTTTGATAAATTTCTCGCCATCTTTTCTGATACCAAGGATATAGCTAAACTCATCTTTGATCTTTTCAGGCACAAATGGCAAAATCCTCTCATCAATAAGCCTCATCTCATACTCGCTGATGATCTCATTTAGCCCCTTTACACCGTATTTTACAGGGCTTATGATATCTCTTGTGAGGCTCTCTGGTAGGTCGTGAAATAGTGCGCAAAAGAAGTTATTTTCTAGCCGTTTTTTGCAAGCTTTTGCTTTTAGTGAGTAAAAGTAGCTAAGTATCGCAACAACTAGCATATGTCCTAAGACCGCAGTTTCAGGGATACGAGGCGTTTGTGCCCAGCGCTTTTGAAACCTTAGTCTGCCACTTAGATCTACAAGGCGGGCTAATTTTTGATTCATAGCGATCTTTCTAACGCCAATTAGTTCGTAATAATCCTCCATCTCCTCCTCAACCTTCGCCTTAAGCTCGTCGATGTCACTTAAAAACTGACTCGTTTGATAGACGATAGAAAATTCCCACCTCGTGGCAAGATAGCTGGCTGCTTTTAGTATAAGGCGCTCTTTTTCGTGAGTTTTGTCGTTTTTATAGTGGTTTTTAAATCTCTCCAAAAACTCGCCACCCTCGATATCTGAGATGAGCGTCTCAAGGTTACTTAAAACCCAGCTATTTATCTGCTCTTTTTTCGTCTTTTGGATGTGGTGAAAGACGTCAGGGCGTATGTCTGTGACTACGACCCTGCTTAAAAACTCAAAAATTCCAGCCTCGATGATGTAATTCATGTCGGCATTTTGCTCTTGTTTTGCTATGAAATAAGCGATGATAAATTTATGAGCCTGTTTGTCAAGCTCGACTAAATTTGTCATCTTTGGATAGTCGTTCCAACGTGATATAGATGCTGCTTTAAAGATATGTTCTATAAGCTTAGCACTTATCATTATTTATCCTTTTTGACTACTTTTGGCTTCTTATCATCGGCATAGCTTATCTTTCTAAAGCCCTCTTTGTTTGAGCTTCTTCTTGGCTTGTCATCTTTTTTAAATTTATCATCTCTGCTGCCTCTACTGCTAGCACGGTCGCTTGTGCTACGTCTCTCACGTGGCTTGTCGCTAAAGCTTCTCTCCCTACTTCTTGGAGCGTATTCTTTCTCTTCAGCTGGCTTTTTTACCACTAGATCAGAGCTGATCTCGATAACCGTATGGACATTTCCACGTGGATTAAAGTCGCCAACTATCTTCATAAATTTAGGCTCAAGCTTTTTTTCTAAAACAGAGTAAATTTCATTTATACTATCTTCGTGGCTAATGTTGCGGTTCATAAAGCTATTTATATAAAGCTTTATCGCTTTTAGCTCGACAACTAGCTTATTTGGGATGTATTCAAGGTATATGGTCGCAAAGTCAGGATAACCAGAACGAGGGCAAAGGCAGCAAAACTCAGGCAGAGTGATCTTTATGACGTAGTCCCTTGTTTGCTTATTTTCCCAGACCTCAAGGTCACTCTCTACGTCAAATTCTTTTAAAATTTTCTCGCCATACTTCATCTCTTCGCTCATTTTTTATCCTTTTTCTTTTAAATATCCAAGTGTTTAACGTCTTTTGCGTGGTCTTGGATGTAATTTCTTCTTGGCTCGACCTCATCGCCCATGAATAGATTAAACGTATCAGAAGCGCTTATAGCGTCGTTTATATCGATCTTTAAAAGTCTTCTGTTCTCAGGGTTCATCGTAGTCTCCCAAAGCTGCTCAGGGTTCATCTCACCAAGACCTTTGTAACGCTGGATGTATGCACCTTTTTTCGCATTTTTCTCTACTTCATCAAGCACGTCTATAACGTCACTATGCAAGTCTAGGCCACGCTCTTTTATCTTTTGGCTGATGTAAAGCGCCTCTTCATAGAGTGGATTTGTAAATAAATTTTCATTTACCACAAGCTCTTCTAGGCCGCTTTCAGTTTGGACATAAATTCTAACCTCATCATCGCTAACGTAGTGGTTTAGGATGTTGTGACCCTCAGCTTTTAAGAAGTCTCTTAAAATTTCAAAAATTTCATTGTAGCTTTTTGAGACGATGTCTGGATTTTCTATCATATAGCGGATCGCTGAAAGGACGTTAAAGCGTTTTTCAAGCTCTTTTAAGACGCTTCTATAAGCTGCAACGATCTTTAAGAAATCAATCAAATCAGCACTGCCAATGCCCTCTATATCAACGCCCTCGATGCCAGTTTCGATAAGAAATTCATTTAGCGCCTTTTCATCTTTTAGATAAATTTCTTTCTTACCTTTTTTATAGCGGTAAAGTGGCGGCTGAGCTAGGTAGATGTGACCGTTTTCTACAACTTTATTTAAAAATCTAAAGAAGAATGTTAAAAGCAGTGTCTGGATGTGGCTACCATCGACATCAGCATCGGTCATGATGATGATCTTATGATATCTAAGCTTTTCAGCGTCAAATTCATCTCCGATACCGCAGCCTAGCGCTGTTATCATATTTTTTATCTCATCAGACTTTAAAATTTTATCTAGTCTTGCCTTTTCAACGTTTAGAATTTTACCCTTAAGCGGTAATATCGCTTGAAAAACTCTATCACGTCCCTGCTTTGCAGAACCGCCCGCAGAGTCGCCCTCCACTAGGTATAGCTCGCTAATTACTGGATCTTTACTCTGACAATCAGCTAGTTTGCCAGGGAGCGTGCCTACACTTATGCTCTCTTTTTTACGAGTTAAATCCCTAGCTTTTTTAGCGGCCTCGCGACCACGAGCTGCCATTAGAGCTTTATCCATTATCGCTCTTGCTTCGATAGGATTTTCTTCAAAGTACTTTGTAAGCACGTCAAAAACCATCTTTTGAACGATAGGTTTTACGTAGCTTGAGCCTAGTTTGCCCTTTGTTTGTCCCTCAAACTGCGGCTCTGGTACCTTTACGCTTACAACTGCGATAAGTCCCTCACGGATATCTTCGCCAGTTATCTTTGTATCTTTTTCACGTGCAGCAGCATTTGCTTGAACGTAGTTTGTGATAACTCTTGTAAGGCCTGCTCTAAAGCCAGCTTCGTGCGTACCGCCATCTGGAGTTTTGATGTTATTTACAAAACTTAGTAAATTTTCACTATAAGTGTCGTTGTAAAGCAGTGCAAAATCAACCATAACATCATCTTCGCCGCCGCTAAATGAGACTGCTTTGCTGACAGCATTTGCCTTGTTCATATCAGTTACAAAGCTCTCTAACCCGCCCTCAAAATGAAAGCTCTCACTTCTGCCATTTCTTTGATCTTTGAAATTTATAGTTATCTTTGGGTTTAGATAGGCTAGCTCGCGAAATCTCTTTACTAAAATTTCATCATCAAATTCAGTCACTTCAAATATGCTATCATCTGGCCAAAACTCAACTTGCGTACCTGTGCGGTTTGTAGTTTTTATAACTTCAAGATCGCTTTGAGGGATACCTTTTGCAAATTCTTGTCTGTGAAGCTTGCCATCGCGTTTGATATTTACGACTAGCTTTTTAGAAAGGGCATTTACGACAGATACACCAACGCCGTGAAGACCGCCAGAGACCTTATAAGTGTCCTTGTCAAATTTACCACCAGCGTGAAGCACAGTTAGAACAACAGTCGCAGCTGAAATTTTCTCAGTCGGGTGCATATCTACTGGGATACCACGACCATTATCGCTAATGATTGCTGAGCCTTCACGTGTAAGCTCAACATCTATCGTATCGCAGTATCCTGCCATCGCTTCGTCGATAGAGTTATCAACGACTTCGTAGATCATGTGGTGAAGACCGCTTATGTTAGTATCACCTATATACATGCCTGGGCGCTTCCTGACCGCTTCAAGCCCTTTTAGTACTTTAATATTTTCTGCGCCGTAATTATTTTCCATCATAAACCTTTTTTAACTTATATATTTAATGGACTTATAACCGTTAAAAGCTCTTTTGAGCTAACAACGAAAGGTAAATTTTTATCTTTAAATCCAAACTCAAATTTCTCATCTTCTATGCTTTGCAAGAAGTCTATTAAATTTCTATTTTTTACATTTATGCTGATATCTTCTTCAAGTCCTGTTTGAAACTCTATCATCGTTTTTGCCTCAGAGTTGTCCTCTATGATGCTCTCAAATGTTATGCTCTCTTTTGAAAAAGTTATCTTCATCTGATCGCTTAGCATCGAGATAGTTTTGATGCCTTCAACCATCTTATCTCTGCTTAGCTCAAATCTTATAGCGATATCTTTTGGTATAACGCGCTCATAGTCAGGGAATTTGCCGTTTATCAGCTTTGTGAAAAACTCAAAATTTTGGCTTTGAGCGATGAGGACGTTTTCATCATAGTAAATTTCTATCTTGTCGAAAAATAGCTTTTGAATTTCATTTATCGCTTTTTTAGGGATGATTAGTGAAAATTCATTGCTCGCTTCATTTGCAAATTTAAATACAGCTAGCCTTTTTGTATCAGTACCGACTATATTTATATAGTTTTGTTTTATGTCAAGTAAGGCGCCGTTTAGCTCAAATTTTGGGTTGTTGCTATCGATGCATGGTAAAATTTTCTTTAAGCTTCTGCCTAGCATTATGGCGTCTATGTCAAATTTAGCCTTGCCATCTATCGTTGGAAACTCTGGAAAATCTTCAAATTTATACATTGGAAGTTTGTATTTTGAGTTTTTTTGCTTGATGTAAAGATAGTTATTAACAGTTTCAAGCGTTACCTCTTCATCTTTTAGGCTTTTGATGATGTCGAGTAGCTTTTTACCATTTGCAGTCGCATAGCCTTCATCAACGATCTTTGCGTTGCTTAGTTTATATGCTAGTCCTATCTCGTGATCAGTCGCTTTTATGTTTAAAACTCCATCTTTTGCAGAGATATAGATGTGAGAAGTTATAGCACTAAGATCTCTTTTTTCGAGATATGGATTAGTGTTTGTTACTATGCTCTCAAGCATGTTTTTGTTTATTAAAACCTTCATTAAATACTCCCTCTTATTTTTAATTTTCTTTTTGTTGTATTAGTTGGTAGCGTGAAAGTGTGAAAAGCATCTTTTCTCACGCCAGCATCGTTATTTAAAATGTGAAAAGAATTTTTCATTTCTTCACATTTATTCACGAATTTCATTCTGTTTTTATCCTTTTGTTAAAATTTTGTTCTTTATCTCAGTCACTCTGAGGTTGAAAATTTCGTTGCTCTCCATGAGCTCGTTTATCTTTTTTATGTTGTGACTAACGGCGCTATGGTCTTTCATACCAAAATAGTTTGCGATTTGCGGCATTGAATTTGTTGTAAGCATCTTTGCAAGGTAGATGATGATGCGTCTAGCCTCGACAATATTTTGCACTCTTGACTTGCTTTTTATGTCACTTGGCTTTATGTTTAGCTCTTTGCTCACGATCTCTATAATGGTCTCTAAATTTATATTTTCATGCTTCTCTTTGATGAGATCTTTTAGCGTGTTTTTAGCAAATTCAAGCGTTATCTCAACTCTCATCAAGCTTGCATAGGCGTTTAAATTTATGATAGCGCCCTCGATCTCACGGATATTATCGCCCATATTTGTAGCGATGTAGTCGATCACTTCTTTGTTTAGATAAATTTTGTCAAATTCACATTTTTTGATGATGATAGCTATCTTTGTATCAAGCTCAGGTGGCGTGATATCAGCCATTATGCTTTGTTCAAACCTAGACTTTAGCCTCTCATCAAAGCCTTTTAGTATCTTTGCTGGGCGGTCTGATGTCATGACGATCTGACCTTTTTTGGCGATGAGCTCGTTAAAGGTGTTGAAAAACTCCTCTTGAATTTTATCGGTTTTACCTAGAAACTGCACGTCGTCTATTAGTAAAACGTCGCAGTTTCGGTACTTTTCACGAAATTTAGTCATCGAGTGGCTATTTAGATGTGTGGTAAAATCAATCATAAACTGATCGCTCGTCACGCAGATGACGACCTTGCCTTGATCTAGGCAGTAGTTACCAACTGACTGAAGCAAGTGCGTCTTGCCAAGGCCAGTTGTGCCATAGATAAAAAGTGGGTTGTAAAGCACGCCAGGCTTGTCTGCGACTGCTTTTGCGTTTAGAAATGCAAACTGATTTGAGTCGCCACAGACAAAATTTTCAAATGTATATCCAGGGTTTAAAATGCTACTTTGTGCCTTGATCTGCTTTACATTTACTTGGTTTTGCTTTATGTTTTTTAGCTTTGTTTGGCTAGTTATCTCGACTTCTGGCTTTTTGCCGGTTTTTACTTCGTAAAGGTAGGCTATCTTTTCGGCGTATCTAGTTTTTATAAATTTAGCCATCAATTCACTCGTGGCGTTAAAAACTATAAAATCTTCGTTTGAAGCCTTTTCGTTAAATTTTAATTGTTTGATGTAGCAGTCAAATTCATTAGCTGATATTTTTGTCTGTAAAAGCTCTAAAATCTCGTCTGCTAGCAAATTTAAACCCTTTTGAAGTAATTAATTTTATTAGCGATTTTATCTTAAATTTAATAAAACCTTTGTTAAACTCCGATAAACTTTTTCACGGCGTGAAAAAGTCGTGAAAAAGTATTGAAAAGATTGTGATGAAAATTTTAGGAATCGATCCAGGCACTAAAAATTGCGGTTACGCGATACTTGAAAAGAGCAAATTTAAAACTATACTTCTTGAAGCTGGGCTTATAAAGATAAAGCCAAACACACTTCAATACCAAATAACAGAACTTTGCGAGGGGCTTGATCTCATCTTTAAAAACCATAAATTTGACGAGGTCGCGATAGAGGACATCTTCTTTGCCTACAACCCAAAAACGGTCTTAAAGCTCGCTCAGTTTCGTGGGGCACTTAGTCTTAAAATTTTGCAGCTTCATGGCGACTTTGCCGAGTATACGCCGCTTCAAGTAAAAAAAACCGTCACTGGCAAGGCAAAGGCTGACAAAGAGCAGGTGGCATTTATGGTGAAGAAAATTTTAGGTATAAATAAAGAGATAAAACCGCTTGATATCACCGATGCTATCGCGATCGCGCTAACTCACGCGAATAATTTAAGAATAAACTAAATTTGATAGGAAAAATATGGCAACACTAAAAGCTTTACTAATCGGTGATGTGAAAAACTACGGCTCGCAAAATGCGACTGATAAATTAAATTTACCTTGGAGCTCAGCTATTTTTAAAGTGGCTCAAAATGGCGAAATTTTCGCAAATGAGCTTGGCTTTGAGGGCGATAGCGTCGCTGATACGAAGCATCATGGCGGCCCTGAAAAGGCTGTTTTTGCAAATTCGTTTGCAAACTACGTCGAGTGGGAGAACTTTTTAGGTTTTAAAAATATGGCTTATGGGGCGATGGGGGAGAATTTATGCGTTGATGGGCTTGATGAGAGCTGTGTCTATGTGGGCGATATCCACAAGGTGGGCTCGCTTGTGCTTCAAGTCTCACAGCCTAGAAAGCCATGTTTTAAGCTCTCAAAAAGATGGGGCAATGAAAATATGGCTATTCACATCTTTGAAACAGGCCTTACTGGCTGGTACTACCGCGTCCTTACGCCAGGCTCATGCAAAGCAGGCGACGCGATAGAGGTTTTAAAAAGTGATCCAGTTCATATGAGCATTTTAGAGATAAATAGGCTCTTTTACGCGCCAAGTGAAAATTTAAATTTACTTGAGAAATTTAATACCCTTACCACTCTTACAAATGGCTGGCATGATGATATGAAAAGACGCATCGAGGGAATTTATAGCACTGAATTTATGAGAACACTATAAAAAAGCTATAAACATTTTCATTTTTACTCCGATTTTGTTTTACAAATAAATTTCAAACAAAATTTAAAGGAGTAAAGGTGTTTCGTTCTATCACAAATAAAATAGCATTTGCCTTGATGATCTTACTCATCATCTCGTTTTGTGCTATTTCTGCAGTCAGCTATTTTACGTCAGAGAAAAAGGTGGTTGAGCTTGTTAGCCAAAAAGAAGATCAAATTCTAAAAGATGTAAAAGGTGTCATAGATACGTTTTTTGATGAAAATTTAGAATACGTTAAAAAATCTTCAGCTGTTATCGATGAGTTGCAAAGTGGCGATGATATAATGAATTTCGTTTTGCTTGAAAAAAAGATATCAAATTCCATAATAACTTATGTATATTATGGTGATGAAGATGGACGCTTTTTTCAATCAGATGGTAAAAGAACAACCGTAGCTGATAAATATGATCCAAGAACTAGAGGTTGGTATAAGAGTACAAAAGAGAAAAATAAAGAAATTTATACCGAGCCAAGAGTTACTTCTACAAATGATCTAGTTATCACTTTTACTGCTCCTGTTACTAAAAATGGTAAATTTCAAGGTGTTTTTGGTATTGATATAGACATTAAAAAGTTAAGTGACAAGATCCTTGATATTGGTAAAACTAAAGAAGGTGGATATGCTTATATTATGAAAAAAGATGGAACTATGCTTATTTCTGATATAGCTTCAGAAGTTGGTACCATCTTGCCTGCTACAAAGGTCGTCTCAGAAAAGTATAACAATAAAGAATTTGACGAAAATGGTCTGATCTTATATAAAAACTCTAAAAACCAAGATGTAACAGCTAAAATTTTACCTATCAACGATGATGGCTGGCTTGCTGCTGTTGCAATAGGTGCGGATACCTTTTCAAACAACACTATACCTATCTTAAAAGCTCAGCTAATACTTGCGGTGCTCTTTATAGTCATACTCTCAGCCATTGTATTTGTACTACTAAAACGCTCACTTAAACCTATCGGAGTTATCCAAGAGAAGCTTTCTGATACATTTAAATTTATCACTTATGAGAGCAGCACTGCCCCAAGCAAGCTAGATATCCACACGACTGATGAATTTGGCGTGATGAGCGAAGAGATAAATAAAAATATCGACAAAGTCATAGCTGGTATCCAAAAAGATAATACTATGCTTGAAGAGCTAAATATAGCTGCAAATAATATGATAAGAGGAAATTTAGGCGTCAAACTAAGTGAGAACCCAAATAACCCATCTCTTATCAAACTAAAAGATTTACTAAACACTTTCTTTAGTTCTATTAGTAAAAATTTGGGTAATGTAATAAATATATTAAACGCTTACTCTAAAAATGACTATACTGCAAAGATTGAAATAGATGAAAACATTGAAGCTGATCTAAAAGCTATGATGCTTGGTATAAATAGCTCTGGTGTTGCTATTTGCAATATGCTAAATGATAACCTAAACCAAGCTCAAATTTTGGAAGAAAAAGCACAAATTTTATCTGAATCTATGAAGAATTTAACTTCAGGAGCAAATAAGCAAGCAGAGTCTATTCAAGAAAGTGCAGCAGCTATCGAAGAGATGTCAAGCTCAATGAATGCAATATCTCAAAAGACAGCGGATGTTATAAGACAAAGTGATGAGATCAAAAATATCATCATTATTATCCGTGACATCGCTGATCAGACAAATTTACTAGCCCTTAATGCTGCCATAGAAGCTGCTCGTGCAGGTGAGCATGGACGTGGCTTTGCAGTTGTGGCTGATGAGGTTAGAAAGCTAGCTGAAAGAACACAAAAATCACTTGGCGAGATCGAGGCAAATACAAATGTCCTTGCTCAATCAATTAACGAGATGAGTGAATCAATCAAAGAGCAAACAACAGCTGTTGATATGATAAATCAAAGTGTATCTCAAATAGATAATGTTACAAAAGAAAATATTTCAGTTGTTAATACTACAAACGATGTAACTAGCGAGATAGACGGCATGGCGAAGGTCATACTAACAGACGTTAGAAAAAATAAATTTTAATACCCAAAAATACTACTAGGCTCATGTAAATTTACGTGGGCCTTTAAATTTTAAATCTTTTTTACGCTAAAATTACCAAAAATTTAAAGGAGAATATATGCCACTACTTGATAGTTTTTGCGTAGATCATGTGAAGATGAAAGCCCCAGGAGTAAGACTAGCAAAGAGTATGAAGACCCCAAAAGGAGATGATATCAGCGTTTTTGACTTGAGATTTTGCAAGCCAAATGAAGAAATTTTGCCAGAAAAGGGCATCCACACTTTAGAGCACCTTTTTGCTGGCTTTATGAGAAACCATCTAAACGGCAACGGCGTGGAGATCATAGACATCTCGCCGATGGGCTGTAGGACGGGCTTTTATATGAGCGTGATAGGCACACCTAGCGAAGAAGCTGTAAAAAAGGCATGGCTTGCTTCGATGAAAGATATCTTAGAGGTCAAAGATCAAGATAAGATCCCAGAACTAAATAAATTTCAATGCGGCACTTACAAGATGCACTCGCTTGATGAGGCGCACGCCATAGCAAATAAAATTTTAGCACAAGGTCTAGTCATCATAAATAACGAAGAGATCAAACTTGACGTTGATGCTATGGGACTAAAAAAGCACTGATTTGAAGCCAGCTAAACAAGAAAATCAAGCCTATCTAAAAGAGCAAATTTTAACCTATCTTGGTAATAAACGCTCTCTTTTAGGCTTTATCGAGCGAGGCGTAAAATACGCAAAAGACGAGCTTAAAAAAGAGAAGCTTAGCTGCTGCGACCTCTTTAGCGGAAGCGGCGTGGTGGCTAGGTTTTTAAAACAAAATAGCGAATTTCTAGTCGCAAACGACTTGGAGCTTTATAGCTTCATCACAAACTCATGCTACCTGCAAAACGCCACAAATGAGCTAAAAGATGAGATAAATTTCTGGCAAAAAAAGCTTGAAAAAGAGATAGAAGATAAGCTTTCTGAGGGCTTTATAACAAGGCTTTATGCCCCGCAAGATGATGAAAATATAGCTTTTGGAGAGCGGGTCTTTTACACGAAAAAAAATGCCAAATTCATCGACACTGCAAGAAGGCTCATAGATGAGATATTGCCAGAGGAGATGAGAAAATTTTTCATAGCTCCACTACTTTATAACGCAAGCGTGCATGCAAATACGAGTGGAATTTTTAAAGGTTTTCATAAAAATAAAGAGGGCATCGGTCAGTTTGGTGGCAGGGGGCAAAATGCCATCTCAAGGATCACTTCTGATATAAATTTGACTAAGCCTATTTTTTCAAATTTTAGTGTGCCATTTGAGGTCTATCAAAAGGATGCAAATTTGCTCGCAAAAAAGCTTGATGGGCTTGATCTAGCCTATCTTGATCCGCCTTATAACCAGCATCCATACGGCTCAAACTACTTCATGCTAAATCTCATCGCAAGCTATGAAGAGCCAAGTAAAATTTCAAAAGTTTCAGGCATCGCAAAGGACTGGAACAGATCAGTTTTTAATAAAAAATCATCAGCAAGCGAGGCATTTTTCGAGCTGATAGCAAATTTAAAGGCGAAATTTGTGCTCATCTCGTTTAACTCAGAGGGCTTTATAAACCAAGACGAATTTGACAAAAACCTAAATAAAATGGGCAAAGTTCATCTGCTTCGCCAAAAGTATAACGCCTACCGCGGCAGCAGAAATTTAAAAGCTAGAAACATCCACGTAGACGAGCTTCTTTACGTTTTGAAAAAGTAAATTTAGACAAAAACACAATAAAACAAAAAATGATATAATCCCAAAAAAACAAAAAGGCATACTATGCAAACAATAACAATAATAGGTGATAATATCAGTCAAAAAGCTATTGAGGCATTTAAAGCGATGGCACAAGCTATGGATCCAAAATATAAAATCAAGTATGTCAATAGTTCAAAAGAGCAAGAGATACCGACAGAGCAGACATTGCTTGATTTAAAAAACGCAAAAAGTGTTGGATTTTACAAAAGCCATGATGACTTGATCAATGAAATAAAACAAGAAAATCATTGATGAGAATTTTAGAAATTTTTAGCTCTTATAAAAAGGATTTGAAGTTAGTTTTAAAGCAAGGATGGGATGAAAAAGCGATTTCAAAGGTGGTTTTTCAACTACAAAATGATGAAAAATTAGCTGATGATTTAAAAGATCATCAGCTTACTGGAAGTTTGAAAGAATTTAGAGAGTGCCATGTTTTTGGAGATTTGGTAATAATTTATCAAAGAGATGATGAAATTTTAAAGCTTTTTAAAATAGGCAGGCACCAAGATATTTTTAAAAGATATTAGAACACTTTTTTACATATCTAAATTTATACTTTGGTGCTGTTTTGCACTTAATTTTAACCCTCATCCTCTGGCAAGCACTTCTCAAAGATAAATTTATGCTCATTTGGCAAGGCGTAGTAGATAGCATTTGCTAAATTTCTTATCTCCCAAAGGGCTGATTTTGAGCTTCTTAGAGAGATGAAATTTTGCAAGCTTCTAGCGTTTATGCTCCATGTAAGCTCGGTTTTATAGCACTCTGGCAAGCAGTATTTAACTATATCAAGGCTTTTTGTGGTTGAAGCTAAAATTTCACGTAAATTTTCAAGCGCTTTTATGCTTGCGTTATCGACCATTTCGTCATTTGTTAGCACGATAAATTTAGCCGCACGCTCAAACTGCCCTACTTCAAATTTCTCCTCCTTTTTTAGCTCTTTTAGCGTGTAGCGGGTTGATTTGACGCTTAGGCTCGCTAAGCGGTGGCGGGCTAGCTCCTGAAGTAGTGCGCGCGAGATGCCTTGGATGTAGAAGTTGTAGTAAAGATGCTCTAGTGTTGAAGCGTGTTTAAATTTATTACCCACTCTATCTATCAGTTCGACATCTTTTTCGCCGCCATTATCGCCTTTTTCAAAGCTTTGCCAGCATGTGCGGATCGCGTGAGAGCAGATATTTAGTGGGGTGTGATTTAGAAGTGTTACTTGCATATTTTCTCTTTTTGTGAAATTTTTTAGCATTTTACAAAAAGAAGGCTGATTTTATTTGTAAATTTAAAAGGGAGCGAGCGCCCCCTTTGTTATTGTTTTAGTTGAAGAAGTGTGTTTAGCATCTCATCGCTTGTTGTGATCGTTTTTGAGTTTGCTTGAAAGCCTCTTTGGATGACGATAAGATCTGTTAGCGCACGGCTTAGATCGACGTTACTAGCTTCTAGTTTTGAAGCCGCGATCGTTCCTTTATCACCTGTGCCTGCTGCGCCGATGACTGCTTCGCCTGAGTTTGCAGTTTGTGAAAAGACGTTTCCGCCCTCACTTTGAAGACCCTCATTGTTTGTAAAGCTAGCAAGTGCCACTTGAGCTAGACCAAAGCTTTGGCCGTTTGTAAATGAGCCTATGATAGTTCCTGTTTCATCTACTTTCACGCCGTTTAATGTACCACCTGTGTAGCCATCTTGTGAGATAGACTCAGTTGATGAGTCTTTATCAAAGCTTGTTAGTCCATTAAAGTCTGTTCCCAAGCCAAAATTTAAACTAACATTTTGACCACTTTGTGAGCCGTTGTTAGCTGAAAATGTTATCGTAGCTGGGTGAAAACTAGCAAGTGAGCCGTTTGAGTTAAATCTAACTGAACCAGTCACGACGTTGTCTGGACCCTCACCTGTGTAGTTTATCTTAGCAGGTTCTGGCACTTGTATAATCATATTCCACTCTGTACCGCCATCTTTTGTAGTGCCTGTCTTTGCCCATTTTATACTAACTGTGTGTTTTGAGCCAAGTGAGTCAAAAATTTCAGCTGTTGAGCCGTGGCTTGACATCATCATCTTGCCGCTCGCTCTTAGTGCTTGACCTGGGCTTAGTGCGCCATCAAGTGCTTTCATGATGTTTGTAAAGCGAACATTTTCATTGACTGCTGGAGTAGTTGTGTTCTCTGCTGATTTTGTAAGAGCGGTAGTTGATATATATAAACCTTGATCGAATTTATCATTTGTTGGGTTTTCTAGCTGAAATTGACCTAGTTTATTAACCGTAAATTTTACGCCATCATTTAAGTCTGATAAGCTTTTTATCTTTTCTTGTTGAGCTGTCGCTGTGCCTGCAGCTCTTGCTTTATTTAGCTTGTCAGCATTAATCCTTGCCATAGAAGCAGCATTTATGGCAGTTACATTGGCTGCATTTACTGCATTATCAGCTGCTTCAGCTAGTTCAGCTGCTTTATTAGCCGCTTCTTTATATTTTTTACGTAAATCTTCTATATCAGTATTAACACCAGCTCCAGGTGCAGCTATAGCAGCATTTGCAGCTGTAATAATAGCTGCGATAACAGCCGAGTTAGCAGCATTTGCATTATTAACTGCAGTTGTTGCAGCAGTATTAGCTGCTGGTAGTGTTGCTGGTGTTCCGATTTGGTTATTTGCGTTATTGATTGCATTGTTTGCCGCTGTTGCTGCATTGTTTGCCGCTGCTAGGAGAGCTTGTAAGCCAGCAGGTACACCAGGTATTGCGCCGCCACCGCCACCGCCACCAGCTGCTGCTGCAATTGCAGCATTTAAAGCTGTTAGTGCATTGGCTGCTTCTGTGTTAGCAGCTGTTGAGGCTGCTGTTGCCGCTGCCGCTGCAGCATTTGCTTTAGTTATAGCTTCATTGTTTGCATCGTTTGTTTGTTGTATTTGTTCTATTAACTCATCCATTGATGTTACATTCAAGATAGTTCCGTCACCATTGTAATCAACGTGATATCTAGCATCTTCTTGCATAGCTCTACGAAGATCTTCTGTGGTGGTTACTTGTCTTGCGATCTTGTCGTTATTTGGATGAACGGTTGTTGTTTGTGAGCTTGTATAAGTATATTGGTATGCTGTTATAACATCTATACTTCCAAGACCAGTTGTGTCATCCCCATAAACTGTTAAGTGAATATTTTTGGTATCTTCAGTAGTACCAGAGTTATTTCTATTTATGAGAGTTAGTTTATTTCCCTCTGAAATTTCAGCTCTAACACCAGTTTTATTGTATTGAGCGTTGATAGCAGCTGCAACGTCACTAATATTAGTTATATTTTTATTTTCGATCTTTACGCCGTTTAGTGTTATATTTAATTTTTTCTGCCCTACAAATTGACCTATATTTTGTGGAGTATCACTTCCTATTGTGTATTTTTGAGTTTTAGCATTTGCGTAACTTATCCATATACCTTGACCTTCTCTTAGAGCAAGGCCGTTTCCAAGCTCGTCAAATGTCACGCCAAGATCGACGCCACGCTCTGTCAGCATTTGTTCTTTTTTTGAGTTTGTATAAAA
The DNA here is from genome assembly GCF_000238755.1 of Campylobacter sp. 10_1_50. Classification (NCBI taxonomy): domain Bacteria; kingdom Pseudomonadati; phylum Campylobacterota; class Epsilonproteobacteria; order Campylobacterales; family Campylobacteraceae; genus Campylobacter; species Campylobacter sp. 10_1_50. The sequence goes on from NZ_JH414888.1 coordinate 677,196, forward strand.
TTCATCGTTATTTACGTCGTTTTCATTATGAACTTCGTTAGCATTTAAAATTCCATCGTTATTAAAGTCACGTCCGCCTGCTACTGAGTCAAGAGCGTAGATAGGCGTGCTTCTTTGACCTATGCTATTACCTGAGTCAAGGTTGCCTTTTATCTTTACTTCTGTTGTAGCTCTTGCCGGAGTTGTAAGACCTTCTTTGATCACGATATTTTTTATCGGACCTGTTGAGTCGATAGTGCCAGTCTCTTCATCTCTTGTCCAGCCTTGAACGATATATCCGCTATTGTTTACAAAATTTCCCGCTTTATCACGGACAAAGTCACCATTTCTTGTATAGTATCTTGTAGTTCCACCATCTGGAGATACGACAAAGAAACCATTTCCTTGAAGTGCAAGGTCTGTCTGCTTATCAGTAGATGTTAGTGTGCCTTGTGAGAAAATTCTTGTAGTTGAGTTTATAGTCGTTCCTAGACCTATTTGCATAGCGTTTTGACCGCCTAGCTGGCCTTGTGGAGCAGTAGCTACTCTTGGAGTTTGGCTTAGTATATCAGCAAAATTTGCGCGGTTGTATTTAAAACCATAGGTATTGACGTTTGCGATATTGTTGCCTTCTACGTCCATGGCTATCTGGTGGGCTTGTAGGCCTGAAACACCAGACCAAAGTGATCTCATCATGAGCTTATCCTTTTTTTCTCGTTTTAAAATTTTTTATGATCTTTCTAAAGCAAAAGATGTTCCAAAATTTATATCGGCAAAAAGAGAAAAATTTGAAAATTTTTATAGATTGTATTTTTTAATATGCTTTTTCTCGTGATGAAATTTCTATTATCTCAATAGTTAAAATTTCATCTTGCTTAAGCCCTATTATGCGGTAATGTATGCCAACTCTCCAACGCCAGCGATCATCATAGCCTTGCATCTTTTCTGCGTTATTTGTTGCAAAAGGATTTTCTACTTTTTCGAGCTCTTTTAGAAAGGTGCGTATTTTTAGAGCTGCTCTTAGATCGCCTTTTGAAATTTTATCTAGTTGCTTGTCAGCAGGGCGCTTAATGACTATTTTATACACTAAACGCCCATCTCAGTTTTAACTTCAGCTATTAGTGCTTCCTGCTCCACTTTTGAGAGTTTTTTAAATTCTATATCGAGTTTTTTTATGCTTGGAGACTTTAAAAGTTCATAATCTTTTGGCTCATCCAGTTTGCTTTTTATCTTTTTTTTAAGATAAAGGATTAGTTCTGATTGTTTTTTTAAAGTATCTTGCAATGAATTTAGTTTTTTTTCTTCTTTTTCAAGAGAATTAAACAATGCTTTACGTGTCATCGTCTCGTATTTTGCATAGTCAATATTTGTTTGCATCGCATTTTCCTTTAAATTTTTTAATGATTTTAACACATTTATCCAAGTATCATGGCTCCTACGATGCCACCGATGATTAGTGGGATGTTGAAAAATATAAATGTAGGCACGCAAGTATCATATATGTGGTTGTGCTCACCATCAGCGTTTAGACCGCTCGTTGGTCCAAGTGTGCTGTCGCTTGCTGGGCTTCCAGCGTCGCCTAGAGCTGCTGCTATACCAACTAGCAAGATGATAGCTGGCACGCCAAAGCCAAGACTAAGGCAAAGTGGCACGTAGATAGAGGCTAAGATAGGGATAGTGCCAAAGCTAGTGCCTATGCCCATCGTGACTAAAAGTCCGATAAGTAACATCAAAAATGCTCCGCCTATCTTGCCGCCAGATACCAAGCTGGCGTATTTTACAAGCTCGTCTATACCGCCACTCTCTCTTAAAATGGTGCCATATCCAGCAGCAACAAGCATAATAAATGCGATAAAACCCATCATAGCAAGGCCATTATCCATGATCTTATCTACTTTTTTATATTCGATACCGCCAAAAACGACCATAACCAAAAGTCCAAGTAGCGCGCCAAGTGGCAAGAGCGAAGTGTAAATTTGCACGACAAAGGCGACAACCGCACCGGCTAAGACCGCCCACTCTTTTTTAGTCATCTCAAGGCTTTTTGCGCGCTCGATCTCATCAAGCTCGGCCTTTTCAAATTTAGAAGTTTTATAAATTCTTTTTTTACCATAAAAAAGTATGGCTAAGATGAGCCCCACAAACATCGAAGCCCCACCTATCCACATGACTGATGAGATGTCTGAGATGGTTGTATTTATGCCGTTGTTTGCTAGCTCTTTTTTAAGGATATTGTGAAAAAGCAGACCAAAGCCAACGCTAATGCTCACATAAGGCGCTTGAAGCCCAAATGTAAGAGCACAAGCCACCGCGCGTCTATCTATGCCCATTTTATTCATAAGAGCAAGAAGTGGCGGGATCAAGATAGGTATAAAAGCTATATGAACTGGGATCAAATTTTGAGACAAACAAGCGATAAATGCGATGGTTAGCGTAAAAATGACCTTGTTTGAGCTAAGAAATTTACTCATTGCATTTATCAAAATGGCTGTTAAATTTGTATTTGCTATGGCAGCTGCAAGAGCACCTAGCAAGATGTAGCTAAGAGAGGTTTCAAGGTTGCCTTGCATGCCGCTTATGAGGCTTTGCGTGGTCTCTTTTAGAGCTGTAAAAAAGCTCTCAAAACCGCTTGCAAATCCACTTTCAAATCCACTAAAACCATGCTTATACATAACCCCAGCAACAAGTGCAGAAACGAGGATAGAAAGCAGGATGTTAAAGCGTAGCAAACATAGCACCGTCATCACCAAAATGCTAAAAACAACAGGGTTAAAGAGAAGCATGTGTGTCCTTTTTGTATGAGTGCAAGAATTATACAAGCGCAGGGCTTATTAAATTTTAAAAAGAGTGGCTTAAGTGGGTATGTGTTAAGATTTTTGGCAAATTTTAAAAGGAAAAAGCGATGGATTTAGAGAAAATTTATAAGGACGCTGGGGCGTATTTGGAGGGACACTTTTTGCTAAGCAGTGGTAACCACTCGCAGTTTTATCTGCAAAGTGCTAAGGTGCTTGAAGACCCTGCACTTGCTGCAAAGCTAGCAGATGAGCTAGCGCGCGTGATAGAGAAATTTGGCATTAAATTTGATAGTGTTTGTTCTCCTGCACTTGGTGGAATTTTAGCTGGATATGAGCTAGCTCGCGCGGCGAAAAAGCGTTTTATATTTACAGAGCGCGTTGATAGGGTGATGAGCCTAAGGCGCGGCTTTGAAGTGAAAAAGGGCGAGAAATTTATAGTTTGTGAGGACATCATCACAACTGGTGGCTCAGCACTTGAAGCAGCCCACGTGATAGAGAGCCTTGGCGGCGAGGTGGTTGGCTTTGCGGCACTTGCAAACCGTGGCTTTTGCAAGGTTGCAAATTTAGGCAATGAAGCTAAAGTAAATGCAAAACTGCCAAGCGATAAGCCATTTTTTGCTTTGGGGAATTTTGAATTTGAAATTTACGAGCCAGAGCACTGTCCGCTTTGTAAGAGTGGTAGCAAGGCGATTAAGCCTGGAAGCAGAGGCAACTAAAGGCTACTAAATTTTACGTATTTTTTACGCTCAAAGCTTAAGATAATAATATTTGTAACTTATTCGTTATTTTGGGCTTTGAGTAAATTCTCTCATCAAATTTATTCTTTTTTCTTAAATTTCAAAAGTTAATTTATAATTAAGATTTGAATGTATAAAATGGCACGTAAATTTTTAGGAGATCCCAAAATGCAAGGATGTGTGCTATGAAAATATCTACAAAGATAATTCTTACTTTTGTTTTCTCAGTTTTGCTTGTTAGCTGTTTGCTCATCTTTTTAAATAGCAAATTTTCAAGCGATCTAACTCAGTTTTTCACCCATAAGTCTTACGACGAGCTGGTAAATGCCAGAAAAGAAAATTTAAGAGATGACGTCGAGACGATCAATCAAATGATGCGTGAAATTTATAATGGTGGCAAAGAAAAAGGGCTAAGCGACGATGAGATAAAAAAAGAAATTTTTAGAGTCGTCTCAAAGCTAAAATTCTTTAGCGATAAGACTGGCTATATCTTCATCTACGACTACAATGGCGTTGTTTTGATGCACCCTGAAAAGCCATCTCTTGTTGGTAAAAATTTAATCGGCTTAAAAGATCCAAAAGGGCTACTTCTTATAAAAGAGCTCATCGAAAAGGCTAAACAAGGCGGCGGATTTGTCACATTTGGCTGGGCGAAAAAAGAGGGCGAGGAGCCAGTGGAGAAGCTTGGCTATGCTGCAAATTTTGAGCCATATAAGTGGATGCTAGGAAGTGGCGTATATGTTGATGATTTGGCCGATGAGATAGAAAAGACAAAGGTCGTGCTAAACGAGCAAAATAGCCAAAATACAAGAACTTTTATCATCGCTTGTGCCGTGATAACGGTTGTTTTGATAGCTGTCGTGCTATTTATCTTAAGTAGGGCGATCATCAAACCTATAAAAAATATCGTTGCAAATTTAACCGAGATGTCAGATGAGATAAAAAGTGGCAAGGGCGATCTTACTAAAAAGCTTGAAGTTAGCGGCAAAGATGAAATTTCAAACATCAAAAGCTCTATAAATGACCTAACAAGCGAGCTAAGATCTGTTATAGAAAGTGTTAAAGGCCTAGCGCATGAGAACTCATCTATCGCCGAGCAGCTCTCTTCAACCTCAGCTCAAACTACAAATTTAACCAACAAATCTTCACTAATCGTCACAGATACGACAAATATGGCAAAAACTATGTCAGAAGAGATAAAGAGCTCATTTGAAGAGGCTAAGAAAAGCAAAGAAAATCTTGAAAGAACCTGTCTATATATAAATGATGTCTCAAACGATGTTTTGGGACTTAGTAAAAATGTAGATGAGGCTGCAAATAGCGAAATTTCACTCGCTAGCTCGATGAAAAGCCTAGCTGATCAAGCTAAAAATGTAAAAGATGTCTTAAATATCATCGATGACATCGCTGATCAGACAAATTTACTTGCTCTAAATGCTGCCATAGAAGCAGCGCGTGCGGGAGAGCACGGACGTGGCTTTGCAGTCGTGGCTGATGAGGTTAGGCAGCTGGCTGAACGCACGCAAAATAGCCTAAGCGAGATAAATGCGACTATAAATTTAATCGTTGAAGCGATCTCAAACTCAAGCCAAACCATCGGCGATAATGCTAAAAAAGCTGGAGAGCTTTGCAAAAAATCAGCCCAAATCAATGAAAAAATAGAAAATATGAACCAGCTAATGAACGAGAGCGTTAGCTTAAATGAGACTTCTACGAAGGACTATCTAGAGACTGGAAATAAGGTCGAAGAGCTGATAAAAGGCATCGTAAATATCGATGAAATTTCAAAACAAAACTCAAAAAGTATGGATGAAATCTCACTTGCAGCCGCTCATCTTTCAAAGATGACTGATAACCTAAACACTAGCCTTTCAAAATTTAGAACCTGATAAATTTAGCCAAATCTTTGGCTAAATTTAACTTTCTTTTTTAAATTTATCGCTTAAGTAGCGAGCCTATTTTTTACTTTAAGATTACGATTATGATGTAAATTTATGAAATAGTTTTTATTTTGTGTTATTTAAGTCGGCATTTTGGCTTAAGAGATGAGATGACGTATGCAAGAGTATGATATTTTAGATGTTTTATCAAACAAAAAGGTCCTTTGCTTAGAGGATGAAGAGGCGATTTTGCGAAATATCTGCGCCTCGCTGGAGCTCTTTTTCGCAGAGGTTAAAGGCGTTACAGACGGCTTTGATGCGCTTGAGCTTGCTATGAGCGGGGCGTATGACGTGCTAGTGCTTGATATCAGCGTGCCAAATATCGATGGTCTTGAGATCGCTAAAAAAGTAAGAGCTATCAATCAAAAAATCCCTATCGTGATCCTTTCAAGCCACGTCGAGCAAGAGTATCTGTGGCGCGCGGTTGAGCTAAAGATCACAAGATATCTCGCAAAACCATACGATAAAAAATCTTTTGTTAAAGCGCTTGAAGATGTGGCTTTTGAGCTAGTTGGACGCACGCCAACTATCAGGCTAAATGACGAGCTTGAGTATGATTTTGGCAAAAAAGCGCTTTATGTAAATGGCGAAATTTCTCATCTAAGTAAGAGCGAGAGCAAGCTTTTGGAGTACTTTTTAAACAACAAAAACCAAACTATCACTTATGAGCAAATTTTTGACTACATCTGGGACTACGAGCAGCCCACAAAAGAGGCTATAAAAACGATCGTAAAGGAGCTTAGAAGAAAGCTTGGCAAAGATGTGATCAAAAATTTATACGGCGTGGGTTATCTTTGTGAGATATAAATTTCAGTTAATTGTCGGTGCTTTTATCTTTGTCTATCTGCTAGTTTCGGCGCTTGTTTTAAATTTTTACAACGATCTTGCGATGAAAGACGCCAAAAAAGAGGCGTATTATGTTTTGGAGGGCATAAATTCAGTAAGAGAGTATATCGCTGGAGTTCAGCGTCCGCTAATCGAGCAGTTAAAAGAGCAGGGCATCTTAAAAGAGGACTTTTTTGACGAGAGGCTTCTATCATCTTCATATATAAGCCGTGAAATTTACAATATCCAAAAGAAAAAATACAACCTTGAATTTGACTACAAGCTAGTTGCCATCGCTCCGCTAAATAAAGCTCACGAGCCAAATGAATTTGAAGCTAGCGTCTTGCACGGCTTTAAAGAGAATAAATTTAAAGAATTTGTAAAGATAATAAAAGATGAAAATGGCTCACAGCTCTTTGTGGGTCTGCCTATAAAAAACCAAAGTCCAAGCTGCCTAGCCTGTCATAGCAGCGCAAATGCCCCACAACAAATGCTAGAAAAATATGGCATGGAGGGCATAGAGATCCCAGACGTGAACGAAACTGTCGCGATGATCTCTTTTAAGATACCAATACGCGCCATTTTTACCTATCACTTGCAAGAGGTCATCGTCATAATGAGCGCCATAACGCTTATCTTTGGGCTATTTTTACTACTTGTTTATAAGATGCATAGGCGAGGCGAGGAGAGCAAAAAGCAGACTGAGCAGCTAATGATACATCAAAGCCGCCTAGCCTCTATGGGCGAGATGATAGGCAATATCTCGCACCAGTGGAAGCAGCCGCTTGCTCAGATAAGCTCAGCTTTGATAAATTTAGAGCTCTATCAAGAGAGAAAAAAGCTTGATGAGGCGAAAATTTATGAGTTTATAGAAGAGACCAGCAAGCAGATAAATTTCATGTCAGAAACTGTTGATGACTTTAAAAATTTCTTTAGTCCAAATACCTTGAGAAAAGAGTTTAAGGTGCTTGAAGTGATAAATCAAACGATAAAAATTTTAAACGCAACGCTTAAAAAGTATCAGATCGAAGTGCAGCTTGACGTGAGAGAAAATTTTGAGGTATTTGCAAATTTCAATGAGATAATCCAAATTTTAATAAACATCATAAATAACGCAAAAGACGCATTTAAACAAAGCTATACAAAGCCAAGAGTGATAAAGATAAGCACCTTTTTAAAAGATAATCGCAAGAATTTATGCGTGCAAAATAACGCAGGGGCGATAAAAAATTCATTTTTAAAGGTCATCTTTGAGCCACACTTTAGCACAAAAGAGAGCGGTAGCGGGCTTGGACTATATATGAGCCGCCTTATCGCTCGCAAAAATAACGCCCTAATCTTTGCTAAAAATGTGGATGAAAACCACGTTGCATTTACAATTAGTTTCGAAAATTTATAATTTGTTAATTTTCCCCCTTTTCTGCCCTTTTTTGGTGTTAAGATTATCAGTATGAAATCATTTTGATTTTAGGATAAAAATTCAAAGGAGGAGACGTGAGAAACTTACACAAAGCCTTAGCAGGCTTACTCATGGGTGTTAGTATCTTTGCTTCACAAGCCTGTTGCGAAGAGCATAATATGCAGATGTCCGATAAAGCACGTGATGTTATCGCAAATCCTAAAGGCACACTGCAAAGTAGAGGTGTTGTCTCCTTGCAAGACTACGTCGTAGAAGAGCAAGAGATGTATAACTGGCTATTTAAAAACCACCCTATTTTTACAAAGTATGGTGGCAAAACCGTCGGCAAAATGGTCGTTCACGACCGTGGCTTAGAGTGGCTTGCCGAGGGACATGGCTTTGATATGTCAAAGCTTAGTAAAAGAGATGGTGGCAAGGGCTATAGCTCTATGATGTATAGAATTCCAGCCACCTCATCGCTTCAGTTTCCTAATAAATTTGTAGGTCCAGAAAAGTGCGGTGAGTGTCACCCAGCTCAGTATGAGGTCTGGAGCAGATCTCGCCACGCAACTACTATGCGCTTCCCTGGCGAGCACCCAGAGGTCAATAACAACCTAACTGAGCCAGTATTTGACAAAGATACCGCTTCTATCCTTCCAAAAGGTATCACTCCAGATGTCATCTATGCAACCGTTGGTCACTTAAGAACTAAGATGGGCTACGTTGATGCATGGCTACTTCGTGGTACTTACTACGTTGAGGGTGGTTTGCTAAGAGATGGCACAGGTCAGATCGTGGCTGGCGGTAACCAATGGCAAAGAACATGGGCGTTAAATTTAGACGACGCAACTGTTAAAAAGATAAAAGAGCTTGTCCCAGAATTTCCTGGCACGCTTGAAGAGTATGGCGATAATGGCGGATATGTTAGAGGTCTTGCCTCATACGCCGCAAAACATAAAAAGTCGATGTTTTTCCAAGCAAACTCATCATATTGTGAGGTTTGTCACCCAGTTAAATTTGACTTTAAGTCAAAAGCAGAATTTTACGCAGCACTTGGTAACGCCAAAGAGCTTCAAAAACACACTATCTCAAAAGGCGTAAGCTGTGAGGAGTGCCACGGAGCTGGCGGTCACCTTGATGGAGCTACAAATTTTAGAACATCAAACTGCGAACGCTGTCACCAAAGATTTAACTTTAGCCCAGATCTAATGCGAGCTAATCCGCTCAATAACGGCAAGCTAGATCTCTCATTAAGCTCTAAATTTAAATCAATGGGACCAGGATGCGGTTCTGAGGGCTCACAATCATACTTTACCGCTCACTACGATAAAGGTATGAGATGCGTCACTTGCCACGATCCACACGACAACACAGGTAACGTCGTAGGCGATAAGAGCGTAACTGGCATGAATTACAACCCAGATCAAGGCTATCTAAGTGCGTTCTACACTAAACCAAAGATCAAAAAAGATTGTAAAGATTGTCACGAGACTCAAGCATATATCGCATCAAAAGCAGATACTCACAAAAACAACACTTGTGCATCTTGCCACATGCCATTTATGATGAGCTGCGAGAATTTCTACGCTGTTCAGTTCCAAGACAACGCTGGCTTTGATACTCAAAGACGCTCTCACATCTGGAAGATCATGGTTGATCCAAAAGAGAAATCTCTTGTCCCAGGCGACGCTGCTAAGGGTCCAAGAGATGCTAAAGATTGGCACTTTGAGAGAGATAAAAATGGCCACAACTATGTTGATTTGATGTGGGCATGCGCTAGAACATCTTGGGCTGATAAAGATATGAAAGATAATAAAGGCTGCCATAGCCCAGTGCTATCTGAGCTAAAACCAACACTTCATTTTAAAAACCAAAAACAAGTTTATGATGAGGTTATGGGATGGCAAACTCCAGTTAAAAATGAATTCTCAGAGGTCAAAATAGGCATCGAGGGAATTTACTCACTACTAGAGACTAAAAAGCTAGATCCAAGTGATAAAGCAAGAGTTTATGAGCTTGTCCAAAACGCTCAAGAGATCATCGATATGGTTGAAAAAGATGGTTCGTGGGGTATGCACGGATTTAAATTTACAAAACAAAGACTAGATGCATCTAAAGAGTATATAAAAGAAGCTCAGAGAATTCTAAACAAAAATTTATAGCATTTAGGGGCTAGTTTTAGCCCCTTTAATCTTAAGGGTTTGAAATGAAAAACGGGTTTTTAAAATGTTCGCTACTTCTTAGCCTAAGCGTGGCTAGCATCTTGGCAAATGTCGATACAAACGACTCTTATGCCATAGGCGCAACAAGCGGTGGATATGTTTTAAAAGGACTGCTAGATCAAAAGCAACTAGGTGTTGGCTATGACGCTGATGCAGTGATAAAAGGCTTTAGCGATGCTCTAAAGAGCGAGCTAAAACTAAGTGATGATGAGATAGCAAAGCTACTAAACAAAAGGGCTGAAAGCTTAGATAAGATAGTAAAAGAAAAAGAGGCTGCCAAGCTAAAAGAGAATTTAGCCCAAGGCAAAGCCTATATGGAAAAAAATGCAAAAAACAAAAATGTAAAAACAACAAAATCAAATTTACAATATGAGATCATAAAAGGTGGCTCAAAAGGGGCTACACCAAAGCCTGAGAGCATCATCATAGTAAATTATAAAGCAAGTTTTGTCGATGGCAAGGTCTTTGACGAGACAAAAGAGGCTCCAGCTCATCTTTCGATGCTAAATTTGATCCCTGGACTTGAAGAGGGTCTTATGCTTATGAAAGAGGGCGAGAAGTTTAAATTTGTCATCCCATCTGAGCTTGCATACGGCGATAGCGGCATGGAGGGGATACCTGGTGGCGAGACTATCGTTTTTGAGATAGAGCTTATTAAGGTCTTAAAGCCTGGCGAACTAGCTGAGGCAGCAAGAAAAATTCATGAAAAAGAGCAAAATGAGGGCATTAAAAAGCCTCATTAAGGCATAAATGGAGTTAAAAATGCAAAATCAAAATAGCAGAAGAGCCTTCTTTAAACGCATGGCAGTTGTGGCTGCTGGTGCTAGCGTGGCAAGTAGTGGTTTTGCTTTTAAGAGTGAAGAGAGTGCGAAAAAACCACATTTTGGCATGATATTTGACCAAAACAAATGCGTCGGCTGCACGGATTGCGAAGTGGCATGTAGAAAGGTAAATTTAGTCCCAAAAGGACAGATGAGACTTTTTGTAGAGGATAAGACTGATCCAAAGAATTTGCTCGATAAAAGATATGTAAGAGTATCTTGTCAGCAGTGTGAGGATGCGCCTTGCGTGGCTGTTTGCCCAACAAAAGCCTGTCACAAGGACATAAAAACTGGCATCCAAACTACAAACATAGATGACTGCATCGCCTGTAAATACTGCATCGTAGCCTGTCCTTACGACGTGAGATATATCGACAAAGTCAATCACTCAGCCCAAAGCTGTAACTTCTGCATAGATACAAATTTAAAGGATAAAAAAGATCCAGCCTGCGTTGAGGCGTGCAGATATGAGGCTTTGGTCTTTGGCGATTTAAACGATGAGAGCTCGCACATTAGCCAGCTTTTAGCTGTCAAAGATAGCATAAGGCTAAGAGCAGAACTTGGCACAAAACCAAGCCTTAGATATATTCCTAAAGTAAAAGCGGGGGTGTAAGATGGATGGTGCATTAAATTTCACTGCGACATTTTCGCACGCAGTTGAGTGGGGCTGGCCGATCGCTGTTTATCTTTTGCTAGCTGGTATGAGTGGCGGAGCGCTAATAGCTGCCATAGTTCTAAAGCGTTACAAAAGACAAGATGGCTTTAGTCCATTTTTCAAGGCTGCTTCGCTTCTAGCCTTTGTTAGCATCATGCTTGGTATGGTTTGCTTGATAGCTGACCTTGAAAAGCCGCTTTTGTTTTGGAAAATTTTGATTAATTACAACTTCACATCGGTTATGTCTATCGGTGTAGCCGCGCTTTGCGTATTTATACCGCTTAGCTTTTTGATGTGTCTATACGCTTTTAATGCGGAGTTAAAGTCGATTTGCGGCTTTTTTGATGGCGTGATGAAAATTTTATCGCCACTTTATCCGCTCTTAAGCGCGCTTTGCCTGATTTTTGCGGTTATCATTTGCGCATATACAGGCTTTTTGATCTCGGTGCTCATTAGATTTCCACTTTTAAATACCGCTGTTTTACCAGCGCTTTTCATAGCTTCAGGGCTTAGTGCTGGCATAAGTGGTAGCAGCTTGATAGCGGCACTATTTTTCAAAGAAGATCCACACTCAAGCGACCTTGGCTCGCTTCATGGCGTGGAGTTTTACGTATTATGCGCTGAAATTTTACTCATTTTAATGCTTTTTGTATCGCTTTTGCTTGGCTCAAGCTATCAGCAAGGCGCAGCAGTTGCATTTTATAGTGGCGTTTGGGCTAAATTCTTTTGGCTTGGGGTTGTTTTAGTTGGCTTTGTCTTGCCTCTTGTTTTAAATTTCGCACTTGGCAAGATGAAATTTAGCTTCTACCTTGGCTCATTTGCAGCAGTCGTTGGCGTTTTATTGCTTAGGGTTTTTATACTTTATGCAGGACAGACTTATAGCATTTAAGGCTTAAGGGCAAGTGATGAAAATTTTAAACATTTATCGCTTGTCTTTAATATTATTATTTATCCTTGCTTTTGGTGCAGGGGTAGCAACCTTTTTGGAAAATTTTTATGACACACAGACGGCTAGAGTGCTTGTTTATGAAGCGCTCTGGTACGAGTGCATCATGGCAGCTTGCGCTATTTGCCTAGCCATTAGCATCGTAAAAACCAAGATGTATAAGAAATTTGGCGCATTTTTGATACATCTTGCTTTTATCGTGATCTTCATCGGTGCTGCGCTTACAAGATACTTTGGCGAAGAGGGCGTCTTGCATCTTAGAGTGGGTGAGAGTGGCAACTATATGCAAAGCACAAAGCCCTATTTAAGAGTGAAAATTTCAAATGAGAGCTTTGAATATCCACTAAAACTTAGCCTACTTGGCAAAAACGACTTTGGCTTCAAAAAAGATATAAACGGCAAAGAATTTATTATAAAGATAGTTGGCTACAAAAAGGATGAGAAAAACGCTCCAGCCACGCTTAGCATAGAGGCTGGCTTTGCTGGGCAAAAGAGCAAAACCGCCAAGCTAAAAGGTGGCGCTGGATATGATCTTGAGCCAAGCGTTTTGAGCTTTGACGGGCAAGAGGCGAAATTTTACTTTAGCTCAAGGGCTATAAATTTACCATTTTCACTAAGGCTTGATAAATTTATCCTAGAGCGCTACGCAGGGCTAAATAGCCCATCATCTTACACGAGCAGGGTAAGCATCGCAGATGCCGAGCATGAAATTTCGCTAAATCACCCACTAAGTATCATGGGCTATAAAATTTTTCAGTCATCATACGACGCTGACGAGCTTGGAAGCGCCTTTGAGATCAGCTTTGATCCTGGCAAAGTGCCAACTTACATCGGATATTTTCTGCTTTGCCTTGGCTTTGTGGGAAATTTATTTAGCAAAAAGAGCCGATTTTTTAGACTTTGTAACTTCATAAAAGGCACGCAGTTTGCATTTTTGACCCTGCTTTTACTAAATGCTACGCCAAATTTCGCAAGCGATGAGGCTACAAATTTTAAAGCTCACGCAGATAAATTTGCCAAAATTTTAGTTCAAACTGATAGCAGGATCGCGCCAGCTGGCTCTTACACAAGAGCAGTTCTTAGCAAAATTTCAACCAAAACCACGCTCTTTGGACTTAGTAGCGATGAACTGATGCTCTCTTTTGCCATCTCGCCACAAGAGTGGATGGATAAAAAGATAGTAAAAATCACGAGTGAGCGTGTGGGCGAGCTTCTTGGAGTTAGTGAGAAATTTGCTAGCTTTAATGACGTTTTTAACGAAAATGGCGAGTATAAGCTGGCTAAATTTGTAGAGGCTGCAAATGAAAAATCCGCCTCAAAAAGAGATAAATTTGATAGCGACGTTATTAAATTTGACGAGAGGCTAAATGTCTTATACCTTGCGCTAAAGGGCGAAATTTTAAAATTTATCCCCGCTAAAAATGGCAAAGCGATCACGTGGCTAGGCGTAAATGAAGCCTTTAGCAAAGATGAAATTTCAAACGAGTTTAAAAGCGTTTTAGGCGCTTACATAGAAAATTTAAGCCTTTGCGTAAAAAGTGGCGAGTGCGCGGGCGCCAATAAATGCTTGAAGCAAATTTCAAGCTATCAAAGAGGCACTCTAGGCTCTCTTGCGCCAAGCGAGACAAAGGCCAGCATTGAAGTGCTCTACAATCAAATGGAGATATTTAAATTTCTTATCTATTTTTACATGATCCTAGCTCTTGCTTCGCTCGCTCTTGGCTTTTATAGGATATTTTTTGGGAGGAAATTTAGATTTGAAAGGGCGCTTAGCCTTGCGTTTTTCACTGCCTTTGCGGTGCATGCTCTAAATTTAGCCCTACGCGCTTACATCTCAGGTCACGCACCTTGGAGCGATGCTTATGAGAGTTTAGTCTATATCTCGCTTATAAGCGTGCTAGCTGGAGTGCTATTTTTTAAGCATCAAAGCTTCGCTCTTGGCGCTGCTTCGCTCTTTGCAAGTGTTAGCTTGCTGGTAGCTCATCTAAATTTTATAAACCCACAGATAACAAATTTAGTCCCAGTTTTAAAGTCATTTTGGCTTAGCGTGCATGTAAGCGTCATCACCGCAAGCTACGGCTTTTTGGGCTTTGGCTTTGTGCTAGGGCTTGTGGGACTTATCTTGATGGCTCTAAAAAATGACAAAAACGAGCAAAAGCTTAGCGAGCAGATAAGATACCTCGCCGCCACCGACGAGCTAAGCCTCATCATAGGACTTAGCTTGCTAACTATCGGAAATTTCTTAGGAGGCGTCTGGGCGAATGAGAGCTGGGGCAGATACTGGGGCTGGGACAGCAAAGAGAGCTGGTCATACATCACGATCATCGTCTATGCCATAGTGCTTCATCTAAGGTTTATACCAAAGCTAAGGGGCGTTTTTACCTTTTTAACGGCTAGCGTGCTATCATTTGCTTCGGTGCTTTTTACATATTTTGGAGTAAATTTCTACCTTAGCGGACTTCACTCATACGCAAATGGCGAAAGTTTTGGCGTTTCAGGGCTAATATATTTGATCTTAGCGGCTCTTGCCTTGCTAATCGCCCTAGCCTACCGCGGTAGAGATATAAAAGTAGTTTAGGAGATATGATGAAGAGTTTGGTTTTACTGGTTGCTAGTTTGTGCGTTTTAAATGCTGGCTACATCAAAGAGGCTTTAAACGCAAAAGATGATCACAATAAACTAGCACAAATTTATAAAGATGCTTGCGACAAAGAGAAAAAGGCATCAGGCTGCTACAACCTAGCTGTGCTTTACAGCAGGGGTGACGGCAACGTCAAAAAGGACGAGGCAAAAGCGGCAATGCTCTATGAAAAGGCTTGCGATCAAAATTTCTCTATGGCTTGCAGCAACCTTGGCTACGTCTATGAAAAAGGCAAAGGCGTAGAAAAAGACCTAGCAAAAGCAGTTAAATTTTACGAAAAAGCATGTAGCGACAACGAGGGCTGCACGGAGCTTGGCTTGCTCTATGCAAATGGTACTGGTGTGAGAAAAGATCCAAAAAAGGCAAAAGAGCTTTATGAAAAGGCTTGCAAAGCAGGGGACGGCATGGGATGTAGCAACCTTGGCTACTTATATGCTCAGGGCGAAGGCACCGAGAAAGACTACGCAAAAGCTAAAGCAAACTACGAGATGGCCTGCGCAAACGAAGCTGGCATAGGGTGTGACAACCTTGGCTTTTTATATGTTTATGGGCAAGGGGTTGATCAAAACCTTACAAAAGCGACAAAGCTTTACGAGCAAGCGTGCATATACGCCTATGAAAAGGGCTGCAACAACTACGCTATCATGCTAGCTGAGGGCAAAGGCGTGAAAGAGGACGTAGAAAAAGCACGTGAAATTTTCACTAAAAGCTGCAAAAATGGCTTAAAAGAGGCGTGCGAGAATTTAGAAATTTTAGGAAAGAATTGATGAGTTTTAAAAACTGGGGTAACATGCAAGCAAGCCTAGAGGCGCTATATGTGCTTGATAGTGCCTTTTTAGAGCCAGATGAAGAGTATCTACGGCTCATTTCTAAAAGAGAGGATGAAAATAGCCTAAGATACGTGGTAGATAACGGGCAGGGCGATCTACTGGACGTGATATTTACGCGTGAGGCGGTACTTGTTAGAGGGTTTGACCATGAAAATGAGCTAAATTCGCTAAGTGCTGGCTCTGATAAAAGCTTAGTAGAGCAAATTTATAGTGGCGAGGCTGCTAAATTTCGCTCTTACTTCTTGCCAGATGAGATAGAGCAGACGACCTTTTTTATCTGGTATGACGGGGAGGAGCATCAAAATTTAGTCGGTGGCAATAACGGCGGACGCTGGCTACTTGGGTATGCATTTGATGAGTTTGATAAATTTAGCGAGTTTGTAAAGGGCTACTACGAGATAGACTTTGATGATGAGATGTTAAAAAAGCTCTATGAAAAGGGCGAATTAGAAAAAGAGAAACTAAAGGAGATAAGATGAAATTTATAGCTTTGTTGCTTAGTGCGGTTTTTGCCTTATGGGCTGGAAATTTGACGAGTGAGGCAAACATAAACGCCTATAAAGGCGCGAAAGAGCGCATCGAGCTACCAAAGGACGCAAGATGTGCGGTGTGTGGCATGCCTATAAAAAACAAGCAGTGGGCGACGCTTATAAAGGCTGGTGGCAAGGATTATTACTTTGATGGTGTAAAAGATATGGCGCACTTTTACTTTGCAGATGATGTGGCGAAAGAGGCTTATGTGAGTGATTATTACACGCTTGAAAAGATTGATGCAAAAGAGGCGTTTTACGTTCATGGCTCAAACGTTTTTGGACCAATGGGCGAGGAGTTTATCCCGTTTAAAGACGAAGCAAAGGCAAATAGCTTTATGAAAGATCACGCTGGCAAAGGTGTCATAAAATTTGACGAGATAAAGACATTTATCGGTAAATAAAGTGAAATTTCTAGCATTTTTGGCGTTATTTTTTGGGTTCTCATACACGCTTTTAGCGGCGCACTACCTTAGCTTTGACCACAAAGCAAAGCAAGATGAGCTAATAGAAATTTCAAAGATAACAAGGGCAAATTTAGCTTCTAGCTTTAGCCTAAAAGAGCAAAAGGGCTTTGTCTATGATAAGTAGAAATTTCATAAACTACGCCGTGATCTTGCTTTTTAAAGACAAAAAGGATCATCTCTTTAGCTTTTGCCTCTTTGCGCTCATTATCTTTGTACTAAGCTCGGTGCTTTTCATCTCTGGCTCGATCCAGCATGATCTCATAAGCTTAGTAAAAGATAGATCAAGCATCGTTGTTAGCGCCTTTCGTGCTGGCAAAAGAGACCTCATGCACCCTGGCTACATCTATGATATCTCAAAGATCGATGGCGTGGCTGAGGTTAGAGGCGTGGCGGAGGGAGAGTACTACTTCGTGCAAAAGCGCGTCTGGTTTCATCTATATGAGGATGATAGCTTGAAAGAAGATGAGATGATCGTTGGCGAGGGCGTAAAAGCCGCTATGAACGAGCTTTACTACGATGAGAGCTTTAACTTCTTAACTGAAGAGCGCATGATACCAGTAAAGATAGTAAAAACCATGCCAAAACAAAGCGCTCTTATCTCAAATAACGCGATATTTTTGCATCCAAAAACGCTAAGGGCTATCTTAAATTTAAAAGATGAAGAATACACAAAGCTCTATGTCGATGTGCCAAACGCTGACGAGATCAGCCAAGTGGCTTTAAAGATAGAAAATTTATATCCAAACTCATTTGCCATTAGCATAGAAGATGAGGTGGCAAACATTAGGCATCTTTACTACTATAAGGGCGGAATTTTTATGAGCATCTATGTTAGCGTTATGCTAATATTTTTCGTGCTGCTTAAAAACCAAATTTCGCTTGCTTACGGCAGTAAAAAGCGTGAGATAGCCATTTTACGAAGCATCGGCTTTAGTATAAAAGAGATCATTTTTTTAAAATTTATACAAAATTTCATCGTTAGCGTTAGTGCCTTTTTGCTTGGCGTTATGTTAGCTTATATCTTTGTGTTTGTTTTAAATGCTCCCTTTTTAAAGGGGATATTTTTAGGCGATGAGCTTTTAAATTTTACAAATTTCACGCCTATTTTGGAGTTTGATAAGCTCTTTTTGATCTTTGTCTTTGGCGTCATACCATTTTTGGCATTTGTCCTTATCCCGTCGTGGCGTGTGGCGTGTGGCGACATAAATGAGGGGCTAAAATGATAAATATAAGAGGCGTTAGCCTAGTCTATAACCAAGGCAAACAAAACGAGTTTTGCGCTCTAAAAAATATAAATTTAGATGTTAATAACGGCGAGTTAGTGATACTAAAAGGCGTTAGCGGAAGTGGTAAAAGCACCCTGCTCTCGCTTATAGCCCTACTTCAAAAGCCAACTAGCGGGGAGATTTTGATAGATGGCACTAACATCGCAAAGCTGCCTGACGCATTTTGCTCTGACTTTAGGCACAAAAGACTTGGGCTTATCTTTCAAAATTTTAACCTCATCGAGGGTTTAAGCGTCTATGAAAATTTGTTAGCTCCGTTTGCTCTAACAAATTTCAAAGCAAATGTGCGTGAAGAGATGATAAAAAAGGCTCTAAGCCTTGCAAATATCTCTCACAAAAGAGATGAAAATGTATCAAATTTAAGCGGCGGTGAGCGTCAAAGATGCGCGGTAGCTAGGGCTTTGTCAATGGATGCGGATATCATTTTGGCTGATGAGCCAACGGCAAATTTAGATAGGCAAAATGCGCGTGCATTTTTAGGCCTACTTGAATCATTTAAAGCGCTAAAAAAAAGCGTTATAGTCGCGACTCACGATAGCATTTTTGACGAGCTGAGTGCCACAGATAGGGTGGTTAGCTTGCAAAACGGAGAGATAGTATGAGCGTATTTTTATCAAACGCCGTTATCGCCTTTTTGTTAGCGGAGTTTGTGCTGTTAGTTTTGATGGGTATTTCGCTATTTTACGTCGTTAGGATCGTGAGATCATGGGACTATAACGCGCTAACATCGCTTCAATACTCACTTGAAAAGCAAAACTACCTTGTAAATACGATCTTGCTTTTTAGCGTCTGCACAAAGATCGTTTTGTTTATATTTTTCGCACTTTGTCTAAACGAGCTCTCTGACATCGTGCCAGGGGCTATGTGCTCGGCTGGCGTGATTGGCTCAAATAAATTTGGTGGCATCTTGATGCTCACTAAAATTTTGCTGATATTTGGGCTTGGTATCTGGCTGGTTATAAACAAACTTGACTTGCAGGCTCTAAATTTCCCATATCTAAAGAAAAAATATGCCATTTTCATCTGCCTTTTTGTGATGTTACTAATAGAGCTTGGCATGGAAATTTCGTTTTTTTATAACATCCCGCTAAAGGTGCCAGTCTTTTGCTGCTCGGTCACTTTTCAGGCTCCAAAGTTGCCATTTGGCTATACAAATTTTGGCTTAGTAAGCGCCTTTTTCGTGCTATTTTTTGTCATTTTGGTGCTAAATTTCTTAAAGCAAAGCATGGCAAGTTTTGTGGCAAATTTGCTATTTTTAGTGCTTAGCTACTACGCCATCACCTACTTTTTTGGCCTTTACGTTTATGAGCAGCCAAATCACAAGTGCCCATACTGCATGCTAAGAAGCGACTATTTTTACGTTGGCTACCTCATCTGGGGCACTTTGTTTTTGGGCATTTTTTACGGCCTCATGCCATATCTTGTGGAGATCATCACAAAGACAAACTACTCACACAAGCTTAAATTTTCATCGATCTGGCTAAGTGTTTGCGTGCTGATATGCTCGCTTTACGTGCTTAAATACTATTTGTTAAGAGGATTTTTATTTTGATAAAGCAAATTTTTTCTCTTTGTTTATTGGCTCTAGTCTTAGCCGTGCTCGCCTATAATGCCGACATAAGCGATGATAAAATTTTAGTCCTAAATAACGGCAAGTCTGAGCCCATAGAGCAGCTAACGCCAAATAAATTTATATGTTATGAGAGCAGGACGCTCATAGCTGATAACAACGACACAGCACAGGCCATCATGCCAAATGGCGACATCTACTTTTTTAACGACATCACAAATTCTTTCATCTGGTATATGGCGCAAAAGAGCAAAGATAAGATCAAGCTATATGTCTATTCAAGAGATACAAACCGCTACATCCCAGCGCAAAATGCCTGGTACTCGAGGGTCGATATCACGCCGATGGGATACGGCATAGGGGCGTATGAGTTTCACACTTACGGCATAAACGACAACTACTTTAAAGAGGTCTTGCTCTACGCAGCACGCGGCGAAACGCTGCTAAATCCATATATAAACATCCTACTTTCAGAAAATAGGATATAAATTTAGAGAAGCTCTAAATTTGTTAGAGCTTACTAGATTGTTTTTAGTATCAAGGCACTATTCGTTTAATTTTTTGTAAAAATCGCATCCTGATTGAAACCCTAATTTGCAAGCCTTACCAAAATATTCTTTTGCTATGTGATAGTCTTGTTTTGCGCCTTTGCCTTTTAGATAAAAAGCTCCTAAATTAAAACAACCGCGATTGTATCCATTATTGCAAGCTTTTTCATACAATTCTGCTGATTTACTGTAGTCTTGTTTTACACCTTGACCGTTTTCATATAAAATTCCTAAACTAGAACAGCTATTACTAACTCCATCATCACAAGCTTGTTTGTATAGATCGGCTGCTTTATAATAGTCTTGTTTTACACCTTGACCAATATTGTATAAAATCCCTAAATTGTAACAGCTAGTGCTATATTTGTCACTGCAAGCTTTTTGCCATAATTGAGCTGCTTTATAATAGTCTTTCTCTACGCCATGACCGTTTATATATAAAACTCCCAAATTATGGTAGGCTTGGGCAACATTGCCATCACAAGCTTTTTTGTATAGTTTGACAGCTTTGGTATAGTCTTGCTCTACTCCTTGTCCTCTTTCATAAAAACCACCTAGATTATAGCAACCAATAGCATCTTTACTATCACAAGCGTGTTTATACAAGGCGGCTGCTTTATTATAGTCCTGCGCCACACCTTGACCGTTTTCATATAAAGTTCCTAAATTAGTGCAACTATCAATATTTCCATCATTACAACCTCTTTGCCATTGCTTGGCGGCTTTATCAAACTCGCCTTTATTATAAGCTTCAAGCCCAAGCTCAAAAAGATCTTCGCAAAAGCCAGTGGTTAGTAAGATCATGGATAAAAGAACAATCTTTTTCATCTCTTCTTCATTTTTGTAAATTTAGCTTGTCTCTTTGTTAGAGAAGCAAGCCTGATGTTAGTATCTAACGTTATTAACTTTCAAAAAGTCTCTTAGGTCTTCGTATTCGCTATTTTCGAAGTAGCGCCATTTGCCAGGCTTTAGCATATCAAGGCTAACGCGTCCAAAACTAACACGTTTTAGATCCATCACTTCAAGGTCAAAGTAGCCAAAAAATCGGCGTAGCTCCCTGTTTTGACCCTCGTTGATGATGACCTTTAGCTTTGTGTAACCACCGCTTGAGCCAAAGACCTTGTAGGCTAGAAATGGCTTAAATTCCATTGATTTTATAGTGGTTTTTGCGTGCGCGCCTTTGGTGGCATCCTTGGCGAAAAAGCCATTTGTCATCGCCTCTATCACCTCTTTTGTCACCTCGCCTTTTACTTTTAGGTAGTATTCGCGCTCTAAGTCGCTATTCATGAGCGCTGTGGCGATCGCTGGAGCGTCAGTTAGTAAAAGTAGCCCCTCACTTGCGTAGTCTAAGCGTCCCACGCTAACAAATTTTGCAAATTTCTTATCTAACGTGTCGTAGATCGTCTTTCGTCCGCGGTCATCTTTTTTGCTAACTAGCTCGCCCTTTTGTTTGTGATAAACGATAACGGTAAATTCCTTTTTTAGCTTTATCAAACGGCCATTTATGCGCACTTTGTCATCTTCATCCACGCTTGTAGCAAGGTCGCTAACCACACGCCCTGCTATGCTAACCTTGCCAGCTTTTATCAGCTCATCTGCCTCACGGCGTGAGTAGTTTGTGTTATGTGAGATAAATTTATTTAGTCTTGTTTTTTCCATTTTATAGTCCTAAATTTGCAAGGTCATGGATGTGTAAAACACCCACAGGCACGCCATTTTCTACGACAGCAAGAAGCTGAATTTTATACTTTTCTATTAAAGCTAACGCATCTACAGCTAACATCTCTTTGTTATCTATCTCTTTTGGATGCAAGGTTGCAAATTTCATCGCTGGCTCTTCTAGGTCAAAGTCCTCTCTCATAAGCGCACGCCTAAGATCGCCATCACTTAAAAGAGCGTCTAGCACGCCATCTTTATTGACTATTAAAACCGTGCCAAGCTTGCCATGTGTCATCGTATCGATCGCGCTTTTTAGGGTTGCATTCCAGCGGACTATCGGTAAATTTTCGCTTCTCATCACATCTTTGACCTTTAAAAATAGCCTCTTGCCAAGGCTGCCACCTGGATGAAAATTTGCAAAGTCCTCTTTTTTAAAGCCGCGCTTTTGCATCAAACAAACAGCTAACGCATCGCCAAGAGCTAACGTTAGCGTGGTTGATGCCGTTGGGGCGGCATTTAGCGGGCACGCCTCTTTTTCTACATTTATATCTATAAAATCGTCGCTAAATTTACCAAGCGAGCTTGTCTTGCTTCTTGCCATAGCGATTATTTTTACGCCAAAGCGCTTTACATGAGGCAAAATTTTGACAAGCTCATCGCTCTCGCCACTAAAACTAATGGCTAACAAGATGTCATCTTTTTCTATCATGCCCAGATCTCCATGCATGGCCTCTGTCGGATGCAAGAAAAAGCTTGGCGTGCCGGTGCTTGCAAGCGTAGCAGCGATCTTTGCGCCCACGTGACCGCTCTTGCCCACACCTGTTACTATGACTTTGCCTTTTGCATTAAATATCAAATTTACGGCATCTTCTATCTCTACGCTTTTAGCGTGTCTTAAAAGCTCGTTTGCCTCTATCTCTAAGACTTCAGCGGCGATTTGGTTGGCTTTTTGCATAAATTTCCCTTACATTAGATAGATGATCGGCACGATAGTTGGGTACTTTTTGACCTTTCTAAATATGTGCTTTCTGATCACTTGGCGCACCTGTGACTCGAGCAGTCTGCTATCTTTCAAAAGCTCCTCTTTGACGTTGCTTAGGTACTGCTCTAGCACGCCCTCCATCTCTTTTCTAAACTCGGCGTCTTGCTTATCGCCCACAAGGCCGTAGCTGATGACGCGAGGCTTGTTGATGAGCTTTGCGCCGTGACGTGAAATTTGAGCGATTATCATGACGACACCTGCTTCGGCGAGGTTTTGTCTGTCGATGACGACGTCGTCTGCGATTTGTTTATTTATTTGATTGTCTATGAAGACTTTGCCAGTTTTTACCGTTTTTACACGTTTTAGGTACTTTTGACAAACCTCCATCTGATCGCCGTCGCTCATTAGATAGATATTTCTCTCATCCACACCACAGCTAATGGCCGTCTCTTTGTGCTTTGCGATGTGGTTGTACTCGCCATGCACTGGCAAGAAAAATTTTGGTTTTATGAGGCGAAGCATCAGCTTTTGCTCTTCTTGCGCTGCGTGACCGCTGACGTGGATCTCGCTAAAGTCTTGATAAGCGACGCTCGCACCTGATTTTAGTAAGAAATTTAGCACCGTTGAGACGCTGTTTTCGTTGCCTGGGATCGCTTTTGAGCTGATGATTATCTGATCGGTTGGCTTTATCTTTATATATTTGTGCTCGTCTGTCGCCATGCGGTAAAGCGCGCTCATAGTCTCGCCCTGAGAGCCAGTAGTGACGATAAGCACCTCGTCATCTTTAAATTTACCAACCTCGTTTGCGTCGATAAAAATTTTCTTATCGAGCTTGATGTAGCCAAGCTCCATAGCAGTGTATAAATTTCTCTCCATTGATCTGCCGATGACACAGACTTTGCGGTTGTATTTTAAGCCCCACTCGATCGCTTGATAGACGCGGTGAATGTTTGAGCTAAATGTGCTCATTATGACGCGGCCTTTTGCCTTTGAAAATATCGCGTCAAAGGTCTTGCCTACGCTACTTTCACTCTTCGTAAAGCCATCTTTGTAGCTATTTGTGCTATCGCTTAATAGACAAAGTACGCCACGCTCGCCGTAATACGCTAGTCTGCCAAGGTCTGTTGGGTAGCCATCTATCGGCGTGTGGTCGATCTTAAAGTCGCCTGTGTGTATGATCGTGCCAGCCTTTGTTGTGATCGCAAGTGCTGAGGCGTCGATGATAGAGTGTGTTATATGTATCCACTCGACCTCAAAGTCGCCTATGAGATATGGCTTTCTTTTTTCGACCGATCTAAAGAGTGAGCGCTCTTGTTTTAGTCCGTGCTCTTCAAATTTATTATTTATCATGCCAAGTGGAAGCGGTGTGGCGTAGATAGGAAATTTAAACTCTTTGTAAAAATAAGGCACCGCGCCGATGTGATCTTCGTGTGCGTGAGTGATGATGACGCCTTTTATCTTATCTTTTATCTTGCGAACGTAGTCGAAGTCTGGGATGAGGATATCCACGCCGTGCATGCTCTCGCTTGGAAAGCTCATGCCGATATCGACGATTATTGCGCTAGTTTCTGTCTCAAAGACGGTCATATTGCCGCCGATCTCGCCAAGGCCACCAAGTGGAGTTATGCGAATTTTATGTTCGCTTGAATTTAGATATTTTAGTGGCTCAAGTCTTAGCTCGTGAGTGGCTTTGTTTGCCTCCATCGCGCTTGCGATATCTTGTTGCCATTGCTCGTTGCCATTTAGCTTTGCGGGTAAATTTTTCTTTGGTTTTTTAGCCTTTTTTGGCTTCTCTTTTTGCTCTTTTGCCTCATTTTTAGCTTCAGCTTTTGGCTCTTGTTTTGGCTTTTCTTTTTGCTGTTTTTGCTCTTTTGGCTTATTGTTTTCGCCAGTTTTGTTTTGATTTTTATTATTTCTTTGCTTTTTTGGGCGAGGATTTTGACTCTTTGGCTCGGCGTGCGTTTTGGCTTCAGCTTGCTCTGCTGCAAAGAAGTTATCTATCACGCTTTTGCTTGCCAGTGATGTTTGCTCGGTAGTTTCGCCCTCTTGTTTTGGCTTGTTTTTTGGTCTAAATCTTCGTCTTTTGTTGTTTTTACTTTGGTTAGTTACAACTTTCTCTTCGTTTTTGTCGTTCATTATCTTCCTTTAATCTTTCAAATACTTTTAGATAAGAATCGACATCTAGTTCGTGTGGACGTAAATTTTGAGCTAAGCCTAGGTCTTCAGAAATTTCTTCTAGCGCCTTTTTGTCAAAATTTGTGGATAAATTTTTCAAAAGCGTCTTTCTTGGCGAAGCAAACGCAGCTCTTAAAAATGCTTTAAAAGCCTCGTATTGTTTTGCATCTTTGAAAATCCCGTCTTTGCCAAAAATCTTTTTTGTTTTTTGTAGTTTGATGACTGAAGATGTGACCTTTGGAGGTGGGTTGAAAAGCTTTGCATCCACGTCAAACAAGAGCTCACACCTACCTTGAAGTGAAGCGAGGATCGATAAAGCGCTAAATTCTTTATCCTTGCTCTTTGCACTAAATTTAAGAGCAACCTCTTTTTGTATCATCACAATAAGCCCAAGGCATTTTTCGTCATCTATCGCATTTAGTATCATCTTCGTAGCAACGTAATAGGGTAAATTTGCGACTAAAAAGTAGTTCTGGCTACTTAGTCCGCCATTTTGCTGCCACTGCTCTAAAGCATCTTTACAAAAAAGTTTTAATTGTCCATTTTGGATCTCATTTGCAAATTTGACCTTTAGAATTTGAAACAGCTCACAATCTATCTCAAAAGAGGTCGTCTTATAAATTTGCAAAAGTCTAAATGTCAAATCACCTAAGCCAGGCCCAATCTCAACGACGTTTTCTACGTCCTTGGGTATCGCTTGGATGATCTTATCTAGTGTCGCTTTGTCTTGTAAAAAATTCTGTCCAAAGTGCTTTTTTGCCTTTATCATAGCCGCGATATTAGCCAAAAATTACTTATACAATGATTACAAGTTTAGTTTAATCATATATAAAATGGACTATAATCACTAAATAACAACAAAATAAGGCGCAAATTTGAGTAGGGCAAACACCTTAAAATACTTTTTATTATCACAATATTTAGAGCCAAAAACCTTAGATGAGCCAAAAAAGACAAATAGCAAATTTAAAAAATCAATGGACCTTGAGATCGCAAATTTCGATGAGAAATTTATGCAAATTTTAAGGACATTTGACAGGTCGCTTTTAAAAAATGGTGTAGAAATTTCGATTTATGGCGGCATTTTTGAGACTGACTTGCTTGCCCTTGCGATATCAAAGCTAGCAAAGGTGAAATTTGAAAAAGAGCAAATTTTAGAGGAGCTACGCTCTGAGCAAACGAGCTTTGAAAAGGCATTTTGTTATAAGCTTAAACTCTCTGGTGATCTAGTATTTTGCAAAAATGAGCAAAATTTTGCTCTAAAAGATGCAAATTTAGATGATGAGCTAAGCCCATTTTTCACGCCAAACTCATCAAATGAGCTCTTTATACCAACTGCTCCTTGGGCGATGGTGCGCCTAAACCATCTAAAAGAGATCAGCCAAAACGACTTTAACAAAGAGTGCGAGCACATCAAGGATAAAATTTCTATCCATAAAGAGAAAATGAAGCTTAGCGACTATGTAAAAGCAGTCCATGAGGAGATAAAAAGCTCGCTAAAGACGCCATTTTGCAAAGACGTGATCAGGCTTGAAGTAAGGATCGCTGATCCAAATTTTAAAGAGAACGACGCCCTTTTAAATAGCTTTTTTATAGATGATATAAATTTACTTATCAAATTTTACGAGTCAGGCAGGACGCACGCGCTGACGGATCAGTTTTTAGACGAGGGCAGTGAGAATAAATTTGAGAGGATTGACGTTAGAGATGAGCTAAATCAAAGGGCGGTGAGGGACTTTTTTAAGGCTGAGCGCTACCCAAGATCGGCTTTTGCGAGTGATTTTGCCCTAAATTTCTCACAGCAAATGGCACTAAATAACATCATAGAGAAATTTAAAGAAGGAAGCGGCGGGATTTATAGCGTAAATGGTGCTCCAGGCACGGGTAAAACGACACTTTTAAAGGACGTGATGGCTGAAGTGGTGACGCTTAGGGCGATGAAGCTCGCGCAAATGAGCAGGCACGATATCTTTGAGCCAGTTTATGACAGCGACGAAAAGGCGCTTTATTTTAGACTAAATGACGAGCTGCAGGGCTTCGAGATGGTCGTTAGCTCTTGCAATAACGGTGCGGTTGAGATTTTGAGCAAAGAGCTAAGCCAGTTAAAGAGCATAGGGGATTATGCGGGCGAGATTGATTATTTTAAATTTATAACCACAAGGCTGCTCTCGGCTGATGAAAAGAGCGAATATGGCGAGAAGTCCTTTGTCTCAAAGCCAGCTTGGGGGCTATTTTGCGTGGCGCTTGGCTCAAAGCAAAACAAGTCAAATTTTGTTTTTAACGCAATTAATGGCGTAAAGATCGAGGCTACTCACAGCCAGTATGACAAGATCGCAAAAGAGTATGGCGAGTTTTTGGAGCAAGATGGCTTTTTGATGGGGCTTGGCAAATATCTGGCAGTTGGCGAAGGGGTTGATGACTACGACGTGGCGAAAGAGAAATTTAACCTTGCGCTTCACGAGGTAAATTTACTTTTTAGCGAGATCAGGATCAAAGAAGAGGAGCTAAAGAGCCTTAAAACAGAGCTAGCTGACGTCGATAGAAGGCTAGAGAGCTATAACTCAGCCAAGCAGATAGAGGAGTTTTTATCTCCTCTTGAGAGCGAATTTACTAGCGTTAGTGACGAGCTTGAAGATAAAAAGGCTGAATTTAGCGAGCTAACAAGAGTTGTTAGTCAAAATGAAGCTTTGCAGGAGTATCTAAGTACACCAGAAAAGCCGCCATTTTTTCTCTTTCAGCAGATTTTTAAGACAGAGGCCTTTGAAAAGTATAGCGACGAGGCGCTAAAGGTCGGTGAGATAAATCGCCAGATAGCTGAGCAAAATTTAAAAGCTAGCAAGCAAAATGGCGAGAGCAAAGAGAAAAATGAGGCAAGGCTAAACGAGCTAAAAGAGGAGATAACAGGGCTTGAGAGCAGGGCTGCAGAGCTTGGTGTAAAGATAAATCTCTACAAAAGGCTACAAAGCGACTTTGCTAGACGCCAAAAGATACTTGGTAGGAGCGAGGAGCTAGATATCTTTCTAAACGGCAGCTTTAGCGAGAGCAACGAAGAGATGCAAAAGAGTATGCCATTTATGATGGAATTTGGCATAGATCAGAAATTTCACAAGACAAAGCTTTTTAAGGCTAGGATAGAGCTTTTTAAAGAGGCGCTAAATTTGCACAAAGCTGCCATTTTTGCCTGCAAAGAAGCTGTTAGGACAAATTTACGTGCCCTTAGCGTTATCTTTAACGATGAAAAGATGGCTGAGAAAAACGGCTTAGAGGCAAAGCATAGACGCGAGGTTATCAAGGGGCTCTTCTTGCTAACGCCAGTTGTTAGCTCGACTTTTGCCTCGTTTAATAACACCTTTAAAGAGCTTTTAAATGGCGATATAGGCATGCTTTTGATAGATGAAGCAGGGCAGGCAAATTTAACTAACGCGTTAGGTGCCTTGCTTCGCTCAAAGATGGCCGTGGTTGTTGGCGATCCACTCCAGCTTGAACCAGTAGTAACGCTGCCAGTTAGTTTAAATAGGGCGATACTTAGCTACTGCGAGGCAAAAGAGGAGTTTAACTTGCTTAAGTCCTCTGTGCAACTAAGAGCCGACAAAGCGCAGAATATCGGCACATATATAAAAGGTAGTGGTGAAAGTATCTGGGTCGGCTCGCCACTTATCGTGCATAGAAGGTGCGCTAACCCTATGTTTGAGATATCAAACGAGACTACATACGACGATATGATGATACTTGGCAGAAGTGCAGCTAGTAAATTTGCAAACACTAACGTGCAAACAAAGTGGATAGATGTTAGAAGCGAGGAGTGGATAGGCAACTACAACAAAGTCGAGGGCGAGGTGGTTAAAGAGCTCTTGGCAGGCGAGCTAGCTGATGAGAAAAATAACATCAGGATAATAACGCCATTTAAAGATGTTTGTAGAAATTTAAAAGGTGCTGGCACTATCCACACTATGCAGGGCAAAGAGGCTGATGTTATTGTCTTTGTCTTAGGGGGAGCGACAAAGGGTGCTAGAGCGTGGGCTGCTAGCAAGCCAAACCTGCTAAACGTGGCGCTAACAAGAGCAAAAGAGGTTATTTATATAGTTGGAAACCGAGAAAATTGGGCGAGTTTGCCATACTTTGAGGTGGCAGCTAGAAAGATAGACAAAGGATAAATTTGAATCATTTTGCAAAACGCATAATCCCATGCCTCGACGTAAAAGACGGCAGGGTCGTAAAAGGTGTAAATTTTGTTGGACTTGTCGATGCTGGAGACCCAGTCGAGATAGCTAAAAGATATAACGACGAGGGCGCTGACGAGCTTTGCTTTTTGGATATCACAGCCTCTCACCTTGGTCGTGATACGATAGTTGATGTGGTAAAAAAGGTCGCAAGCAAGCTTTTTATACCCCTAACCGTTGGCGGTGGCATACGCACGATAGATGATATCTCACGCCTTTTAAATGCGGGCTGCGACAAGGTGAGCCTAAACTCATCGGCGATAAAAGATCCAAATTTGATCGACGAAGCGGCTAAGAAATTTGGCTCACAGTGTGTCGTCGTAGCGATCGATGCTAAGAAGATCGAAAATGGTTATAGTGTTTTTATAAATGGTGGCAGGATCGATACCAAAAAAGATGCCTTTGCTTGGGCAAAAGAGGTCGAGTCGCGCGGAGCAGGGGAGATATTGCTAACGTCTATGGACAACGACGGCGTCAAGCAGGGCTTTAGCTTGGAGCTAACAAAGATATTTAGTGCGCTTTCTATACCGACTATTGCAAGTGGTGGCGCTGGCAAGGTGGAGCATTTTAAAGAGGCTTTTGAGGCTGGGGCTGATGCGTGTTTGGCGGCTTCGATATTTCACTTTGGCGAGATCGAGATAAAAAAACTAAAAGAGTATCTTAAAGCAAATGGCGTTGAGGTTAGGCTCTGATGTTAGTTATCTCAGCTGGAAAAAATGAAATTTTTGACTTTGCTTTGCCAATGGGGGTGGGGCTAGTCGATATGGCGATAAATTTGACAAAGTTTTTGCAAAAAAAATCATGCGCGGGAGCTGATGAAAAGGGTATAAATTTAAAAAATATTGATCCGCACTACCTCGCAAAGATCGAGGCTAAATTTGCAAACTCATCAAACCCAGAGCTGCAAAATCTAAACCAAAATTCGTCAAAAAATCCCGAGCGAAATTTATATCAAATGCTAGAAAAGATAGTTTTTGTTGGCTCAGCTGGCCTTTATAAAGATGGTGAAATTTTACAAATTTATGAAAGCTCGATTGGGGCAAATGTTGAAATTTCTAGCATAGAAAATAGATCTTATTCGCCTATTGAGTGTGAAATTTCTTCTATTGTTTCACGTGGAACTATCAAAACAAATTCATCAAATTTCATAACGACAGACAAAAATTTGGCCCATAAAATGTTTGAAAAGGGTTATTTTTTAGAAAATATGGAGTTTTTTTCTGTTCTAAAAGTGGCTCAAATTTTTAAAATTCCGGCTTATGGAATTTTTGTAGCGACAAATTTTTGTGATAAAAATGCGCATGCTGACTTTATAAAAAATCACTCTGCTGCCAAAGAGCTACTAATAAAATATGTAAAGGAAAATATGTGAAAAATTTGCTTGATCTTAGCATTGAAGAGTTAAAAGAGCTAGTCTCTCCCTCTTTTAGAGCGACGCAAATTTATGAGTGGGTATATAAAAAAAATGCTACTGAATTTAGCCAAATGCTAAATTTGCCAAAGGATATGCGTCAGGATCTGACTGAGAAATTTTATCTTGATCCTCTAAAATGTGTGAAATTTGAGCAAAGTAGCGACGGCTCTATCAAGTATCTTTTTGAGCTAAAAGATGGACTAAAGATAGAGAGCGTTTTGTTGCCGATGAAAGAGGAGATTAGCGACGAAGATGGCAAGATTAGTCGCCATGCTCGTTACACTGTTTGTGTTAGTTCGCAGGTTGGCTGCAAAATGGGCTGTGCTTTTTGCCTAACAGCAAAGGGCGGGCTTGTTAGAAATTTGACTGCTGGGGAGATCGTAGGGCAAATTTTATGGATAAAAAGAGGGAATAACATACCATACGAAAGGCGCATAAACGTTGTCTATATGGGTATGGGTGAACCGCTTGATAACCTTGCTAACGTTAGTAAAGCGATCAAAATTTTAGCCCTTAATGAGGGTTTGGCTATATCGCCACGCCGTCAAACCGTTTCAACAAGTGGCCTTGGCAGCCAGATAAAAAAGCTTGGCGAGATGGACCTTGGTGTCTTGCTGGCCATATCGCTACATGCTGTTACTAACGAGCTTAGAAGCCGCCTGATGCCGATAAATAAGGCGTATAATATCGAGGCTGTTATGGATGCTGTTAGGGGATTTCCTATCGATATGCGAAAGCGTGTAATGTTTGAATATCTTGTTATCAAAGACTTAAACGACAGCGTTAGTGACGCTAAAAAGCTTGTAAAACTGCTTCATGGTATTAAGGCAAAGGTAAATTTGATCTATTTTAACCCGCATGAAGGTAGTGAATTTGGACGGCCTGAGCTTGCTAGCATGCTAAAATTTCAAGAATATCTAAGGGATCATGGCGTTACCTGTACGATCAGGCAGAGCAAAGGACTTGATATAAGTGCTGCTTGTGGCCAGCTAAAACAGCGAAATGAAAACCCAAAATTCAGAGCTAACGTTAGCGATAAGAACGCAGCTAAAACAGAAGAAAAACCAACTAACGATAAAACTAACGTGAGTAAAAAATGACAGCTCTTGATATCGCCGAGATAATTTTTATATGTATCGTAGTTGGAGTTGGAATCTTTGGACTTATTAAAGTTATATCTGGGGAGAAATAGTATTTTTTAAGGTATTAAAGCCAAACTTGTGCAAGTATAAACTAAAGTTTGGCTTATAAAATCTACTCGTCAAAGGTTTTGTTTTTGTTGTGATAGTAGTAAAGATATATAAGTCCAATAGGCGCGATAAATATAGCAAAGCTAAAACATATAAGCATAGTTATAATTTTAGTTGCAAGTAAAAATAATGCATTTACAAAAAAGACGTTATTCCCAAAAATAAAATCGACTATACTTTCATAAACAAAACGCGAATACGGATAAATTAGAGCATTTGCCACAAAAACAAGAGCCACTAAAATCGATGCTCTACCTAAATTGTAAAACATATATATAAAAAATACTGCCATTATAGCGCCAAAAAATAGATGTCTTAAATAATATGACATACTAAGTCCCCCAAATGTCTTTTTGATGATTTTATTCATCTTGCCTCCTTTTAAATATTTAAACGGAAATATTACCTGCTATGTTCTTAATAAATAATAAATTAAAGGAATAATTACTTATATTTAAATATAAGTAAGAAATATTTACTTTGTTAAAAGTTATAAAGCTTTACTTTAAAATCTCCCAAAAAATAGGATCAGGAATGGCAAATTTAACACAACGTGATATGGCTGGGATTTTAAAAGTAGATGCAAAAACTATCTATAATTGGAGAAAAAATAAACCAGAGCTTTATAGAATAGTAGTGCTAGGTTTTAAATTTGATGAGTTTTTGACGCAAAGCAGAGAAAATTTAATAGAGTTAGAAAAACTTGCAGAAGAAAATAAAACCTTTAGGCTAAAATAAAACTTTCTTTTGCAAATTTATAAAACTCACTTTCGGCGTCAAATTTGCTTTTTATGGTGTAAAAAATTTCATCAAATTTAAATGAAATTTCATCCGAATGAAGCAAGAGCCTTGTTGATCCAGTTAAATTTATCCGTTCACACTCGCTCATCTCTTTATCTAAAATTTTCTCGATCTGCGGACGTGACAAACCATAAAGTGGTTCGCCAATGATCTTGTGTTTCACATGAAACAAATGCAACCGAATTTGATGCTGCCTACCAGTGAGTGGGATAGCCCGAACCAAAGTCGTATCGATATCATCAAAATATCTGATCGGCAAAATTTTAGTCACCGCACTTTTTCCATTTTCACAAATTTGCATTCGCATTTTCACATCGTCGTAGTTGTTCGCTAGATCCATCTTAGCATCGATCGTAAATTCTCGCTCGATCTTGCCTTGCACCATCGCGACGTAGCTTTTAGAAACCTCTCTGTTTTCAAAAATCTTCTTTAGTTTTATCGTAGAATTTCTATCTTTTCCCACAACTATCACGCCACTTGTTTCGCAGTCTAGCCTATGTGCCACGCTCGCTTCTCGCCCAAAAAGTGTGTAAATTTCATCGTTTAGCGAGTAGTCGCAGTGCCTGCCATTTGGATGGCTCAGCACTCCGCTTGGCTTGTCAAATATCGCAAAGCTCTTGCACTCAAAGATCGGTTTTAGTCCTTTTGGCTTGGTCTCATAGTCGATCAAAAAGACATCGCCGCACAAAACGGCATTTTTCTCACTCACGACACTGCCACTACAGATCAGCCTGCCTTTATCGATGAGACGCTGGGTTTGACTTATATTAAAGCCATTTTGCAGCAAAATTTCGTAAGCTTTTTGATGATCTGCAGTAATGATAAATTTATTTACATAGGGCAAAAATGATCCTTTGAAAAACGAGCGAGCTATCTTAAGCCCAAATTTATAAGCGTATAACCGACATTTCAGCCCGGATTTTATATAATCAAAACTTAAATTTAGAGAAATTACACGACGTGATTTCTGGCTCAAAAAGCCAAATTTATACTTTCAGGACAAAAGCAAACTAACACAAAAGGTTCAACAATGGTCGAAAGATACTCACGCAAAGAGATGGCTGAAAAGTGGAGCATACAAGCAAAATATGACGCTTGGCTCAAGGTGGAAAAAGCTGCCGTTAAAGCTTGGAATAAGCTCGGCTTCATAAGCGATAGCGACTGCGAGAAAATTTGCAAAAATGCTAAATTTGAAGTGGCTCGCATCGACGAGATAGAAAAGACGACAAAACACGATGTCATCGCATTTTTAACAAGCGTCAGCGAGAGCCTTGGCGAGGAGAGCAGGTTCGTGCACTACGGCATGACCTCAAGCGACTGTATCGATACAGCCGTCGCGCTTCAGATGAAAGAGAGCCTAGAACTCATTATCAGCGACGTAGAGGAGTTCATGCAGGCGGTCAAAGATAGGGCAAACGAGCACAAGCATACGCTCATGGTCGGTAGAAGCCACGGCATCCACGGCGAGCCGATAACTTTTGGCCTCGTGCTTGCCATCTGGTATGACGAGATTGCAAGGGCGCTAAAGCTCATCAAAGATGCAAAAGATACGATTAGCTATGGCAAACTCTCAGGCGCTATGGGAAATTTAGCCCACGCTCCGATGGAATTTGAAGAGCTAACATGCGAGGAGCTCGGTCTAAAAGCTGCCCCAGCGTCAAACCAAGTGATCCAGCGCGACCGCTACGCACATGTTGTAAGCGCTATCGCAGTTCTAGCCTCTACTTGCGAGAAGATCGCAGTCGCTATTAGACATTACCAAAGGACTGAGGTTTATGAGGCGGAGGAGTACTTTAGCCCAGGACAAAAGGGCTCAAGCGCGATGCCACACAAGCGCAATCCAGTCCTTAGCGAAAACATCACCGGTCTTTGCAGGGTGCTACGCTCATACGTCACGCCTTCTCTTGAAAACGTCGCCCTTTGGCACGAGCGCGATATCAGCCACAGCTCGGTTGAGAGATTTATCCTGCCAGATATGTTTATCACGGCTGATTTTATGCTGGTTCGTATCAAAAATTTGATAGCAAATTTAGTCGTCTATCCAGAAAATATGATGAAAAATTTAAATTTAACAGGCGGTCTGGTCTTTTCACAGCGCGTGCTTTTGCAGCTGCCACAGCGTGGGATTTCTAGGGAGGACGCCTACAAGATCGTTCAGCGCAACGCCATGAAGGTCTGGGCGGACTTGCAAGAGGGCAAAAAAGCGATCGACGAGCAAGGTCACAGTCTATTTTTACAAAATTTGCTAAACGACGAGGACCTAACTAAGAGCCTTAGCAAAGATGAGATCAAAGAGTGCTTTGACTACAACTACTACACCAAAAATGTAGATAAAATTTTCGCCAGAGTTTTTGGCAAATAAATTTAAACGCAAGGGGTAAATTTAGCCCCTTGCAAATACCATAATACAAAATCCACTTTAAATTTAGCTCGCAAAATTTATCAGCCAAGGGCGACATTTTCAAGTAGCTTTTACAAGCATCAGCAAAATTTATCGGCAAAATGTTGGCGCATTTAATCTTTTGTTGCCAAAGCTAATCCAAAAGTTCATCACGTTTAACATTTTTTTATCACCCTCGCGCTAGAAAAATAAGAGTTTTTAGTAAGCCTTTATCTTTCTCATTTTGGTGGTAAATTTTATATTTATTGAGTAGTTTTTGGCAAAGAGAGTTTTTATATCTTTTTGGATAAAATCTCAAATTAAAATTTAACACGGAGAGACATTTTTGAAAGTTATAAAACGTAATGGTAGAACAGAAGAGCTTGATATCAGCAAGATCAAAAAATACACAAACGAAGCCGTCCTAGGTCTTAGCAACGTAAGTCTTAGTGAGCTTGAGGTAGATGCGAAAATTCAGTTTAGAGATATGATAACGACTGAGGAAATTCAGCAAACTCTTATAAAAACAGCAGTTGATAAGATCGACATCGACCGCCCAAATTGGACATTTGTCGCTGCGAGGCTATTTTTGTTCGACCTTTATCACAAAGTGACTGGCTTTAACGGCTACAACCATCTAAAAGACTACCTCGCAAAGGGCGAAAAAGTAGGACGCATCATCCCTGGGCTAAAAGAGAAGTACGATCTTGAGGATCTAAACGCCTACATAAAGCCTGAGCGCGACCTTCAGTTTGCATACCTTGGTATCAAAACGCTTTATGATCGCTATCTCATCAAAGACAAGAGCGGTATGCCTATCGAGCTGCCACAGCACATGTTTATGGCGATCGCTATGTTTCTTGCGCAAAACGAGCTAGATAGTCAAGGCTGGGCAAAGAAATTTTATGATCTTATCTCTAAATTTGAAGTGATGCTAGCCACGCCAACGCTCTCAAACGCTAGAACTACACGCCACCAGTTAAGCAGCTGTTACGTAGGTAGTACGCCTGATAATATCGAGGGCATTTTTGATAGCTACAAAGAGATGGCGCTACTTTCAAAATTTGGCGGCGGTATCGGCTGGGACTGGAGCAAGGTGCGTGCGATGGGCGGCAGTATCGACGGACACAAAAACGCAGCTGGCGGTATCATACCATTTTTAAAAGTGACAAACGACATCGCAGTAGCGGTTGATCAGCTAGGCACTAGAAAGGGCGCGATCGCTGTTTATATCGAGCCTTGGCACATGGACGTGAGCGATTTTCTCGATCTTCGTAAAAACTCAGGCGAAGAGAGACGCCGCGCGCACGAGCTTTTCCCTGCACTTTGGATAAACGACCTATTTATGAAGCGTGTCAAAGAAAATGGCCGCTGGAGCCTCTTTGACCCAGCTCAAGTAAGCGACCTTTGCGACCTTTACGGCGAAGAGTTTGAGAAGAGATATTTAGAGTATGAAAACGACGAAAATATCCAGAAAAACACCATCCTTGCAAAAGAGCTTTGGAAGAAAATTTTAACTAGCTATTTTGAAACGGGCATGCCGTTTTTGTGCTTTAAAGATAACGCCAACAAAGCAAATCCAAACGACCACGAGGGCATCATCAGAAGCTCAAATTTATGCACCGAAATTTTCCAAAACACAGCGCCAAACTACTATAAGATCAAGATCACTTATGAAGATGGCGGCGAGGAGCTATTTGACGAAGAAGAAGACGTCACGGTCGATAGTGGCATAACTAAAAAGGCCAAAAAGCTTAGCGCGCTTGATAGCCTAAAAGGCAAGCAAATTTTTATCGTAGAAAAAGAGAGCATCGAGGGCAAAACTGCAGTTTGCAACCTTGCAAGTATAAATTTAAGCAAGATAAACAGCAAAGAGGACATCGAGCGTGTCGTGCCGATAGCTATCAGGATGCTTGATAATGTTATAGATCTAAATTTCTACCCACACAAAAAGGTAAAACACACAAACCTAGCTTCTCGCTCGATCGGCCTTGGCGTCATGGGCGAGGCGCAAATGCTAGCTGAGAAAAACGTAAAATGGGGCAGCTATGAGCATTTGGCGCTCATTGATAGCATAATGGAAAACATAAGCTACAACGCGATCTACGCTAGCTCAAATTTAGCCGTAGAAAAGGGCATCTATCCAAAATTTGAAGGCTCAAAATGGAGCAAAGGCATCATGCCGATAGACACCGCAAACGAGAACGCAAAGGCGCTTTTAAACGATAAAGGCGGGCTATTTGACGAAAATGTCTGCGACTGGGATAAGCTAAGAGAGAAAGTCAAGCGTGACGGCATGAGAAACGGCTACCTAATGGCGATCGCTCCAACTAGCTCGATCTCGATCCTTGTTGGCACCACTCAGACCATCGAGCCAGTCTATAAGCGCAAGTGGTTCGAGCACAACCTAAGTGGTATGATCCCAAATGTCGTGCCAAATTTAAGCCCAGATACTTGGCAGTTTTACACGCCAGCTTATGAGCTTGATCAGAGAATTCTTATAAAAGCAGGTGCGATCCGCCAAAAATGGATCGATCAAGGTCAAAGTCTAAATATCTTCATGAGCTTAGACAAAGCAAGCGGCGGATATCTAAGTGAAATTTACACGCTTGCATGGGAGCTTGGACTAAAATCAACCTACTATCTACGCTCAGAGTCGCCTGACAGCGAAAAACTAAACGATGTAGCTGACCGCTCGATCGAGTGTGAAGGTTGTCAGTAAAACTAACAAGGTTTAATATGTCAGAAGATAACAAACTAAAATTATTAACAGAAGAATTAAAAATGCTTCAAGATACAATCAAAAGAATGGCTGATAATTCTTTTAAAATGAAAGGTTGGACTATTGCATTAATTGCTGTCGCAATAATCTTCAGAGCAAATGTTAGTAGCATTTTTGTGTCTATTATACCTCTGTTAGCATTTTCATATTTGGATGCATACTATCTACTATTTGAACGAAGATTTAGAGATTTATATAATAAGAAAGTTGATAAATTTCAAAATGGAGATTTTAAAGAAATCTTTAAATTTAGTATAAATGGCAAGATCACACTTTACGATATATTAAATGTTTATAAATCTCAAAGCGTATGGACATTTTATGGTGGTATTTTTATACTCATTCTAATTTTTGAATTTTTTAAATAAAAGGGAAAAATGAGAAAAGTATTTTTTAGTTTTCATTACGATAGAGATATTTGGAGAGTTAGTCAAATAAAAAATATAGGCGTAGTCGAAGGACAAAAAATTTGTAATTCTAATGATTGGGAAAAAGTAAAAAGAGAAGGTAAGCAAGCTATTGAAAGATGGATATCGCAAAACATGTTTAGTTGCTCTTGTGTTATTGTCTTAATAGGCAATCAAACAGCAAATAGAGACTGGGTAAAATATGAAATAATAAAAGCATGGAATGAAGGCAAGGCTTTAATGGGAATTTATATACATAACTTAAAAGATAAAAATGGCTACAAAGATAGTATAGGGTATAATCCATTTGAATATATTGAAATAAAAAATAGTAGAGAAAAATTATCAAAATTTATACCAGTTTTTAATCCAAAATCTGATAATACATATAATGATATAAAAAGCAATTTAGAAAATTGGATTGAATATGCTATAAGAAATAAGAAAAATTAGAATATAGTGTAGTGAATATTAATTTATTATATTTAAGTCTATTTTTTATGATCTTAAATATCTGACTTGTTTACATCATTCACAACTTCTGCTCGTTATTGTGTTAAATGCATATCATAGTTCAGCTAATCAATTATTCGCTTAAGACTAGTATGTATTTGTTGATTTGTATATTCATTGAAGTCATTTTTGTCCTTTAAATTTTTGAGATTATACCCAAATAAGCTTGATTGACCTGTAAAATTTCAAATCTACTATTTTAAAAACTAAAATTAAAATAATTATTTAAGTAAAAATAATCAAATTTTAGTTTAAAATGCCTAAAATGCGTAAAAATATACTTAATAAAACTCTCTAAAATTTTATATTTTTTGATAAATATTATTAAACAAAATAAAATAAGTTTTCTATATTTTAAGCTTTCTTGTCCTATACTTTTAAACTCCATATCAAAAAAACAATCAGAAAAGAGCAAGTGATGCGTGAAATTTTAAAACGAGATGGCACAAGACAAGAATTTGTAGCATACAAGATAGTAGATGCTATAAAAAAGGCATTTGCCAGCGAAAATAAAGCTTACGACGAGCAAGTTTTTACAAATGTAGTCCAAGATATCTTTCAAAAATCAAGCACGATAACAGTCGAAGACATCCAAGACGCGATAGAAAAAGAGCTATTTGACGGCGGACATTTTGAAGTTTTAAAGAGCTTCATGCTCTACCGCCACACCCACAAGCTCCAACGCGAGCAAATTTTAGGGTTAAATGAAGATACGACCTATATAAACTCAACCCAAACGATAAATGAGTATATAAACGGCACCGACTGGAGAATTTCTGCAAACTCAAACACAAGCTACTCAAACGCAGGCCTTATAAATAACACCGCTGGCAAAGTCATAGCAAACTACTGGCTAGACGCTGTTTATAGCAAAGAAGAGGGTTTAGCTCACAGAAACGGTGACTACCATATCCACGACCTTGACTGCCTTACAGGGTATTGTGCTGGCTGGAGCTTAAGGGCTTTGCTAAATGAGGGCTTTAACGGCGTTCGTGGCAGGGTCGAGAGCAAGGCGCCAAAGCACTTTAGAGAGGCGCTTTATCAGATGGCAAATTTCTTAGGCATTTTGCAAAGCGAGTGGGCAGGCGCTCAGGCGTTTTCTAGCTTTGACACCTACCTTGCGCCTTACGTTTTCAAAGATGATCTAAGCGACGCCGAGATCAAAAAGGCGATCACTAGCTTTATTTTCAACCTAAATGTCCCTGCGCGCTGGGGACAAAGCCCATTTACAAACGTAACCATAGACATCACCTGCCCAAGCGACCTAAGGGATCAGATCCCAACGAGCGATGATATACACCTCTTTACAAATGTAAAAGATGAGAAAATTTTGAAAAAAGCAAACGAGCGTGGCAGGAAAAATTTGATCGATATGACCTACAAGGACTTCGAGCCTGAGATGGCACGCATAGACAAGGCATTTTACGAGGTATTAACAGCTGGCGACAAGTGCTCACAGCCTTTTACATTTCCTATACCAACGGTAAATATCACAGAGGACTTTAACTGGGATAGCGAAGTAGCCGACGTGCTCTTTGAAAATACCGCAAAAATGGGCTCAAGCTACTTTCAAAATTTCATCGGCTCGCAATACACTTACGACGAAAATGGCAACAAGATAGAAAACGAAAATGCCTACAAACCAGGCCACGTGCGCTCTATGTGTTGCCGCTTGCAGCTTGATCTAAGAGAGCTTTTAAAACGTGGTGGCGGTCTTTTTGGAAGTGCTGAGATGACTGGCTCGATAGGCGTTGTCACTATAAATTTAGCCCGCCTTGGCTATAACTACAAAGGCGATAAGGTCGCACTTTACAACAGACTAAGCTACCTTTTAGACCTAGCTAAATCAACCCTAGAGAAGAAGCGTAAATTTATCCAAGAGATGTATGACAGAGGGCTTTATCCTTACACGGCTAGGTATCTAAAGCACTTTAACAACCACTTTAGCACGATCGGCATAAATGGCATGAATGAGCTACTTAGAAATTTCACTGACGATAAAGAGAACATCTCAACTAAATTTGGACGAGAATTTGCCCTTGAGATGGTTGGCTTTTTACGCGATAAGATAAGGACATTTCAAGAAGAGAGCGGAAATTTATACAACCTTGAGGCAACTCCAGCTGAGGGCACTACTTACCGCTTTGCCAAAGAGGATAAGAAGCGCTACCCAGACATCATCCAAGCAGGCGAGGGGGACAATATCTACTACACAAACTCAACCCAGCTACCTGCAAATTTCACAGACGACGCTTACGAAGCGCTTGATCTGCAAGATGAGCTACAAAGCGCCTACACTGGTGGCACCGTCTTTCACCTATATATGAAAGAGCGCATCAGCTCGGCTAAAGCTTGCAAAGAGCTTGTAAAGAGTATAATCTCAAACTACAAACTCCCATACATCACGATAACGCCAGTCTTTAGCGTCTGCGCAAAGCATGGCTACATAGCTGGCGAGCATGAGTTTTGCCCGCTTTGTGATGCAGAGCTGATAGAAAATGAGAAGAAAAAATCCAAATAAGGAGAGAAAATGACAGAAAAAGAAATTTTAGAAAAAGTGCAAGACAAACGCACAAGATGCGTGGTTTATACTCGTGTTATGGGCTATCACAGACCGGTTGAGAGCTTTAACCTTGGCAAAAAAGGCGAGCACAAAGAGCGTGTTAAATTTGACGAATACGCAAGTTGCTGCAAAAAGTAACACAAAATCTTAAAAAATAGTATAAAATACGTTTTTTTAAAAAAAGGCACATTCTCTGTGCCTTTAAATTTCACATAGGTTTTAAATTTGCAAAAAATTTTTAGTATAACGCCATTTACGACGCTTGACTATCCTGATAAAGTAGCTGCCGTCATCTGGTTCGCAGGGTGTAATATGCGCTGTGGATACTGCTACAACATCGAGGTCGTAAAGTCAAATGATACTATAAGTTTTAGTGAAGTTTGCGACTTTTTAGACCGCAGGGTCGGCAAGCTAAATGGCATCGTCTTTAGCGGTGGTGAATGCACGGCAAACCCTCTCTTTTTAAGGCTAGCACGCGAGGTCAAGGTACGTGGCTTTAGTTTAAAGGTCGATACTAACGGCTCACATCCTAGTGTTATAAAAGAGGCGATAGATGAGGGGCTGATTGACTACATCGCGCTTGATTTTAAAGCTCCAAAAGAGAAATTTATAGGCATTACTGGCTCAAATTTATATGAGAAATTTGCCGCCACGCTAAAATATCTCATAGAGATAAATTTTAAATTTGAAGTTAGAACGACCGTGCATGCGGACCTACTAAGCGAAAAGGATATCTCTGAGATGTCAGAGCTACTTTATGGGCTTGGATATAGAGGGGATTATTTCTTACAAAAATTCTTTAACACTGGCGAAAATTTTGGAGGCTTAGGCGATCCAAAAAATAGCTTCGATCCAGATAAGATCACATCAAAACTACCTATCAGACTAAGAAATTTCTAAATTTAGCGCCGATAAAAATAGCTAAAAATAAGAAAATTTAACTAAAATTTACCTCAAATCACAAAAGCAAACAAGGAGAAAACTATGCAAAATTTCAGCTTTTTAAACCCTACTAAAATAGAATTTGGCAAAGACAAAGAGCAAAACATCGGCAAATATATGAAAGAATTTGGCGCAAAAAAGACGCTCATCATCTATGGCAGCGACAGGATCATGCAAAACGGACTTTTTGACGTTGCCACAAAGAGCCTAAGCGCAAATGGCATCGAGTTTTGCAAGATAGGCGGCGTGAAGTCAAACCCAGTGCTAAGCAAGGTAAATGAGGCTATAAATTTGGCTAAAAAGCAAGGCGTCGATAGCGTGCTAGCCATAGGCGGCGGCTCGGTACTTGATAGCGCCAAGGCCGTGGCTGCAGGAGTTAAATATAATGGCGACGTTTGGGACTTTTTTACTGGCAAATGCCCAAAAGAGGCGCTTATGATCTTTGACATCATAACACTAGCTGCAACTGGCTCAGAGATGAACGGCGGCGCAGTCGTTACAAATGAAGCTACAAAAGAGAAATTTGCCATGCACGGCGCTTGTCTTTACCCAAAAGTCTCGGTGGTAAATCCGCTTCTTCAAGCAAGCGTTAGCAAAGAGTATTTGGTCTATTCAGCCTCTGACATCATCGCTCATAGCATCGAGGGCTACTTTACGGCGAGCATCCAGCCTGAGATCATAAATTTATACATCGAAGCAAACATCAAAACGGTCATGAAAACGACTGAAATTTTACTAAAAGAGCCAGAAAACTATGGCGCTAGAGGCGAGTTTGCCTGGGCTGCTACGATGGCGCTAAATGGCTTAACTTACGTTGGCACGGCTGGTTACTCTTATCCAAATCACATGATCGAGCACGCCATAGGTGCGGTGGTTGATTGCGCGCATGGGGCTGGGCTAAGTGTGGTGATGCCAGCATGGATGAAGTGGTATAAGAGTAGAAATTTAAAGGCATTTAAGCGCTTTGGCAAAGAAATTTTTGGCGTAGATGACGCAGACGAGGCTATTGAAAAGCTAAAAGAGTGGTTTAGCAAGATCGGCACGCCAACAAGCCTAATTGAAATCGGCGTTGATGAGTCAAATTTAGACGAGATCATGGCGCTAGTTTATGACTACGCCAAGGGCAGGGGCTTGGAGCAAATTTATACAAAAGAGGCCATAAGCGAAATTTTTGCCTTAGCGAGATAGAATTTATCCAAAATTTACAAAGGATAAACATGAAAAAAGTCGCCCTTATAGCAGGAGCCAGCGGCGCTGTGGGAAGTGAAATTTTAAAAGATTTATGTGGGAGTGAGCACTATAACAAGGTGGTCGCCCTTGTTAGGCATGAGCTAGAATTTACCCATGAAAAGCTTGAAGTAAAGATAGTAAATTTTGATGATTTTAAAGATGAGGTGCCATTTATCGCTGATGACGTCTTTTGCGCGCTTGGCACGACGATGAAAGCGGCAAAGCACAAAGAGCAGTTTTACAAAGTCGATGTGACCTATCCGATAAATTTCGCCAAATTTGGCTTGGAGTGCGGCGCGAAACGCTTTGTTTTGCTCTCAGCTGCAGGCGCAAACAGAAAGTCAGGCTCATTTTACCTAAAGGCAAAGGGTCAAGCAGAAGCAAAGATAAAAGAGCTTGGATATAGCTCATTTCATATCGCTAGACTGCCACTTATCGAGGCTGAGAGAAAGGAATTTAGACTTGGCGAGTATCTGGCGATAAAGGCGTTTAAATTTATCCCAAAAGGCTTTTTTGACGAGTATCGTCCGATGAAGGCAGCTGACATCGCTAAAGTGATCGTGCAAGTAGCACAAGATGACCACAGCGAGGGTGTGAAAATTTATAGCCCAGTGGAGTATGTGAAGTGAAAAGATACATCGCCATCACTGGAGCAAGCTCAGGCATAGGAGCGGCCGCGGCAAAGGCATTTGCAAGGCGTGGGGAGAATTTGATCCTAGTTGCAAGGCGCGGCGAGCTTTTAGAGGAGCTAAAAAGCGAGATAGCTAAATTTGCAAATGTCGATGTGGTGATAGAGCTTTGCGATCTCTCAAAGCAAGAAAATGCCCTCTTGCTTTGGCAAAAATTAGAAAAATTTGAGCTAAAAGCGCTTATAAACAACGCTGGCTTTGGCGACTATAACAAGGTTGGCGAGCAAAATTTAGAAAAAATCACGCAGATGATAAATTTAAACATCATCGCTCTTGTGACGCTCTCAACGCTCTTTACTAAAAAATATAAAGACAAAGATACACAGCTTATAAACATCTCTT
Organism: Campylobacter sp. 10_1_50; assembly: GCF_000238755.1. Taxonomy (NCBI): domain Bacteria; kingdom Pseudomonadati; phylum Campylobacterota; class Epsilonproteobacteria; order Campylobacterales; family Campylobacteraceae; genus Campylobacter; species Campylobacter sp. 10_1_50. The sequence goes on from NZ_JH414888.1 coordinate 721,736, forward strand.
CGATAGGCGGCTACAAAATCGTGCCAAATGCCGTCACATACTGCGCTAGCAAATTTTTCGTAAGTGCCTTTAGCGAGGGACTTTACCACGAGCTAGCACAGGACAAGCAGGCAAAGATGCAGGCAAAAGTGCTGGTCCCAGCTGCCACAAAGACAGAATTTGGCATGGTGGCAACTAGCAAAGAGAGCTACGACTACGACAAAGCGTTTAAAAAGTACCACACGAGCGAGCAGATGGCGGAGTTTTTGCTTCGCCTTTATGATAGCCACTACTGCGTTGGCTCGGTCGATAGAGATAGCTTTGAGTTTAGCCTAAGTAAGCCTAAATTTGACTATGCGGTCAAATACGAGCCAAAAGATAACTAGGCGCTAAAACCTTGGTAGCCTACGCTAAGGCTAGTAAAGCAAAAGTAGGACAAAATAAAAAGGCAGATCATGAAATGCGTTAGAGTTGCTATTTTAGGGGTTTGTTTGGTAGGCACTTGCTTTGGCGGCGAGCTTAAATTTGATGAAAAGAAATTTGAGCTAAAAAGCGTGCAAGTTGGCGAGAGGACGCTTAAATTTAGAGCCTATGAGGGCATAGTCTATGTGGCAAAGCCAGCTAGTGACTATGAGGTGCTAAATTTCTATGTGCCAGAGGGTAAATTTAGCGACCAAAAAGGGGCTATCTTTATGCCAAACGCGATCGGCGGCTACATGAGCGCAATGCCACAAAAACCAGAAATCCAAAACGAAAAGCCAAATGCCACCCTTGAAGCGCTTCTTAGAGGATACGTCGTGGCAAGCGTTGGCGCTAGGGGCAGGACGCTAAAGGATGGCGAGAAATTTATCGGCAAAGCGCCAGCTGCGATAGTCGATCTAAAAGCGGCCGTTAGATATCTTAAATTTAACGACAAATTTATGCCAGGCGACGCAAATAAGATCATCTCAAACGGCACGAGCGCAGGCGGCGCGATGTCGGCACTTCTTGGCACTAGCGCAAATGCAAAAGAGTATGAGCCATATCTTAAAGAGCTAGGCGCTGCAAAGGCGGACGATCAAATTTATGCCGTCTCAGCCTACTGCCCCGTGACAAATTTAGAGCATGAAGACGAGGCGTATGAGTGGATGTTTGGGGATTTGGATAAATTTGAAATGATTGATTTTACAAGTCTTGATGCGAGCTCTTTTAATGACAGAAGCAAAAAGCCAAAGATGATCACAGGCGAGCTAAACGCCACGCAAAAAGAGCTCTCACGCGAGCTAAAGAGTAAATTTCCAGCCTATCTAAACTCGCTAAATTTAAAAGACGCCAAAGGCCACGCGCTAAGCCTTGATGAAAATGGCGAGGGTAGCTTCAAAGAGTATATAAGCGCTCTCATCTCAAGGGCATTTACCGCTACAAAAAGCAGCGACAAAAGCACGCTAACGCCTAAATTTATAACACTTGACACGCAGGGCTGCTCGCTTGGATATACCTTTAAGCTAGAAGACTTCATCGCTTCGCTAAAACGTGCCAAAGCGGTGGTTGCCTTTGACGGCCTTGGGCTAGAAAATCCAGAAAACGACCTTTTTGGTGATAGCAAAACGCCTGCAAAGCACTTTACTAAATTTGCAAAAGAGCAAAGCTTGGGCGAGATGGCGGAGGTTAGCGTCATAAAGATGATGAATGCGATGAACTACGCTAAAAACAAAGAGGCGGCGAAATTTTACCGCATAAGACAGGGCACAAACGACACCGACCTAGCCCTTGCCGTGCCTGCTATGCTCGCACTTTCGCTTAAAAATGCTGGCAAAGAGGTTGATTTCGAAGCGGTCTGGGGAGAAGGACATGGCGGCGACTACGACTTAGACGAGCTTTTTGCTTGGATGAAAAGAGTGGAGCAAAGATAAATTTAAGGAGATTTGATGTTTAAAAAGCTATTTTTACTAGCGGTTTTGGCGGCGTTTGCCTTTGGGGCGGAGGCGAAAGTGAGCTTATATGAGCTGATTTCAACGCCAAATAACAAGAGCTTGCTAAAGCGTCTTGGCAGGGAAAATATACTAAGCTCAAAGAGCGAGCCAGGCACGCAGGCGATCTTTTTTGCGAGCGCAAAGAGCAAGCCAGAGCTATTTTACGTGCTTGAGTTTTACAAGGATGAGGCGGCTTATAAAAAGCATATAAGCTCGGCGCATTTTAAGAAATTTGCAAGCGCAAGCGCTGAAATTTTAGCTAGTAAAAAGGCTATAAGCGTGAAAAAGAGGGCTGCGTTTTCTAAAAATTTAACGCCAGAGCGCCTAAAAGACGCCTACTTTCACATCACAAATTTAAGCCTTTTAGCAAAGAGCGATGCGAAATTTGAAAAGATCATCAAAAAATATATGCAAAAAAGCGTAGATGAGGGTGCTTATGCGCAGTTTGCCTTTAGTCAAAAGGATGCGCCAAACAAATGGGTGCTGGTTGAAATTTACAAGGACGAAGCTAGCTTTGAGAGCTACCGCCACAGCGAAAACTACAAGGCTTACGCCAAAGAGCGAGCTGGGCTAATAGATGAATTTGACGGCTTTGGCCTAAAAAACGAGACCTCATTTAGCAAGGTAAAATTTTAGGAGATGTTATGAAGAAAATTTCACTTTTTTGCGCATTAGCGCTTGTTAGTAGCACGGCTTTTGCCCTTGATAAGGCAGGATGTGAGAGTTTAAAAGATGTAAAAATTTTAAACAACGAGATGATAGATGCGCTGTGGAGCGAGAGTGGCGAAGTATCAGCCGATAAGATGTCTGCGCTAACTGGTGGCAGTAAAAACACTATCAAAGCAAAGCCTCACTGCGTGGTGCATGGCAAACTCTATAAGCGCACCGGCAGTGACGGCAAAGAGTATGCGATTGATTACGAGCTAAGGCTGCCAGAGCAGTGGAATGAGAAATTTTTATTTCAAGGTGGAGGCGGCATGGACGGCTTTGTAGCACCTGCTCTTGGCGCGGTGCCGATACGTACAAGCACAGCCACGCCAGCGCTTCTTAGAGGCTACGCGGTAGTTACAACAAACTCAGGACACCCAGAGCCAACGGCTGAGTTTGGGCTAGACCAGCAAGCAAGGCTAGACTACGCCTATCAGGCGATCGGCAAGGTCACGGACGCATCTAAGCAAATTTTAGCCGCCGCATACGATAAAAAGCCAAAACATAGCTACTTCATGGGCTGCTCAAATGGCGGTAGGGCAGCACTAATCGCAGCCCAGCGCTACCCACTTGAATTTGACGGCGTCATCGCTGCAAACCCTGGCTTTAGGCTATCTCGCGCGGCGATCGCTCAGCAGTGGGACAACCAAGCCCTTATGAAGTTAGCTCCGAAAAATGAAAAAGGCGAGAAAATTTTTGCAAATGCCCTAACGCAGGATGACCTTGACAAGCTAAGCCACGCCGTGCTAGAAAAATGTGACGGCTTAGACGGACTAAAAGATGGGATCATCAATGCGTGGGAGGCGTGCAAATTTGATCCAAAAAGTCTAAATTTAGATAAGCAAAAGATAGAGGCGATAGAGAAAATCTTTAACGGAGCTAAAAACAGCAAGGGCGAGCAAATTTATAGCGGCTGGTTTTACGACTCAGGCGTGAGCGCTGAGGGCTGGAGGCAGTGGAAGCTAGGCGACTCACAAAGCGCCAAGCCAAACGCTAGAAATATCACGCTTTCAAGCGGCTCGGTGAATTACTACTTTTTAACACCAGCGCAGCCAAATTTTGACACGATAAATTTCGACTTTGACAAAGACACGCCAAAGACTTTTGAGACCGCAGCGATAAATGACGCCATCTCAACAGACCTTAGCTCATTTAGTGTAAATGGCGGCAAGCTCATTATAGTAACTGGCGTCTCAGACCCAGTTTTCTCGGCAAAAGATCAAAGGGATTGGTTTAAAAAGCTAGAGGCTGATAATGAAAATAGCCAAAATTTCGCGGCATTTTTTGCGTTACCGGGGATGAACCACTGCGGTGGCGGCAACGGCATAGATGACGTGGATCCGCTTAGTGCGCTTGAAGCGTGGCACGAAAAGGGCGAAGCGCCAAAGAGCATGCTAGCTAAGAGCAAGAGCTACGCTGGCAAGGAATTTTTAGTGTGTGCCTATCCAAAGGTGGCTACTTACGTGGGCGGAGATGCTAGCAAGGCAAGTAGCTTTGTTTGCAAGTAAATTTAAGGGGTAAAAATGAGTGAAATTTTAGTCATATCAGGTCACACCGATCTTGAAAATTCCTTTGCAAATAAGATCATTTTGGACGAGCTAAAAAAGCACCTGCCAGAGGCTAAATTTGACATACTAAGTGAGCTTTATAAAAACTACGTGATCGACGTAAAAGCTGAGCAAGAAAAGCTAGTAAAGGCTGATGTGATCGTGCTTGTTTATCCATTTTTCTGGTACGGCGTGCCATCGCTTTTACAAAAGTGGCTTGAAGATGTGCTAGTTCATGGCTTCTCTCATGGCAGCAAGGGAGATAAGCTACATGGCAAAAAGCTAGTGCTTTCATTTACCTCTGGCGCGCCTGAGGAGCTTTATAAAAAAGAGGCACTTCAGCGCTACGAGATAGAGGAGTTTTTGCCGCCACTTAAGGCGTTAGCAAATATGTGTGGTATGGAGTTTGCAGGCTATGTTTATAGCGGAGGGCTATCATATCAGAGCAGGCACGATGAGGCAAAGCTTGCTTTGATGAGGCAAAAGGCGCTTGATCACGCAAAGAGGCTAGAGGAGCTGATAGGTAAAATTTCATGATACCGGCGAAATTTTATAGATATGTTTTTGCCTTTATAATGTCAGCATTTATGGCGCTTATAATGTCCTTTATGCTGACATATTTTAACCTAGGCTTTATAGATGGCTTTGTGCAAATTTGGTTATCAGCTTATCTAAAAGCCTTTATGATCGCCTATCCTGTGATATTTCTCATAGCGCCACTGGCTGCAAAACTAGCAAATTTGATATGTAAAAGTGAGAAGTAATTTAAAGAGTGGCTAGAGAGCCTAGCCACATGGAGTTTTATTTTAAAAGACCTTGTTTTTTCATTTGATCCATTACTTGAGCAAACATCTCTTTAGCTTGTTTGCAAGTAGCGTCTTGTTGCTCTTTTGGTAAAGAAGCTAGTTGATCCATTGATTGTTTCTTTTGATCTTCATACATTTTTACTTGTTGCTCTTGACCAGCTTTTTTATAAGCTTCAACCATCTTATCGATGTCTGAGAAGTAAGACTTGCAAGTATCTGTAAGATCTGCAGCGTTTAGGCTTAGTGCAAAGCCAAGTCCAGCTAATACTAAAAGTGATTTTTTCATCTCTTTCTCCTTATGAAAATTTTGGAGAAGTATAACATTTAAAATGGTAATTTTGTGCTTAAAAAATTATAAATTTAGCCAAGACAAGCGCCTTGGCTAAATTTTGGCTTTTTTAGCCTAAGAATTCGCGCTTGAAATACTCTTTTGGAGCTTTGCAAAGTGGGCAAGCGCCTGGAGCTTTTTTGCCTCTGTGAACGTGTCCGCACACTTCGCAAACCCAGATATCCTCTTCGTCGCTCTCAAAAAAGCCCTCTTCATCAAGCATCTTTTTAAGCTCTAGATACTCCCTCTCATGCTCAACTTCAACCTTGCCAATCGCGTTAAATAGCCTTTCAACATCTCTTAGCTCTTCTTCTTTTGCGATCTTTGCAAAGTCTGGATACATCGTCGTATGCTCGTAGTTTTCGCCAGCTGCAGCGTCAAGTAAATTTTTATCCATCTTATCAATCGGATCGTTCATCATCTCGTGGTATTTCTTAAATTCAGCTCTTGCGTGCCATTTTTCGTTTTCAGCTGCCTCGTAAAAGTGTCTAGCTATCGCGTGATAGCCTGCTTCTTTAGCTAGGTCGCCGTAAAGCTCATACTTGTTTCTAGCTTGTGACTCGCCAGCAAATGCCTTCATCAAATTTACCGCTGTTAAATTCTCAGTCACGCATTTCATCTCTTCCCCGCAACAGGTTAGTGTGCCGCCGCCAACCTTTTGAACCTCGATCTCGTTGCCGCATTTCTCGCATTTGTATGTTTCGTACTGTCTCATTTTGACTCCTATTTTGATAAAATTTGAGCGGATTATAACCAAATAATTAAAATATGTAAATAATAATTTTTATTGATAACGTATATTATTTTTATAAAATTTAACAAAAAACAAAATCACCAAATCCATCATCATAAATTTAAAAAAGATAAATTTCAGCCAAAATTTATTCTAGCGTTAAAAGTGCGTTTGAGCTTGGTTGTAGAATAACTCAAAATAAATCATCTAAAGGAGATCATCATGAGTTTTCTATCTAAATTTAGCAAGGCTATCTTTGCCGTTGCGGTAGCTGGTGCGATCAGTGCTAGTGCGTTTAGCGAGGGTGAGGACTACGTCAAGCTTGAAAAGCCACTAAGTGTGGGACAAAATACGCTAGTTAAAATTTTTAGCTATGCTTGCCCATTTTGCTACAAGTACGACAAGAGCGTCACTCCAAAGGTAGTTGAGAAAATCCCTGGACTAAAATACGAGCCATTTCACCTAAAGACAAAGGGTGATTACGGCGAGGTTGCGAGCAAGGTCTTTGCTGTGCTTATCACTATGGACGAGGCAAAGGGAGTTAGCTTGTTTGATGAAAATTCGCTATTTAAAAAGGCTAAATTTGCCTACTACAAAGCTTATCATGACAAAAAAGAGCGCTGGAGCGATGGCAAAGATGCTGAGGGCTTTTTAAAGACTGGACTTGATGCAGCTGGCGTTAGCAAAGCAGACTACGAAAAAGAGCTGGCTAATCCAAAAGTGACTGAGCTACTTAAAAAGTGGGATGAGAGCTATGACGTGGCTAAAATTCAAGGCGTGCCAGCATTTGTCGTAAATGGCAAATATCTCATCATGACAAAATCAATCAGCTCGCTTGACGGCATGGCAGCACTCATCGAAGAGCTTCTTAAAAAATAAGGCGCCACATGAGCTTTTTTAAAAAAATGGCTAAATTTCAAGACTCACGCATCTCTTGGGCGATCTTAGTCTTTGTAAGCGTCGCACTTGTCGTTATCGCGCACTCGCTCTTTCAAAACTACGCTTATATGCCTCCTTGCGAGCAGTGCGTCTATATACGTTTTGCCTTTTTGTGTATGGCTCTTGGCGGCATGATCGCTATCATAAACCCTAAAAATTTGCTCTTTGCTCTAGTTGGCTACGTCTTTGCATTTTGGGGAGCGGTGCAGGGCATAATGTATAGCGTAAAGCTAGCCAAAATCCACGATGCAGTGCATGGAGATGATCCTTTTGGCGTGCAGGGCTGCTCGACTGAGCCGCACTATCCATTTGGCTTGCCACTTGAGAAGTGGGCGCCTGACTGGTTTATGCCAACGGGTGACTGCGGCTATGACAGCCCTATGGTGCCTGATGGCGCGGTGCTAAGCGATTTGCAAAAGAGCATAGTTGATCTTTACGCAGATGGCTGGTATCTTGTGCCGTCCTCTAAATTTATGTCGATGGCGGATTGCACGCTGCTTGGCTTTGGCATTTGCTTTGTTGTGCTTGCACTTATGCTTGTTTCAAAGCTCTTATCTTTTATGAAATAAATTTTAGTTAGCCCTATTTTTGGGCTAACTTAGGATATACTGCGCGCATGGGTATTAATTTAAAATCACAAAATATTAAAATTTATGCGATCATCTTGCTTGCAAGCCTCTTTGTCGTGCTTCTTGGGCTAAACAGCTACAACAAAGCAAAAGAAAAGATCATCGAGCTATCTGATAAAAACAACATCGCAGTTAGTAAAAATATCGTTAGCAACTTTCAAATTTGGCTTGATGAGCGCTTAAATTCACTCATTCGTGCGTCAAAATTTATCCAAAACTCTGGCATCATAGATGACGATACTAGGGTGGCAAATTTCATAAAGCTCTTTAAAGAAAATGCGAAAGAATTTGATCTCATGCAGCTTCTAAGAGAGGATGGCGAGATCTTTGTAGATGGGCAAAAGATCTCAGAAGAGGTGATGTCAAAGCGTGAGCGAGCGGGGCTTATCTGGTATGTCGAGACAAAAAATACAAATGCCCCAAGCGTAAATTTCATGCAAAATCACAAAATTTTAAAAGACTCAACTTTAAATTTATGCGTGCCAGTTGAAAAGGATGATAAATTTGAAGCAGCACTTTGCGGCGTCGTGCGCATAGGCACTATCTTTGATAGCATCAAAAACTTTAGCCTTGCGCCAAATTCCTACTCATTTTTAGTAACTCACAGTGGCGAGATCCTCACATCGATGGCTGATGCGACGCTCAAAAGAGAGATCGAGGAGAAATTTAAAGAGCTATTTTTAAAAGATGAGGACATCACTAGCCTAAAGATAGGGCAAAATTTGATCCAAGTAGCCGAGATACCGACGATGAACTGGTTTATCGGAGCTGGCACAAACAACGAAGAAGAAATTTTAGCCATGACAAGAGAGGCGCTAAAAAACGCTCTAAATTTACTCTTTGCCTTCGTCGCACTTGCATTTTTGGCAAACAGCCTGCACAACTTCATGTATAACAAGATAAAAAAGGTACAAGACGAGTACGAGACCTTGCTAGCGCACAGAGCCAAGATGAGCGAGGCTGGAGAGCTCATAAGTGGCATAAGTCATCAGTTCATCCAGCCAGTAAATTCGCTAAAACTGATGTTAAGCTCGGCGATAATGCTAAAAAAAGAGGGCAAGCTAAGCGATGAGGAGCTTTTAAATTTACTAGAAAAAGGGCAAAGCTCGATCGAGCTACTTTCAAAAACAATCGAAATTTTTAGAAATTTTTACAAAAGCGCTGAAAATGTGAGCGAATTTGACATCCAAACAAGCATTAGAAATTTAATAACACTTATGCACACAGAGCTCAGCCGTGCAAACGTGAGTGTGAAATTTAGCGGATTTGAAGAGATGAAGGTCTGTCAGATAGAAAACATCATCCAGCAAATTTTGCTAATCCTAATCCACAACGCAAAGGACTCTCTCGTTGAGAGCTACAAAGATGAGCCGCTAAAACGCGTCATAGAGCTAAAATTTAGAAGCTTTGAAGATAAGTGCTACATCGGCGTTTATGATAATGGCGGCGGCGTGAGCTACGAGATGAGTAAGAAAATTTTTACCTGGCTAAACACGACTAAAAAGCAAGGAAATGGCATAGGACTTTACTTTGCTAAAAAGCTCGCACGTGAGAAGCTAAATGGCGATATCACGCTTGCGCACAATCTAAAGCCAACGATTTTTGAGCTAAGCTTTAAGAAGAATTTAAAGGGTTAAAAGATGCAAGAGGCGTTAGAAATTTTAAAAAAAGTATCTATCTTAGTAGCTGAGGATGACGAGATGGCAAGGGAGCTCATCATCACTGGGCTTAAACCATACTGTGGTCAGGTAGTTGGCGCAAAAGATGGGCAAGATGGGCTGGAGAAATTTAAAAAACAGGGCTTTGACATCGTGATGAGCGACATCCACATGCCGGTGCTAAATGGCTTTGAGATGATGAATGAGATAAAAAAGCTAAAGCCTCATCAGAAATTTATCGTCTTTACTTCATATGATAGCGATGAAAATTTGATCAAGAGCTATGAGCAGGGGGCGACCTTGTTTTTGAAAAAGCCTATCGATATAAAGGATCTTAGATCGATGCTAATAAGCCTAAGCTTCGAGCGAGATGAGAAGCTAGTGCGCCTAAGTGATGAGGTAAGTATAAATTTAAAAAGAGAGAAAATTTATAAAAACGGTAGCGAGCTATACCTTAGCTTTTTGCAAAATAAGATATTTTGGCTATTTGCCTACAACCTAAACAAGCTTGTCACCTACGAGATGATAGAGGAGTTTGTCTATGATAGCACCGAGGTGAGCAAGGCTGCGATACAAAATGTTGTTTTGCGCCTAAAACGCGAGCTTGGCGTGAAATTTAAAAATATCAGCGAGAGCGGGTATATCTTAGTTGTACCATAGTACAATATACAAATTTGATAAAAAATACTAAAATACATCAAAACCAAAAATAAGGAATAAAGATGACAGCTATAGCTGGTAAGGTAAAAAGCGTCACATCTGATGTTATAGCGATAGATAAAAATGATCACATAAGAGTTCTAAATGTAAATGATGAGGTTTATATTGGAGAGAGCATAAAAGGCGAGAGCCAGAGTGCTAGTGTGACTATTACGGCATTAGATGGCAATGATATATCTTTAAGTGGATATGACACGATATGGCTTGATAGTAGTGTGGTAAGTGCTGATACTAGCGCTGAAAATAGTATCGATACTGATGCGCTTTTTAGAGCACTTATTGGAGAGAACTATCCTGATATACTTGATCATATGAACGAAAAAGTAGAAGATATACTCACAAAAATAGAGGTAAAAGAGATAGAGAGTAGTGCTAATAGTCAAGAGATTGACGAAAATTTATCAGATAAATATAATGTAAGCAAAGATATTTTAACTAACTCAAGTGAGCTAAAAGCAGATAACTCTTATGAGCATGCAAATTTCGACGCAACTACGATATATATCGAGATCGATAACGATTTAAATAAACTTTCATAAATTTGAGCCTCTTGGCTCAAATCCTTTTAAAAACTCAAATTTAACTAACATCTCTTATAATAAGCCAAAATTTACAAAAGGAAAACGATGAAGAAAATTTTAATCATCGCAGGCTCTTGCAATAGCGGCACAGCAGGGCTTCAAGCTGATATAAAGACATGCGCTAGGCTAAACTGCTATGGCGCAACGGCGGTCACTTCGCTAGTTGCTGAGACCACGGACGCGATAAAAAGCGTAGTTTGTTTAGAGTCTAGCTTTGTTAAAGATGAACTTTGCACGCTCGCGGATGAATTTAGCTTTGATGCCATAAAGATCGGCATGCTCTTTAGCGAGGATATAATGGATGTGGTGCATGAGTTTTTACTCACTCAAAAGAGTAAGATCGTGCTTGATCCAGTCTGCGTCTCAAAGAGCGGCCACAAGCTCATAAAAGATAGCGCAGTAGAGAAGCTAAAAGAGCTAATGAAGCTAGCAACCGTCGCTACGCCAAATTTAGACGAGGCAAATGTCCTTTTTGGAGGGAATTTTAAAGATCTGCCTTGCGATATCATCGTGAAAAAACATGTAAGCGAGGATAGCAGCATAGATACGCTTTATAGAAAAGATGGCTCATTGCAAAATTTCAAAACTCCGCTTGCTAGCCCGCTTGTGATGAGTGGGACTGGTTGCACTTTCTCAACGGCGCTTGCTTGCTACCTTGCAAAGGGCAAGAGCCTAGAGGAGGCCATAGGGCTTTCAAAAGAGTATATCTGCTCCATTATAAAAGATAGTATCGACACAAAGCTAGGCAAAAACCGCCTACTTTGGCATGGAGCGAAGTAAATTTTATCTAAAGATCGATATGTATATTTTGCTAACAAAAGGGATTACTGCTAAGCTAGTTAATGTATATAGAAAAAAATTTTAAGAAGATTTTTGTGAAAAAGATATGTTGAAAAAATAATCATATTTATGCAGATATATTTAGTTAGCTTGGCTTAAATTTAATTGTTTAAAATATGCTATCGTGCGCTCTAGTCCTTCAATAATGCCTATTTTTGGACTCCATCCGAGTAACTCTTTTGCGAGAGTAATATCTGGTTTTCGTCTCTTTGGATCATCAGATGGGAGTTTTTTATATACGATAGATGATTTTGAATTTACTAAAGAGATGATTTTATATGCAATATCTTTTATGCTGTATTCCTCTGGATTGCCGATATTAATGGGACCAATTATATCTATATCCATAAATTTTAAAAGCGCGTCTATTGTATCATCAACATAGCAAAAGCTTCTTGTTTGTGCTCCGTTACCAAAGATAGTTATATCGCTGTTTTTAAGAGCCTGCACTATGAAGTTACTGATTACTCGTCCGTCATTTTCGGTCATATTTGGACCATAGCAGTTAAAAAGGCGTGCAATTTTTACATCTATTCTGTATTGCCTCTTATAACTACTACACAATGCTTCGGCGGCTCTTTTGCCTTCGTCGTAGCAAGCTCTAACACCTATAGGATTTACATTACCCCAGTAGTTCTCTTTTTGTGGATGTTGTTGTGGATCGCCATAAATTTCGCTAGTTGAGGCTTGAAGCATTTTTGCTCCATATCTTTTTGCAAGACGCAAACAATTTATTGTGCCAATTAGACAAGTCTCGATGGTTTTTACGGGATCTTCTTGATATTTTATAGGCGAAGCAGGGCATGCTAGGTTATAAATTTCATCGACAAAATAGTCAATAGGCTTAGTAATGTCGTGCTCCATGAGAGTAAAATTTGGATGGTTTTTTAGATGAGCTATATTGGCTCTCGCTCCAGTGCTGAAATCATCAAGACATAAGACCTTGTGATGATCTTTAATGAGCCTTGCACACAAATGTGACCCGATAAAGCCAGCCCCACCAGTAACTAAAATCGTTTTACTCATGATCTCTCTTGTATCTATCATATATTTGTTTCCACGAAGGAGAAATTCTCTCTTTAAATGGCGCTTTTTCACATCTAGGGATAAAATCGCCATAGTTTGGCGCATAATCTTTAAAATTTCCGCAAAATTTGCAAAATTCCTTAAAGTGATCTTGTAAATTTTGTGTTGTTATCTCTTTTAGTGTTTTTATCCCTTTGTTACCACCTAAAACCCTATCTATGCCACCGCAAACTGAACAGGCGTAGTAGCCATTTTTATTTAAACCTAGACCACAATACGAGGCAACCCAGCACGCTGCAGAATAATCAGCATCTTTGAAATTTATATCATCGATCGGAGCATTGTTAAATGGAGTAAAATAATCAACTAAATTTTTAGTTTTAAACGAACCATAATCTATCCTAACATTTTTAAATAGCTCAGCTTGCTTACAAAGCTCTTTTGTTTGTTTTGTAAAGCCGTTTGAAACAACTTGGATAATAGTATCTTGACAAAAGCTATCCACATACTCTCTTTGTAAAATTTCAATAATACGTAAAAAATCTTTATGTAAAGTAGGCTCACCGCCCAAAATGTTAATAAGCTTCCATTTTTTATCAAAAATTTTACTTTCACTAATAAAACGCCTTATGTCATCAATCATCATGCCATCAGTCGAAGGGGCATATCCGCAGGATCTATTGCATCCTTTGCATTTTAGATTGCACTCAAATGTTATGTCGATTTCGATCATATCTAAATTTGAAAGAAATTTTTTTCGTCCTTTGACTACATCTTTTGGCGATAGCGGCGGTTTTTCAAGTATCTCTTTTATAGCCTGCTCTTTAAGCTCTCTGTTTGCGTCTTTTTTATCATAATCACGCTCGTAGTAGTAGTTGATAAAATCCATCTGCAATGGCGATGAACTCATTTGAGCAATAGGAACCATCATGGCGTAGTCATCGCATTTTTCTATCCATTTGCGCTTACTTAGCTTTGCTTCTTTATCTTCATACATAAAATACGAAAGTGGAATCGAATCAAAAAGATATTTTTTAAATGTTTTTAAATGTTGCCATACATTGCCACCAGTTTTACGTGGCTCCATAAAATTTACTGGATAGCGGTAGTGTGGCTCAAGTCTATACGTCTGATGAACTCGCCCGCAAGTCATATCTACGCCCCACATATCATACTTTTTATAAATATCAAAAAGAGCTTCTTTGCCTATTAGTGCATCATCGGTGTCGACGCATACGATGATTGATTCTGGGTTGTCGCAATAATAATGAATCGCTAGATACTCGCACTGCATTTTTGTTTGCAAAGTGCGACCTTTGATAAAAGTCACTTTATCTTTATATGGCTTAATGATTTGCTCGATAAATATCGAAATGCCAGAATTTGAGCAATCATCATAAAAAATAACTCCAAAATCTTGAAATGTTTGGCTAATCAAAGAAAACCACATACGTAAAAATTTATGAATAGTCAAATTTCTAAAACAAGAAAGCACTACCATCTTTTCACTGCGCTTTGGTGTGCACCACTCATAAAACGAGCCGTTGCAGTCAAACTCACCAAACTGCAAATTTGGGATATAACCCTGCTCAACTCTATCTAAGATATTTATCCAGCTATAAGCGTTTGTTTTTCTGTAGTTTTGTGGATGGATGTAAAAGCTTCGTTTATCTCCGCCTCTTATAGAGCAAAAACCGTTATCTTTTTGTAGTTTTTCTAGTGAGCGATACCAAGTAAGCTGTAGTTTTAAATTTTCATCAACCGTATTTGGTAAAGGCCTAACGCTAAAAAGTCGCCTTTTATCAAAAAGCCCCATTCTAACTTCTGGCACAAAACCGCCATTTTCAAAACCAAAATAAGCCTTGGATTCTTTGTTATAGATATTAAAACCGACAAATAAGACATTTTTATTTTTTTGAATTTCTCTTATCATGTCGGCTAAAAATGAGTGATTAATGTCTAGCCTGCCGATAAGTACATCGCTGTCCATCTGCAAAACATAATCCCCTTCGCATTTTTCAAAAGCATAAAGCTGCGAGCTTATCGGAATGTTTGTCGTTGAGTGTGTTTGACTAGTCTTGATATTAAACCACTCTTTGTTTATCCTAATTGTTTCACTAGCATCGTAAATAATAAATCTATCAATAACATGTTTTTGTTGTAAATTTTCCACAATATCTATAAGTTTTTTAAGATCGGTATTATATGTAAATTGCCTAGCAAAATCACTCTGCTTCGTGTCTATAGAAACCACAATTTCGTAAAAACTATTTGGATAAGAAAGCTGCCTGACGATATGCTTAATATTTGCTTCTATAGTTTGGACATCTTGCGCGCATGTTTTTATAAGTAGAGAAATCTTCTCTTCCAATGGCAACAAACTTTTATAGCCGATAGCGATCGACCGTGGTTCAAAATCATTGTTTTCATTTAAAAAAATGTCTGAAATTTGGATATCACAAAGATAGAGATTTTCTTTTATTTTTGAAAAAAATAGATCCTCAAGATGTGGGAGAGTTTTTGCATTATAAATCTCATACTCTAAGTCCGAAAATTTATTTATCGTCGCGTCTTTAAACGCTTTTTTGGACTCTGCAAATATTATATTAGAAAATACCTCGTTTATAAATTCGCGCGCACCTTCTAGCTCAGGTAAATTAAAATTATTAACCGCACTTCTTTGCAATTTTTTTAATTGCGGATTATCTCGCTCATGCAAAAACAGATACATCCTAACGCATGCGTTTAAAAATAGATTGTCGTTGTAATATACACTAGTATCCATATCGACTAATTTTAAATTTTCGCCTACTTTAATAAAATTCTCTTTTTTACAATCCTGCACTATAATCTTTTTTTGCCAGCACTCAGTTAAAAACAAAATAACATCTTTTTGTGTAAATTTATCTATTGGAGTGGATGGCTCATATTTGTATTTTTGAATAAATACGTTTTTATGCTCTATTATCTCTTCAAGATGATAAAACGACTTAAAATTTTCTTCTTCGAAGAAAAAAGTTAGATGCCTATAAGTATTCCATTTATTTTTGCCTTTAAAAAACGGCATGATAACTTTATAAACATGCGTACTATCGTGAAATACGACGCCCTCAAAACCTTGCCCAAGGTAATGGATATCTTTTAAACCAATGTCAACCAAAATATCTTTAGCTTTTAATTTTCTTTCTTCATTTTGCATAGCCGCATCGCTTCCTCATATAGTTGCTTCCTTGCGTTTAAGTACTTTTCTGTTTGTTTGTTATCTGCTGTTTTATTACCACTTAGATTATAAATCGTAAGCAAAATATCCTCGGTAAATTCTATTTTTTTATCACTTAACAAAAGTCGTACAAGTAAAAAATGATCTTCTGCACTTGAAATTTCAGGATAATCTTGCAGGCTATTTGGTGTCATAAAAACGTTGCAAGATGGAAGTTCGGCCTCGGCAATACCCTTGCTCATCTTTTTTAAACGATTTAAAAGATATGCTTTATTAGTAAGTTTTGACGTTGCTATATTAACACGGTCAATAATTTTTCCATCAAGCCTGAGATAGTTTCCTGCCACTAAAACATCAGACTTTTTGTCATCAAATTTACACTCTATCTTAGACAAAACATCTTCACTCGCATATTCATCATCAGCATCTAGCCGTCCAATAAATGATACATTTTCAAAAAGCATTTTTATATAGTGGTTTATATCATTTCTTGTTTTGGCTGTATGATGATTTTTTACATCTATTATCACTATTTTTTCGTTTTTAAGGATATCGCCAAGACTCTTTTTCCAATCATCACTAGAATCATCATCTGCTATCAAAATCCAAACATCACGTTTTACATCCTTTTGTGCGAGGATGGACTCCAAACAGCGACGAAGTGTATTTTTATTATTATGAACAGCAACGCCAATTACTATCTTTTTAGATTTGGTATTTTTATGAACGAGGTTAAAAATTTTCTTTATATTTGCAGATTCTTGATAGTTAAAAAGCTTTCTAGCTCTTTGTAAGGCTTCTTCGAGCAACTCTTTGGAGTAGAGCCTGATATATTTTATGTGAAAGCTATTTAAACCTTTTGTTTTAGAGATAAAATTTGACGTAACGCTATCTTTTGAAGCGAAGTGATTGACGAGTACTTTTGGGATAATCTTTATGTTTTTATTAGAATACTTTTGTAAAAAGCGAATCATCAAGTCTCTATCCGTACAACTTGCAAGTGTTTCATCAAATCCATCAATGGCTTTTAACACCCCAAAACGAAAAAACATGTTGCTGCCTTGAATGCCGGGATTACCTTTTAAAAAGTTACTGATGTTTATATCTTCCACCTCAAAAGAACTACACTTATCACAATCGCCTCGCTTTATAAAGCCAAAAACAGCATCAGGCATTCTGAACGATGATGTAATCACATCATAACAACTACTAATATACTCTTCATACCAGCTATCATCGTCATCTAAAATTGCCATATAGTCATAATCGTCTAAAAAATTTTTATACCATTTGATCCCGCAGTTCCAAGCCCCACTTCCGCTCATATTTGGCGTTTGTGAGTTTTTTATATAGTGAATTTTATTATTTTTTAGTTTTGAAATTCTCTGCTCTATATCTTTGCTTGTGGTTTCGTCTTGATTATCATCAACGATAAGGATATGATCTGGGGGTTTGCTTTGACTAAGAACGGAATTTAATGAACGAGAAAACAGCAAATCGTTTCTATTTAAAGATGAAGCTATTATCACGCCGATTTTAGGTTTTTTCATTATTTTTAAATTTTTATAAATTGCAAAAACCATACACTCAGTCAAGTATAGTTTTTGCTTTGCTTAAAAGAGTTTTATATCAACTCTACTATTTATTTACGCCTCTAGTATCGCTCCGTTGCTTGCGTTTGTGACTAGCTTTTGATACTGCCTTAGCCAGCGAGAGGTTAGCGCCTTATCGACTGGTTTAAATTCCACTCTTCTCTTTGCGATCTCAGCTTCGCTTAGGCGAACGTTTATCTCGTATTTATCGACGTCTATATCGATGATGTCGCCGTCTCGTAGCAAGCCTATCATGCCGCCCTCAGCTGCTTCTGGGCTTACGTGACCGATGCTTAGACCCCTTGTCGCCCCGCTAAAGCGACCATCTGTGATGAGCGCCACGTCCGCGCCAAGTCCTCGTCCCATGATGAGCGAAGTAGGGCTTAGCATCTCTTGCATGCCAGGGCCTCCGCGTGGGCCTTCGTAACGTATGACGACGACGTCGCCTTTATCTACTTTGCCACTTGAAATTCCAGCTATCGCTTCATCTTGTGAGTTAAAGCAGACCGCTTTGCCACTAAATTTACGCTCGCCAACGATGCCAGCTGTCTTGATGACACAGCCTTGCTCGGCTAAATTTCCAAACAAAATGGCAAGTCCGCCGACCTGAGAATAGGCATTTTCCACCCTGTGGATGACGCTTTCGTCTTTGATGTCGCTGGCACGTACTCGCTCGCCCAAAGTCTCACCACTAACTGTTAGGTTGTCCAAATTTAGCATGC
Source organism: Campylobacter sp. 10_1_50 (assembly GCF_000238755.1). NCBI lineage: Bacteria > Pseudomonadati > Campylobacterota > Epsilonproteobacteria > Campylobacterales > Campylobacteraceae > Campylobacter > Campylobacter sp. 10_1_50. Next base: position 739,716 of record NZ_JH414888.1, read on the forward strand.
CATGGTCTCTGCGTGAAATTTCTTTTATCACCGCATTCATACCGCCAGCTCTGCCGACATCCTCCATGTGCACGTTTGGCAAGCTTGGGCTGATCTTAGCGATGTGAGCGATGTTTTGACTGATCTTATTTAGCTCTTTTATGTCTAAATTTACGCCAGCTTCTCTTGAGATAGCTAGCATGTGAAGGACGGTGTTACTGCTGCCGCCCATCGCCATATCAACGACAAGTGCGTTGCGGATCGCCTTTTCATTTAGTATGTTTCTTATCTTAAATTTCTCATCAAGGGCGATCTGGCAGATCCTGCGAGCAGCCTGCCTGATGAGCTTCTCACGCTCTGGAGTTAGCGCTAGGATGGTGCCGTTGCCAGGGAGTGCTATACCCATCGCTTCGCAAAGCGTGTTCATAGAATTTGCCGTAAACATACCGCTACAGCTGCCGCCACTTGGACATGCGTTGCACTCGATATCTCTAAGCTCAGCCTCGTCTATCTCTTTGGTCTCAAATTTACCAACCGCCTCAAACGCAGTCGCAAGATCGATAGGTCTGCCATCTTTTGTGTGACCTTTTCTCATAGGACCGCCGCTTACAAAAATGGTCGGGACATTGACCCTTAAAGCACCCATAACCATGCCAGGGACGATCTTGTCGCAGTTTGGCATACAAACAAGCGCGTCAAGTGCGTGCGCGTTCATCACGGTCTCAATAGAATTTGCGATGATCTCGCGGCTAGGCAAGCTATATAGCATGCCCTTATGCCCCATCGCGATGCCATCATCGACGCCGATGCAGTTAAACTCAAACGGCACACAGCCATTTTTGCGAATTTCATCTTTTAAAATTTGAGCGTATTTGTTTAAGAAAAAGTGCCCAGGAATAATCTCTATAAAGCTGTTTGCAACGCCGATAAATGGCTTAGCAAAGTCCTCGTCTTTTAGCCCAGTCGCACGTAAAAGTGAGCGGTGTGGGGCTCTTGTGTAGCCTTTTTTGATTATATCGCTTCTCAAATTTGATCCTTTTTTTAAAATTTGAGAGGATTTTATCACATCTAAAGTATCAAAAATTTTAAAAGTTTTTACAAAATTTAAAAGAAAATTTTTAATAAGTTTTATAATGAAAATAACACGTTAAATTTAACTCTCTCTTAAAAGATAAGACGTATAAAATGAGATTTACTTCATTTTGATCAAAATACTATATAAATTGATAAAATAAAATTATCATATATATATCATGAATGCCAATTTAAAAGGCTTTGCTGTACCTAGATATAATAATATGCAAATCAAAGAGTTAATCATAAAATATTTTTGAGATTAATTTATATCAAGAAGATACTTTGTTCATTTGTTTGCACTGAAGAAATCGGATATGTGCAAAGTAAAAAAAAATTTACTCGATGAAGTAAATGAAACAATAAATTTATATTTAGAACCTGTAACAGAAATGGCGGCACGAAGAAGGCTTTAGAAGATAAAAAGCTAAGTAGAGAAATTTTAAAAGATAAATTTAAATCGATCTTTTTAAAATTTGGCCAGATAGATGAGGCTAGTTTTAAGAGTGCAATCCTTGCAAATGAGGAAGCAAAAGAGCTAAACGAGATAGCGATGGCTCTTGAGATAGACGAAGATGTAAGCTTGCTAGAGCTAGAGCGAGCGATAAATTTTTGACCTAACTAGCCTCAAAGAAGAAATTTATAAATTTCAGCATAATAACTAATACACTCGGTGTGAGAATGGGGCTTACACCAAATATTATGCTGATAAAATTTTTATTTCATGGATTTTTGTAAGAGTTGTTTATCTATATAAATTTAGGAGCAAATGCCCCTAAATTTTAGTTATTTGCGTCAAATTTCTTGAGAGAAAAGAGAACAAATTTGTAGCTAATAAATAGCGTTACTGGCCAAAGTATCAAAAAAATTCCTGCTTCTAACATCTTTTATCCTTAGTATGCGTGATGATCGTTTTTGATTTCATCTTGCGTGATCTTCTTGCTATCTATCGCTCTCCAGACGATGAAGATATAAGCAAGCACTACTGGCACTAGCAAGCTAACATAGGCCATAACGCCAAGTGTGTAGTGGCTAGAGCTTGCATTTTTGATAGTTAGCGAGCTAGAGAGGTCGCTAAATGACGGATAAAATGCAGTGCCATTTAGTCCTGTTATCAAAAATAGCGCGGTCACAGCAAGCGTTACGCCAACGCCATAAGCAAAAATTCCACGGATGCTTTTTGTAAATGCTCCTTGGAAAATTCCAACAAGCACCAAAAGAACGCCAACAAGTAGTAGCACGCCAGCGACAGGCATCTCGATCAAATTTATAGCGTATTTGTAAGCAACAAGGCTAACTACACCGTTTGCGTCGTATGCAAAGCCATCTTTTGTAAGTATCCAAGCAAGAAAGCCTAAGAAAAATGGCAAGAATAGCACGGTGTTGATAATTAGCTGTTTTCTAGCGTTTTGTATAAATTCGCCATCAGCGATGTTGTTCATAAGATATAAGCAGCCACCTACGCGAGATAAGAAAAACATAGCTATACCAAGTAAGTATAAGTAAGGATTTGCCAATGCTTCAAGTCCGCGAAACGGAGTCTTCCACTCGACAAAATTGTGCTCATTTAGCACAAAGTCGCTGCCACTAAAAAATGTACTAACCGCCATACCAATAAGGATAACGCCAAGTGAGCCATTTATGAAAAGGAAAATTTCATAAGTTCTAGCACCCAAGAAGTTATCAGGCTTTTTGCGGTACTCGTAGCTTACAGCTTGGATGATAAAGCAAAATAAGATAGCCAGCCAAACCCAGTAAGCGCCACCAAAACTAGTAGCGTAAAATAGCGGGAACGCCGCAAAGCACGCGCCACCAAACATAACAAGCGTCGTAAATGTAAGCTCCCATTTTCTACCGATAGAATTTATGAGCATATCTTTTTTAAGCTCGTCCTTGCCAAGGCTAAAGATGAGCGTTTGGCCACCTTGAACAAACATCATAAATACCAAAAGTCCACCAAGAAGGCTAACTATAAACCACCAATAAATTTGTAAATTTTCTAAGCTTAAACTATGCATGATCGTTAAATCCTATCTTTATTTGCTTAAGCATGATCTTGATCTCAGCTATTAGCAAGACCGTAAATAAAACAGCAAATAATATAAATGAAATTTTGACATTTGAGTCAGATAAATTTGTAGCTCCGACGCCAACGGTCATGAGATCTTGTATCGCCCATGGCTGACGACCGACCTCTGCTACTATCCAGCCAGTCTCAGCTGCGATGTAGCCAAGCGGTATGGTAAAGAGGCAGATCCACAAAAATGCTCTTATGTTTTCAAATTTATATTTTCTTGAGAGATTTAGATAAAGAGTGATAGCAAAAAGAGCTATGAAGTAAGTGCCAAGTGCGACCATGATGTGGAAGCTATAAAATGTAAGTGCAACTGGTGGCACAGCATCTTTTGCGTCCTTAAGATAGCCATATCCTAAGAAATTTAGGTTGCTCTCTAAATTTGAAAGTGAGCTTTTCATCAAGCTCTCGTCATTTGCTTTTTTAGCCTCTTTGTAGTTTTTAAGAGCTTCGATAGCTACTTTGCCTTTTGCCATCTTCTCTTCTACGCTTATTAGATTGTGCTCGCTGTTGCCATAAAGTAGGTCATTTATGCCCGGTGTAAATGAGTCAAGCTCTCTGTTTGCCATGATGCCAAGTGCGTAAGGCACCTTTATCTCAAATAAAAATGGCTCGCTCTCATCGCCAAGCTTTTTAGCTGGGTTTAAAATGCCAGCAGCAACTAGGCCAGCGTTAGTTTCGCCCTTGTAAAGTCCCTCCATGGCTGCTAGCTTCATAGGCTGCTTTTGAGCTGCAAGATATGCGCTCTCATCGCCGCTAAGTAGCAAAAATGCCGAAGTGATAAGGCCAAATGCGCTAGCAACGACGATGCTTTTTTTAGCAAGCAAGATGTGGCGTTTTTGGATCAAAAACCAAGCAGAAATTCCTATCACAAAAAGAGCTGAGATAGTGTAACCACTAGTTACTGTGTGTAAAAATTTAGTGATACCAACTGGATTTAGAGCGACTTCAAAGAAATTTTGCATCTCCATTCTAGCGGTATCTGGGTTAAATTTCATGCCTATTGGATACTGCATCCAGCCATTTGCGATCAAGATCCAAAGTGCGCTTAAATTTGAACCTATCGCAACAAGCCAAGTTGAAAGTAGGTGAAATTTCTTGCTAACTTTATCCCAGCCAAAAAACATAATGGCAAAAAATGTACTCTCCATGAAAAATGCTAGCAAGCCCTCGATCGCAAGCGGAGCGCCAAATATATCGCCTACAAACCAGCTGTAATTCGCCCAGTTTGTACCAAACTCAAACTCCATGATGATGCCAGTTGCCACGCCAATAGCGAAATTTATACCAAAGAGCTTTAGCCAAAATTTCGTTATCTCAAGCCAGGCCTTATCGCCAGTTTTGACATATATCGTCTCCATAATGGCGATGATAAAACTTAGCCCCAACGTAAGCGGGACAAACAAAAAGTGGTAAATGGCAGTCAGCGCAAACTGAGCCCTAGACCAATCAACAAAATCCATCTCAGACATTTTATTCCTTTATTAAATTACGAATTACAAATTCGCTTTTTTCTTCGTCGGTTTGAAATTTGGTATTAAGGGTCTCGTCAAAGATGAAGACCTTTAATATCCCAAACATAATGATAAGCTTTATCGCTATGAGAAGCCATAGTTTCTTGCCTATTTTCATATTTTTAAAGCCGTCTATATATAAAGAGGCGATGTTTTTTAAGCAGTTTTTAATCATGATGTCGAAGTCTATAACAAAAAAACTTAAAGAATAATTTTTAAAAATTGCAAGATTAATGCCTTACTAAATATTTAAGGGGTATAATCGGCAGATTAAAAAATAACTAAAGTTAAGGAAATTTTGATGGCAAAAGAGACGAAGTATATTTTTATCACAGGTGGTGTTTTAAGCTCACTTGGAAAAGGCATCGCAGCTGCGTCTATCGCGACATTACTTAAAAATTCTGGCTTAAAGGTGAGCGTCTTAAAAGCTGACCCATATATCAACGTAGATCCAGGCACGATGAGCCCACTAGAGCATGGCGAAGTCTTTGTCACAGATGATGGCGCTGAAACAGACCTAGACCTTGGTCACTACGAGAGATTTTTAGATGAGAGCCTAAGTCAAGATAATAACTTCACAACGGGCAGAGTTTATAGCTCGGTTATCGAAAAAGAGCGCCGTGGCGACTACCTTGGAAAGACTATACAAGTGATCCCTCACATCGTTGGCGAGATCGTTGATCGTATCAAAAAAGCAGGCGAGGGCAAAGATGTGCTCATCGTTGAGATCGGCGGAACCGTTGGCGACATCGAGGGACTACCATTTTTAGAGGCGATAAGGGCGCTAAGAGTAGAAGTTGGTAAAAAAAGAGCACTAAATATCCACCTAACGCTTGTGCCATTTATCAAAGTAGCTGGCGAGCTAAAGACAAAGCCAACCCAGCACAGCGTAGGCGAGCTAAGACGCATCGGCATAACCCCAGATATCATCATCTGCAGATCTGAAATGCCACTAAACCGCGAGCTAAAAGATAAGATCGCAGCAAGCTGTGGTGTGGAGAAAAACTGCGTCATAGAGAGCTTAGACAGCGCAAGTATCTATCAAATTCCACTTTCATTTTTAAAGCAAGATATATTAACGCCGATCGCTGAAAATTTAGGCTTTGGCGAGCTAAAACCAGACATGGCAAACTGGGATAGCCTAGTAAAAAGGATCATCGCTCCAACAAACGAAACAACGATTGCTTTTGTAGGCAAATATATAGATCTAAAAGAGAGCTACAAGAGCCTAACTGAGGGCATCATCCATGCTGGAGCAAATTTGGACGCTAGGGTAATTTTACGCTGGATAGATAGCGAAAAGATAGAAGAGAGTAATGTAAATGAGCTTTTAAAGGACGTGGATGGCATATTAGTAGCTGGCGGCTTTGGAGAAAGAGGCGTTTTAGGCAAGATGCAGGCTATAAAATTTGCTCGTGAAAATAAGATCCCATATCTTGGAATTTGCCTTGGTATGCAGTTAGCGATGATCGAGTTTGCAAGGGATGTTTTGGGCTTAGAAGATGCAAATTCTATGGAATTTAACAAAGAGTGTAAAAATCCTATCATCTATCTAATAGATAGCTTCATCGATGCTCACGGCAAAAAGCAGATAAGAACGCACACAAGCCCACTTGGCGGCACTATGAGGCTAGGTGCTTATAACTGCGACATCAAGCCAAAGACGCTTTTGGCTGAAATTTATGGCAACGCAAAGAGCGTAAAAGAGCGCCACCGCCACCGCTACGAGGCAAATCCAAAATACAAAGAGACCTTTGAAAAGGCTGGCCTAATAGTAAGTGGCGAAAGCGACGGACTAGTAGAGGCGATCGAGCTAAAAGGCCATCCATGGTTCGTAGGCGTGCAGTGTCACCCTGAATTTACTAGCCGCTTAACTAGACCAAACCCTGTGATACTAGGCTTTATCAAAGCAAGCTTGGCTAATCACGTAAAATGATAAATTTGCAAAAAATATTTAAGTAAAGATAAAGTATATGATACATAAAATTGTAGTGCAATTACTATTGAAAGGATTAACATGAAAAATTGTGTTTTAAAAGGTGTTTTAGCACTTTCACTTGCTAGCTCATTTGCATTGGCTGAAGGTGGATTTGCTGGAGTTGAGGGTGGCTATGATTTTAGCTCAAAGCTAACTAGCGGTGGTAGCATAAAAGATAATAGACCAAACATAGGCATAAAAGGTGGTTATGATTTTGATACAGCTAGAGTTTATGGTGGATATTTCTACCATGCTAAAGCTAAAGACAGCTATAGCAATATAGTGGATGCAAAATGGACAAATCATAAATTCGTAATAGGTGGTGACTACACACCAACCATAGCTGACAACTTTAAACTAGTTGCTGGTCTTTATACTGGTCTTTCAGTGATCAATTTTGATGCTACTGCTAATACAAATGCGGGCAGACTAATATATGATGTTACAAAGTCTGGCTGGTTATTTGGTGCTAAACTAGGTGGTGAGTATAGTTTTGATAAAAATAATGCACTTGAATTTGGCTTAAAAGCTGATAAGTCTTGGTATTCTTCATCTGATTATATTGATCTTAAAACAACAGATGTTGGCGCTTATCTAGGCTACACATATAAATTTTAATTTTTGGGGTCTTATGACCCCTTATTTTTACTTAAAATTTCTCTCATTTTTTACTTCAAATTTACAATGGCTAATTTATAAAGAGTATCAATTTAACAAAAGTTTTTTGCCCTAAAAATCTTACTTTCAATGAAAATTATAAGAAATTAAATTTCAAAAAGATATAATCAAAGCATTCAAAATAAAGACGAAAGATTACGATGAAAAAAAAGCATTTTTGTTGCCAAATTTTTGGCAGTTTGGGCGTAAATTTAAGTGAGCAAATAGCATTAGTAAAAGTTGGCAGGGCGTCAAAAAGTCCTTGCCAAAGCTATGTTAACTAAAGAGGATATTAGGAATTTACTAGCACGTAGATTTTGTAACGACATACACAAAAAACTTAGTGAAATTCCAACGCCAAGCGCTCTAAAGGATATCTACAAAGGCGCTAATCGCATCAAAGAAGCGATCGAGAGAAATGAACACATCGCTATTGTTGGCGATTATGACGTTGATGGCGTGGTTTCAAGTGTGATTTTAGCCGAGTTTTTTGATGATCTTGGCGTAAAAAACTACCTAGTAAAGATCCCAAACCGCTTTAAGGATGGATACGGCTTAAACCCTGAGATCATAGACGAGCTTGCAAGCGATGTGAGTCTAATAATCACCGTCGATAACGGCATCTCAGCTAATGAGGCAGCTAGTATCTGCAAAGAAAAAGGCATCGATCTTATCATCACAGATCACCACATGCCACCAGCCGTTTTACCAGAAGCCTACGCCATCATCAATCCAAAACAAGAGGACTGCAACTTTCCAAATATCGAAATTTGCGGCGCTGAAGTGGCTTGGTATTTAGTCGGCGCGCTAAAGGATGTTTGCAAGCTAAACTACGATATGAGCAAGTTTTTAGAGCTTTTAGCCATCGCTATAATAGCTGATATGATGGAGCTAAGAGATATGAACAGGATGCTTGTTCGCATGGGTATTTGCAAGCTAAACGCCTCTAAGCGCTCGGCATTTTGCGTGATAAAAGAGTTTTACGGCAAGGATAAATTTGAGTGTGATGATATCAGCTTTCTTATAGCGCCTCTTATAAATTCAGCCGGACGCATGGACGATGCGATGAATTCATTTAACTTCTTGCGTGCAAAGAGCATCGAAGAGGCTTATAACTACCTTGATACGATTATCGAGTTTAACAACTCCAGAAAAGAGGAGGAGCGCCAACTCTTTGAGTGCTCGCTAAAGGACGTAAAAGAGGACGATGAGGTCATCATCACTTGGGGAGAGCAGTGGCATGAGGGCGTGATAGGCATCGTGGCTAGCCGCCTGGCAAAACACTTTGCAAAGCCAGCTATTGTCTTTAGTATCGATAAGGGCCGAGCAAAAGGCAGTGCTAGAAGCATTGGCAAGCTTGACATCTTATCGCTCATCGCAAGCCACGAAGATCTGCTAACAAGCTACGGCGGTCACAAAGGTGCAGCAGGGCTAACTCTTGCGCCTGAAAATTTGGAAAAATTTAAAGATGCTATAAATAAAAGCTGCTCATGCCTAAATATGCAAGAGTGTAAAAGCTCAGATGAGCTACTTGGTGACATAATGCCAAGCGAGATCGACTTTGAGCTACTTGAAATTTTGGAATTTTATGAGCCGTATGGACAGAAAAATCCGCGCCCAGTCTTTAAGATAGAAAACGCTGTCGTGAAAAACGAGAGGCTCATAGGTAGGGATCAAAACCACTTAAAACTTATCTTGCAAAAAGACAACAAGACGCTTGAGGCGCTATTTTTCAACTTCACAAGGCACGTTAGAGTAGGTGAAATGATAGATATCATCTTTTGCGTATCTAAAAATTCGTTCCGCGGTCTTGTTACGCCACAGCTTTTGATAAGAGAAATTTTATAGCATTTTGCCTAGTCGTTTGAAATTTAACGACTAAATATTCTTAAAATTAAAATGCTGACTACACACCAAATATCACAGAAAATTTTAAAGCTGTACTTGGCGGTTATGCTGGTCTTGGTTATCTAAGTGTTAGACAAAGCTTTGAAAACGAAACTAGCAAGAAAAATTTCAAAGGCTTGCTAGTTGGCGCAAAAGCTGGTGGTATCTACTCATTTGACGCTCACAACGCGCTTGAGTTTGGTCCAAAAGCTGATAAGACATGTTATAAGAAAAACAGCGGTGCTCAGCTAAGAGATACAAGTGTGGGAATTTATACAGGCTACACTTATAAATCCTAATTCAAGGCAAGGCTTAGGCTTTGCCCTCCATAAAAACTCACATTTATTCTTTAAATTTATAACTCAAGCAACTTTTAAGTGGCACAAGATAGAATGGCTCTTATATAAAATGGAGAAAAATGAAAACAAAATCGCTTCTTGCCATTGTGCTCTGTGTCGTTTTTGGTAGCTTTGCTTTTTGCGAACCACTAAGCCAGCCAATGCTAACAAAAAGTAGAAATTTAGTTGGTCAGACAGTGCCAGGTGCTATTTTGGGCGTTAAAGTGCCAAAGGAGTATCAAGCGAAATTTGACAGCGCAAAGCCTAGGATGCAAGAATTTTTAGCAAATATGGCATGTTATAAGGCTAATAAAAATGATAAATTTATGGAAGGTGGCACAAGGGCACCTGCGCTACGAAGAGATGATAGCCATTTAAAAAGGGCTAGTGGCACTTGTAGCGACAGCGTCGATATCTTGAGTATAGAAAATGTGAAATTTATCGCCAAAAATGCATTTAGTTTTAGCGTTACATTTATCACAGCAGATAGCGAAGAGGTAGCAAAATTTGATGATATTGTATTTATGCAGCACCCTAGCGGTGAGTGGCTGGTTAGGTGGTAGTTGTAGAGGTAAAAGCCTCTACTCTCTGCCCTCAAGAAGTGGCACAAAAAGGCACTCGTCTAAAAACTCTTTTTCTAAATTCCCACTCTCATCTTTTCTAAATTTAGCGATAAACTGTTTGCCATCTTTTTTCATCGGAGCGACCAAGATGCCGCCATTTTTTAGCTGGCTAAATAAATTTGGCGAGATCTCATCAGCAGCAGCCGAGAGTAGAATTCTATCAAACGGCGCATAGCTTCGCCAGCCGTTGTTGCCATCATCATATCTTACGTGCACGTTTTTGATCTTTAGCGCCTCGAAGCGTTTTTTGGCCTCCATGGCTAGCTTTTCTATGCGCTCAACGCTAAAAATTCTATGCGCGAGCTTGCTTAGTATCGCTGCTTGATAGCCGCTGCCACAGCCTATTTCTAGGATATTATCCACATTTTCGCACTCTAGCGCCATCGTCATCTTTGCCACCGTTAGCGGCGAGCTGATCCACTGATTACCCAGTATCGGCTGCGCGTCAAGCTTGTAAGCATGTGCCGGGATAGGCACGAAAATTTCGCGCTCGGTCGTTGATATCGCGTCAAACAAAAGCGGACTTAGCGTGATCTCATCGGCTATGTCGCTAGCTAAATTTTGGCATTTTATCGCTTCTAATTGGGTCAAAATTTCTATCCTAAACAAATTTTAAATCGTTATTATACGATTTAAAGCTTATCTTAAAATTTATAAAAGCCCTAAATTTTTCTTTATCTGTGTGATCAAATTTGCGTCAAAAACTGCGCTTTTCTCCAGCGTGCCATCTGGCAAAAAGACCCCAGCGAGCTCAAGATCAAGCGAGCTTGAGATCATGACGTAGCAGTTATTTGCGATCGCAAGTGCGAATATATCGCCGATCGTAGGTCATGGTGGTGTATTTCGATTTTTACGAGCGGTCGAATAATATCCTTTTTAAATACGTTTTACATCAAATTACATCAAATAAACTTAATATAAGTGGGATAGTTATAAAATCAAACCAATTTTAAATGATATAAGGAAAAACGTGAAAACCTCGGATATTATTATGAGTGTTATAGGTATAATTTTTATAATTGGCGTAATTTATTGCGCAATAAAGCGCCATAAAAGTAATGAAATAACTATATTTTATTCATATATTGATTTTAGCATGGCATTTGGAATAAGTACATTAGGACTTACATATTATCTTTTTTCTGACAAAACAGAAAAAACTGTTACTATTTTACTTTTTATTCATTTTTTGGTAGCTATATGGCAATTTTATATATGTTTTAAAAGTAATAATAGCTTAAAAAACGCCTTTTTGGCATGGATTGTTCAAATGCTTTTAACTTATATCTTTATTTTTGTAATACTGGTAATTATGGCATTTAGTGGAGCTGGAAAAAGAAAAAAATATGAGAGAAAGATTACATATCAAAAAAGACAAAGGGCTGCTAATGCTGCCGCCATGGCAACTATATTTGGTGTAATTTTTTGGCTTAAGGATTCTGTATGCAGAGTGGAGAGTGGATGGCTGGGTATTGCCAAAAAATAGTTAAAGTCCTAAATTTAGTTTAATTTCAAGGATCAGGCTTGGATCAAATTTAACTTCTTTTGCAAACTCACCGCTTGGTAAAAACACGCCCGAAACTTCGAGATCAAGCGAGCTTGAGATCATGACGTAGCAGTTGTTTGCGATCGCAAGCGCCTTGCAAAGGCTAAGGTAGGCGTTCTCTCTGGCCTTGCCCCACATGGCTGGCACCATGATGATGTCGCACCCCTTTAGCTTTGCCCAAAGCCTGCTATCACGCAGCTCAAAGCATATGAGCACGCCAAGCTTTAGCCCTTTAAATGTAAATGCACTTATATCGCTCACCTCGCCAGCTGCAAAGATCTCATGCTCTAAATTTGGCCTAAAAAGCTCGGCCTTAAACTGCGAATGAAAGACGTTGTTTGAGTTAAGAAGTAAAAATTCGTTATAAATTTTTGGTTGGTGCGGATTTAGATTTGAAATTTGAGCTAGCCCTGCGCTTTTGTTTAGGCTGCTAAGGTGCGTAAAACCAAGAAATTTATCTGGGCTAAGCGCCTCTTGCAAGCGCTCAATCAGCATCGCATCAAAGCTGCCTATCATGCCACCAAGCATCGCTTTGTTCGCCCCAGCAAAAAAGCCATCAAAGTCGTAGCCGCTTATGCAAAGCTCACTTGCAAGCAGGAGAGAGTTTTCAGGTGCAGCCTCAACTAAATTTGCAAGCTCTTCTAGTCGCTCGGTAGTATTTTTTGCCTTTAAAGTTAGGCTTATTAGGTTTAAATTTTCGCTCATTTATTTTCCAAATACAAATGTAGTTTGCTTTGGCGCATGACAATCTGCAGGTATCCTAAAATCCATATCCGTGCCGCCGATATCAGGCGTTGGCTTTAGCAAAACAGTTATGGCTGTGATCTTATCATCACGCCCTGAAAGCGGGTCGTTAAAGACCCAGACCTCATAAGAAAACGAGGTTTTATCGTCAAAATATACCATCCTAGTCTCTTTTAGGTCGCTATATTTGAAGTTACACGCCTTATTTATCTCTTTAAAAACATCAACAACAAGTGCAGAGCCAATAGGCGCTATACTTGGCCAAACATCGCCAGCTGGCATGCTTTGGTAGGTGACGGCATCTTTAGTTTCGTTTGTTTTTGCAAGTATGTAAGGGTTAAAGCTGTTTAATAAATCCTTATTTGCTATGCTAATAGCTCTTTCATTGCTACTACTCGCACACCCCACAAAAAGTACGCAGGCAAGGGCTAAGATGCCATTTTTAAAAGTCATCAAAGCTGATACTTCCCTTGCTATAGTTCGTCACCTTTGCTTCAAAGAAATTTGACTTTTGGTCGTTAAATTTCGCAAAGTCATCGACCCATTTGATCGGATGAGCAACGTTGTATTTGCGTTTTAGGCCGATCGCAACTAGACGTTGATCTATGAGATAGTGGATGTACTGCTCGATGATATCATCAGTAAAGCCCATTATTTGGTTTTGGGTGATGTATTTGCCCCATTTGATCTCTAAATTTCCAGCTTTTTCAAACATATCATAAATTTTTGCCTCAGTTTCAGTTGTGAAAAGATCAGGCCTCTCTTTGCGGACTGAATTTATCATGTTTTGAAACAAAAGCAGGTGCGTGATCTCGTCGCGTTGGATGAAGCGTATCATCTGTGCTGAGCCCAGCATCTTGCCAGCGCGAGCTAGAGCGTAGATCGCTGTAAAGCCGCTGTAAAAGTAGATGCCCTCTAAAATTTGGTTCGCAACCATCGCAAGAAGCAGCTTCTCGTCAGTCACTTCGCCTGCAAGCTCCTCATAGACGCTTGAGATGTAGTCGTTTTTCTCGCGCAAGACGTCGTCGTGCTTCTCCATCTCGTAGATGAGGTCGGTGTTGTCGCAGATCGCTTCGACCATGACAGCGTAAGACTTGCTGTGGTTCGCCTCTTCGTAGGCTTGGCGGCTTAGCACGGCGTTGATCTCTGGTGCGGTGATGTAAGGGTTGATGTTGTCAGCTAGGTTGTTTGTCTGGAAGCTATCCATCGAGATGAGCTGGCTCCAGACTAGGTCGTACATGCGTTTTTCAGCCTCTGTGAGGTTGTAGGCGTAGTCGCGCACGTCGTCGGTGGTGTCGACCTCTTTTGGAAACCAGGTGTTTGCCTCCATGAGGTCCCAAAGCTTTAACGCCCACTCGTATTTTGCCTTGGTGAAATTTAAAATGCCGTGTGGGTTGCCGTTAAAGACTCTTCTGTCAGTCAAATTTTCATTTGAACTTGGGTTGTAGATGCGTTTTCTGTTCATAAATTTCTCTCTTGTTTGTGGTAAAAATTTCTTAAAATCTTACCCAAAGCAAGGTAAAAATTTACTTTTATTTAGATGGCTTTGCTCCTTTTTATGGTCATCAAAAAGCCAGTTATTATTAGTAAAACGGCGATCACGCAAGAGATGGCAAAGACGATCTGACCGACCTCGCCAAACATCTCTCCAGTGTGCAGGCTAAGCACCTTGCGGCCAGCCTTTTTTGCCTCTGGGATACTTTCAGCCTTGCTAACAAGCTTGTTTTCTTTGATCTTACCAGCGCTCGCGTCAAGTTTTAGTTTGCCCACTTGGCTCTCGCTAGTTTCGTAGTTTATGGTGTAGGTGCTTTGGTTGTTTTCAGGCACATTTATCGTGAGTGATTTTAGCTCTAGTGTGACATTGTCTTTAAAAATTTGCTCCGCAGCCTCGATCTCTTTAAATTTATCATCGCTTATCGGAGTCAAATTTCTTTGAGGCATTGCCCTTTGCGCCTGGCTTGGTTTTAAGTCGAAAAATATGCTATTTACACCGCTTCTGACCCAGCCATAAGACCAGTAAAGGCCAGTTAGCGACATCACGACAAGCAGGATCGCCACGTATGTGCCAAGGCTCGTGTGGAGGTTGTAAAAGCAGGCGTAGCCCTTTGCACTTGGCTTGATTTTGAGCGAATTTAGCAAATTTCGCTTGATCGCTGGGGCATAGAGGATGAGGCCGCTGATGGCAAGAAGCACCATGATGATGGAGCTAATGGCAACTATTTGCTTGCCGATGTTGGCTGGGACTTTGCTATCAAGCAGGGCAAGGCCTAAATTTCTATGTAGGCTTAGTATTATCATGCGAGTTTTCTCGCCCCAGTCCTCGCTGATCACCTCGCCGGTGCGGGGATCGACAAAGAAATTTCGGAGTTTTTTGTCTTTGGTGACGCTGATGCTATAAGCTTTGTTTTCGCCGCCGATTTGCACGTTTTCAAGCGTGTCAAATTTGATCTCGCTTTTTGCTTTGGCGAGGATCTCGCTTAAGCTTAAATTTGGCTTTTCGCTAGGCGTTAAATTTATATATTTTTCATTTATCGCAGACTTGATCTCCTCTCTATAAGAGGCAAATGGCGCCGCAAGTGTCATGATAAGTAGCGGTATAGTCGCTATTAGACCGATTATTAGATGGATGTTGAAAATGATTTTGTTACGCTTGAAAAGCATATATCTCCTTTTAGATTTTAATAACGAATATTAATTTATTTTTTGTTAAGCAGAGATAAAATTTAGAAGATTATTTTTTAGTTATCTTGATGTGATTTTTGATTTTGCGGCTGGCAAAAGTAGATCAAATGTTGAAATAGCCGCATTTAGATCTTTTTTGTCTAAAAATTTAAACGGCCTTAGCAGGTAGTAAAGTGGTTTAAATTTCACTATTAAGCGCAAAGAGTGCTCGTAAATTTCGCTGCCATTAGCCTTAATGTACTCATCAATCGCCTCCTTTACAAGCTCGTTTGAAATTTTTTGTCGGTAGAGCTCGTGGATGAAAACTAGCAGGTCACGGCACTTTCTAAGCTCTAGATCATCGCTAAAAAATTTTGACTCAAAATCTAGAAATTTTATCTCGTCATTTTTTATGGCGATATCCCTAAGTGCTGGGCGTCCGTGTGCGAAATTTAGCGCGTGAAGTCCAGCTAATGCGCGGGCTGCTTTTAGTAAAATTTCATGCTTAAAATTTTCATCGGTGCTATATTTAAATAGCCTAGCAACTGGCTCGCCAACATCTTCTATAACGAAAAATTCATCACTTTTTAGCACTAGTTTTGGCGCAGGAGCATTTGCTTCGTTTAAAATTTCAAGCTTTTTAATCTCAGCAGCAAATGACTTATAAGGATTTGGTTTAAAAATTTTAGTTAAAAAGCTGCCTTCGATGCTCTTTTCAATGCGTTTTAACCAAAATTTTTGCCCATCAAATTCAAAGCTAAATACACGCTCGTCATGGTGATTTTTTAAAATTTCATTTACATATTGTTTTAAATTATACATTTTGTTAATGTAGCGAAAGAATTCTAAATTTTTACATATATTTGACATAAAATTTCATGAAAAACGTGAAAATATTTGTTAGCAAAAAAAGAGAGTAAAACATGGTGGAGTTAAGCGGGATCGAACCGCCGACCTCTTGAATGCCATTCAAGCGCTCTCCCAGCTGAGCTATAACCCCAAAAAAGATTTGGTATTTTATCTTTTTATGCCTTACAATATTTTGAAATTTACATTTTGCAAAATAAATTTTTAAGCAACTTTTGGGTAACATTGCAATTTTTAATGCGGGAATAGCTCAGGGGTAGAGCACAACCTTGCCAAGGTTGGGGTCGCGAGTTCGAATCTCGTTTCCCGCTCCATTAAATTTGCCCGAGTGGCGGAATGGTAGACGCAAGGGACTTAAAATCCCTCGGTAGTTTTTACCGTACCGGTTCAAGTCCGGTCTCGGGCACCACCAAAACGGCGACATGGCCAAGTGGTAAGGCATGAGCCTGCAAAGCTTTGATCCCCGGTTCGAATCCGGGTGTCGCCTCCAACTTCAAAAATAACTACATAAAGGGATAACGATGAAAAAATTGCTTTTAATAGTATGCATGGCATTTTTTGCGGTAGGTTGTTCAAACACTTGGCACGGCGTAAAAGAAGATACGCATAATGCTAAAGAATGGACTAAAGAAAAGGTTAATAGCGGCGCTAGTTACGTCAAAGAAAAAACAGAATAATTCTTAGTGGTTATAGCAAATTTTAAGCAAAGTTGGCTATAATCACAAATCTTTAATCGGGAGATGGCTGAGCGGTCGAAAGCGGCGGTCTTGAAAACCGTTGAGGTGTGAAAGCCTCCTGGGGTTCGAATCCCTATCTCCCGGCCACTTCAAATTTCAAATCACTTTTTAATTTTAATTTTTTAGAATTTGGGTTCAATATAACTCAATATAAACATGATCTATGTTAAATTGTGGCAAAAACTGTGTTCTTGGAAAAGCTAAAAATAGCAGAATTTTAATCTCAAAAAAGTGTGAGAACAAAGTAAATTTAACGCTTGGATGAAAATATACAAAAGTTACCTTGACACTAAAGAGCAAAAGGCAATAAATGTGCCTTACAAAATGGCGAAACAAGCGTCGTTTTAAGTAACAGCAAGATTGCTGTAAATGCCATAAAAGAGAGCGTCTTGCCAGAGGGTAAAAATATAGAGGTTTTGACGATGCAGTCTATTAAAGGCCTTGAATCGCAAAATGTCATCATCCACAACTTTTTGTCGTTTTTGCAGACCATATATAAAAATGAAAGGGTGCTTTTTTATAGAAAAATTTACGCCTTACTAACTAGAAGCCGTGAAAATTTATACATCTCACTGCCTAAAAATTTGGATGAAAATTTGCCAGATGAGATAAAACAGGTGATCGATGTTATCAAAAAATACGCAAGCATCACGCAAGCATCACGCAAGACTTGCCAAAGAAAAGCGAACAAATAAAAGAAAAATCAAGCCTAAAACTAGCCTCTATAAGGCTAGTTTTAAGAGATGTAAAAGAGGTTGGCGAGCTAGTGGTGACTGGCAGTCAGCTCTTTGCCATCATAGCTGGGCTATTTGCATAGTAAATTTTAATGGCAGCCACAACCACAACCACATCCGCCGCTTTGTTTTATCGCGTCAAAAACTGCGTCGTAGTTTGGCTCCTGGGTCACTTCAGGGACGATTTGCTTGTGGATGATGACGCCATCTTTGATGACAAAGACTGCTCTTGCAAGCAAGCCTTTTAGCGCTCCATCACTCATTAACATGCCGTAGTTTTGGGCAAATTCGCCGTATCTAAAATCGCTTCCCACGCGCAGGTTTGCTATGCCCTCAGTCGTGCAAAATCTCCCCATCGCAAATGGCAGGTCATTTGAGATGATGCTAAGTTTTACGCCGTGTTTTCCAGCCACTTTTTCGTTAAATTTACGTGCTTCTGCCGCACAAACGCCAGTATCAAGTGAAGGCAAGCAGACAAGCACTTCTATGCCGTTGTTTCCACCCACGCTAAATTCGCTAAGATCTTGCGCTACGACTCTGGCTTCAGGCGCATAAGAGCCGACAAATAGCTCGTTTCCGCTTAAATTTACCTCACTACCTTTAAATTTTGTAGTTGCCATGATTTCTCCTTATTTTTTAGCTTTTTTAAATGCTTGATCAAGGTCGGCTATTAGATCATCGACGTTTTCGATGCCGATGGCTAGGCGAAGCAAATTTTGCTTTATGCCGATCTTGTCTAGCAACTCTTTTGGATATGCCTCGTGCGTCATCGTAGCAGACCTGCAGATAAGGCTCTCTACGCCACCAAGGCTCACTGCTAGATCAAAAATCTCTAGCGCTTTTACAAATTTATTTACATCATATTTTTCATCAAGCTCAAATGAGATAAGAGCGCCGATATCGCTTGCTTGAGCTGCTTGCATCTTTGCCTCTTGCTCGCTGTATGAGCCAGGGAAATGCACCACGCTAACGGCGTCATTATTCTCTAAAAATTTGATGATTTTATGTGTGTTTTGCGTTTGTCTATCAAACCTAACGCTAAGCGTTTTAAGCCCACGTATTAGGTAGTATGCGTCCATTGGGCTGATGATGCCACCAAGCGTGTTTTTGGCAAATTTGATCTTTTCGGCCAAAGCATCGTCGTTTAGCGTGACGATGCCAGCGATCACGTCAGCGTGTCCGCCGATATACTTTGTAGCGCTATATACCACGATGTCAGCTCCGTGCTCAAGCACTTTTTGATAGTAAGGCGTCAAAAATGTGTTATCCACGATGACTAGAGCGCCCTTTTTGTGAGCGATCTTTGAAATTCTAGCGATATCAGTCACTCTTAAAAGAGGGTTTGAGGGAGTTTCGATGAAGATAGCTGCCACATCCTCACTTATGTCATCTTCGCTTAAAAAATTTAGATCATCTATAAATTCGCTCTTTATGCCGTGGCTTTCAAAAACGGTCGTGACATATCTATATGTGCCGCCATAGACGTTGCTATTTAGCAGGACTTTTTGCCCTGTTTTTATAAGGCTAAGTGCGGCTGCTGTTGCTGCCATGCCTGAAGCAAAGCTAAATGCGTATTTGCTACCTTCAACTTTAGCAAAGATATCATCAAATGCCTTTTTTGTAGGGTTGTTGCCGCGTGAGTAGGCAAATTCTTGAAAATTTTCAAGGTCATCTTGTACGAAGGTGCTAGCTAAAAATACAGGCGGAACGACCGCTTTGTTTGGGTTGTTTTTAGCTTCGATGCCTTTTACGATGAGAGTGTCTAGTTTCATAAATTTCCTTTTTAAAAATTTACGAAATTTTACATGATAAAGATTAATTTTCCCCAAACCCACCCAAAATATAGCCAAACCAGTAAGTGGTAGTAAAAGTGCGTTTTAAATTTGCATTTGTAAGATTGCTAAGACTAAATTTAAGCTTTTGCCTGGTCTTCGCAAGCCCTAGTGTTTTGTTTTTTACTCGCTTTTGGCTAAATTTTTACCATAAATTTTACTCTACTAGATCAACCGACCAGTTTGCCTCCTGAAGCTTCATCTCAAGCTCTCTGATCTCTTTTGAAAGCGCATCTACTTGCTTTTGAAGTGCGCTCACATCGACTGTGCTTAAAATTTTGATCTCGCTGTTTGAGTAAAGATCGACCTTTTGACTAGCACTCGTGGCAAACTCTCTAAGCACGTTTGCTTTTAGGCTAAGAGCGTCTTTTTTAGCGATCATCTCAGTGAGGCTCATGCCATCAAATTTTGCACTTGAGTTTGTTAAATTTATGGAGCAAATGAGCGTGAAAAGCTCACTTGTTAGCTTGTCAAGCTCTTTTAAAAGCAGCTTTGGATCCTCGCTTGGACTTTCGTTTTCTTGTGTTTTTGCGTTGCTAAGTAGTCTAACTTTTAGCTGTTCGATGCGCTTTTGCGTGTCAGCCCTTAGTATGAGAGCCTGAGCTAGTTTCATCATTTTTCCTTTTTTGGTATTAAATTTTTAAATCATCTTAGTATCTTTTGGGTTATAATTGATTTAAAATTTTATTTAAGGAAAAGCTATGAAGTACGATTTTGACACATTAGTAAGCAGAGAAGGCACAAACTCATCAAAATGGCGTATGAAGAGCGATGTTTTGCCGATGTGGGTTGCAGACATGGACTTTAAGGCCGCACCTGAGATCTTAAGCGTCTTGCAAAAGCGCCTTGATAACGGCGTCTTTGGCTACTCTTTCATCCCAAAAGAGTGGAACGAAGCGATAAAGAGCTGGTGGCAAAGACGTCACAATGTGAGCTTAGAGAACGAGTGGATGTGCTTTTGCACTGGCGTCATACCAGCTATCTCGACTGCTATTAGGAGATTTAGCAGCCCAGGAGATCAAATTTTAGTGCAAGCGCCTGTCTATCACGTCTTTTTTAACTGCATCAAAAACAACGGACGTGAAATTTTATCAAACGACCTAGTCTATAAAAATGGCTCTTACGAGATCGACTTTGAGGACCTTGAAGCAAAGCTAGCTCAGCCACTAACTACCATGATGCTTCTATGCAATCCTCACAATCCAATAGGCAAAATTTGGGACAAAGAGACGCTTAAAAAGATAGGCGAGCTTTGCTATAAGCACGATGTTTTGGTTATCAGCGATGAAATTCACTGCGACATAACTGATCCTGGGCTAAACTACGTGCCATTTATCAGCGTTAGCGAGGAGTGCAAAAACAACTCCATCACGTGCATCTCGCCTACAAAGGCCTTTAATATAGCTGGCCTTCAAAGCTCAGCCGGCGTCACGCCAAACGAAAAGATCAGAGCAAGGCTAAATGCCGCCATCAACTACGATGAGGTCGGCGAGGCAAATGCCTTTGCGATCATCGCCGCAATCGCCGCATTTAACGAGGGTGAAGCGTGGCTTGATGAGCTTAGAGAGTATCTTTTTGAAAACAAAAAGGTCGTCGCAAACTTCATAAAAGAGCAAGGCTTGCCAGTGAAGCTCTTGCCATCGAGTGCGACCTATCTTTTGTGGCTTGACTGCAGTGCGTTTTGCGAGGATTCGAGTGAGTTTATGAATTTCTTGCGTGATAAAGCTGGACTTTGGCTAAATGACGGCAACGCATACAGGGGGGATAGATTTTTCCTTCGTATGAATATCGCAACGCAGCGCGAAAGGGTGCTTGAAGGGCTAAAGCGCTTGCAAAATGGGGTAAATTTATACACTTCAAAGAGATAAAATTTTGGCTGGGTGGCTTTGAAATTTAAGCCGTCCTTGCTTGATACAAAATAGCTACTAGGGGCATTTTGAAGTAACAAATACTGCCCCCATTTCTTAAATATCAAAGTAAGTTTTACTCATAAATTTAAAGGCGTGAAGTTGTTTTATAGCGCTAAATTTAAAGTAAAAGCCACCGCATCAAAATATGGCGGTAGCTAAAACGAGTATTTTATGTTATTTCAAAGCTATAATCATCGCGCCTATTGCTTACTAAATTTAGCAATTCAATTTGAAAAATAGAAATTTGAAAGTGAGATATCTTGCGCCAGCTTTAAATTTAAGAAAACTCACTTGGTAAAACGAGATTTTAAGCCGTTCGTATTATCTTTCAAAAAGTGATTTTGCTGAAAAAATTGATAATTTTAAAATTTAGAAAATAGAAATTTAAAGATGAGCTAGCTCATGCTGGCTTTAAATTTCTAAAAAGGTCATTTGTCAAAAGAAGAATTTGCGCTCTTTTAAATGATAAATTTGATAGTTAAATTTGAATAAAAGCAGAAATTTAAAGGCGGGGAGCTCCCGCCAGATATTATTTATGTAGCTCTTTTGTGTAAAACTCAACTGAGCCAAGACCCTCTTTTTGCGCCCACTCGTAAGCTTGGCTTACAAATTCCCAGTTTATGTTCTCGTAAAATGTCTCTAGGTATTTTGGACGAGCGTTAAAGTTGTCGATGTAGTAAGCGTGCTCCCAAACATCAACGACTAGAAGTGGCACTTTGCCATCGCTCACTGGAGTTTTTGCGTTGCTAGTTTGCACGATCTCTAGTTTTTTGCTGCTTGGGTCAAATACAAGCCACGCCCAGCCTGAGCCAAAAAGCGTTGTAGCTGCCTTTAAAAACTCCTCTTTGAAGTTCGCGAAATTTGCCTCGATCGCAGCTTTTAGCTCGCTTGACATCTCGCTTTTTTTAGCGATGCAGTCCCAGTAAAAGTCGTGGTTATAGACTTGAGCGACGTTGTTGTAAAGACCGCCTTCGCTATTTTTTAGAATTTCATAAAATGATGCGTTAGCAAATTTTGTATCTTTTATGAGATTGTTTAGATTTGCAACATAGGTTGCGTGGTGCTTGCCGTAGTGGTATTCACAGGTTTTAGCACTTACTACTGCGTTGTGGTTTGCGTCAAACGGAAGTTTTCTTAATTCAAACATAATAATTCCTTAATAATAAAATTTGTTATTTCGCATTATAGCCACAAAAAATTAACAAACAAAATCTTTTAAGATTTATCCTAAAAATAGGGCGTTTTTATAAAAGCTAATTTTTTTATTTTTAAAAGATGAGTGAATTTACTTTAAAAATTTATGGTTAAAGAGTGAAAATTTATATCCTAAAAGAGCAAATTTGGCTTTGCAAAAGCAAGAAAAGTAAATTTAAATTTCTCTAAATGTAAAAAATAATATAAAAATATGTGTAGAAACGTAACAAAAATAGACTATAAAAATGATAAATAAATTTTTACGTTAAATTTACAAAGCAAAAACTATCCATTTTAGGTCAAAAATGTTACAAAAATACACATATAAAAATAAAGATATGTGAATTTATGAAACAAAATTTCTAAATTTTTATTTTTGAAATTTATAATGTACCTATCAAAACTATTACAAAGGATGAAAGATGAAATTCTTACAAGCTTTACTTTTTACATGTGCCATCAGTGGCTTAGCATTTGGTGCTGATAAGGTCTATACGATCAAATTTGCTCACGTTGTCGCAGCTTCTACGCCAAAGGGCAAGGCAGCTGACTTTTTTGCAAAGCGTGCTGAAGAGCTAAGTGGCGGCAAGATAAAAGTTCAAGTCTTCCCATCAGCTCAGCTACTTGATGATGACAGAGTTTTTGGCGCGTTAAAACTTGGTAACGTTCAAATGGCAGCTCCTAGTTTTTCTAAATTTACACCTATCGTGCCGCAGTTTCAGCTATTTGACCTGCCTTTCATCTTTAAAGATGCAGATCACCTTCACAAGGTTCAAGATGGCGCAGTTGGCGAGGAGCTAAAAGGCCTTGTGACTAAAAAAGGCTTTGTAGCGCTTGATTACTGGGATGCTGGATTTAAGCACTTTAGCTCAAGCAAAAAACCGATCCTTGTGCCAGAAGATGCAAAAGGACAAAAATTTAGAATCCAAAGCTCAAAAGTGCTTGAAGAGCAGATCAAAGCGATCGGTGGCAACCCGCAAGTTCTGCCATTTTCAGAGGTTTATTCTGCACTTCAACAAGGCGTAGTTGATGCGACTGAAAACCCACTATCAAATTTCTATAACTCTAAATTTCACGAGGTTCAAAGCTCTCTTACACTTTCACACCACGGATATCTAGGCTATCTAGTCGTTATGAGTGATAAATTTTGGAGCAAGTTACCAGATGATCTAAAAGCAAATGTAAAACAAGCTCTAAGCGAAGCTACAGCTTACGAGAGAGAAGAGACAGCTAAAGAGGACGCTCACGTCATAGCCGAGCTTGAAAAATATATAGCAGAGACTAAAAAGCTAGAAATTTTCAAGATCGATGACGCACAAAAAGCTGAGTGGGAGAAGACTATGCAGGCTATCTATCCTAAATTTTACGACGTCATCGGCAAAGAGCTTATAGAAAAAACAATCGAGACAAAATAATGAAGAAGAATTTCATTAACGCTCTTGATATATTGATAGTCTCGCTCAATAAGACTATCGCCGTTTTAGGGCTAGCTAGTGGAACGCTACTAGCCTTTGCTAACGTCGTGGCTAGATACTTTTTTGACAAAAGCTGGTCATGGGCGAGCGAGCTATCAAACTACTTATTTATTTGGTCGGCGTTTTTTGCCGCAGCATACGGCTTTAACAAGGGCATCCACGTGAGCGTAACTATCTTAGTGGAGAAATTTCCACCAGCGCTCGCGAAAGCGTGCCTGCTCTTTTCGCACATCTTAACGACTGTCTTTTTGATATTTATCGCGGTTTATTCGGTGGATTATCTTAAAATTTTGCACGAGATCGAGCAGATGATAATAGACCTTGGCATACCTCAATGGGTCCCTATGCTGGTGCTTCCAATAGCCTTTGTCACAGCTAGCTACCGCTCGGCTGAAAAAGCTATCAAAGTAGCTCTAACTCCAGCAGCAAAGGTCGTAAGCAACGAAGCGCACGAGCTAGCTCATGGTAGCGTAGTCAAAGACTAAGGAGAAAAAAGATGACAATAGCATTTTTATTTATCCTGCTTTTTGCACTGATGCTAATAGGCGTGCCAGTCGCGGTTTCGCTAGGCACAAGCACCGTTTTAACGATGATATTTTTTACAGATATCGACATCGCTACGATTCCGCAGCTAATTTTTGATGGTATCAATAAATTTTCGCTAATGGCGATACCGATGTTTATCTTGGCTGGAAATTTACTAAGCAAAGGCGGCTCAGCAAGGCGTATCATCGACTTTGCAAAGTCTATGGTCGGACACTTGCCAGGTGGCTTGCCTATGAGTGCGATATTTGCCTGCATCATCTTTGCGGCCGTCTCTGGAAGCTCGCCTGCGACGGTTGTGGCTATTGGCTCAATTATGTTTGCAGCGATAAAAGAGGCTGGCTATCCAAAAGAGTACGCAGTGGGCGGCATAACTACGGCTGGCTCGCTTGGAATTTTGATCCCACCTTCAGTTGTTATGATAGTTTATGGCGTAACTGCTGAGGTTAGTATCGGCAAGCTCTTTATGGCGGGCGTCGTGCCTGGTCTTATGCTTGGAGCTTTTATGTTAGTTCAAACTTATGTTGGCGCAAAAAAGCTTGGTTTCAAAGCGACTAAGGCTGAGCCATTTAAAGTAAGAGTGCAGAAATTTGCAAAAGCATTTTGGGCTCTTTTGATCGTCGTTGTGGTTATTGGCGGAATTTATGGAGGTATATTCACTCCGACTGAAGCAGCTGCGGCAAGTGCTGTTTATGCGTTATTTATCTCACTTTTTATCTATAGAGATATAAAGATAAAAGATCTTTGGGACATCTGCCTAGACTCAGCCCTTACAACAGCTATGATATTTTTCATCATCGCAAATGCCGTTGTTTTTGCATATTTGCTAACTAGCGAGCAGATCCCACAAGCGATCGCTTCGATGATACTTGATGCAAATATCGGAATGATAGGGTTCTTGATATTTGTAAATATCTTGCTCTTTATCATGGGTCAGTTTATGGAGCCTTCAAGCGTTATCATGATCATGGTGCCGCTCTTGCTTCCGATAGCTACGCAACTAGGCGTCGATCCTATTCACTTTGGTATCATCTTGGTTGTAAATATGGAGATAGGTATGGTGACCCCGCCTGTTGGACTAAATTTATTTGTCGCAAGCGGTCTTACAAATATGAACTTAAAAGAGGTTATCATGGCATGCTTGCCATGGACGCTAACCTTGTTCTTTGGCCTTATCTTGGTTACTTATATACCGCAAATTTCACTTTGGCTACCAAACATAATGTATGGACATTAAAATTTAGAGGCTTAGGCCTCTAAATTTATCCTTTTGGATCGTAATCCGCACTCATCACGATATTTTTACCATTTCGCTTACCGGCATAAAGTAACTCGTCAGCTTGCTTGATCATTTTTTCTATACTAAACTCACCTGTGCCATCATGTGCAACAACTCCAAATGTCATAGTTGCATTTATTTTTATATTTTCAAACTCAACTATGTTTTTATTAAGAGTCTCTCTTACACGCTCTACTACGTTTACAGCAGCATCTTTTTTGATACCTGTAACAACAGCTAAAAATTCTTCGCCACCAAATCTAGCCACTCTATCTTCATCTCTAAAGGTGCTTTTAAATATGCCTGATAAACTTTTTAAAACAGCATCTCCTGCGCCGTGTCCATAAGTATCGTTTATTTTTTTAAAATTATCTATATCACACATAACAATTGCAAAATCTTTATTTTTATAAAGTTCTTTTTGGTTTAAAATTTGCTGCATCGAAGCGCGATTTAAAAGACCAGTTAGCGGATCGTGATTTAGGATATTTTTAGCCATTTCTTTTTCTTCCAAAATGCTTAAAAATATAAATAAATTTGAACTTTCTAATAAAAATGAAGTAATAATAGTAAATATGCAAGATATTGTTAGATTAAATACAAATAACGTTTCTTTATAAAATCCGTTATTATTGCTATGTGTATCAAGTGTAAAAAAGAAAAATATAAGCAGCACTATATGAAGTATTGATATAGCTTTATTTAAAAACTTAAAGCTAATGGATATGAAGAAGAGACTAACCATCGATGTTAAGAACAATATTTCAAAGCCATATCCCCATCCAAGGATATATAAACAAAGTGATGCGTGAAGTAAAATTTCTACTTGTAATATGACCATTGCAATTTTGCTGTTCTCATCGCTGTCAAAAAGTAGTTTTAAAGTAAAAAGATATATGCTAACTGAAAGGATGTTTGCTACAGCTAAAATTTCTTGCCTAAACAAGAAGAATATAATTAGGTAAAAAAGATGTACTATAAAAACTGAGAAAATAATGATCTTTAGCGATGTATAAAGCGAAAGTTTAGGCATTGTCATAGTGTGTATATCCCTTTTTTAAAATGGCATATTCTATGCGATCTTTACCATTCTTTTTACCATTATAGAGTTTTTTGTCTGCTATATCTATCACAGTTTTTATATCAATATTAACTCCATTTGCACAAAGAACAAGGCCAAAAGTCATAGTTACAACGCTTTGGTTGGGGAGCTTTACTTTAGCTATCCTCGCATTAAGTCTATTTTCTATTTTTTTTACATCATTCGTTTTAACATTGGGTAATATAGCTAAAAATTCTTCGCCACCCCAACGACAGACATAGTCATTTTCTCTAAAAGTATCTTTCAGAGCTTTTGCTATATTTTTTAAAATTTCATCTCCTACACTATGACCATACGTATCGTTTATTTGTTTAAAATTGTCTATATCACCAAGCATAATAATTAAATTTGTGTCATTATACTTATCTATGAGCTCATTGAGTTCGTATTTTAGTATCTTTTCTATTGAGCGTCTATTTAAAAGACCAGTTAGAAAGTCATATTTTGCATTTTCTTCTATATTTATTTTTTCATTTGTAATTTGTATATAGTTGCTAGATGTGATAGCATCAGCAAAGGAAGATAATCTTATAACTATATAATAAGTAAAGCAGATGCTTAAAAATGTAACTGTCTTTAATAAAGTATCTGATGCTATAGTTTGACTATCTTTATATGAAAAATATAGCCATATAAGCACAAACAATTCAACTAAACTAACTATATAGATAATAATTTTTTGTTTAAATGATAGAAAGTAATTTATAAAAACTACTCCAAGTAGAGTTATCCAAATACCACAGCCCCAGCCCATATTAATAACTCCAGCAATAACAAGAGCAGTTGTATTTATATGGAAAAGGGCTGATATTAGATGCCTTTTTTTAACGTCAAATTTTAGCCTTAGTGGTATATTTATGCAAAAAAACAAGAGACATATAAAAACAATCAATAGGCTTTCACCAAAAAAACCAAATACTAAAATAGCAATTAAATTACTTACTATCGCTACGTTTAATATCGTTTTGTAAATGTCATCGATAGCCTTATAGCTATCTTGCTCTATAAATTCCTGCACCAAGCATTCTCTCCGTTAATTTCATCCATTAAATTTAATTTAGATCATTTTAATACGAGTCGTAACTATCCTCATCCTCATCGCTATCTTCATAGTTGTAGTCATTTTCGTCGTAGTTATAGTCATAGCTATCGCTACTATCCTCATCCTCGTCATTAAATTCAGAGTAGTCTTCTTCTACCTCTTCGTAGTCAAAATCATCACTCATTTTTCTCTCCTTAAATTTTATCTTTGATATTTTCGATATACAAGCTTTGGCTTGGGAATGCAAAATTTAGACCATTTTGCTTTAAAATATCCATAATTTTTAGCATTACATCTTGTTTTACGTCTAGAAAATCGCCCCAAACGATAGTTTTTGCAAAGCAATAAACTAGGATATTTATCGAGCTATCAGCAAAGTCATCAACCACGACAAATAAATTTGACTTATATCCAGCGTAGTCATCAACTGAGACTATGTTTTGTCTATATTTTAGGCCTCTTTTATTAGCCGCGATATCTTCGCTTTTAGCGATATCAGGGTGATTTATCAGCATATTTTTGATGTCATTTACACATTTTTTGATCTCTTCTGTAGTTGGTCCATACTCGATGCCAATAACCATTCTTATGCGTCTTCCGACCTTTCTTCTGCTCCAGTTTCTAACAGGATCGCTAGCTAGCTTTGAGTTTGGCACGAAGATAAGGGCGTTATCAAAGCTTCTAACAGTTGTTTTTCTAAATCCTATCTCAACGACCGTGCCCTCGATATCACCACAAACTATCCAGTCGCCTTGTGAAAATGAGTTGTCAAAGAGCATCATGACAGAGGCAAAGAAGTTTGCGATGATGTCTTTAGCAGCGAAGGCAACGGCAAGACCACCGATACCAAGTGAGGCGATGAGCGCTGAGATATCAAAGCCAAGCTTTTGAAGGATCAGTAAAAGTGTGATAATTAGCACGATCACGTAGATGACTTTTAGCGCTAGGTTTATCACCTCTTTACGCTTGCTTTTTTGCGCGATCTTATCGATTATAGCGATGCCGTAGCCATTTAGTATGGTTAGGACAAGCCATGAAAATGCGACTATATATATGATAGAAAAGATATTTGCTACCGTTAGAGGCACTGGCACTGGGTAAAATCCAACGCCGATACAGATATTTAGCGCATAGATGATAAGAAGTGCTGAGATCGGCTTTTTCACGATATCAACGATCTGATTTTTAGCCTCTTTTACCCCTTCGCCTGAAGCGACGAGTGACATTAGCCAGTAGGTTAGTTTGGCTAGAATTCTAGTTAGCGAGACGAAAAATAAAAATATCGCAACGATAACAACGATCTTACCGATGTTAAATTTACTTGAATTTATGTCAGTTGTTTTGTTTATGTATTCGACTGCATCGACTAAATTTAGCTCAGACAAGAGCATGCTTGAGCTTAGAAGATCGGCGTTATTTTTAAGATAGGTTAAAATTTCTTCTTCACTCTCTTTTTTTAGTTCAAGATCAAAAAAGGCGCTGTCATAAGAGCCTGAAGTGTCATTTAGTGAGTCTTTTAGATCTTTTATGCTCACATAAGAATTTGTCTGTAAATTTAAAAGTCCATTATCTATCACATCTTTTATAGAATTTGCCTTAGCACCCTTTTTAAAGATCTCTTCAAGGCTGACAAGCGCTGAGTAATAAGCAGAATCAACCTTCATCTTCTCAAGCTCGATAGCACTTTGGATGTAGGCATCTTTGTTTGACTGCTTCTCAAGTCTTGCGACCTTTTTTTCTAGCGCCTCTTTTTGCAGATTAAATTTATTTATATCGCTTTGGGTTAATTCGATCTGCATGATATAGTTTGGTATCTTTTCTAAAAGATCGCTCTTTTTTTTGTGAAGGCTGGCTAAATTTGAGTTGTCAGCCTTTGAGTTATTCGTATCTTTTTGCTGTGCTTTTAAAATTTTTATCTGGCTGTTTATGGTTTGGATTTGATTTGTTATGCTTATTATGTCTTCTTCTTGAGTTTTGTTACTCTCAGCCGCAAAAGCAAAGGTAAAGCAAAGCAGGATAATGGCTAGAAATTTACGCATTTTCGCCTCTTTTGTCCGCTAGAAGCTTAAATGTGCCCTCTTTTAAATCGTAGCTAAAAATTTCGCCAGTTTCTATGATGTAGTGCCAGCCGTAAATTTGAAGCTTGCCGCTTTCATACTCATCTTTTACATTTGGATAGGTCATTATGTTTTCGATCGAGTTTATCACGTTTAGCCTCTCGGTTAGCCACGCCATTTTGGCTGGATCGTCGCTTGTAAATTTAAGCACTTCTCGCTTGATCGGTTCGATCAGTTTTATCCAGTTTTTAACGTTTGGGGTGTTTTTTAGCTTCTTTTCATCTGCGTAAAGTGCCGCACATCCGCCACAATCAGAGTGTCCGCAGATGATGATGTTTTTGATATTTAAAACTTCAAGCGCATACTCGATCGCTGAAGTGGTCGCCAAAAACTCTTCGCTCACTCTATATGGTGGCACGATGTTTGCGATATTACGCACCATGAAAAGCTCGCCTGGCAGGCAGTTTGTTATCAAATTTGGCACGACTCTTGAATCCACGCAAGATATGAAAAGCGTGTGAGGATCTTGCTTGTGTTGCAGACTTTTAAAGAGCTCTTCGTGCTCTAAAAAGCCATCTTCCATAAATTTTACTGCACCTTCAAGTATTGAATCATCCATAAAATTTATCTCCATTTTTTATATTTTTATCGCGATTATAGCAACTTTTATTTAATCAAAAAAATGCCCTTTAAAACGGACTTTAAACTAATATTTTTTATTAAACTTCTTTTTATATATTGTTTAATTATTTTAGGCTAAACTCACCGCAAAAATTCATAAGGAGAAAAAATGAGTTTGTATGATAGAAACTACGCTAAGCAAAATCAAGAAGAGCTTGCGTATTCTCAAAGCTCACTAAGCACTTTTATAAAACAAACTTATCAACTTTTTGCAGCATCACTACTTTCAGCTACTGCTGGCGCTTATGTAGGCATTAGCATTGCTGGCGTTTTTGCGGCAAATAGATTTTTGTTTTGGGGGCTTGTGATACTAGAGTTTGTGTTGCTTTTTGGTCTAATGGCGGCTAAACGCAAAGAGGGATTAAATTTAATACTTCTTTTTGCATTTACATTTGTAAGTGGTCTTACGCTAACTCCGCTACTTTCAGCGATCCTTGCTATGCCAAGTGGCGCTAGTATCGTAGCTCAGGCATTTGGTTTGACAACAGTTGCATTTGGTGCATTAAGCGTCTTTGCGATGAATACAAAACGCGACTTTACAACGATGGGCAAGATGCTATTTATAACTTTGATAGTTATCGTTGTAGCAGCAATCATCAACATTTTCGTTAAAAGCACGATGTTTCAACTTGTAATCGCAAGTATTTCATCGATTTTATTTAGTGCTTATATACTTTTTGATACACAAAATATCATCCGTGGTAACTACGAGACACCAGTTGAGGGCGCAGTTGCTTTGTATCTTGATTTTGTAAATTTATTTACATCATTACTACAAATTTTAGGTATTTTTAATAGAAATGACTAATGACGAGTGCATCTACCGAGTGATAGATGCGAATTTAAATAGGCTAAAAGAAGGGCTTCGCGTCGTTGAAGATATAAAAAGATATGTCTTTGATGACGCCAAGCTTGCCTATAAGATAAAGTCCCTCCGCCACAAGGCAAAGATCCCACAAAAAGAATTTTTAAAATTTAGAAATTCGCAAAATGATGTTTTAAAAACCAGCACAAAAAGCGAGCAGACAAGGTCAAATTTAGATGAGATCATCACTGCAAATTTCAAGCGTGCTCAGGAGAGCGCCCGCGTGCTTGAAGAGTGCTTTAAGCTTATAAATTTAGATCAAGCCGAGCTTTTTAAAAGCATAAGATACGAGCTTTATGAGCTTGAAAAAGAACTTTAACTAAAAATTTAAATCTTTTCTTGTATAATCGCAAACTATTTAAAAAATTTAAAGGAAATTTCGTGAGTTTAATATTTTTAATCTTGCAATTTGTTCTAGCTGTCGTTATAACGATCGCAGTTTTACTCCAAAAGAGCTCATCTATCGGTCTTGGAGCATACAGTGGAAGCAACGAGAGCCTTTTTGGAGCAAAAGGACCAGCTGGATTTTTAGCTAAATTTACCTTTGTGGTAGGTGTTTTGTTTATCCTAAACACACTTGCGCTCGGATATTTTTACAACAAAGATCTAAAACGCTCTATTGTTGATAGTGTCGATAGCAAATCTCTAGTCATACCAAAATCAAACGACGTGCCAGCAGCTCCTAGCGCACCACAAAATCCAGCAAAATAACAATGATAAAAACGTTTTTAGCGTCGCTTTTGACGCTAACGTTTGCTTTGGCAGACGCTCACATTCTAGTTTATCACCGCTTTGACGAGCCAAGGCACGCTAGCACGGATATTTCTATTCAAAATTTAAGAGCTCAGTTTGAATACTTCAAAAATAACGGCTACGAAGTTGTCAAGCTATCAAGGCTTGTCGATGCGGTAAATGCTGGTGAGCCGATCCCTGATAACTGGATCGTTATAACGATCGATGATGGCTATAAGAGCTTTTATAACAAGGCGCTTGAAGTTTTTAAAGAGTATAACTACCCATTTGCGATGATGATATACGTCGAAGCAGTCGCTGGCAAATATGGCGACTATCTCACATTTGATCAGCTAAAAGAGCTAGAAGCTTACGGTGAGATTGGCTACCACTCATACGCTCATCCAAGGATGACTAGACTTAGCGATGAGGCCTTAAGAGAGGACTTTCAAAAGGGCGTTGAAACCTTTGAAAAGCACATGGGTTATAAGCCAAAATACTTTGCAGTCCCTTACGGCGAGATCGATAGTAGAGTTGTCTCTTTGGCAAAAGAATTTGGCTTTTTAGCACTTTTAAATCAAAACTCAGGCGCAGTTTCAGATAAAAGCGACGTTTATGATCTTTACAGAACACCAGTGATGAATGGCACAAAGATAGCACTAACTTTTAATAGCAAATTTTTAAATGCCCAGTGGATATTTCCAGAGGACTATCCGCAAAACAATGCGATCGACAAGCTCATCATCAAGACCGACACAAACGCAAGTGAGGGCAGTTTTTTCATGACTGGCTTTGACGGCTTTAGAAAAGTACCTATGACAAATGGCGTTTTTGAGTGTAAATTTAACCCCCCACTTGATAAACGCAAAGTGCTAATGTCGCTAAAAGTAGATCATCACAGAAGCACAAAACTTCTAATAAAGGACACCAATGCTAAATAAAATTTACGATACCCAAAAAGAGGGTTGCGAAAAGGCGATCGCTTCTTTAAAGCGCGATTTTACAACGCTAAGAACTGGCAAAGTAAATATCAACATCGTGGATAACGTTATGGTTGATTACTACGGCTCGCCAACCCCGCTTAATCAAGTAGCCACCGTGCTTACGAGCGACGCTTCAACTATAGCTATCACGCCTTGGGAAAAGAGCATGATAAAAGCGATCTCATCAGCCATCCAAGCTGCAAATATCGGCGTCAATCCAAACAGCGACGGCGAGAGCGTTAAGCTATTTTTCCCACCGATGACCGTCGAGCAACGCCAAGAAAATGCAAAACACGCAAAAGCTATGGGCGAAAAGGCTAAAGTTAGCATAAGAAACGTAAGAAAAGACGCAAATGACGAGGTCAAAAAGCTTGAAAAAGACAAAGCTATAACTGAAGACGAGAGCAAAAAAGGTCAAGATGAGGTTCAAAAGATAACTGACACCTACACCGCAAAGATCGACACTCTCGTAAAAGAGAAAGAAGCCGAGCTTTTAAAAATCTAAATTTACTTAGAAATTTGCGCCTCTAGCAAATTTCTAAACCCTCACTCTTTAGCCACGTAGTGTGGCTAAATTTCATCCTTTAAAGGACGACATTGCAGATCGCCACTGAGCTAAAAACCGCATTTGCCGATAAAAAAATTTTGCTTCTTACTATTTTGGTTTTTTCTCTAGCTACCATTTTTCTTAGCCCAAGCCAGATAGTAGATGAGTATAGAGGTTTTTGGCTACTTGAGCCGCTATTTTTGGTCGCTATCTACCTAAATAAAAGGCAAAT
Source organism: Campylobacter sp. 10_1_50 (assembly GCF_000238755.1). Lineage (NCBI taxonomy): Bacteria > Pseudomonadati > Campylobacterota > Epsilonproteobacteria > Campylobacterales > Campylobacteraceae > Campylobacter > Campylobacter sp. 10_1_50. The sequence continues at coordinate 773,603 of NZ_JH414888.1, forward strand.
TTTACTTCCTTTATACTTTTTGGCATTTGGAGCTAGCCTTTATTTTTTTGACCTTAAGCTAAGCGGTCACGCCAGCGATCTTGTGGCACTTTATCTCATAGCTTTTGTGCTTCTATTTTCTTTAAATTTTGCCAATGATAATGAGAAATTTATAAGCCAGAGCCTAGCAAGACTTTTAAATTTACTCATCACATTTGCCATTTTTCACCTATTTTTTCTTGGCATTGTGGCTATTTGTGCAGGGCTTAACTACCTTTTTGATTTAGAGCTTCTAACCAGCCACAGGACGCAAAGGCTCTATCTGACACTGACCTCTTTTGGTCTGCCTTGTCTATTTATCTTTTTTGAGAGCAAATTTAGCGAGTATAGACTCTTAAATTTCATCAAGATTGTCATAAATTTCATCCTAAATCCAGTGCTCATCATCTATGTGGCGCTTTTAAATTTATACTGCATTTATAGGCTTGTTTTGCTTGAGCTGCCACGAGGCGGAGTAGCCTATATCGTGCTTGCTTGTTTGATAGCTGGCTTTGTTTTAAGAGGGCTAAATTTACTTATCAAAAGTCAAATTTATGATCAAATTTTTAAGCTCTTGCCACTTTTTGTCATCTTGCCTAGCATTTTGCTCTGGTGGGGCGTTTTGCATAGGGTCGGCGAGTACGGCCTAAGCGAGCCTAGGATCTATCTCATCGCCTGCGTGATATTTGCAAATTTGAGCTATTTTGTGATGATATTTCTTAGAAATTTCCCCTATAAATTTCTAGCATTTTTTATGATATTTGGCATATTTTTCACGCATTTTGTCCTTGATACAAAGCAGCTTGTGCTAAATTCTCAAAAAGAGCTTTTATTAAGAGAGCTAAGAGCACTAAATTTACTTGATAGTAGCGGCTTGCTAAGCAGCGACTTGAGCAAGATAGACAAAGAGAAGCTCTACTTTTTGCAAGATAAATTTGACTTTTTAGTAGAAAACGGCGATAAATTTGCGTTAGAAAATAAAAAATTTATAGCTGGTCTTGAGGTGGCTGAACAGAAAAATTGGCAGATATTTAGCATAGACTTTAGTGGCACCGCTATAAACGTGAAAGATGCGACTATCAAAACACCCATCACAAGCAGCACAAATGGCAATGAGCTCGTCATACAGCTAGATCATGAAAGCGTTAGCATAAATATGCAAAAACACCTAGAAAAGGCGCTCGCAAGTCTAAATTTAAAGCCAGATGGCGACTTTGGCTCAGAGGTATTTGAGCGGCTAAAAGAGCAGCTTTTGATCTTTGAAGTAGGCAAAAGGGTCTTTGTTTTGCGCTCTATGGAAATCGTGCAAGAAAACGGAGTTTATAAATTTTATGATGCAAGCGTGCTTTTTTATATGGAGGATGCGTTGCTAAAATAGCGAGCCTTGCGTGAGTTTTGGCTTTATGACAAAGCTTTTTCTATGAAAGTCTGAGTAGCCAAATTTAGCTATCGCATCTAGGTGCGACTTCGTGCCATATCCTTTGTGCCCTGCAAAGCCGTATGCTGGATAAAATTTATCCCAGCCACTCATCAAGCGGTCGCGGCTCACCTTTGCTAATATGCTAGCAGCACTTACCCCAGCGACCTTGCCGTCGGCCTTTATCATCGTCGTGATGCCAACGCCGTAGTCTAAATTTCCATCATAGATGATCTCAAAGTCCTCAAAATGCGCCTTGAAAAGTTTGAGCGCGCGCCTTAGGCACTCACTTAGCCCAAGCTCGTCTATCTGGGCGTTTGAGAAGTAGGCGATGAGAAAATTTGAGCTTTTTGTGATCTCTTTAAAGAGCTCTTCGCGCCTTTTTGCGGTTAGTTTTTTGGAGTCGTTTAGGCCAGAAATTTCGCTATTTAGCACGCAAGCAGCCACGCTTAGTGGTCCAGCCAGCGCTCCACGTCCAGCCTCGTCGATACCACAAATTTTAGCCATTACAGCCCGACTTCATCGCTAAAGTAAGGTCTTAGCTCCTCAAGTGGCACGCTGATTTGCTCCTCGTTTAAAAATGTAAGCCCAAGCGGCGAAAGCACGAAGTTATCGCTCACGCCAGCATTTGCAAGGATCGCTTTTAGGTGGCTGTCGTTTATATCTTTAAAAATTTGTTTTAGCTTTAGCTTTTTGTTTGTCGCAAGTGAGATCACCTCGCAGTTTGTCTTGGCGTTTTTATAGGTGCAAACACTCTTTATCTTGTCGTTGATGTAGTAGATCTCTTTTAGGCTCTCATACTGGCTATTTGGCCATTTTTTGCGCTCGCTTTTTAGGTCGTAAAACTCTGCAAGAAGCTTGTTTTTATATTTTTTGGCGGAGTCTTTAGCGAAGATGTCGTTAGTGATCGCTTCGTATCTTGTGCCGTTTGACTCGGTCATTTGGATGCCGATATTTAGGATCTCATACTCTTTTTCTTCTTTTATGGTGGCGTTGTAGGCTTTGTTTTTGACGATTATCTTGCCTTTTAGCTCGCCGTTTTCGTTTTTAACGTCTAAATTTATCTTGTCTGAGACTGCATTTAATGAAGAAATTTCACTGCCATTTTGCTCAAAAGAGCCTTTTTCGTAGTCGTATTTTGCGCCGTCAAAAAAGATGTGGCCACTTATCTTAGGCGGGACCTTAAAGCTCTTGGTTTGTTTGAAATTTTCAAATTCATCTTTAAAATAGTTCATATAAACTTCAAATTTCACACCATTTGCATCGCCACTAAATTTATAAAATTTAGCCCAGTTTTCGTGGTTTATCTCATAGCCAAAAAGGCTTACAGCGATGAATAAGATCCCAAAAAATGCTCTCATGTCCGTCCTTTATAGTTTTTTTGATTATAACTATTTTATCCCTAGACTTTTAAAATGATAATCAAACAAAGAGTTTAAATTTATAAACCTAGGCTCCACCTAGAAAATGGCAAGATCTCGCACTTTATCCCCTCGATACTTTGCTCGGCTTGGTTTGCGATGCTGATGATTTGAAGTTTGCTAACGCCCAGCTCTTTTAAATTTGTGTGGAGTTTTTTAAATTTTAAAAAGACGATCTCAGGCGCAGAAAATGGCACGCATATGATCGCAAGCTTCCTTTTGCTAAGGAAAAAATCGATCTCTTTTGTGTAGTAAATTTCATCTTTAAATTTAAGCAGCTCGCAAAAAACGACATTTGCAAAGACAGCTAAAAAGTCCTTTTTTAGGCACAAAGCATTACGAAGTGCGAAATTTGTAAAGTAAATTTTCTTGCTCGTGCTACTCTCATCTAAATTTGGCACAAACTCCACGTATCCGCTCTCATTTAGCAAATTTATCGCGCTATAAACGCTATCTTTTGAAATTTTCATCTGCTCTTTTAGGTTTTTATAAATCCCGAAGACGCTTATGGTGTCGTGGCACTTTGTCGCGCACTCTTTTAAGATAGCGATGCTTTGCTCGTTTAAATTTGCTCTTAAGAGCTGCTGCAAGTGGGCTGTGACCTCGCTAGAGTCCAAAAAGGCGCTTGCTATCTCGTTGCCATGAGCCAAAAAGTAGCTAAAAAGCAGGTCTTGGTCTAAATTTTTCTTAAAAAATAGTATAAATTCTTCGTAGTCGAGATAGTTTAAATTTATGCGCACAAAGCCCTCAAGCGAGAGTGAAAATTCCTTGCTTGTAAGGATGATATTTTCAAGTGCAGCGTCCTTTAAAAAGTCTAAATTTATAAGATCGGCGGCTTGTAAATTTTCAACTGCGAGCACCTTTATCTGAGCATTTTTTTCTAAAAACTCTTTTAAATTTGCTAAAAGCAAGGCTCTATCTATCCTTAGATCGTCTAAATTTATATAAAGCCTCTCTTCGCTTTTATAATGGCTCAAAAACTCATAGACAAGGGCTGTTTTGCCACTTGAAATAGCGCCAATGATAAGCGTTTTTGGCGAGATGATCTCATATTTTCTGGGGATAAATTTAGCATTTTTAATGGGTGCTTGATAGAGCGTTTCTAAACTTTTCAAATTTGACCTTTTTGGCTTTTTGAAATTATAGCCACTTCCTTTTAAAAAGGAAAATATTGCTTTAAATTTTTATAAATGCTTAAGCCTAATATACGTAGAATGCTTTAAATTTCAAAAGTAGATAGACTGACATTTATAGTGAAATAACATTATTTAAAGGAGATGTGATGAAAAAAATGTATAAATTAGCTGTCTTAGGTGCAATGGCATTGTCTTTTACTGGATGTTTTAATATCCCTACACCATTAAGCAAAGAAACCTCTTTGCAACTAGCAAGAGAACAAGACTTAAATCTTTGGTGTTTAGTCGTAGATGCAACTGCAAAAGAAAAATTTAAAAACGCAAGAAGACTTGCTGTAACATATTACAATTCACCAAAATATGAAGGACAAGTACAAATAGGTCCTCGTGGCGAATATAGCATAATGGACAATGATCAAACTTTTGCAAAGCATCCTCCACTCTATGAGCTATATATTAGAGATTTAGGAATGGTATTTCATACCCCATATTGTGATATCCCAAACAAAAAAATTGTAAAAGTAGTAGAGCTAACCCCACAATTAATGAAAAAAAATTATGAAGGCGGTGGCTCAAATAAAGATATTGAATTTATTAATAAAACTGAAGCCGCTATACAGCAAGCACTTTATAGCAATGAGAGAATTGTAGAACTTATGGAAGTTGGCGATTCTTATGAGTCAATATATAAGGACTATGTAACTGGGCAAGAGATAAAAAGATTTGTCTATGATTTTAAAGGATATCAAGAATATATAAAAAATCAGAAAAAGTAAAAATATTGTAGTTTTAAAATAATCAAATTTATCCTAGTAAAAAATAACTAGGATAAATTTTTTACTTCTTTAAAAGCTCAAACTAATATATAAAAAATCTAAAATTTATTTATAGCTAACTTAGATACCTTCCTTATCAAAAGGAAATAATTAATCAAAATTCAACAAAAAATAGCGTTTTTCTTGACAACTATAATAGCTTTTTTGTAAAATCCCTATCTCTTTACGAAAGACCTATGTCTTGCTCGTACGATCGCTTGATCCTATGCGAGTTATTTTGATGTAAAGAGGTCGCGAGTTTGCGACAAGTTCTTTTTAAAGGAAAACACATGGAAAGAATCAGGTTAAAGCTAAAAGCTTACGACCATAGAGTTCTAGACCGCACTGTTGCAGCAATCGTAGAAGCTGTCAAACGAACAGGTGCCGACGTTCGTGGCCCGGTACCAATGCCTACAAAGATCAAACGCTATACAGTCTTAAAATCTCCACACATCAACAAAGACTCACGTGAGCAGTTTGAGATGAGAATACACGCTCGTATGCTTGACATCGTAGCTGCTACTCCAGAAACTGTAGATAGCCTAACAAAACTCGACCTAGCTCCAGAAGTTAATGTCGAAGTTCGTGCGATGAAATAAGCGGACAAAAGGATAAGAGTATGGAATATATTGTAGAAAAAATAGGCATGAGTAGAACGATTGCCACGAAGAGTACGCCAGTTACACTACTTAAGCTAGTTGAGGCTAAAGTATGTGAGATCGACGAAAACAAACGTGCTATCGTAGCGTATGCCCACACTAAAGCAAACAACAAAGCTATCGCTGGTCAGCAAAAGAAATACAATCTGACTGCAGAATTTAACAAATTTGCTACGCTTGAAGTAGCTAATAGCGAAGTTGGAAACCTAGACTTTACACCATTAAATGAGGCTAAAATTTTAAAAGTTAGCTTTAACTCAAAAGGTAGAGGCTACCAAGGTGTGGTAAAAAGACATGGTTTCGGTGGTGGTCCAAAAAGCCACGGCTCACGTTTCCACAGACGCCATGGTTCAATTGGTAACTGCGAATGGCCAGGTCGTGTTCAACCAGGTATGAAAATGGCAGGACACATGGGCAATGAGAAAGTTACTGTTAAAAACGAGCTAATAAGCTTTGACGCTCAAAATGGCATCGTAGTTGTAAAAGGTTGCGTTCCTGGTCACAATGGTGCAATGGGTAAAATAAGGATTGTAAAATGAGTAAAATTCACGTATTAAACGATAAATTTGAAAATTCAGGCGAGTTAGAGCTTCCTGCAAGCTACGCTGAAGTAAATCCGCACAACCTATATCTTTATGTAAAATCTTACCTTGCTGGTATAAGAGCAAATTCGGCTCATACTAAAAGTCGTGCTTTTGTAAGCGGCGGTGGTAAAAAACCATGGAGACAAAAAGGACGTGGTGGTGCAAGAGCAGGTTCGACTAGAACTAACGTTTGGGTAGGCGGTGCAGTTGCATTTGGTCCAACAAACGAGAAAAACTATTTTCAAAAAGTCAATAAAAAACAAAAAAGACTAGCTCTTGAGTACGCTTTGGCAGTAAAAGCACAAGATGGTAAAATTTTCGCAGTAGATAGCATCTCAATCGAGTCTGGAAAGACAAAAGATGCAGCTAATATCATCAAAAATTTAAAAGTAAAAGATGCACTTATCGTTAAAGATTTGCTAGACGATAAAACACTACTTGCTTTTAGAAATTTAGCAAACTGCTATGTAGTAGATTCAAATGAGATAAATGCTTATCTTGTCTCTACATTTAGTTCGGTTATCATTGAAAAAGCTGCACTAAAAACTATAACAAAAGAGGGCTAAAATGGCGGATATAACTGATATCAAAACAATTATTTATACAGAAAAAACTCTAGGCCTTCAAGAACAAGGCGTTGTTGTTATCCAAACTTCACCAAGGGTTACAAAAAACAGCTTAAAAGCGGTTTTACAAGAGTATTTTGGAGTAACGCCTGTTCGCGTAAATTCACTTAGAATTAGCGGCAAGGTTAAGCGTTTTAGAGGAAGAGCAGGCCAACGTGACGAGATAAAGAAATTCTACGTTAAGTTACCTGAAGGCGTAAGCCTAGAAAATACGGAGGCGTAAGATGGCTATAAAATCATATAAACCATATACACCTAGTCGTAGATATATGACTGGACTAAGCTCTGAAGATATAACAGCTAAACCAAGCGTTAGAAGCTTGCTTGTTAAACTACCTGCAACTGGCGGTAGAAACAACAATGGTCGTATAACTTCAAGACATAAAGAAGCAGGTGCAAAAAAACTTTATCGTATCATCGATTTTAAACGTCGTAAATTTGGTATAGAAGGTAAAGTTGAAGCGATCGAGTACGATCCAAACAGAAACTGCCGTATCGCTCTTATAGCTTACAAAGATGGCGAAAAACGCTATATCATTAGACCAAATGGCCTAAATGTTGGCGACGTTATCGCATCTATTGATGAGGGCTCACTAGATATTAAACCAGGCAACGCTATGAAATTAAGATTTATCCCAGTTGGTACTATAGTTCATAACGTAGAGCTAAAACCTGGTAAAGGCGCTCAGATAGCTCGTTCAGCTGGTGGTTATGCTCAGCTAATGGGTAAAGAAGAGAAGTATGTTATCTTAAGAATGCCAAGTGGCGAGATGAGACAAGTACTAGCTGAGTGTATGGCAAGTATCGGTGTAGTAGGCAACGAAGACTGGGCTAACATCACTATAGGTAAAGCTGGACGTAATCGCTACCGCGGTATCCGCCCACAAACACGTGGTTCTGCTATGAACCCAGTTGATCACCCACACGGCGGTGGTGAAGGTAAGAAAAATTCAGGCCGTCACCCAGTTACTCCATGGGGTAAACCAACTAAAGGTGCTAAGACTCGCCGTAAAAAAGCTAGCGATAAGCTTATAATTTCAAGAAGGAAAGGAAAATAGAGATGGCAAGATCACTCAAAAAAGGTCCTTTCGTAGATGATCATGTAATGAAAAAAGTTATTGCCGCAAAAAATGCAAACGATAACAAACCAATCAAGACTTGGTCAAGACGTAGCACGATTGTACCTGAAATGATTGGACTAACATTTAACGTTCATAATGGCAAGAGCTTTATTCCTGTATATGTTACAGAAAATCATATAGGCTATAAACTTGGCGAATTTGCTCCAACACGCACATTTAAGGGTCACAAAGGCTCAGTGCAAAAGAAAATCGGCAAGTAAGGGGAGATAATATGAGTAAAGCAATTATAAAATTCGTAAGACTTTCTCCTACAAAAGCAAGACTTATAGCAAGAGAAGTTCAAGGTATGAATGCCGAGCTAGCGCTTGCAAGCTTGCAATTTATGCCAAATCGTGGTGCTAAATTTATAGCAAACGCTATTAGCTCAGCAGTAGCAAATGGCGGATTTGAGCCAGAAGAAGTTGTAGTAACTAGTTGCCGCGTTGACGCTGGTCCTGTATTAAAGAGATTTAGACCAAGAGCAAGAGGAACAGCGAGCAAAATTCGCAAACCTACTTCTCATGTAATGGTAGAAGTATCTAAACCTGAAAAGAAGGAAGCATAATATGGGACAAAAAGTAAATCCAATAGGTCTTAGACTAGGAATTAACCGCAACTGGGAATCTAGATGGTTTCCAACCAAACAAAGTCTTCCTGAAAATATCGGTGAAGATTACAAAATTCGTGCATTTTTAAAGAAAAAGCTTTACTATGCAGGAATTAGCCAAATTTTAATCGAAAGAACGGCTAAAAAACTTCGTGTAACCGTGGTTGCAGCTCGTCCTGGTATCATCATCGGCAAAAAAGGCCAAGATGTTGAAAACCTAAAAAACGAAGTTAGCAAACTTATCGGCAAAGAAGTAAATGTAAATATCAAAGAAGAAAGAAAAGCTCAAGCTTCAGCTCAACTTGCTGCTGAAAACGTAGCTATGCAACTTGAAAAGCGTGTCGCATTTAGACGTGCTATGAAAAAAGTTATCCAAGGTGCTCAAAAATCAGGCGCTAAAGGTATCAAAATTTCAGTTGCTGGTCGTTTAGGTGGCGCTGAGATGGCAAGAACCGAGTGGTATCTAGAAGGTCGCGTTCCGCTTCATACTCTTAGAGCAAAGATAGATTACGGTGTAGCTGAGGCTCATACAACTTATGGAAACATAGGTATTAAAGTATGGATTTTTAAAGGTGAGGTTCTTCAAAAGGGTGTTCAACCTGAGAAAACTGAAGAAGAAGCACCTAAGAAAACACGTAGAGCAAGAAGAGGTAAATAATTATGTTGATGCCTAAAAGAACGAAATTTCGTAAGCAAATGAAAGGTCGCAACCGTGGTTATGCGACTCGCGGAGCATCTTTAGCAACTGGCGAATTTGCACTTAAAGCTGTTGAGGCTGGTAGAGTAAATTCACGCCAAATAGAAGCTGCTCGTCAAGCTCTAACTCGTCACGTAAAGAGACAAGCTAAAATTTGGATTAGGGTTTTCCCTGACAAGCCACTTACTAAAAAACCTCTACAAACTCGTATGGGTAAAGGTAAGGCAGGAGTTGAAGAGTGGGTTATGAACATTAAACCTGGTCGTATAATATTTGAAATGGCTGGTGTTGACGAAGAGTTGGCTCGTGAAGCTTTAACTTTGGCTCTACACAAACTTCCTTTCAAATCAAAATTTGTAACGCGAGAGAGTGAAAATGAAATATACTGAGTTAAAAGATAAGAGCGTTGCAGAATTAAACGCGTTGCTAAAAGAGAAAAAGGTGCTTTTATTTACTTTGAGACAAAAGCTAAAAACTATGCAGTTAAGCAACCCTAATGAGATTAGTGCTGTTCGCAAAGAGATAGCTCAGATCAACACTGCAATTAGTGCAACAAGACAAGGGGCGTAAAATGGCATTAAAAAGAGAAATTCAAGGTGTTGTTTTACAAAAAGCTGGAGATAAAACAGCTACTATTTTGGTAGAAAGACGCGTTATGCACCCAAGATACCATAAATTTGTAAAACGCTTTAAGAAGTATTTAGTTCATGATGAGAAAAATGAGACAAGAGCAGGCGATACAGTTGTTGCAGTTGAGTGCAGACCACTTTCAGCTCGCAAGAATTTTCGCTTAAAAGCTGTATTGGCAAAGGGAGTTGAGTAATGATTCAAAGTTTTACAAGACTTGCAGTTGCTGATAACAGCGGTGCAAAAGAGTTAATGTGTATAAAAGTTCTTGGCGGCAGCAAAAGAAGATACGCTACACTTGGCGATATCATAGTTTGCTCTGTTAAAAAAGCTCTTCCAAATGGTAAGATCAAAAAAGGACAGGTTGTAAAAGCTGTTGTTGTAAGAACTAAAAGAGAGGTTCAAAGAGATAATGGTTCGCTAATCCGCTTCGACGAGAACGCAGCTGTTATACTTGATAGCAAAAAAGAGCCAGTCGGCACTCGTATTTTTGGACCAGTTGGACGTGAAGTTAGATATGCTAACTTTATGAAGATTGTTTCGCTAGCTCCGGAGGTTTTATAATGGCTAATGTAAAATTTAAAGTCAAAAAAGGCGATACTGTAAAGATTATCGCTGGTGACGATAAAGGCAAAACTGGTAAAATTTTAGCAGTTCTTGCAAAAAAAGGTCAGGTTATAGTTGAGGGATGCAAAGTAGCTAAAAAAGCTATCAAACCAAGCGAAAAAACTCCAAATGGTGGTCACGTAAATAAAGAGATGCCAATTGACATATCAAATGTCGCGAAAGTTGAAGGATAAGAGATATGAGTAGATTAAAAGATAAATTTAACGAAACTATCAAGCCAGCTCTCGTAAAAGAATTTGACATCAAAAATCCAATGCTCATCCCTGCACTCGAGAAGATCGTGATCAGTGTAGGTGCTGGAGACTCTGCGAAAGATCAGAAAGTGCTTCAAAATATGGCTGATACCATTTCACTTATCGCTGGACAAAAAGCGGTTATCACTGATGCTAAAAAATCAGTTGCTGGCTTTAAAGTTCGCGAAGGTTTCCCTGTTGGTATCAAAGTAACTTTGAGAAAAGAGCAAATGTATGCTTTCTTAGATAAGCTAATTAGCGTTGCTCTTCCAAGAGTTAAAGACTTCCGTGGTCTTCCAAAAAATGGCTTTGATGGACGTGGAAACTATAACTTCGGTCTTAGCGAGCAGCTAATGTTTCCAGAGGTTGAGTACGATAAAATTTTACGAACTCATGGTATGAATATTACAATTGCTACTACGGCTAAAAACGATAAAGAGGCATTCAAATTGCTAGAGCTATTTGGTGTGCCGTTTGCAAAAGGAAAGTAAAATGGCAAAGAAATCAATGATAGCAAAAGCTGCACGCAAGCCAAAATTTGCGGTTCGCGGCTATACTAGATGCCAAATTTGCGGTCGTCCGCACTCTGTTTATAAAGATTTTGGAATTTGCCGTGTTTGCCTAAGAAAAATGGCTAACGAAGGCCTAATACCTGGTCTTAAAAAAGCAAGTTGGTAAGGAAGAGAAATGTTGAACGATTTAATATCAGATGGATTAACACGCATTAGAAATGCAAGTATGAGAAGACTTGAGACTGCGAAATTGCTTCATTCTAAGGTTGTTGAGGCTACTCTTTCTATCCTTGCAGCAAAAGGCTATGTAGAGAGCTACAACGTTATCGAAGAAGGTAACAAGAAATTTATAAACGTAGTTTTAAAGTATGATGAGTACGGCAGAAGCGTTATAAACGAGCTTAAAAGGGTTTCAAAACCTGGTCGCCGCGTTTATCAAGGTAAAGACGACATTAAGCGTTTTAAAAATGGTTACGGAACAGTTATCGTTAGCACAAGCAAAGGCGTTATGAGCGGTATTGAGGCAAGTAAAGCTGGCGTTGGCGGCGAGGTTCTTTGCACCGTTTGGTAATAAACTGCGTTAAAAACGCTATTTTGACCTTATAGCTTAAGGTTAAAATTTCTTTTTAGCTAGGTGAAATTTTATATTTCGCCAAAGCTAAATTTAGAAATTCAAATGAAGGTTTCGTCAAATTTGACGATCAAATTTACGGCATTGTGGTGTTTATTCGTAAATGTAGGAACACCCTAGACAAGTAAAGGAAAAAAATGTCACGTATTGGAAAACAGCCTATCGCTATCCCAAGTGGTGTAGACGTTAGCGTTGAAAATAATGTCCTAAAATTTAAAAAGGGCAATCACTTAAAAGAGCTTGACACAAAAGGTCATGTTGATGTCAAGATAGAAAATGGTCATATAGTTTTTGCTCCAAAGGGCGAAGATCGCCAAAGCAGAGCTTACTGGGGAACATATAGAGCACTTGCTAACAACATCGTAACTGGTATCACTCATGGCTTTACTCGCCAGCTTGAGATCAACGGTGTTGGTTACAAAGCAGCTGCAAAAGGTAAAATTTTAGAGCTATCTCTTGGTTTTTCACACCTTATCAACTATGAGTTACCAGCAGGTGTTGAAGCTAGCGTTGATAAAAACGTTATTACTATCAAAGGTGACGACAAACAAGTAGTAGGTCAAGTGGCTGCTCAAGTTAGAGGATTTAGACCACCTGAGCCATATAAAGGCAAGGGCGTTAAATATCTAGAAGAACGTATCATCCGCAAAGCGGGCAAGACATCTAAGAAGTAAGGGGCGGTAAATGACAGCAAAAGTACTAAAAAGAAAAATCGCTCTTAGAATTAAGAGAAAAAGAAGAATCAGAGGTAAAATTTCTGGTGTTGCAACTTGCCCAAGAGTTTCTATTTTCAAATCAAACAGAACTCTTTATGTTCAAGCGATTGACGACGTTACAGCTACTACACTAGCTGCAGTTGATGGTAGAAAAATAGGCATAAAAGCAAATAAAGAAGGTGCGGTCACTTTAGCTAAAGAATTTGCTAAGGCTTTAAAAGCTAAGAAGATAGATGTTGCAATTTTTGATAGAAATGGTTATCTATACCATGGTGTTATCGCAGCATTTGCTGAAGCTTTAAGAGAAAATGGCATCAAGCTATAACCCAAAGGAAAATCGATGGAAAAATATAATAGAGAAGAATTTGAAGAAGTAATCGTCGATATCGGTCGGGTTACAAAGGTTGTTAAAGGTGGTCGTAGATTTAGATTTACAGCTTTAGTTGTTGTTGGTAATAGAAATGGTCTAGTTGGCTTTGGATATGGCAAAGCGAAAGAGGTGCCAGATGCGATGAGAAAAGCGATTGACGACGCATTTAAAAATATTATCCACGTTAAGATCAAGGGCACAACTATCCCTCACGATGTAGAGGTAAAATACAACGCAAGTAGAATGCTACTTCGCCCAGCTAGCGAAGGTACTGGTGTTATCGCTGGCGGTAGTGCGCGTCCTATTATCGAGCTTGCAGGTATTAAGGATATCCTTACTAAATCACTTGGCTCAAACAACTCAGCAAACGTCGTTCGTGCTACTATAAAAGCACTTAGTTTGCTAAAAAGCTAAGAGAAAGGAGTTAAGATGGCATTAGAAAAATTAACACCTGCTGCAGGTTCAACCCATGCAACTAAAAGAATAGGTCGTGGTCAAGGCAGTGGCAATGGCAAAACTGCTGGCAAAGGTAACAAAGGTCAAAGAGCAAGAAAAGGCTACAATGAAAAAAGAGGCTTTGAGGGCGGACAACAACCACTTCAAAGACGTCTTCCAAAAGTAGGATTTGCTTCTAAATTTGAAAAACCTTATGTTATCAATGTTGAAAAGATCGCAGCTATAAAAGAGCTTGCTGAAATTTCAATCGCAACAATAGCTAGCATTCATAAAATTTCAAAGAGCGTTACTAAGATAAAACTAATCGGTGCAAGCGCAAAAGCTCTTGCTTCAAAGATCAAAGACGAGAACGTTAGCGTTAGCGGAACAAAATAATGGATAAAACACTGACCAACAAGATTTTAATCACGTTGGCATTTTTGTTCGCATACAGGATACTGGCTTATGTGCCAGTTCCTGGTGTCAATGTCGACGTAATTAAAGAATTTTTCAATTCAAACAATAGCAACGCCTTGGGTCTATTTAATATGTTTAGTGGTAAGGCCGCTGAGCGTTTAAGTATCATATCTCTAGGTATCATGCCTTACATCACAGCTTCGATCATCATGGAGCTTCTAGCAGCGACATTTCCAAAGTTAGGTCAGATGAAAAAAGAGCGCGACGGTATGCAAAAATATATGCAAATCATACGTTATGCAACTATCGTTATAACTCTTGTACAATCAATCGGCGTCTCTATCGGACTTCAAAGCTTAAGCGGTCGTGGTGGCGAGCAAGCTATCATGATAGATATGAATTTATTTATCGCGATCTCTGCTGTATCTATGCTAACAGGCACTATGCTACTTATGTGGATAGGTGAACAGATCACACAGCGCGGTATAGGAAACGGTATAAGTCTTATCATCTTTGCGGGCATCGTCTCTGGCATACCTAGTGCGATCGGCGGAACTGTAAATTTGGTAAATACTTCTGAGATGAATTTCCTAACAGTCATCGCTATTTTGGTGATCATTTTAGCGACTATTGGTGCTATTATCTTTGTCGAGATGGGCGAAAGACGTATCCCTATTTCTTACTCAAGAAAAGTGATAATGGAAAATCAAAACAAACGTATAATGAACTATATACCGATCAAAGTAAATTTAAGTGGTGTTATCCCACCGATATTTGCTAGTGCGATTTTGATGTTTCCAAGTACTATTTTACAAGCTAGCACAAATCCAGTAATCCAGGCTATCAACGATTTTTTAAGTCCAAATGGCTATATGTTTAACGTTTTGACATTTTTATTTATCATCTTCTTTGCGTTTTTCTATGCATCTATCGTGTTTAACACAAAAGATATAAGTGAAAATTTAAAGAAACAAGGCGGATTTATCCCTGGTGTTAGGCCAGGCGAGAGTACAGCTAGCTATCTAAATGAAGTAGCTGGCAGGCTAACTTTAGGTGGAGCTTTGTACTTGGGCATCATTTCAACATTACCTTGGGTACTTGTAAAGACTATGGGCGTACCATTTTATTTTGGTGGTACATCAGTACTTATCGTGGTTTCGGTAGCACTTGATACGATGAGACGTATAGAGGCTCAGTCTTATACAAATAAATACCAAACTCTAAGTGCAGTAGGTCTATAAAATGGCTATCACGCTAAAAAGACCAGCTGAGATAGAGAAAATGAGAGCGGCGAACAAGATCGTCGCTCGAACACTTGATCACGTTTCTACGATCATAAAACCTGGAATTTCACTTCTTGAGATAGATAAAATTTGTGAAGATATGATAAGAGCCGCTGGAGCAAAACCTGCTTTTAAAGGGCTTTATGGCTTTCCAAATGCAGCTTGCATAAGCGTCAATGAAGTGGTGATCCACGGAATTCCAAATGAGTACAAGCTAAAAGAGGGCGATATCGTTAGTGTAGATATTGGCTCAAATTTAGATGGTTATTTTGGTGATTCAGCTAGGACATTTGGAGTTGGTAAAATTTCAAAAGAAGACGAAGCTTTGATCGCTTGCTCAAAAGACGCGCTATATTTTGCGATTGATTTTATAAGAGCTGGTATGCATTTTAAAGAGATTAGCTACGAGCTTGAGAAATTTATTCTTGGTAGAGGATATGTACCTTTGCGCGGATATTGCGGTCATGGCATAGGCAAAAGGCCACATGAAGAGCCAGAAATTCCAAACTATCTTGAAGGGAACAATCCAAAAGCTGGACCAAAGATAAAAGAGGGGATGGCTTTTTGTATAGAGCCGATGATCTGCCAAAAAGATGGCACGCCAGTTTTAGGAAGCGATAACTGGAAAGTAACCTCAAAAGATGGTTTGAGAACTAGCCATTATGAGCATTGCATGGCGATAGTTAATGGCAAAGCCGAAATTTTAAGTCAAGCGTAAAATTTATAGCAAAAATTTAAAGAAAGGAGAGTTTGTGGCAAAAGACGATGTCATTGAGATTGATGGAAATGTTGTTGAAGCACTGCCAAATGCAACTTTTAAAGTTGAGCTTGACAACAAACATATCATTTTATGTCATATCGCCGGTAAGATGAGAATGCATTATATAAAGATAATGCCTGGCGACCGCGTAAAAGTAGAACTTACGCCATATAGCCTAGACAAGGGTAGGATCACTTATAGATATAAGTAAATTTGATTTTGTGGCAAATATGCTAAGTAAATTTAAAGCTGGTTTTAGGTAAAATCCAAGCTTTGCGAAAAGCTGTATGAAGAATTATTTTCAAAGTTCCCCACTTATTTTGAAAATAGTTGGTTTAAATTATTTCTTTAGACCTGATGCAGCCCCTAAAAAAGTGGAATAAATTTTTAGGAGACTAAAATGAAAGTTCGTCCTTCTGTAAAGAAGATGTGTGACAAATGTAAAATTGTCAAACGTAGTGGCATAATTCGTGTTATCTGCGAAAATCCAAAACATAAACAAAGACAAGGATAAGGCATGGCACGTATTGCAGGTGTAGATTTACCAAACAAAAAGAGAATAGAGTATGGTTTGACTTATATCTATGGTATAGGTCTTTACAAATCTCGTCAAATCCTTGACGCAGCTGGAATTTCTTACGATAAGAGAGTTTACGAGCTTAGCGAAGACGAAGCAGCAGCTATCCGTAAAGAAATTCAAGAGCACCATATCGTTGAGGGTGATTTGAGAAAACAAGTTGCTATGGATATCAAAGCTCTTATGGATCTTGGAAGTTACAGAGGTCTTCGCCATAGAAAAGGTCTTCCTGTTCGTGGTCAAAAGACTAAAACTAATGCTAGAACCAGAAAAGGCAGACGTAAAACTGTCGGTGCGGCTACTAAGTAAGGCAAGGGTTAAAGGATAATAAATGGCGAAAAGAAAAATTGTTAAGAAAAAAGTAGTTAGAAAAAGCATAGCCAAAGGTATCGTTTATATCAGTGCAACATTTAACAACACTATGGTAACTGTAACTGATGAAATGGGAAATGCTATTGCATGGAGTAGTGCAGGTGGCTTAGGCTTTAAGGGTAGTAAAAAATCAACTCCTTATGCAGCTCAACAAGCTGTAGAAGATGCTTTAAATAAAGCAAAAGAACACGGCATTAAAGAAGTTGGCATCAAGGTTCAAGGTCCAGGTAGCGGACGTGAAACGGCTGTTAAGAGTGTAGGTGGTGTTGAAGGCATAAAAGTAACTTTCTTCAAAGATATCACACCTTTACCACATAATGGTTGCAGACCGCCAAAACGCCGCCGCGTATAATTAGAGAAAATTAGGAGAAATTATTATGGCTAGATATACAGGACCTGTTGAAAAATTAGAAAGACGTCTTGGTGTGTCTCTTGCGTTAAAAGGCGAAAGAAGACTTGCTGGTAAAAGTGCTTTAGAAAAAAGACCTTATGCGCCAGGACAACACGGACAAAGAAGAGCAAAAATAAGCGAATATGGCTTACAACTTCGCGAGAAGCAAAAAGCTAAATTTATGTATGGTGTTTCAGAGAAACAATTTAGAAGATTGTTCCAAGAAGCAGCACGCCGCGAGGGCAACACAGGTGCTCTTTTGGTTCAACTACTAGAACAAAGATTAGACAATGTTGTTTACAGAATGGGCTTTGCAACGACTCGTCGTTTTGCTCGCCAGCTTGTAACTCATGGACATATTTTAGTAAATGGCAAGAGAGTGGATATCCCATCTTATAGAGTGGAGCCAGGCTCTAAAGTAGAAGTTGCTGAGAAATCTAAAAACAATCCACAAATCGTCCGCGCGATCGATCTTACAGCTCAAACTGGCATCGTCGCTTGGGTAGATGTGGAAAAAGAGAAAAAATTTGGAATTTTCACTAGAAATCCAGAAAGAGAAGAGGTTATCATTCCTGTTGAGGAAAGATTTATAGTAGAGCTTTACTCAAAATAATAGAGGGTATAAAGATGAGAAAGATTACTACATCAGCTTATATGCCAACTGAAATAGAAGTTAAAAGTGTTAGCGAAAATGTCGCTAACATTACAGCATATCCTTTTGAAGCAGGTTATGCTGTTACTTTGGCTCACCCACTACGCCGTCTTCTTTACACAAGCACAGTAGGCTTTGCTCCTATCGGTGTAAAGATAAAAGGCGTTAGTCACGAATTTGATAGTATGCGTGGTATGCTTGAAGACGTGGCATTTTTTATTATAAATTTGAAGAAGATCAGATTTAAATTAAAAAGCGGCAGCGAGCGTGAAGTTATAGAGTATAGTTTTAAAGGACCAAAAGAGATAACTGGAGCTGACCTAAATAACGACCTAGTTGAGATCGTTAATCCAGACGCATATCTTGCAACCATCAACGAAGATGCTGAGTTAAATTTCTCAGTTATCATCCAAAAAGGTATCGGATATGTTCCTAGTGAAGAGATCAGAGAAGAGATCGAAGACGAGTATATCGCACTAGATGCTTTCTTTACACCTGTTAAAAAAGCAGTTTATGAGATACAAAACGTCTTGGTTGAAGATGACCCAGACTACGAGAAGATCGTGTTTACGATAACAACAGATGGCCAAGTTGGTCCAGTAGAAGCTTTTAAAAATTGTTTAGAAGCTATGTATCAACAAATGTCGGTATTTAAAGGAATTTTAGATATTAACGTTAGCGCCCCAGTTGCTAGTTCAAGTGCAAGCGGCGAGTTCTCAAAGCTACTTTCTAGCGTAGAAGATCTAAATTTAAGCGCTAGAAGTTTTAACTGCCTTGACAAAGCCGATATTAGATTTATCGGTGAGCTTGCGTTGATGGACGAAAATGAGCTTAAAGAGCTTAAAAATTTAGGTAAAAAATCTCTTGAAGAGATAAAAGCGGTTATGGAAGAGATAGGCTATCCAGTTGGTGTCGATGTGTTAAAAGATAGCAAAGAGCAACTCAGAAAGAAAATAACCGAGCTAAAATCACAAATGAGTGCAAAAGAATAAAAGGACAATAGATGAGACATAAACACGGATATCGCAAACTTGGTAGAACGTCATCTCATAGATCTGCATTGCTTAAGAATTTAGCGATAGCTATCATCAAAAGCGAAAAGATAGAGACAACTTTACCAAAAGCAAAAGAGCTTAGAAGCTATGTTGAAAAGCTTATCACAAGAGCTAGAAAGGGCGACTCTAACGCTCACAGAGCAGTATTTGCTTCTTTGCAAGACAAAGAGACTACAAATAAGCTAGTTACTGAAGTAGCTCCAAAATTTAAAGAGTGCAACGGTGGCTATACAAGAATCATCAAAACTCGCGTTCGCAGAGGCGACGCAGCTGAGATGGCTTATATAGAGCTAGTAGCTGAATAATCCCCAGAGAGCCTATCTGGCTCTCTTTTCTTTCTAAATTTATCTTTTTTTACGTTTATTTTCTTTTTTAAAAGTTTTTGTTTTTAAATTTATCTATACTTATCCGCATCTTCTTGTTGTAGTAAATTTACAAGTTAGAAAACCATAATTTGACCCCTGGAGTGTTTAGCGGGGTGATGGGCGTGGAACTAGTGTAAATTTGTATAGTGATTTTAATTGCAAAATAAGCTAGATATTCAAGATGTTAAATTTAATGTATTTTAAATTTCTAAAAAAACCTTGTAAATTTCTATATTTTTTAAATTTATCCATTCTGTGTTGTAGTAAATTCGCAAGTTATAAAATCATAAAATTTGACTTTTGGAGTGTGCGAGGTGATGGCACGTAGCTAATGCAAATTTTATACAGCAGCTTTAAACCAAAAAAATTAACTAGATGATAATGGCGTAAAGCTTAATACACTCAAAATCCCTATAATAAACCTATAAATTTTAGCTCTTTAGGGAGAGTTTTACAAAAAGCACAAAGACATAGTTGAGAAATTTAAAAAGGCTCAGGATGAAATTTTAGACTACATCAAAGTAAACGAGGATGAGGCGCTTAAATTTACAGCCGAAGAGACTGGGCTTAGCATAGAGGCAGTAAAGAGCATGTATCCTCAGTATGACTTTAGCTCAAAGATCACGGCTGATGATATAAAAGCCCTTGAAGCTACGCAAGAATTTATGCTTGAGAGCAAGATGATAGAACATAAAATCGATATAAAATCACTTCTACTAAACTAAACTTAAAGGGCAAATTTGCCCTTTTTCTCCACAAAAAAACACCAAAATTTAAAGCCAAAATGCCCCCAGCAAAAGCCTAGAAAACGTTTGTTTGCACTTTATCTGCTATAATAGCTAAAAAATTTAAGGAAAAAATATGATCCCATTTAGTGATGAAGAGCTTTTAAAACCAGTGACTGCGAGCTTGCAAAAGGTGCTACCTATGCTTGAAAATGACGGCGGCGGCATGGAGCTACTTGGCATAAAAAACGGCAAAATTTACGTAAGACTCACAGGACATTGTCACGGATGCGCAGCTAGCACAACCACGCTAAAATACGGCATCGAAAGGCAGCTTCGCATAGACATTCATCCGGAGCTTGAGGTCATAAATGTCCCAATAGGCGAGGAATTTGACATTGATAGATTATAAAAAAATAGGCATAAAATATTTCAAACGCTCTAAATTTAAAGATGCGATCTTTTACTTTTCATTAGCCTACGAAAAGACGCAGGAGAAAAATTTACTATTTTTGATACAAATTTGCTCTCTTGGTGAGGAAAATGCCGAAGAGGCAAAGCTTTTGTTTGACTACTACATGGCGAAGGTAAGAGCCGGCGAAGACGACGAGGGCGTGGAGGAAATTTTAAAAATTTTAGAGTCCAGAGACGAGGAGAGCGAGTACTTTGAAGAGCAAGACGCGATCAGCTACGAGGACTTTAAAAGGGCTGTTTATAAGGACGGCAGCTTTAAAAAGGTCTTTGAAAACATCATGTTCTCAACCAAAGTGATGATCTCAAACAAAGACGATTTTTTGGAATTTTTAGGAAATTTGATAAAAAATGACTTTATCGATATGAGCATGAACTATCTTGAGAGTGCGGCGGTGATGTTTGGCGGCGACGAGCGTATAGATCAGCTTTTTAAAGAGATACAAAAAAGACAAAACGATGAAAATATCAGTAGAAAATAGCTTCATAACAGATGACTCAAACGAGTGCGAGCAGGGTGCATACTTTGTGCAAACTACTGCAAATGCGAAATTTGCAGAGGATGCGGTAAAAAAGGGCGCTAAGATAATCACCCTTGAAGAGTGCAAAAAGCTTTTAAAGATCGATGAAAGCTTAAAAATAGTTGGCATCACAGGCACCAATGGCAAGACCACAACGGCTGCGGCTATCTACGAGACCCTGCGAAATTTAGGCAAAAAATGCGGACTAAGTGGCACTAGAGGAGCTTTTATAGAGGGCGAGCAGATAGACGACAAGGCGCTTACGACAAGTGCCATTTTAAAGACGCTCTCATACCTAAAAGTAGCCAGCGAGCAGGGCTGTGAGTACTTCGTGATGGAGGTTAGCTCGCACGCGATCGCTCAAAAGCGCATAGAGAGCTTGAAATTTGCCCTAAAAATTTTTACAAACCTAACGCAAGATCACCTAGACTACCACAAGAGCATGGAGGAGTACGCGAGAGTAAAATCAAGCTTTTTTGACGATGAGAGCGTAAAGCTCATAAACATTGACGATGGTGGCGTTAAATTTAACCCAAAAAACGCCTACACATACGCGATTAAAAAGCCAGCCAGCTTTGCGCCGATAGTTTATGGGCTAAAAGACGGCATAGATGCAGTTATCAAGACGCCAAATGGCGATGTGGAGATAGACTCAAGCCTTCAAGGTGAGTTTAATCTCTACAATCTAATCGCAGCTCTTGGCGCAGTTTGCCTGCTAGAGCGTCCAGAAGCAGCTGCCCTTTCAAAGGCGATAAGTAAATTTAAAGGCGTAAGCGGCAGGATGGAGGTCGTTAGCACCGATCCGCTAGTCATCGTGGATTTTGCTCATACGCCTGATGGCATCGAAAAGGTGCTAAACTCGCTTAGACATCTAAATTTGATCGCAGTCTTTGGTGCAGGCGGCGATAGAGATAGGACAAAGCGCCCTAAAATGGGAGCAATAGCCCAAAAATACGCAAGAATTTGCATCGTCACAAGCGACAATCCAAGAAGCGAAGAGCCAGAGAGTATAATCGATGAAATTTGCGCTGGCATGAGCCAAAATGAAAATTTGATACGAAACGCCAACCGCAAAGAGGCGATCGCTCTAGCCATTAGCAAGCTTGAGCCTGGCTGGGCGCTTGTCATACTTGGCAAAGGCGACGAGCCATATCAGGAGATAAAGGGCGTCAAGCACCCATTTAGCGACAAAGAAGTAGTAAAAGAGCTTTTAAAGAGGTAAAAATGAATATAGAAATTTTAGCTAGCAAGATCCACAGAGCTGTCGTAACAGACGCAAATTTAAACTATGTTGGCTCGATCAGCATCGGCGAGGAGCTTATAAAGGCTGCAAATTTGATAGAAAATCAAAAGGTTGAAATTTTAGACGTAAATAACGGTGAGAGATTTGCCACCTACGTGATAAAGGGCAAAAAAGGCGAAATTTGCCTAAATGGCGCAGCTGCTAGAAAGGTCTGCGTTGGCGACGTGGTCATCATCGTGGCTTATGCTAGTATGAAATTTAAAAAGGCTAAGAAATTTAAGCCAACCATCGTGCATGTAAATAACAAAAACGAGATCATAAAGGAGTAGGCGATGTTTGAGGGATTTGACTTTTCAAAGATGGGGCAGATGCTTGAGGATGTGCAAAAGCAAGCCAAGCAGATGGAAGAAGAGAGCAAAAATAAAGAATTTGGCGCAAAAAGCGGCGGCGGGCTGGTAAGCGTTAGAGCAAACGGCAGCGGCGAGATACTTGATATCAGCATAGATGATAGCTTGCTTGAAGATAAAGAGAGCATGCAAATTTTGCTAATAAGCGCCGTAAATGACGTGCTAAAATCAGTTGAGGCTGACAAGAAAAACACCGCTTCAAGGATGCTTGGCGGCCTTGCTTCGATGGGGATAAAATGAGACTAAAATATAAATTTGCCCTTGCATTTTTGCTATCAGCACTTTGCCTAAACGCCGATCCTAGGCCTACGCAAGAGGACTTTAACGCCTGCTTTGAAAAGAACAAAAACTCAATCGTCTCGGTAAATAAACACTTTGGCGTGGCTATCACTAAAAATTTGATCGCAGTGCCAAAAAGCGAGGGAGCTCCGCTTGGCGAATATGTCAAATTTGACCCGTATTTGCAGCTTTTCTTAGTGCGCTCTAGCAAGGAGCTAAGCCCTGTTGTGATGGCTGATGAGACCAACGAGGAGCGCATAAAAAAGAGCACTTGGGTTGGCATCTTAAACGACTCTAACAACACCGTCATGGGTCACATCAAGTCTTTGGGGCAAAATTTAGGCGACTTTGACACACTAAGCTTCGAGTATAACGCGACTGGCGAGATAAACACGCCTTGTTGCAAGATGATAGGCATAGCTGTTGGAGCTGATAAATTTATACCAAATCGCTATCTAAAGCACTTTGTATCTTACGATGACGTATATTACGGCGATATCGGCGTGAAATTCTTACAAAAAGAGGATAAATTTTTTGTGGGTCTTGTTGATCCACTAGGCCGCGGCAAGATGATGATGGTTGATGATGAGCTTGTTAGTGTAAATGGCATCAAGCCAAAGAGCCTAAGAGAGCTAAATGAGATGGTGCTTTTTGCTCCAAAGGGCGCAAAACTGGACATCATCGTGAAGCGTGATAGGCAAGAGCTACTCTTTCAAGTGCCAGTAAGCGGGGATGTGAAATTTAACCAAAGCCTCGACATTGACGCTCCTTCAAGCCTTGACCTGCCAAATTTAAATGTCATGCCAAAGTCGCCTGAGAGCTTGCTAGATGATAAAGTTTTGGTGGATTATGGTATCACGGTTGATAAAAATTTAGTAGTTACAAAGGTCGAGCCAAAGTCAAATGCCGACATCTTTGGCATAAAGATCGGCGATAAAATTTTAGGCTACAACAAAGAGAGTGTGAATAGCCGCGAGGAGCTTTTAGAAAAGATAAGCGACCTGCAAAATTTCGTGCTTTTATTTACTAGAAATGACTTTCAGTTCTTTGCAAGAGTGCCAAAATGAGCCTACTTGAGGACTTCGTAAAATTTCTAAATGCAAATTTGCCAAAAGCGCCTAGCTTTCACCCTTACTACGAGGAGGCGCTTGGCGTTATGCTAAAGGCTGGAGGCAAGCATTTTAGGGCGCTTTTGCTTCTTGGTGTGGTAGAAAATGTCGATAAAAGCCTCACGCAAAAGGCGATGAGAGTGGCTTTGGGGCTTGAGATGATGCACACATACTCGCTTATCCACGATGATCTGCCTTCGATGGATAACGCAAGCCTAAGACGCGGCACACCAACGCTTCACGTCACATACGACGAGACGACTGCGATACTTGCAGGAGATGCGCTAAATACGCATGCTTTTTATGAAATTTCACGTGCCGATTTACCAGCTGACACTCGTATAAAATGCGTTGAAATTTTAAGCGAAAATGCTGGCGTTAGCGGTATGGTGCTAGGTCAGGCGCTTGATTGTTTTTTTGAAAATACAAACAAAGAGGACATCAAAAGGGCAAAGGCTAAATTTGGCCTCTCTGGCAAGATGCTAAGCCTTGATGAGCTAGTCTTTTTACACATTCATAAAACTGCAAAGCTCATCGCTGCAAGCCTAAAAATGGGTGCTGTGATAGTAAATTTAAGCAAAACAGAGTGCGAGAAAATTTATGATATCGGCCTAAAGCTTGGCCTTGCTTTTCAGATACAAGATGATATCATCGATCTTACAAGCGACGAAGTGGCCGCTGGAAAGCCCGTGCATAACGACTTAGCTAAAAACTCATTTACAAATTTACTTGGTCTATCTGGCGCAAAAAAGAAAAAAGATGAGCTTATTTGCGAGATAGAAGAGGCACTAAAACAGGTAGATGCAAGCATTGCAAAGATGATCTTAGAGCTTACAGACAAGCACCTAAGATAAGCGCGTAAATTTCGTAAATTTATATCACTTTTTAGACATTTTGGGTAAAAATGCAAGGCAAGTTTTAATCACTTTTTTGTATAATCTGACGCAATAAAAAGGAGATCATATGCTAAAAAAACAAGCCGATACTATAAGATTTTTGTGTGCTGATATGGTGCAAAACGCTAACAGCGGACACCCAGGTGCTCCTATGGGCCTAGCCGATATCATGGTGGTTTTAAGCAACTTTTTAAAACACAACCCTAAAAATCCAAAATGGCTAAACAGAGATAGGCTCGTTTTTAGCGGTGGTCACGCATCAAGCTTGGTTTATAGCTTCTTACACCTAAGCGGCTACGATCTAAGCCTAGATGAGCTTAAGAAATTTCGCCAACTTGGCTCAAACACCCCAGGACACCCAGAAATTCACACTCCAGGCGTTGAGATGGCTACTGGCCCACTCGGTCAAGGCGTAGCAAATGCAGTTGGCCTAGCTATGGCAGAAAAGTACGCTGCAAACGTGCTAAACGAGCCAGACAATAAAATAATCGATCATAAAATTTACTGTCTTTGCGGCGACGGCGATCTTGAAGAGGGCATAAGCTACGAGGCATGTTCGATAGCCGGAAATTTAAGACTAGACAACCTTGTGCTTATTTATGATTCAAACAACATCACGATCGAGGGCGACACAGCGATCGCATTTAGCGAGGACGTCAAGGCAAGGTTTGAGGCACAGGGCTGGGAGGTCGCACGTATCGACGGACACGACTTCAACCAGATCGAATTTGCACTAGAGCAAGCAAGCGAGAAAGAGTCACCATATCTCATCATCGCAAACACACACATAGCACGCGGCGCAATGGAGCTTGAAGGTAGCCACCACAGCCACGGCGCACCGCTTGGCGAAGAGATCATCAAAAAGGCAAAGGCCGCAGCTGGCTTTGACCCTGAGAAGAAATTTGCTATCGACGAAGACGTGCTTTTAAGATTTAGAGGTGCAGTTGAAAAGGGCGATCTTGAAGAGGCGATGTGGAACAAAAAGGTTGAGGCGTTAAGCATTGAAGGCAAAAATTTATTAAACTCACTTCTTAATCCAG
Source organism: Campylobacter sp. 10_1_50 (assembly GCF_000238755.1). Taxonomy (NCBI): domain Bacteria; kingdom Pseudomonadati; phylum Campylobacterota; class Epsilonproteobacteria; order Campylobacterales; family Campylobacteraceae; genus Campylobacter; species Campylobacter sp. 10_1_50. The sequence continues at coordinate 799,418 of NZ_JH414888.1, forward strand.
ACTTTAGCAAGATCGAATTTCCAGACTTTAGCGACAAAAAGCTAGCTACAAGAGATACAAACCACGTTATTTTAAACGAGATAGCTAAAAAGCTTCCTGGCTTTATAGGTGGTAGCGCAGATCTTGCTCCTTCAAACAAGACTGAGCTAAAGGGCATGGGCGACTTCCCAAATGGCAAAAATATCCACTACGGCATCAGAGAGCACGCCATGGCAGCTATCAACAACGGCATCGCTAGATACGGCCTTTTCTTGCCATTTTCAGCGACATTTTTCATCTTCAGCGACTATCTAAAGCCAAGTGCAAGGATAGCAGCGCTAATGGGCACCAAGCACTTTTTTGTCTTCACACACGATAGCATCGGCGTTGGCGAAGATGGTCCGACACACCAGCCTATCGAGCAGCTTAGCACATTTAGAGCGATGCCAAATTTCTACACTTTCCGTCCAGCTGATGGCAACGAAAACGCAGCTAGCTGGCAAGTAGCTCTAAATTTAAACGCTCCAAGTGCATTTGTGCTTAGTCGCCAAGGGCTTGACCCACTTGCAAAAGGCGAATTTGGAGAGGTTAGCAACGGCGCATATCTTTTAAACTCGGCAAAAGATGCGAAGATCACATTTATAGCAAGCGGCAGCGAGGTCTCACTCTGCGTAAAAGCAGCCGCACTTCTAGCTGAGCAAGGCATCGGTGCAAACATCGTATCAGCGCCTTGTTTTGATCTGCTTTGCGAGCAGCCAGCCGAGTATGTGGCTAGAATTTTAGATAAAAATACAACCATCATCGCAGTTGAGGCTGCAACTGGCTATGAGTGGTATAAATTTGCCGACGCGGTTTATGGCATGAATAGCTTTGGCGCCAGCGGCAAGGCGAACGAGCTATTTGACCACTTCGGATTTACTCCGCAAAAGCTTGCAAATTTTGCTAGCGAACTTATATAAAATTTAACTTTGGGGAGTAAAATCCCCAGCTGCAATCTATAATCAAAAAGGCATTTTATGGAAATTTCTCACGTTATCGTTTTGGCCTTGGTGCAAGGCATAAGCGAGTTTTTGCCGATATCAAGCTCGGCTCATCTCATCTTGGTGCCAAAGCTACTTGGCTGGCCAGATCAAGGGCTTGCTTTTGACGTGGCAGTGCATGTTGGTACGCTAAGCGCGATACTTTTTTATTTTAAAGATACGATTTTTAAGCTACTTCGCGACTTTTTTGCTTCGATAACACAAAGAAAGATGGTAGGCGATAGCTTGCTTGTCTGGTGCGTGGGATTTGCCACTATCCCAGTTGGCATCTTTGGACTTTTGTTTAATAACGTGATCGAAGAGTACGCAAGAAGCGGCGTTGTGATCGCAGTTACAACTATCATCTTTGGCATCGCACTTTACTTTGCTGATCTTCGCTCAACAAACAAAAGCGAATACGAAATGACCATAAAATTTGCTCTTATCATAGGCCTAGCGCAGGCTGTGGCGCTCATCCCTGGCGTCTCAAGATCAGGCATAACGATGACAGCGGCACTTTTTTTAGGATTTAGCCACAAAGGCAGTGCAAATTTCTCATTTTTACTTTCGATACCTGTCATCATCCTAGCTGGCGGACTTGAGAGCATCAAGCTTATAAAAGATCCAAACGCGCTTCCTTGGAGCGACATCGCCCTTGGCGTCATCATAAGTGCAGTTAGTGCTTATATCTGCGTGAAGCTATTTATGGGGATCATCTCAAGGATCAGGATGCTACCTTTTGTCATCTATCGCTTGATCTTGGGTGCGTTTTTGCTATATCTATTTTTATAAATTTAAGTAATGAAAAGGCTAGGCTAAGACCTAGCCAAAATGATAAATTTGCCAAAAAGCTTGGCAAATTTACTCCTCTTTTTTATCTTTTTTTATGACGTTTATGAAGTCTTTTGCGGCTTGATATGCTCTGTCGCCAAATTTCTTAGCTTCTGATTTTATATCCATTTGCTTGATGTCTTCGAGCTTGTCGTTCGCCTTTTTCTCAAACTCTGCGATATCTTGCTTAAGGCCTTCAAGTTTATCGTTTGTGTCAAAATTTAGCTTTAGCTTTTTGCTCTTGTCGTTTAGCTCTTGTTTTAGAGCTTCAAATTTATTGTTTGCCTCGCTCACAAGCTTTGCGACGCCGTTTGACTTTAGCTCTTCAAGCCTTGAGCTGATCTGCTCCATCGCTTGATCGCTTATGCGTTTAAATTTTGCTAGATTTGTATCAAGCTCGCTATTTATCACGCTTTCGATCTCGCTTTTAGCCACGCCGTCAAATTCATTTTCAAGCTCTTTAAGAAGCGCTATAAACTCTTCATCCACGTTTTTTAAATTTAAAAGCTGTGAGTTTAGCCTTAGCTCATCTGGAGCAAATTTCGCCTCATCTTTTAGCTTCTCAATAGCTCTTAAAATGCCATCTCTTGTGCCATTTATCGCACCTTTTATGAGCTCTTTTGCAAATATATGCCCCTCATTTGCTAAATTCCCCGCTGCACTGATGATATTTTTTGAAATTTCAAACATTCGCTCTTTGCTAAACTCCCCGCCTCTTATCGCAGCGTAGGTCATATTTTTAGCTATCGCACCAGCAGTCTCTTCGACATCTTTTGCGCCTTCAAGTGTTGTTAAAAAGGCGATTTGAGCGCTCTCTTTTAAGATGCCAAGCATCCTTGTTTCTCTAATAATGGCGTTATTTAAAAGCTCTAAAATTTCCTCTTTTTCGCCAAAATTTCTATCCTTTACGACCTCTTCAGCCGCTTCAAACGAAATTTTAAGCCTATTTTTTATCTCCTCGCGCTTTGCCTCGATCGCTCTATTTATCTCATCTCTTTTATCAAATAGCTCATAAAGCCCCTTCTCTTCGCCGCTAACTAGAGCTTGATTTATCCCCTCCATAGCGCTTTTTAGGTTTTTGGCATTTATGAGGTTCTCTTTGTCCATCTTGTCGTAAAGCTCGTTCATCTTCTGTTTTAAAAGATCAGGCAATGTGTTTTCGTCTTTGTCTGAGACGTCCCTAAAAAAGTCGTTGCAAAGAGCCTTTATGCTAGTTAGTAGCCCCTCGCTATCTTTATAATCACGTAATTTTTGCTCAAGTTTATCCATATTTTTGCCTTATAAAACGTATTTTGCTTCGTGTTTTAGCGCTGAAAAAATCTCTAGCCTCTCTTCTTCGCTCAAAACTAGCACAGCTAGATCGTAGCTAGCGTATTTTTTATCTTTGCTAAATTTCGAAAAAACTAGCTTAAATTCTCTATCTTTTACTATCTCTTTTACCTTCTCTTCGGCATTTACGCCAGCGTCAAATATCACTTTATACTCCCAGTGTGTTGGGTAGTCGATTTTTGCCTTTTTATTATTTAGATCGCATATATTCGCCACTTTTGCCTCCTGTTTTGCTCTCTAGCACGATGTTACTGATCTCCATGCCCTTATCTATGGCTTTTACCATATCATAAATGGTCAAAAGTCCCACGCTCACACCTGTTAGCGCCTCCATCTCAACGCCTGTTTTGCCCTCGATCTTTACGCTCACGTAAAGCTTAAAAGCGCAAATTTCAGGCAGCTCCTCGATGTCACAATCCACACCCAAAATGGCCAGTGGATGGCACATAGGTATTAGCTCGCTTGTCTTTTTAACGCCCATTATCGCAGCGACGACAGCTGTTTGGATGACTGGGCCTTTTTTGCCGGTATTTTCTTTGATCGCCTTAAAAGCATCTTTGCTCATTTTGATGATCCCGCTAGCAGTTGCTACTCTTTTAGTGGGATCCTTTGGGCTTACATCGACCATCTTTGGACGGTCTTTTTCATCTAAATGTGTTAGCATTATCTCTCCTTTTTTGGTGGATTATAGCCTATTTAAGCAAATTTAAGTTATCAACAAATTTAAGCAAAAAAATATCGAAAATCTAAAATTTAAGCTTTGCTCAAAAGGCAAGAGCGATTTTTCATTTCTTAATATAATTATCTAATTTAAATAATTTTTTTAAAAAATAATTTATAATTTAAATTTTAATGCATAAAATACCTAAAATACGAACTTTTATAGATAATAAATTTTATCAAAAGTATATTTCTATCCGTTAAATTCCAAAGTCTATTTATTGTAAATGGCAAAATTTAAAAAAATTATTGATATTTTTCTTTAAAAGCTTAAGAAAACAAATTAACTTCTAATTTGCTTTTAAGATATGAATATGTATATTTTTGTTAATTTTAAATTTACGATGAAAGCAACCTAGATAATGAAATTTCTGCTATGTCTTAGCTTATCTTTGATGGCGCTTTTTGCTGAGAGTAAGGGCTGCTTAGTCGATGAAAATAGTCAAAACATCATCTTTGTAAAAGATGGCGAGACAAAAAGCCTAGGACTAAAGGAGAAAATTTACAAAGATCAAAGATGTGCTTTTGATGAGAGCTCTTTTTACGTTGCAAATTTAAACAACGAGATCGTAAAGGTAGCTAGCGAGAAGGAATTTTTATTTGCACTGCCAAATGTTGGCTGTAAGGTTTCAAATATCTTGCTAGATAAAGAGAAAATTTACGTCGCTTGCGATATGGCAAATGTTGTAACGATCGCTATTTTTGACAAGAGTTCTAAAAAATTTATATCAAAAAATTTTAACAATGTTTATAAAATTTCTAGCTTTTTACCGCTTAGCGAGGGAGTGTTTTTTACAAGCTTTAATGGCAAGGCGTTTTTGCTTGATAGCAAGCTTAATGCAAAAGAGCAAAAAAGCGTTGGTTTTGCGCCGATAAGTGCCTGTAAATTTAGCGATGATGAAATTTTCATAGGCTTTAGAAACGGAGAAATTTTAGATCTTAAAAGTGGAGCTAAAAAGCAAGTTTTAAGATCTAAAATTTCAGCTCTTGCGTGCGCGGGAGATGAGGTTTTAGTAGCTGGCGAGGACGGAGTGATCTATAAATTTGACAAAAGTTTTAAGCTAAAGGGCAAAAAAGAGCTTTTTAGCGGCGAGATAAAAGAAATTTTTATAGATAAAAACGTGCTTGTTGGCGTGGATCTAGGCAATAAGACAAAGAGTTTAGAGATAAATTCATTTTAAAAAGGAGAGTAAATGCAAAAGTTATTTTGTGTCGCAAGTGCTGCACTACTTGGGCTATCTTTAACTGCTGCTTGTGCTGCTAGTAGTGACCTTGAAAAAGTCATGAAAGAGCGCGGGCTAAGCGAAAAAGATGTCCTTGCAGCTGCCAAGACTTACCAGCCAAGCGGTAAAAAAGATGATTTCATCGTCTTTTCATCTGGCGGGCAGAGTGGTCAAGTGCTAGTTTATGGCGTTCCGTCGATGAGAATTTACAAATACATCGGCGTTTTCACCCCAGAGCCTTGGCAAGGATATGGCTATGACGATGAGTCAAAAGCTGTTTTAAAACAAGGCAACATCAGGGGCAAAGAGATAACTTGGGGCGATACACACCACCCAAATTTCACTGAGAAAAATGGTGAGTATGTTGGTGATTATCTATTTATCAACGACAAGGCAAACCCAAGGATCGCTGTTATAAATTTAAAAGACTTTGAGACAACTCAAATGGTCGTAAACCCTATCATGAAGAGTGAGCACGGCGGTAGTTTCATCACTCCAAACAGCGAGTATGTCATTGAAGCTAGCCAGTACGCAGCACCACTTGATGATAACTATCACTCAATGGACGACTACGAAGCCGTTTATAGAGGCGCTGTGACATTTTGGAAATTTGACTATCCAAAAGGCAAGATCGACGAGAAAGCATCTTTCTCTCTTGAGCTTCCTCCATATTGGCAAGACCTAAGCGACGCTGGTAAGGGCGAGAGCTTTGGCTGGGGCTTTACAAACTCGATAAACACTGAGATGTATACAGGTGGTATCGAAAAAAGGTCTTCCTCCATTTGAGGCAGGTGCTAGTAGAAACGACACCGACTTCTTACACGTTTATAACTGGCAAATTTTAGAAAAACTTGCACAAGACAAGAAAAACTACAAAGTTATAAATGGTCATAGAGTGATCACGATAGAAGCTGCTGTAAAAGCTGGAGCACTATTTTTGATCCCAGAGTCAAAGAGCCCACACGGTTGTGACGTAACACCAGATGGTAGATACATCATCGTTGGCGGTAAGCTTGATACTCACGCATCAGTTTATGACTTTAAAAAGATCAAAGAGCTAATCGACAAAAAAGAGTTCGCTGGCACTGACCCATACGGCATACCTATCCTAGATAGAGAAAAGTCAATGCATGGACAAGTAGAACTTGGCCTTGGACCACTGCACACATCATTTGACTCACAAGATGGCATACTTTATACTTCACTTTACGTTGATAGCCAAATCGTAAAATGGGACTACAAAAATTTAAAAGTGCTTGATAAAGTAAATGTTCACTACAACATCGGTCACCTTGACACAATGGAGGGCAAATCAGCAAAACCTAAGGGCAAATACGCAATCGCTCTTGATAAACTTTCAATCGATCGCTTCAACCCAGTTGGCCCACTCCATCCACAAAACCACCAGTTAATAGACATCACTGGCGCAAAAATGGATCTAATCTATGATATGCCTATCCCACTTGGTGAGCCACACGACGTTGTCTCAATCGCTGCTAGCAAGCTAACTCCAGCGCTTACTTACAATATGGGTACAAACTCAAGAACAGGCGAGGCTAGTCCATACGCAACCCTAGCTGGTCAAGAAAGAGTTGAGAGAAACGGCAAAAACGTAACTGTCTATGCGACAATGATCAGAAGCCACATCAACCCAGAGCACATCGAGGTAAATAAAGGCGATAACGTAACAATTCACCTAACAAACCTAGAGCGCGCTCAAGATGAGACTCACGGCTTTGGCATCGACCTTTACAACATCCACGCTTCACTAGAGCCTGGCAAAACTGCTTCAGTAAATTTTGTAGCTGATATGGAAGGCGTCTTCCCATACTACTGCACCGAGTTTTGTTCAGCACTTCACCTAGAGATGATGGGTTATTTACTTGTTAAAGATCCAAATAAAAAATATGAATCTGCAAAAAATAGCAAGCTAAAAACTTTAAGTCCAGAGGCTTTAAAAGCTGAGTACGACAAAGTAATCGCAACAAACAAAGCAACTGATGATGTTATCCAAGAGGTTGTTAAATACCTAAAAGAGAAACATTATGAGAAATATCCAAAAGTAAAAGCTTTGGTTGATGACGCACTTGATCAATACGGCCACATCAAAGAGGTAAAAGCTAAAGCTGACGAAGCTTACAAAAAAGGCGACGTAAATGGCGCTATCCTTTGGGAGTACCAAGTATGGCAATACATGGTTAAAACTGCCGACGTTGGCCTAAGAGCTAAAAACAACCTAGCTAAAGAGATCGCAACACCGATGAGCCCAGCTGCTGCAAAAGGCGAAGAAGCTTATCTAAAAGGCGGATGTAATGGCTGCCACGTTATCGGTCAAGTAAGCTCAGGTCCAGATCTAACTGGCGTCTTGCTAAGACATGAAAACGGTGAAAAATGGGTAGCAGACTTCATAAAAGATCCTGCTAAATTCTATAACGACGACTACGTTAAAGCGATGATTGACTTCTTTAAACTTAGAATGCCAAATCAGCACATGAGTGACGAAGAGATCAAAAATATCATCCAGTATCTAAAATGGATAGACGAAAACGCAGGCATGTAGTTTTAAGGGGCAAATTTGCCCCTTTTAAATTTTAAAATTTAACTTTTGCTAGGCTAAATTTTAAAATTTAAAGGAGAGATTATGAGTAAATATAAAATTTATACCATTGTTGCACTTATCATTATGAGCGTTTGTTTTACTCTGCCAGTTCTTGGCTGGCACGGAGCAAAAGATCGTATAGCTAATGGCGATGAGCTACCATCTTATAGCTACACTATCTACGATCTTTATAGCTCATTTCAGTATAAAAACCACCTTTTGCCAAAAGAGGTGGCAAGTGATCTTCATAAGATGATCGAGCAAAAAGCAGAGATCGGCACGCCATCTCTTCCTATCTGGTACGTATCTCTTGAAGCGCCAAACTATCCAAAGGCAGCCTTTCCAGATGGCATACCAGTATATTTTCACGTAGATGGATATAGCGGCGACGTGCACGAGATGAATACGATAAACCACTACATCGGCATGTATCCTATGGAGCATGGCGGCAATGTCGAGCGAGCGATCGCACCTTATTATCTACTTATCGCCACACTTTGCATGCTTGCGTTTTTATACTATGACGGTAAATTTAACTCACTTTTAATGGTTCCAACCATCATCGCACCTGTGCTATTTATGAGCGCATTTGTGGGCTGGCTATACTGGTATGGACACAATATGCAAGAGTGGGGCGCCTTTAAGATCAAGCCATTTATGCCAACCGTTTTAGGTGATGGTAGCGTGGCGCACTTTACAACGCACTCATATCCAACTATCGGCTTTTGGGTGATGATGGTGATGAGCGTGCTTTGCATACTTGCGGTATTTTCAAAGAAAAAAGAGCTAAATGCGTAAATTTTCTAAATTTGCCCTTGTTTTTTTGCCACTTTTTGGCTTTGCAAATGTCCTTCAAGATGCGATAAATAACGCTAGCCCTGGCGATGTGATAAAGCTGAGGGATGCCGTTTATGAAGGGGGCATAACGATAAATAAGCCCATTACTATCATCGGCGAGGGCAAAAACGCCCACATAAAAGGGGACGGCAAGGGCAGCGTTATAAAGATCATCGCTTCAAATGTGACACTTAAAAATTTAAAGATAAGTGGCAGTGGCAACGACCTTGGCGAGCTTGACGCTGGCATAGGCTGTGACAAGGCAAATAACGTTGAAATTTCTAAAAACGACATAAGCGATGTGCTTTTTGGGATTGACTTTAAAGAGTGCAGTAGCTCAAAGATCACTGAAAACAACATCACCTCAAAAAAGGGCGCTAGCCTTGGCTTTAGAGGCGATGCGGTGAGACTTTGGTATAGCCATGAAAATTTGATCGAGCGCAACAACATCCGCAACAGCCGTGACATGGTCGCATGGTACGCAAGCCACAATAAATTTCTAAGCAACAAAGCAGTTGGTAGCAGATATTCGCTTCACTTCATGTATGCGAATCAAAATTTAGTCGAAAATAACGAATTTATCGGCAACGCTGTTGGTATGTTTTTTATGTATTCAGCTAGTTCAAATATAAAAAACAATCTCGTTATGGATAGCGACGGCGCCTTTGGCATCGGCATCGGGCTAAAGGACGTGTCTGACTTTACGATAGAAAACAACACCCTTGTCTATAACGCGCGTGGCATCTTACTTGATAACTCGCCGTTTCAGCCGGGATCAACTATAAATTTTATAGGCAATAAAATTTTACACAACGTAGTTGGTGTCTATTTTCACGCCACGCAAGGCACAAGTATCTTTGAAAACAACGACTTTATCGGCAACATGGACATCGTCGTAAACGACACCCCAGGCGAAAAGATGCTACTAAATAGGTGGAGCAAAAACTACTATGATGAGTATGAGAGCTTTGATAGAGATAAAGATGGCTACGGCGACACTCCATTTTTGCACCTCTCATACATCGATCAGCTTTGGCAGTACTATCCAAATTTGCAGTTTTTCTACGGCTCAAGCGTCTTTAGCGTCTTAAATTTCTTAGCCAAACTAGCTCCATTTTCTGAACCGATAAAGCTACTTGAAGATATTTCGCCTAGGATAAAACCGCTTGATGTTTCAAATTTCAACGCTTTAAAGGCGAAACGTGGATAGAAGAAATTTTATGATAATAGGCTCAGCCGCAGCGGTGGTTGGATACGCCATAGGCAAGTTTTTGCCAAAAAGTAGTGGTGATAAGCTCTATCTTAGACCCCCAGGTGCTGTTGATGACTTTGATGATCTTTGCGTAAAATGCGGTCAGTGCGTGCAAGTATGCCCATATCACAGCATAAATTTACTTGACATAGAAGATGGTTACTCAAGTGGCTCAGCTCACATCGACGCCAAAGAGCGAGGCTGCTACTTGTGCGACCTTTTCCCATGCGTACTAGCCTGTCCTAGCGGTGCGCTCGATCACGCTACAAAGGTCGTGGGCGATGTCAAAATGGGCGTTGCAGTTTTAAGTGACATGGCTGCCTGTTTGAGCGTGAAAAGAGAAAATTTAAGCGAGGCTGGCGTTAAAGATCTGCTTGATCGCAAAGCCTATAACGACAGAGAAGAGGCGCTAAAAGATAAGATAAAAGGCAAGATCGGTCAAATTTGCGATCTTTGCGTCACGCTTTGCCCAGTTGGCGATAGCGCGATAGCAATGAGCGAGGCAAATTTACCACTTATAAAAAATGGCTGCGTGGGTTGTGGCGTTTGCGCTGAGGTCTGCCCAGCAAAGATCATAAATATCGCCCCAAAGATGAGCTATGATGAAATTTACAAGGAGAAAAAATGAGAGCAATAATACCTTTAATAGCTGCTGCGTTGCTATTTGTCGGCTGTGAAAAGAGTGGGGACAAAGCGCAAGAGGCTGCTAGCGAGCAAGGTGCAAAAGTAGCGACAAGTGCTAGCATAAAGGTCGAAAAAAATGAAAACAACGAGAGTGCAAATAAGCAAAATGAATTTATAAAATACGACATGCACGGCGAAAAAAGCATTAAATTTGGACTTGAAGATAACAACGTAAGCCGCCAGATCGGAGCGCTTGCCATGGTAAAAAGCCCGCTTCAAAGTATAAATTTAAGGCTTATAAAGGGCAGACTTAGCAAGGATTTCATCACAAAGTGCTCAGCCTGCCACGACGACTATGCAAATGGCATCATCGGACCATCTCTTCTAACAAAGAGCGAGGATGAAATTTATAAGATGATAAACGCTTATAAAAACAAAGAGAAGGTAAATGTGCTAATGCGTGATCTTGTTAAAAATATGGATGAGAGTGAGATTAGAAAATTAGCCAAAGAGATAAGCGATTTTAATGCGCAGTTTAGGAGCAAACAATGAAAATCGGAAAAATCATAACGATCATTTTAGCGGTGCTGATATGCGGCATCATGGTGTTTATGCTAAGCCAAACTCCGCCTAAAAAGGAGAAAGCAGAAGCTAGCGTTCAGCCAAAAGTGGAGCAAAATGTTTCAAAAGAGCAGTCAAAGTCTAGCGAGGAATTTGCCAGCGAAGATGAGCTAAAAAAGGTAAAAGAGCTAAGCCTAAGCGTAGCTAAGGCTCAAAATGAAGGCGTTAGCAAGCAATACCTAACCTCTTGCGCACCATGTCACGGCGCAAATGGCAAAGGCGTCGTAGCGCCTGATATCACTCATCTAAGCAAAGAAGATCTGCTTAAAAAACTGGCTGATTATAAGGCTGGCAAGGTGCAAAACACGCTTATGAAGGGACTGCTAACAAATGTTAGCGACAGCGATCTAAACAGCCTTGCTGATGAAATTTCTAAATTTAAAAAGTAAAAATGGATAAATATAACGTTCGTGCGACCGTTAGAAACGTAAGCTTTCTAAGCACGCTAATAACGACTACAAAAGATGGCAAAAAGCGCCCGAGCATACGTTTTTGGCGAATTTTTACCATCGTGCTAGTTCATCTTTTATTTGTGCTCTCTTACAGGGTCGATGTGCAAATTTTAGAGGGCGACATCAGCGCCTCAAGGATACTTGGCTTTCACCTAGCAGACGCATTTATGAGCTTGCAAGTCTTTTTAGCAACGCATGAAATTCATGTAAATTTACTAATCGGCTCGCTTAGTATCCTAGCTTTTTACATCATTTTTGGTGGCAGGGGCTTTTGCTCGTGGGTTTGTCCGTACTCACTTATAAGTGAGATAGCCGAAAAAATTCACGAAAATTTACGCGCAAAAAAGATAGTAAAACCGCGAGTTTTTGACACAAAGTGGCGATACGCTTTTACTATTTTGTTTTTAGCTCTTAGCTTTGCTAGCTCAAGCCTTGTATTTGAAATTTTTAACGTAGTTGGGATATTTTCAAGATTTATCATCTATGGCTACTTTCACGCTATCTGGCTTGTTGTAGCTATGCTTGTGGTTGAGATTTTCTTCTCACGCAGGGCTTGGTGCAGATATGTCTGCCCTATTGGAGCGACTTATTCGCTACTAGCAAAGCCAAATGCTATAAAGGTCAGCTGGGATAAAGAAAAGTGCGACCACTGCTTAGTTTGCACTGATGTTTGCCTAGTGCCACACGTGCTTTTTATGACAAAAAAAGGCGCAAAAACTGATGATAGTAAAAAGCTCTTCAGGATAGCTGGGGCTGACTGCACGCTTTGTGGCAGGTGTATCGACGTTTGCCACCAAGATGCGCTTAAATTTGACAACGGCTTTAAGAAACTCATATAAGGAAATTTTTTGATAGATATAAAAGAAGTAACGAAAATTTTTGGCTCGCAAAAGATACTTGATAGCGTCAGTCTAAATGTAAAAGCTGGCGAAAAGATAGCGATACTTGGGCAAAATGGAGCTGGCAAAAGCTCGCTCATGCGTATCATCTTGGGCGAGTTTGTGCCAAATAGTGGAAGCGTCGCGATAAATGGCGTAAATACTCTAAAAGATAGAAAAGAGGCGCTAAAATTTATATCATTTGTGCCGCAAACCCCGCCACCACTTAAATTTAGCCTGCGTGAGCTTTGCGAGTTTGTCTGCAAAAGCTCAAATGTCAAATTTGAAGATATTGAGAAATTTAGCAAGCTTTTAGAGCTTGACCTGCATGCAAATTTAAACAAGTCCTTTTACAAGCTCTCGGGTGGTATGAAGCAAAAGATGCTAATAGCCATCGCATTTGCCAAAGATAGTGAAATCTTGATGTTTGACGAACCAACGGCAAATTTAGACGTAAAAGCAAGAGAGTCTTTTAAAAAATTGCTCGACAACTTCACGCAAAAAAAGACGCTAGTTTTCATCTCGCACCGCATAGATGAGATCGCTCATCTGCTTGATAGATGCGTCTATATGGACCTTGGCAAGATCATCAAAGAAGAAAATTTAAGGAGTAAAAGTGAATAACCTTTTTTTAATAGCAAAACTAGACGTCAAAGAGTCGTTTCGCTCGAGGTGGTTTGCGATCTATGCGCTTCTTTTTTCTGCTTTGATGATAGGATTTTTATTTAGCGGAGTGACGGATTCTCGTGTGCTTGGCTTTTCTGGGTTAACAAGGGCGCTACTTTTGTTTATACAAATTTGCGTCATCATCGTGCCGATATTTATCCTCATTTCAACCGTTAGAAGTATAAACCAAGACAGAGATACAAACCTGCTTGAGTACGTGCTGAGCTTCCCGCTAAGCCTTAAAGAGTACTACTTTGGCAAGGCGCTTGGGCGGACATTTGTCGTTTTTGTGCCGCTTTTGTTCTCGCTTTTGCTTTGCGTGGTGGTTGGCTTTATAAAGGGCGTGTCGATACCTTGGGGCGTGCTAGTGCTCTACTTTGGCCTGCTTTTTAGCCTAAGTATCGTCTTTTTATCGCTTGGCTTTTTCATCTCAAGCCTTATCAAAAACCAAGAAACAGGCCAAGGCGTGGCGTTTTTGCTCTGGCTTATCATGCTAGCTTTTATCGACCTAGCGCTCATTGGGCTGCTTATGCGAAGCTCAGTCGATGAGTACGTCATTTACTCTATCGCTATGTTAAATCCGATCGAGCTTTTTAGGATAGCCGCACTTAGCCTTTTTGACCCAAATTTAGCAGTTATAGGCACTGCATCTTACTTCATATTAGGCACATTTTCAAAAGCGACCTTCGTAGCTTATGCGATCATCTATCCTTTGGTGCTTGGCGCGATCTTGCTAGTTTGCGGCTATTTGGGTTTTAGCAAGAGAGATCTTGTTTGATTGTTTTTTGTTAAATAAGAGTTGGTTTTAAATTTAGACGAGGCTTGTATTATTCCACTTGTCCAACAAGAAACCTCCTTTTTGTAATGACCCCCTTTCCCACAAAGGGGGTTTATCTCTCTCAAGGAAATTTATGAAAAAATCCATTTTATTTTTAGCCTTTGCCGTTTTATCTCTAAGCGCAAACTGGGATGAAAATATGCAAAACTGCATCAACAAAAGTGACGTAAAAGCTTGCGAGAGCTTTACTAAAAAGCTTTCAAGCGAGTGCGAAAACAAAGATAAAACTTCTTGCTTTTTATATGCTGACATGCTAGGGCGAGGTCTTGGCGTTGAAAAAGATCTGGTTAAATCTTACGAAGTCTTTAAGTCGCTTTGTGAAAATGGTAGCAGTGAAGCTTGCTACGAGCTAGCTACAAAATATCTGCAAGGAAACGGCGTAGAGCAGAGCTTTGATCTATCTGCAAATGCCCTTGATAAAGCTTGCAAAATGGGCAGCAAGCGAGCCTGCAACGTCTTAGAACTCGTACCTAAGAATTAAAATTTATAAATTTATAAAGATTTTTTGCAAATTTTAAAATTTGTCTCGCGCTTATCTGACTTGACAAAGCTATTTTGCAAATTTTAAACTTTTATTCACTCGCAAGAATTGACTACTAAAATTTGGCTTCGCTTGCAGCTTAGCTCAAATTTTAGAGCCGAAATTACTCGTTCATGAAATTTTAAAATTTGTCCGAGTTTTTAAGCGTATTTAGCGAGATACCTTTTTACGTCGCTAAATTAAACATTACAAACCACGTTTAATATTAATAAAAATGAAATTTCAAATGTGATTTTTGCTTTCATACAAAGCATATATTTTTACCATTTTAAAAGAGAAATTTCTTTAGAAAATGCCTAAATATCGTGATTGACTTTAGTATTACGCAGAATTTCTTTTTTATTAACTAAAAATTTCATTAAAATTTATATTTAAATAATAACATTTCATCGTCCTAAACGGGCCCTCCTTTTTGTAGCGGTTAAGACCTTGCTTCCCCCTTTTCTGGCTTTTCCGCTTACACAAAGAGGAGTTGTCTCTCTTTTTTAAATCAAATTTTTTACCTTTGCAAACTCAAATTTCACAAACGTCACTTTCTTTTTAAAATTATATTTTGATAATGGTTTTAAAAATTATAAAAGCAAAAATCTTATAAAATTGCGAGCTGTTATCAAGACTAACTTTTAAAAGGTGGCATAAGGGGTGAAATTTTTAAATTTAAAGCTTTTTTACAAGGTGCATGCATATTTGTCGCTTCTCTTTTTTATCCCGCTTGTCGTAGTTTGCTTTAGCGGTGCGATCCTGGTTTATAAAGACGAGCTAAACAGCCTTTTTCACCCAAATATCGTAAATGTAAATTTAAACAAAGAAAATTTGAGCAAAAGGATCAGCTTTGATGAGCTAAGAGATATCGTCACAAGCGAGCTTAGCGGCTACGAGATGGTTGGCATAAACATCGATGCAAACCCTAAAAAATGCGACAAAATTTGGCTAATCGAGCATAACGATAGCAAAAAAGAGTGGAAATTTATCTATTTTGACGCTTTTAACGGCAAGATAAAGAGCGAGCCACTGGCACACGATGAGGGATTTTTCGGAGTTTTAGCGCATATCCACGAGGAGCTTTTGCTTGAAAAAAGTGGCAATGTTATCCTTTTTCTAACAGCTATTTTTACATTTTTTATCTGCATTAGTGGCTTTGTGATCTACCGTAAATTTTGGCTAACTCTGCTTAGACTGCGCGTAAATGGGCTAAACGTTTTCATGAACGACATCCACAAGATAATAGGCATTTTTTGCACGCCAGTTTTGTTGCTCATTTGCATAAGTGGCGCTTGGTGGGAATTTCAGATGGCACGCGCGCCAGAGTTTAAAGGTGACTTCGTAATAGACGCAAAAATTTACAACAAAAGTTTATCCCTTGATGAGCTGGTGGCGCGAAGCAAAAAGGATATCAAAGGCTTTGAGCCACACTTTATCTCGCTGCCTTTCATGCAAGGGGCAAACATCCGCATCTTTGGCTACGTGATGTGGCAAAGTTTCTTGCATAACGAATACTCAAGCGTGATCACTTATGACAAAGATAGCGGCAAGCTAGTTAGCGTCCTAGACATAAAAAATGCAAATTTAAGCGAGAAAATCCTCTCGGCCTTTAGAAGATCGCACTTTGGAAACTACAACCAAACTACAAAATTTATCTGGTTTATAGTGGGCATCTCGCCGCTAGTTTTGAGTATCTCAGGGCTTTATCTGTGGTTTAGAAAATTTAAAAGGAGAAAAAATGAAAAAAATTTTATTTAGCTTAGTTGCTTTAAATTTGGCATTGCCTCAAATTTATGCTAGTGAAAATGAGAAGGTTTTAGAAGCGGTCGATGTCGTGGAGAGCGAGCGAAGAGACGATGCGAACTACTTTGCAAAAGAGCTTGTAAAGAGCACAACTAGGCTAAATTTAACCTCTCGTCAAACGCCCCAGTCGCTAACTGTGCTAACAGAAGCAAGGCTAAAAGATCAAGGCATCAAGGACTATCAAGTGCTTCTTAGAAATATCCCAGGCGTCACGCTAAACAAATGGGACGAGCGCGTATATCCGACGGCTCGTGGCTTTAAGATAGATTATTACTTGCTTGATTCGATGCCTAGCTTTGGCGGCTTTAGTCTTGGCGCAAATGATATGAGCTTGCTGCCTTATGAAAGAGTCGAGGTGGTAAAAGGAGCAAATGGCCTACTTGCAGGCGCTGGCAACCCAGCTGCAAGCTTAAATTTCATAAGAAAAAGGTCAGACTCAAAGGAGCTAAAAGGAAATTTTGGACTAAGTGCTGGCTCATACGATAGATACGGCGTAAATGGCGATGTGCAAACACCAGTAAATGAGAGCGGAAGCGTCAGAGCGAGGCTATCTTTTATGCATGAGAAGTCGCACTCTTATATGGACTATTATAACCGCAAAAATAGCGCGATTTACGGCGTAGTCGATAGCGATATAGGAGATAACTCATGGCTTAGCCTTGGTGCGTTTTATCAATAGCTAAGACGCCACGGGGTTAGGTGGGGCGGCATGCCAGCATTTTACACAGATGGCTCTAGGACAAATTTTAGTAAAAATGAAATTTTTTCTCAGCCTTGGACTAGGTGGGATATAAAAACGCTTGATTTTTACGCTGATTTTAAGCACTACTTTGAAAATGAAGCGAGCTTAAATTTAAGCTACTCATTTAGACGGGCAAACACTGACTCAAATCTACTCTACTACGGTGGAGCGGTAAATTTAGACGGTACTGGTAACATAGGTGATCTTAGCGTTTATGCAAACAAAAGAGAGGAGAACATCCACAACGTCGATGCATACGCAAATATCCCTTACGAGATAGCAAATTTATCCCATGAGTTTGTCTTTGGCGCGATGTATAACAACTATAAAAAAAGTAGCGATAAGGTAAGTAGCTACTGGCTGCAAAGGACTACGCCAGCTGGGCTTGCTTATACAGCTAGAAGCAGGATCGATTTTAAAAACTTGCACCTTGATGATCCAAAATTTCCTTACGAAGATCAAAACAATAAAGATAAAACGATACAAAAGGCATTTTATGCGGCAAATAAACTATCAATCACCGATGAGCTTAAATTTTTACTAGGTGCTAGAGTGAGCTACTACAAATACGAGATCGAGGGCGGTAAAGACAATAGAAATTTCACAAATGAGATCACGCCATATCTTGGCATAACTTACGACATCGGAGCAAACCACACTCTATATGCTAGCTACACGAGCATATTTAAACCTCAAAACGTAAAGGACGCAAATGACAAGTATCTTGATCCGATCCAAGGCAAGGACTATGAGGTGGGCATCAAAGGCGAGTATCTTGACGGGGCACTTCAAGCAAGTCTTGGCGTCTTTAAGATCGTGCAAGACAAGCTTGGCATAAACACTGGCAAGAAAAATCCAGCGACAAATGCCGACATATATGAAGCTGGCAAAGGCGTGACAAGCAAGGGCGTCGAGCTAGATCTAAACGGCGAGATCACTAAAAACTTAAGCCTAAGCTTTGGCGCAACGCACTTTAACGCAAAAGATGCTAATGGCGAGAAATACGCCACCGACTCATCAAGAAGCACGGCAAATTTATTTACAAAGTATGAATTTAGGGACTTTAGAGTAGGGGCTGGAGCTATGTATAAGAGTAAAATTTACACTGGCAAAGGCGCAGGTGAGATCACACAAAAGGGCTACACTTTGGCAAATTTGATGTTTGGATATAAATTTGCTAAAAACTTTGACGTGCAGCTAAATATCGACAATCTCTTTAATAAAAAATACTACGAGGGCATCGGCAAAAACATGATGGTTTATGGCGATCCACGCACATTTAATCTCAGCTTTAACTATAAGTTTTAGCTAAATTTACTCTAACGCGCCAGCTAAATTTTTAGTTGGCGACCTTCATTTTTTGCATAGTAGGTGTATAATTTCAAAAAAACTAAGGAATTTGCATTGCTTAAAGTAGAAGTGATATATAAATTTTGTATCGTCTGTGCTCTTGCTTGTGGGATCTGCCTGCTTGCATTTACTGGGCTAAATTTCGCTATGGGTGATTATAGTGAGTGGATGATGAGCGCGCACAAATTTGCAGGAGCTTTGATCGTTTGTGCCGTGATCTTGCACCTTTTTAACCGCAGAAGAAAGCTAGTAAAGCTCGTAAATGAGATAATCGACGTCACCACACACCGCAAAAATCCAACTATATGCAACATGGACCGCATCATCGCTTCGCTCGAGCCTTACACTATCAGTGAAATTTCACGCATGCTTGGCTTTGATGAGGATGAGTTTTGCAAGAGCTTGCGCGAAAATGATGTTAAATTTAATGACGCTAGCCAGACTTTACGCCAGATCGCGAGGCTAAACGATGAGAAGATATTTTTCGTGCTCGTTCTCATCGTCGAGGCCAAATTTGGCAAGAGATTTTGCGGTGCGGTAAGTTGCAATGTTGGAAGAAAATTTTAATGCTCGCTATATGGCTGCCACCTTTGCTCCTCAAGGTCGATGCGATACAAAAAGGTCCTGATGATCTCTTCGTCGATTTTTGGGTCTTTGTTTAGCTCAAGTAGCGCCTTTCGCTGCTCATTTAGGATCTCAAAATAGGTCTGCCTGACCTCGTCGCTGATCTCGAAATTTTCATTTGAAAGCTCGAAATTCCAAACTTCTTTGAGTTTCTGAAACAAGAAATTCTCCTCATTGCAAAATTTCTCGCTTTGAAATTTAAGCGAAGCCTCGGCGATCGCCTTTTTTATCTTGATTCTGGCTAGCTCGTTTGGCATGTGGTCGTTAAAGTCTGGAAATTTGACACTTTTTATAAGTAGCGGCAGAGTTAGTCCCTGAACTACGAGCGTTAGCAAGATAACGACAAAGGTGATAAACAAGATGAGATCTCTATGCGGAAACGGCTCGCTACCGGCCATAGCGGGGATAGAGAGTGCCGCAGCTAGCGAGACTACGCCCCTCATGCCCGCCCAACCGACTATAAACGGCGTCGCTTTGCCTGGATTGCGATCATCCGCCACGCTGATAAAGCGCTTCATAAACATCGTGATATAAACGGCTCCGTATGATGCCATGAGGCGGATAACGATGAGCACGGCAGTCACCAAAACGCCGTAAGATAGCGCCTCAAGCAGCGATACGCCACTATGCTTTAGTCCGTCTAAAATTTGAGGCAGATCAAGGCCGATCATGGTAAAGGCAAGGCCGTTTAGCAAGAAGATAGAATTGTTCCAAACGGGCACAGCGTGGATCATTGTTGCAGCGGTGAGAATTTTATTTCGTTTTGTCGAGAGGTAAAGTCCGCCGCAAACCACCGCCAAAACGCCGCTCGTGCCAAGCTCCTCAGCCAAAATATACATGACATAAGGCGTCGTGATCGTCATGATCGTATCGCTGTTCTCATCGGTTGGCAAGATCCTATGCAAAAAGTAGGCTACTAATGCCACCACAAGACCGACCAAAACACCGCCAGCCACCATCCAGACAAAGCTCGCAGCCGCCTTGTACCAGATAAACTGCCCAGTAGTCACCGCCACTGCGGCAAAGCGAAAGATGATGAGCGATGATGCGTCGTTTAAAAGGCTCTCGCCTTCTAAAATAGCGCTGATCCTGCGCGGTGCTTTGACAAATTTAAGGATCGCAGCCGTACTCACCGCATCTGGTGGCGAGACGATGGCGCCAAGCATGAAGCCAAGGGCGAGCGAGAAGCCAGGGATCACTAAATTTGCTATCACTGCAACCGCTGCTGCACTTATGAAAACGACGATAAATGCAAAACTTCCTATCACTCGGCGCCATTTATAGAGCTCTTTTATCGAGTTTGCCCATGCGGCCTCGTAAAGAAGCGGCGGTAAAAATATGATGAAAATAAGCTCTGGATCGATCCTAATGGTGGGTAAATTTGGCACAAAACTAATGGCAAGCCCGCCAAGGACTAATAGCACCGGATAGGCGACCTTTAGGCGGTTTGAGACCATCACTAAAGCGATGATGATAGCTAGCAGTGCAAAAACTAGCAGTAAATGTTCGATCATTTTTGTCCTTTAAATTTCTTTTAAATTTATGGCGGGTAGAGAGAGATTCGAACTCTCGGTGAGTTGCCCCACACACGCGTTCCAGGCGTGCTCCTTAAACCGCTCGGACATCTACCCAAGAAGAAGGTGATTATATCTTCATTTGCTTAATGCTTGGCTTTTAGAGCTTTAGCCCCAAGATAACGACATCTTTGTACTCATTATCCATAAGGCAAACGCCTGGCAGTTCGCCCCATTTTTCAAAACCAAATTTCAAAAACAGCCCAAGGCTTGCTTCGTTTTTGCTAAAGATTAGTGCGATGATATTTTTTAAATTTAGCTCTCTAGCTTTGTTTATACTGTGGGCTAAAAGCTGCTTGCCGATACCCTTTTTAAGAGCCTTTTTAGCGACATAGATGCTTATCTCTACGCTTATATCGTAAGCGATTTTAGGGTTAAAGTCGCTTAGCGAGCAGTAGCCTAAAATTTCATCATTTTCTTTGTAGATAAAGATAGGGCGCGAGCCGCCGTGAGCGTTAAACCAAGGCTCTCGCTCCTTTGTGCTAACTGGCTGCAAGTCAGCAGTCGCACTTCTTTCTAAGATGTATTCGTTATAAATTTGCGTGATCGCTTCAAGGTCGCTTAAATTTGCTCGCTCGATCAAGCCTAGCCTTTTTTGGCTACTTGATAGACCGGCTCAAGCTTTGCTGCGATCTCTTTTAGGTCTTTGATCCTGCTCTCGTTTGATGGGTGAGTGCTTAAAATTTCAGGCACTTTGCCGCCACTCATTTTGCTCATTTTTACCCAGACTTCGACCGCCTCTTTTGGATCGTACCCAGCTCTTGCCATTAGCTCAGTGCCGATGTGATCAGCCTCGGTCTCATGTGAGCGAGAAAATGGTAGCGAGATGGTGTACTGGCTGGCTAAATTTAGCGCACTCGCTCCAAGGTCGCCAAGTCCTGTGGCGGTTGCGACTGCAAAGATACCGATATTTTTGAGCTCATCGGTGCTGGCTTGCTCTCTGCTGTGCTCTCTAAGCGCGTGGGCGATCTCGTGACCCATGACCGCTGCTAGCTGTGCATCTGTTAAATTTAGTCTCTTAATGATGCCGCTATAAACGACGATCCTGCCTCCTGGCATGCACCAAGCATTTAGAGTATCTTCGTTGATGACATTTACTTGCCACTTCCATTTTAGGGCATCCTCTCTGAAAACGCCAGTTTGCGCTATCAGCCTTTTTGCGATATCTTGAACTCTTTTTGTGAGGATCGGATCGACATTTAGCTCGCCCTTGCTTCTAGCAGCTGTTAGCGTCTTGACGTAGGCTTGAGCCGAGCTTTGCTCCATCGCTTCAGAAGATACTAGCATGAACTGCTTGCGATCTGCGCCCACAACGCCTGACTTTGTGACGCTCGTGCAGCCTGTGATAAGCATGCTAGCTGTTAATAACGTAAGTAAAATTTTTTTCATTTTCATCCTTTTTGGATTAAAATTTGGCGTATTATAGCTTGAGTTGGATATGCATTGTTAAACGAGGGGTGAAATTTAAATTTTTGGGCTAGTTTTGGTTTTTGTAAATTTTAGAATTTATCGTATTTTTTTAACCGCATGCAGTGCTTTAGCACTGACGCATGCCACTTCTAACGTCGTCGGGGTTAGGGGGTTGTTAAGGGGGAAGGGAGCGACTTCGTAATTCAAGCCTCTTCCCCCTTAACAAAGAAATAAAACTTTAAATTTATAAAAAATCTATTTTGCAAATTTTAAACTTTCATTCACTCGCAAGAATTGACTACTAAAATTTGGCTTCGCTTATTGCTTAGCTCAAATTTTAGAGCCGAAATTACTCGTTCATGAAATTTTAAAATTTGTCCGAGTTTCTTCAGTATGTAAATTTAACCCCTACGCTTTATAGTCTATATTTCTCTCAAATTCTCTCAAACGTTTATTGACCGACCTTAGCTCCGTTATCGTCGTCCAGTTGTCGATAAAGACGCTAAAACTCTCTCTAACCTGCGAGAAGGCATTGCTAGCTTGCACGAGGACGCCAAGCGTGATGACGCCGCTAAATAGGCCATTGCCCATGATGATGTAAGGCACGATGACAAGAATTTGCGAAAACGAGATGAGCCAGAGATTAAAGTAGCCGTAGTGCAAAAATAGCTTGTAGTAGTTTAGCTTCACTCCTGTAAAAAGCTCTAGCATAACGTTTGGCTGGCAAAATTTGAGCTTATCATCCTCGCCATAAACTAGCTCTTTTCTAAAGGCCGCCTCCGCTTTTTGGTTGTTATACTCAAGGTGCGGTAGCTTTATGCCCACAAACCACGATACGATGAGACCTCCGATGCTAATTAGCAGTGCGATATAAACTAGCGAGCCTTCGATGTCTTTGATGAAAGGCAGGCTCACGCTTTTGCTTAGCTCCCAAAGCACTGGTATAAAGGCAATCAGCGTCATAAACGCCTTTAAAACCTGCACACCAAGGCTCTCCATGATCTTGGCAAAGCGATAAACGTCCTCTTGGATACGCTGCGAGCTGCCCTCGATGTCGTTTTGGCAGTTTCTCCAAAATTTGAGGTACTTAAAGGTCATCGCCTCTCTCCAGCGAAAGACCCAGTGGCTCGCAAAGAACGATATCACCGTGTAGGTTACGACGTATGGCATGGCGATCTTTAAGAAATTTAATATCCCTTGCCAAAACTCATCTACGCTGTGATCCTTTGAGTTTTGCATGATGTCGTAGAAATTTTTATACCACTCGTTAATGCGGACATTTAGGTGCGTTTGATAGACAAGCAGCAAGATGATAAATATCGCTCCGCCGTAAGCCCAAAGCGCCCATTTTTTGTCTTTGAAAAATGATGAAAACATAAAGTGCCTTTTGTAAATTTTGGCAATTATAGCAGGCAAGGTTTAAGCATTTATATAAAATTTAAACCCAAACTATATCATTTTGCAAATTTCAACGTAAAGGAAAATGATGAAGAAATTTGCATTTTTAGCTCTTAGCCTTTGTGCGACCTTAGCGCTTGGGGCTGACATGAAGGTCTATAAAAGCCCAACTTGCGGTTGTTGTGGCAACTGGGCGAGTGCTATGCAAAAGGCTGGCTTTAGCGAAGAGACCATAAAAGTAGATGACTTGGTCAAGGTTAAAAAAGAATTTCACGTGCCACTAGAGCTTTCAAGCTGCCACACAGCTATCGTTGATGGCTACGTCATCGAGGGTCACGTGCCAGCTGATGAGGTCAAGCGCCTACTGGAGCTTAAACCAAAAGATGCCGTTGGTATCGCAGTGCCTGGCATGCCTATGGAGAGTCAGGGCATGGAGCAAGGCGGTAAAGCCGAGCAATACGACGTCATACTCTTTAAAAAAGATGGCTTACAAGAGGTCTTTGCTACTTACATCGGCTCTAAAAAGCTAAAATAACTTCAAATTTAGACTTAGCTCGTCTTTTGATGGGCTAAGTTAAAAAGAAATTCCCTTGCTAATGGCGATCACGCAGAGTAAAAGCGTGAGCGGAACGTAGATAAATTTACCCACAAAATACCAGAGCGAGCCATAAGGTTTGCTAGCTCCAGAGTTTATCTCATCTAAAATTTCTTCTTTTTTAATGACCCAAAACCAAGATATAGCGCCGATAACCGCGCCGATCGGGATGATGTAGATAGAGACAAAGTCCATCCAAGGTCCCCAACTGCTAATAGGCTCCATAAACGCTCCAAAGCCAAAGCAAACCACGCAAAGTAGGACAAGCACCCAAAATCTGCTAAGGCGTGGGAATTTATGCATGAGTGACTCAGCGACCACCTCAAACATATTTTGAAGCGAAGTGATACCGCCAAAGATGACTGCGGTAAATAGTATGATCGCAAAAATTTGACCGCCGATCATATTTTGTAAAATTTTAGGAAGCGTTACGAAAAGTAGCTTTGGCCCGCCAGCTGGGTCCATAGCGTAGGCAAAGACCGCTGGGATCATAACAAGGGCCGCCACAAGGGCTGCAAGTGTGTCAAAAAATGCCGTAGTTTTGGCGCTTTCTACGATGTCCTCATCCTTTGAAAGATATGCTCCATAAACTATCATGCCAGAACCAGTGATAGAGAGCGAGAAAAAGGCTTGACCCATCGCTGTGACCCACACCATCGGATCTTCAAGCTTGCTAAAATCAGGGATAAAAAGAAATTTATACCCCTCAAATGCGTTTGGAAGCATCGCGACATTTATAGCCAAAATGGCAAATAGCACGAAAAATAGTGGCATCATTATTTTATTAGTCTTTTCGATGCTTTTTGCTCCAAAAAATAGCGTAAGAAGCGTACCAACGATCACTATGAAGTGATATGGCAGGACTGAGTACTCATGAAGCGCAAATGAGTTAAACCAAACATTTGTATCAACGCTCATAAATGAGCCAGTAAGTGCCTGAGTAAGGGCTTTTAGCACGTAAGCGATGATGACAGCGTAGCCGATGGCTATGCAAAGTGAGCCAGCAAGTGGAAGCCAGCCGATGATACTACCTATGACACCTAAATTTCTACTCTCCCATGCGTATTTATATGAGCCAAGTGTGCCAGTCTTTGCGCGCCTGCCGATCGCATACTCAGCGCTCAAGCCAACGTATGAAAAAAGAGCTACAAAAAAAACGTAGATGAGCAAAAACGCTCCGCCACCATTTGTACCAAGTTTGTAAGGAAAGCCCCAGACATTTGCCATGCCAACGGCGGATCCAACGCAAGCTAAGATAAACGCCCATCGTGATGAAAAATTCTTTTTGCTCATTGTAAAATCCATAAATTTAGTGATGAAGATAATGTTACCAAAATATGATTTAAGAACTTTTTATAAATCTTAAATTTAAGAAACGTTGTTACTTTTGGGCGTGGCTAATTTGACCGCTAAATATAAATTCGCTATAATCTGCACAAAATTTTTAACTCTTAAGGATCATAATTGTACCCCAGTAGCGATAACTCGCTTTTAATGGTAATACTTGCCATTATATTCATTTTACTAAACGCATTTTTTGTTTTGTCGGAATTTTCCCTTGTTAAGGTTCGCAAGTCTAGACTTGAAGAGCTTATCAAAGAGAAAAAGCCAAACGCCCAGCTTGCTTTTGAGATGTCAAACAAGCTTGATACCTATCTTAGCGCCACTCAGCTTGGCATCACGCTAAGCTCGCTCGCCCTTGGTTGGATCGGTGAGCCAGCAGTCGCAAGGCTCATAGAAGCCCCACTTAAAAATGTTTTTAATCTTAGCGATATCTTAGTTCATACAGTCGGCTTTGCGATCGCATTTACGCTTATCACGCTACTTCACGTCGTTATGGGCGAGCTTGTGCCAAAGTCAGTCGCCATAGCCAAATCAGAATCAGCAGTGCTTAAAATCGCCCGTCCGCTTCACTTTTTCTGGATACTATTTTCGCCTATCATAAAGCTTTTTGACATCCTAGCTACATCTGGACTTAAAATTTTAGGCATCCAGCCAGCAAAAGAGAATGAGCTAGCGCACTCTGAAGAGGAGATCAAGATCATCGTTGGCGAGAGCTTAAAGGGCGGCGTGCTTGATAGTTTTGAGACTGAGATCATCAAAAATGCAGTTGATTTTAGTGATACGGTCGCAAAAGAGGTTATGACGCCAAGACGCGACATGATCTGCATAAACAAACAAAAGAGCTTTGAAGAGAATTTACAAGTCGTTTTTGAGTCAAAATATACTCGCTATCCTTATATAGACGGCTCAAAAGATATCATTTTGGGCATGATACACATTAGAGATATCTTGCAGCTACACTTTAGCGAGGATAAAGAGAAGAGTTTTGATGCGATCGTGCGTAAAT
This sequence comes from Campylobacter sp. 10_1_50, assembly GCF_000238755.1. NCBI lineage: Bacteria > Pseudomonadati > Campylobacterota > Epsilonproteobacteria > Campylobacterales > Campylobacteraceae > Campylobacter > Campylobacter sp. 10_1_50. The sequence continues at coordinate 825,655 of NZ_JH414888.1, forward strand.
TTGTCATCGTGCCTGAGAGCCTTTCTATATCAAAGGTGCTTGTGATGATGAACAAAGAGCAAATTTCAGCAGCACTTGTCGTTGATGAGTACGGCGGCACGGCTGGACTTCTTACGATGGAAGATATCATGGAGGAGGTGCTTGGCGACTTTAACGACGAGCACGACGAGGTCGATCAACACTATAAAAAGATAAATGAAAACATCTATGAATTCCAAGGCAGATACGATCTAGAGAGCGTTGAGGAGCTTCTTGGTATAAGCTTTGATGAAGAGACCGATCAAGTCACGATAGGCGGATATGTCTTTAACCTTATCGGTCGTTTGCCAGTAGTTGGGGACAAGATCGAGGATGAAAACTGCTACTACGAGGTGAGAAAGATGGATGGAGCTAGCATCTCACGCGTAAAAGTTAGAAAAAAGATAAAAGAAGAAGAGGAGCCTGCTCAGGCTTAGTTTATAAATTTAATGGCTTTTTTGGCCATTAAATTTAATCTCACAAATCATAAAAAATAGGGCAAATTTAAGTGGCATTGCGCTTTTTAAAGACTCTAAGCCATCAAATTTATCTCACAAAACCACAAAATTTAAAGCGATACCACCTTTTAAAATAGATCTCTAAAACGTTAGCACCGCTTTTTTGTAAATTTGGTTATAAATTTTAAAATGGCTTGTGAGGTTTAAATTTATCATCTGCTTATAAAAGTAGCTTGATCTGAGTTAAAGTGTTAGTGAGTTACTTTGGCTCTGACACGACGCCGCAAATTTCGTTATAAATTTCTCTATCATGCTCATCTAGGCTACAATAAGAGAGTTAAATTTCTTTTATCAAACTTTTTTGCAGCTCTTTTGTAGTCTAGTTTTTATCTTGATAAAAGCGTGTTAGATCTTTGCCATGCTTTAATGCTAGCTCGTAGTACGGTATGTCTGGATCCTCTCCTATCATCTCATATATCTTTTTACGAAGCTCTGGCAAAAGGCGAAGATCGCTATGGTCTATATTCTCTTTATACGCTGGCAAGCCTTGTAAAAGCAGGGCATTTGAGTAGTTTATGCCACCAGTTTTGCTGCCAGTAATGTTAAATTCATTCTCATATTGCGCGCGAGTTAAGCCAGTTGGTATGCTAAGCTCTCCGCGTTCTAGGCAAATTTTATCATTGCTACTGATGAGGTACTCTGGAAATTCTAGCTCATGGTAGTTGATATCTTCGTGATCATAATAGACCCACTTTATAGCGTCTTCATTTTTGCGGTTGAAACTGCTTTTGTAGATGAAGCTACCTGGGATGATAAATTCACGGCTTTTTAGCACCGGCGTCTCTGCTATATCTTTATAAACAGCAACCAAGTAGCAGTCACTAAAAAAATCAAGCGGCCAAAGAAGGCCCTCATTTACTCGCTTTACAAGGCGGTTTTTAATATCAACTAATATTTTGCCAAAGAAATATCTCTTGTAGTAATCATTATAGACGTAAAATATGTCGCCTTCTTTGAGCTTTGTCTTATCTGGCATTTTATAAATTTAGCTCTTCCAGATGTTTTTGTTTAGCTCCAGATCACGCACGATCTCTACAAAGTCGCTAACTCCTGCGATGTAGTTTTGCACGCTCTCGTTGCTGTTTATCGGCTTTTTAAGATCAGGCTCAAAGCTATCCTTTCTAAGGTCGATCGCGATGAAAATTTCATTTTTTAAAAAAACTGCCGAGAGCGGGGCGTTAAATTTAGTTCTTAGAGCGGTTAAATTTTCCATCAGCTTTGGTGTCAGAGCGTATCTAGCAGCGATCTGATCGGTCGTGTAGGTCTTAAAAAGTTCATTAAATTTAGGGTTATCCATCGTCGCTAGCTCGCCCTCGCTTATTAGATCAGATGTTCGCTTTTTATCGCAGACATAGATCGTGGCGTTTAGCTCTTTTTTAAACTCAGCCTTTAGCAAAATGCCTTGAAATTTCACTGTTGTAGTAGTGCTTTTTTCGCCTTTTACTTCTTTTGCCGCATAAAAATCGCAAAGCTTAAACTGCGTCTCATCGATCTGCCCGTAGATCATATCCTCTGCGTAGTGTCTATTTATATCAGCGTCGTAAATTTTATAAAAATCATCCAAACTTAGTCCGCCATTTGCGCTGAAATTTAGACCATAGTTTTTTACGATGACGCCAACTACTTTTTGTTTAAATTTTGCTATAAGCTCGTTTTTTAGCCCATTTATCGTCTTGCCAAGATAAAAAACTCCGCCGATTAGTAAAAAGAAAAATAAATTTCCAAGGTGCAGTGATGCCAAAAAACCACTTGCAACTATGATGCCAAGAAAGCCATAAACGATCATTTTAAAGGCTTTTTGCCCCATAGCAAGACGCTCTTTTTCAAGCTCGTCAAGGTCGCTTAGGTCGATGCCCTTTAGTTCGTCTGCTTGCATTTTTATGCCTTATTTTTTGAAAAGATCACCGACGTTTGGAGCAGCTGCTTCATTTTCAGGGATATCAAAAAAGACATCTTTGTGAAAGCCAAACATTGAAGCTACGATGTTTGAAGGAAACATCTGTGTGGCGTTGTTGTAAATTTCAACAGCTGAGTTGTAAGCGCGTCTGGCAGCTGAAATTTGCTCTTCAACCTCGTTTAGTGTGCTTTGGATGTGAAGTAAATTTTGATTTGCTTTTAGATCAGGGTAGTTTTCTACGCTCACTCTTAAACCATTTAGCAAGCCTGAAATTTTGTTATTTAGCTCAAATTTCTCCTCATTTGTAGAGGCGCTTCTAGCACTCTCTCTAAGGGCAGTAATGTTTTCTAGCAGGCCTTTTTCATGCACCATGTACTCTTTTGCAGTGGCTACTAAATTTGGTATGAGATCATATCTTCTTTTTAGCTGTGCGTCGATGCCAGCCTCCACGCTTTTTACCTGGTTTTGCTTTGCAACAAGCGAGTTGTAAAGGCTGATGAAAAAGACAAAAATGACTGCGAGAACGAGTATCGTGATGACTAACGAATTCATAACTTTTCCTTTGAAATTTAAGTTTATTGTAGTTTATCCAAAGTTGCTTAAGAGTATTTAAACACCGAGGTTGGGCGATTAAATTTAATATTATAATTTAATCTTAAATTTTACATATAATTTATATAATTAAAAATTGTTTTTTACGAGGAGGATAAATGAGAACGGTAAACGTAAAAGATATAAAAGAGACTGTTGCAAAGCTTTGCAAACAAGCCTGTTACGTCGTTACGCCAGATCTAAAGGCTGCTTTTACAAAAGCACAAACCACTGAGAGCTCATCTCTTGGTAAGGATATCTTGGGCAAAATTTTGCAAAATGCCAAGCTAGCAGAAGAGGGCGTTGCGCCTATTTGCCAAGATACTGGCATGACGGTTGTCTTTGTCGAGATCGGTCAGGACGTGCATATCGAGGGCGGATATATAGAAGACGCGATCAATGAAGGCGTTGCGAAGGGCTACACTGAGGGCTATCTTAGAAAATCAGTCGTCGCTGAGCCACTTTTTGAGAGAAAAAACACCACAAACAACACTCCAGCGGTCATCCACACTAGGATCGTCCCAGGCGATAAGCTAAAGATAAAAGTCGCTCCAAAGGGCTTTGGTAGTGAGAACAAATCAATACTAAAAATGCTTGTGCCAGCTGATGGCATAGAGGGCGTTAAAAAGGTATTTTTAGAGGCTGTAAAATACGCTGGACCAAACGCTTGCCCTCCAATGACAATAGGCGTTGGCATAGGCGGCACTATGGATAAAGCAGCACTTCTAGCTAAACAAGCTGCAGTTCGTCCAGTAGATAGCAAAAATGCCGATGCAAGATATGCAAAACTAGAAGATGAGCTTCTTGAGCTTGCTAGCAAAACAGGCGTCGGACCTCAAGGGCTTGGTGGCGATACAACTGCCATAAAAGTAAATGTCGAGTGGTATCCAACTCACATCGCAGGCCTACCAGTAGCCATAAATATCAACTGCCACGCTGCACGCCACGCAGACGCCGAGCTTTAAGGAGATAACATGTCAGAAGTAAAAAGAATAACAGCACCATTTGATAAAGAGGTGGTAAAAAGCCTAAAAGCAGGCGACAATGTCCTAATCTCAGGTACTATCATCGCTGCTCGTGACGCCGCTCATAAGGCACTAACAGAGGCTCTAGCACGTGGCGAGAAGCTACCAGTTGAGCTAAAAGGCGAGACTATCTACTACGTCGGACCAACACCAGCTAAACCAAACCAAGCTATCGGCGCAGCAGGTCCAACAACAAGCGGTAGAATGGACAAATACACACCAACTATGATAAACGAAGTTGGCATAAATGGCATGATCGGCAAGGGATATCGCAATGACGCAGTAGTTGATGCGATGAAAAAATCATGCTGTGTTTATATGGTCGCTATCGGCGGTATCGGAGCGGTCATTAGCCAAAGTATCAAAAAATATGAAGTCTTGGCATATCCAGAGCTAGGACCAGAGGCAGTCGCAAGGCTCACAGTAGAGGACTTCCCAGCGATAGTCGCTATCGACTGCGAGGGCAATAACTTCTACGAAGTCGGCCAAGCACCTTACAAAAAAATCTAAATTTGATCCGCTAGCTTTGTGGCTAGCGGAATTTCTTCTAAAATGAAAACTTTTTACAACGATCAAGCAAAGCCACTACTTAAATTTTTCACCAAAACCAAAAGCGAGCTAGTAAATTTAAAGCTAAAGCAAATTTTAGACGAGGGCTTCATCTCAAAACCACAAGGGATATTTTTAAAAGCTGTCATAAGAAAAAGGCAGAAATTTGAGCAAAACAAGACGCAAAATGAGTGGTCGATAAATGAGATAGTAGTTTTTGAAAGCGAGTATGAAAGCCCTGAGGAGTATTTTAGCGACGTGGGGTCGTTTGTAATGAAGCTGGCTGATAAATTTAGAACAAGTGGCATTAGCGAGGAGTTGGTCTTTGCTGTTTCGTTTCAGGCACTGCAGTTTATCACACTGGGTAGCGAGGAGTTTAAATTTATATATGAAGACTACGACGAGAGCACAAACTCTGCTCACATTAAAATTTACGCCAAAAGAGAAAACGACGAAATTTTGCTATATAAAGATAGGATAGGGGGCTACAAAACCGAAGCGCTAATCGTTTTCGAGGTGGCTAGTAGTAGCCAAGACACATAGTCTCAGTCAGTTTTATGCGCTTTTCAAAGGGCGCTGGCGAGAAAAATTTGCACTTTTCTATATAAATCCTATACGAGTAGCTAAGCTTAAAATCATCATAAAATTTCTTTAAATTTAAAAATTTGATACCGCAAATTTCATGAAATTCAAAAAGCTCATAAATTTTCGAGCCATTTTTTGCCACGAGGTGCGATGGGGCAAGTGAGGTAAATGAGCAAAAAACGCCAGTTGGCACGAGGCCATTTAAGTGCGTGCACTCTTCTAGCGCGTTTTTAAATTTCTCTGGGACGCTCTTTTTTCTAAGAAAAACGATGCGCGAGTTTTCAAATTTAGCGCTGATCGCATTTTTCCAAAAGAGGTAGGCATTTGATGAGATGCCCGCGTTTTTGGCAAGCTGCGCACCAAGCACGTAGTCATCTAAAAATTCGTTTGGTGCAAGGGTTATTTGCATCTTTGTCCTTTTGAAATTTTGTTCATTATAGCCTTTGGTGCCTAAAAATTTAGAAATTTATAGTAGGATTTTGCCAAATTTCAAAGGAGAAGATATGAAAAAACAAATTTCAACAAAAAACGCCCCACAAGCGATCGGACCATATTCTCAGGCGATTAGCGCGAATGGATTTTTATTTATCTCAGGTCAGCTTGGCGTCACACCAGCAGGTGAGTTTGCAGGCAGTAGCGTAGAGGCTCAAGCCGAGCAATCACTTACAAATTTACAAAACATTTTGGCTGAAGCTGGACTTAGTTTTGATAATGTCGTAAAGACTACGATCTTTTTAGCAGATATGGCAGATTTTGCTAAAGTAAATGTCACATACGCTAAATTTTTCAAAGAGCCATATCCAGCCAGAAGCACGGTAGCTGTGAAGACTTTACCAAAAGATGCACTTGTAGAAATTGAGGTTATCGCAGTTTGCTAACACATATCGTGAAAAAGTTATATCACATATAATTAATCTTTATAAGATGGAGAGCAGAACTCTCCAAATTTATACCTAAAAAATAAAATTTAAATTTATAAAATATTTTGCAATTATTTCAACTATCTTTAAGCATCCCTCATATATAATTCCAGCTCACGAAACGAGAAACCACCTTTAACTTCAACGTTAATAAAGCCTTTTTCTTATCGTTGTTCTTTTAACTTACAATTGTTAAACTATTAGTCAATCTTTGAAATCTAAACAAGTGATCGATTGAGCCAGTCTATTATGATTAAATAATAGATTAGACAAACTAATATAAAAACTAAAAGTTTTTTTGATTAAAAACTTCATAATAAAAATCCTATCTATTAGATAGGTAATTAATATGGAGAGTTTGATCCTGGCTCAGAGTGAACGCTGGCGGCGTGCCTAATACATGCAAGTCGAACGGACGAGTAAGAGCTTGCTCTTATGAGTTAGTGGCGCACGGGTGAGTAATGTATAGCTAATCTGCCCTACACTAGAGGACAACAGTTGGAAACGACTGCTAATACTCTATACACCTCTCTAGCATAAGTTAGATAGGGAAAG
>NZ_JH414889.1:0-718 GCF_000238755.1 Campylobacter sp. 10_1_50
ACTTCGCGGTAAGCCAGGTAAAAATAGACATAAGAATTTAACCAAAATGCACCAAATAGCAAGTGAATATAAGAGTGAGCAAGAGTTAAAAGAGAAAATTCAAAAGCTTATAGAAGCGGAAGCAAATAAGTATATGCAAAAGAAAGAGCCTTTGTTGGGCGACGAGTACTTTAGGTTAGAGCCAAATGAAAAAAGAGCTTTAATAGTAGGTCTTAGAAATTCTGTTTTTGAACAAATGCAAGAGAATATAACCATCACATCAGACGAACAGCTAAAAGAAAAGGCAGAGCTTCTTGATGAGCAAGTAACAGAACAAAACAAGATCATAGAGGAATATAAAAAGAAAAATATAGAAGTCTTAAAAGAAAAAGAGCTGCTAGAAAAAGAGCTAGATAGTTTAAGAGAGACCCAAGCTGAGCAAGATAATGAGATAACGCATCTTAAAAATAGAGTAAAAGCACATGCCAATCAGCAAACAAAGATAGATGAACAAAATGCATTGATAAAGAGCAAAGTGAGAGAAAACCAATCTCTAACACGTAAAACCGAAAGTCTTCAAAGTGAAAATACTGGGCTAAGAGACCTTAATGACAAAAGCTTAGGTCTCTTACTAGAAATAGCAAGCACCAATCCTGAGCTAAAAGAGATGATAGTAAATGAGATGCCAGAGCTAAGAGGTAAATTTACAAAAGATGATGCTGGGATGGAGATGGGGTAG
>NZ_JH414889.1:961-52584 GCF_000238755.1 Campylobacter sp. 10_1_50
CCATCACATCAGACGAACAGCTAAAAGAAAAGGCAGAGCTTCTTGATGAGCAAGTAACAGAACAAAACAAGATCATAGAGGAATATAAAAGAAAATATAGAAGTCTTAAAAGAAAAAGAGCTGCTAGAAAAAGAGCTAGATAGTTTAAGAGAGACCCAAGCTGAGCAAGATAATGAGATAACGCATCTTAAAAATAGAGTAAAAGCACATGCCAATCAGCAAACAAAGATAGATGAACAAAATGCATTGATAAAGAGCAAAGTGAGAGAAAACCAATCTCTAACACGTAAAACCGAAAGTCTTCAAAGTGAAAATACTGGGCTAAGAGACCTTAATGACAAAAGCTTAGGTCTCTTACTAGAAATAGCAAGCACCAATCCTGAGCTAAAAGAGATGATAGTAAATGAGATGCCAGAGCTAAGAGGTAAATTTACAAAAGATGATGCTGGGATGGAGATGGGGTAGAGAAATTTTCTAGAGATATCCAAAGTATAGCAGTAATATAAAATACCTAAGTTTTTAGGAGCCTTTATTTTTAGAAGTTTAGTTTATAATAGAATTTTCTACTTTTTTATTGCAAATTTAGCTGGAGAAAATTCTCAGATAAAATATTTAGCTAATTAAAGTAGATGCAAGACACCTTTTATCTCCATGGTTGGTATAAGATAGTGGCTATAAAAACAAAAACCCTAAAAGTCATTTAAAAGATAAAACACCATAAAAAATGCCATTTATTTATATTATAAATATCTTTTATATCGTACTCCAGTACAATAGACATATACTTCTAAAATTTATATAATTCTTCCAATTTTAAATAAATCATACTCAAGAACAAGGAGAATATGATGCCTAAAGAAGCTGGAGTAGTTAAAAGCATAAGCGGAGGAATAGTAAGAGCACTTAATGACTTAACAGGAGAGGTAAGACAATTAAGTGTAGGAGATATTGTATACCAAGGTGAAAAGATAGTTACAGAAGGTTCTAACTCTAAAGTAACAATAACTCAAACTGATGGTAAAGATATAACTTTAATAGGTAAAGACACTTTAACTCTAGATCAAGACTCTAACAATAACGAAACAGTAGCTGATATCTCAGCTCTACAACAAGCCATCTTAAAAGGAACAGATCTTAATGCTCTAGAAGAAACTGCTGCAGGTGGTCCACAAGCAGGTGGAAATGGTGGAAATGGCGTAAGTCTATCTTCTGCTAGTTTTACAGAAGGTGGTCACATTAGTAACATATATGCTAATGTAGAAGCTATAGATGCTTTAGCTCTAGCAGCAGGTGGAGATAATAGCTTTGGTGTAAGTGGTGGAAACGACTTAGGTATAAAAAATACTAATGTGACAACTGAAGGACCGACATTGTTTGGTGGCATAGAGCTCTCCTCGTCTTTCTATAGCGACGATATTTCTAACGGCTACTTTTCAAATTTAGGAACGGCCATGCACAATGCATGGCTAGATAGCGCGGAAGGCGTAGCGCAGATAAACGATATGAAAGAGCAAATGAAATCGGCTCTCGAAAACGTTAAACAACCTTATCCGAACCACACGCAAAATGCTTTTACGGCAGAGCAAATAGATAATTTAGTTAACGAGTATGCAAATTTAAAATCCGCTAAAGAACCCGTCGACAGTTCAAATAGCGCAAATTTAACGAATACGAACAATTTATCGAGACTATTTGATACCCTTGGAACTCAAGTTAGGATAGGACAAAAAACGATAGAGATAGACGGGCATCAATTCCAAAAAGCTACTGCGTCGATTCCTGAAGAAAGTATAGAAAAAATAGGCGACAGCGGTTGGGGACTAATCAAAAATGCCGCCGGAGAACCGGTAGCCGTAATGCCGATCGGTAAAATAAAAACAGGATTAAAACTCGGTGTCGGAAACGGCGAAATAGGTAACGAAACGCTAACTACGAGTACCAATGAAAACGCGCACGTCATATCCCACGGCGGCGTTCAAAAAATTTTTACTAACTATACCGATGCAGATAACTATATGAAAAGTATCGGCATGCATTATATTGACAATCCGGCTTACGACCCTATGAACCCAATGTCTGCGCCGTCTATAATTACGGTAGATTCTAACGGTAACCAAATTTCATCTTACCAGGCTTATAGTTCTACGACTCATACTACAAATTTAACTACTCTAAAATTGCCGGCTAGTACGTTAGCGAATTTGAGGGTATTCGGTAGCGACGGAGACGATACTCTTATGTTAGATGGCGTAACCGTAAAAGCCGTTTACGGCGGTTCCGGGGCCGATAACATTACCGTTAATAATTCTACTATTACGGAATATATTTCAGGCGATGCCGGAAACGATAATATAACCGTTAATAATTCTACTATCAACGGCAAAACTATTACTAATAGCGACGGTTTATCAAGCCATGAAGCTATTACCGGAAATAGCGGACAAGATACAATAAGCGTAACGAATTCTAATATTATCGGTAATATAGACGGCGGGGCGGATAACGATAAGATAGATGTTGTTGGTACCGGCATAAAAGACGGTCACGGAAAAGTCGTAGGCGATATCAACGGCGGAGACGGAAATGATTATATAAACGTAATGACCGATGTAGACGGTAACATAAATGCGGGCAGATCGTCTGACAGCGGAGTGCCCGGCATCTTAGATAATCACTCTAGGTATCACGATAGAATTATGGTCGGAGCGGTACCTACGCCGGGAACTAGCGTTACCGTAAACGGAAACCTTACCGCCGACGGTAACGTCCTGATCGGTACGAGCGACGCTCGCATAAAAGGAAACGTCGTAGCAAATAGCGCCTCAAACCAAAGAGCAGAAATAAGTTTGGGCGAAAATACGAAAGTAGACGGAGATGTTATAGGTGGACACGGAAAAGACTTTATAGATATAAAAGGATATCATGACGGAACTAAAAACGCTATAGTTCGCGGAAAGGTCGATGCTAGGGAAGGCGACGATAGAATAGACGTATATAACGGTAGCGTAGGAGGTCAAATCGAAGGCGGAAAAGGCGACGATATGTTCAACCTATATAAAGGATCTCGCATAAATAGCATAAACGATATAGAAGGAAACAGCCAGCTTCAAGTAAGCAAGACTACGGTGGATAGTAATCTTAATTTTAACGGCGATACTAAAATAGAAGTAGTTGCGGGCGGCAATATTTCGACCGACTTAAATTTAAGCCATAATAATAGAATTTCGGCAATGGGCGATAATGCCAAAATAACCGGCGATATAAACTTTAGTGGTAACGGTAAACAATTTGTTAGCGCAATCTATGGAGGCGAGATCGGTACCGTAAATTTAGCGAACGGACAAAACGAGGTCGTGGTTGGAAGCGGACGCAGCGGAACGTATCAAGACTCTAAGATAGATAACGTAAACGGTGGAGGCGGAACAGATACCATAAAAGCGTTTAGCGGAGGTACTATAAATAACCTAAATATACAAGACGGTAGCGGCGACGATACCATATCCATGTTTAGTACAAAGACTTCTTGGCGTAATGGCGACGATACGATCGATACGGTTATTAAAGGAGAGGGAGTTATAAATCATATCCAAAAAGATAGTGGAGATAACGTAATACACGGCAAAAGCATAAACGATATGACCGATGGAACGGAAAAGAGACACATTATAGTAGATAGTGCGCAGGATAGCAATATAAATTTATCTAGTATAACCGAACACGGTTTAAGCCAAAATCATGCGGGAGTCGTTAACCACGTATACGACTCGATAGACATATCAAACGTATCAAACGCTAGACTTAAAATCGGTATCGGAGATGTATTAAACTTGCCCGAGAAAGATCACGGTATAGGCGAACTAGAATCTACCCTAAAAATAAAATACGGTTCGGACGATAAAGTAGAATTGGAAAGTAACGGTAGTAAAAACGGATGGCATGAGATTACAAATGACGGTGATGCTAGCAATAAAACGTATAAAGCAGAGCTAGATCACGACGGTAACACTTATTCGGTTATAATTAAAGTTGACAATGATTCTATTACTCCAGATATCTAAATAATCCTTTTATGGGTAAAGCAACTAAAAGTATTTATGGTCGCTTTACTCGGCGCTTAAAAAATGAGAATCGCGAGTTTTTATACAAAATTTATCTTAGCCAAAAGTCAAGATAAATTTTAGCGATTTCTATATTTTCAGCGTTTATTTTATTTAATATTAATCTACAATTTGATCGTTTTTGTTTAGTTGAAGAAAAATAAATAACTCTAAATTTTTATTGCTTGTCTCATACACAATATAACGGTACGATAAGGTAAGCTCCTTGAAGACATAAATATTAATCAAGAACAATAAAAATATTATGACTAATGAAGAATGTAATACTATATCTACCGAAATATGCCAGAGAAGGAGAGATAAAATTTATCTTACTTACGAAAGTATATACGTAATCAATGGGTATACCGTTAAAATAGAGGTGGACCAAAAAATTCATACCGAATTCTAAGAAGTCTTTGCGGCGAGCTTAAAAACTCGTCGAAAATTTTATCTTCATATATTGATCTTGTTTTTATCAATTCTAATATAAATTTTTACCAATAATAGTATTTAAAGACGTTTTACCAGATGGCTTAGTCTAAAACCAAATACTTAGACTACGAAGTACCTACAGTCTTTGGTTCTGATAAGGTCGATAATAAATAGATATTTAAATTTAGTGTATATGATACGTTAAAAATCGCCGATGATAGTGTAGATCTTAACAAGGTAGATGGGATAAGGCTTCTACACCTAATGATGAAGGCTATTATATCTATACAAAAACAGAAGAAAGTCACACCATAACCTTAGAAATTAAAGACGCAGCAGTACAAATTGATCTTTAAAAATTCAACCAAACGCTTTAATCCCAAAGTAAAATTTCTTTGGGATATTCTTTTTTATCATTAAATTTTTATAATTGTTTATCTTTTTAATCTATACGAAAAGACTTATTTTATTTTTTATAAATTTCCTACAATAAATGATAAGATTATTTCAATATGAAATAATTAAGCAAATTTACAAATATCAAATAAATAGCTTTTATGGATTATGACTGAATAAAAATCTAAGCACTCTATAATTAGTCAATATTTCACCTAGCCAGTAACCTCCTTTTATCCTCAATGTTTAAACTTATAAAATCGATGCCTAACACACTAAATTCATATCCTAAGAGATAATTTAAAAGCAAGGTTTTATATGCCGCCGCAAAAGCATGATCTGGATAATGCGAGGTAAAGATCACGCAGGTTTTTTGTTTACTATTAAACCTTTTGATTAGGCTTAAAATAGCGTTTTAATGAAAGACATCAAGGCATGACGTAGTCTCGTCCATGACGAGAATTTTGGACAGTAGTACAAGCGAGCTATAAGTGCTAGTTGCACCATGCCACCGCTTAGCTCATCTACGTTTAAATTTAATTACTCACTAACGACTGTTATCCGTACAGCTTCCTCGGCCAACTCACTATCCTCCGCACTCAGCCTTGAGACATACCGACGTTTGCGTTTACGCCCATTAAAATCAGATCTTTTAACTTAAAGCTATCGCTTTGGAGCACGCATTATACGAGCTTGGTGCGCTCTTGACTACCAAGAGGGGGTATGATCGCGGCCATCAAATCAAGATTTGACCGTCTTTTGCTTTTAAAATCCCTAAAATAACCTTTAAAACGTAAATTTGCCTATGCCGTTTGGATCCAAAATCACAAGCGTTTCGCCACTATTTAGGTTAAGGCTCAAATTTTGTAAAATTTGTAAGAAAAGCTTAAATTTTCTATGCTTAAGACCATCTTTTACCATTTTTAACTAAAATGAAGCCGATCATGGGAGCTCCTATAAGTGTGATTAGGATACTTAGTAGAATTTCAGCCGAGTTAACACTTCTGGTCGCGATGTCGGTTAGCATCAAAATATCCCACCTAAAATCGGAGTTTATATTTTGGTGCTCTTACCATCATCTCTATTTATACTAAAGCAAAGTATATTGCAGGGTTTGAGCTATGCTGGCTTTGTCATCTTGATCTATGGCTTCATCTAGACTATTAGATAAAATTTTAGCATGCCATTCAAAGTCTCATTACTTTTATTAAGTAAATATAGTACAATTTTTTTTAAATTTTTACAAAATGCTTTCGATAAATTTGCCCTTTACTTATTATCAAATTTTCTATTATTAAAAGATTGGATAGCAAATATTTTAAAATTTTTTATAAAGTCTTTTTTACGCTTAACAAAATTCTAACTCATAGCTCATCTAGACTTACTTTTACTGGTTTTTCACCACTTGCTAGAGCAGCATCCACAGCTTTACTTAGATGATACTCTTCTATTATCTCTGCCATTTTTTCATAGACAGCACTAGGCACTAGATATGCGCTAGGGACATTGTGGTTTAGTATAGCTACGACATTATCTCCAGCTTGTTTTAAAATTTGAGCTGGAGACTTTTTTAGCTCGCTTATGCTAGCTGTAAAATTTGCTTGTATGGTTTGCATTTTTATCCTTTATTTAATACCTAAAATAATACTAAAAATTATAAAAATAACCAAAAAGCTCCGACATTGTAACTATACTAACTATATTCTATTTACCCTCTGGGTCTAAGCCATTTAGGATGTAGCCAACCTCTTTGTCGCTTAGGTCGTAGTGTAAAAACTCTTTATAAAATTTCTTTGTCTCAGCCGCTATATCCACATCTTTAAAAAGCTCAGGATGCAAGGTCTTTGCCGCCCATAAAATTTGCAAAGCCCCCTCAGCGCCGTATCTATCCCAACTAAAGACGCCAGCTGGATTTACATAGACTTTTTTGTTTTTGACAGCGTTTGTGCCGACATAGACTTGATTTTCATATAGTTTTTTTAAAATTTCTGGTGCTTTGGCTCTACCTATGATGATCACGTCTGGGTTTATATTTATGATCTCTTCGGCATTAAGCTCTAGCATATTTCCAGCTTTTGAAACTGCATTTTGATCACCTGCAACTCTTATCCACTCATCTATGATCGTATTTGTGCCATCAACCTTAAGCAAATTCTTGCCATCAGCTATGTGAAGCACTTTTGGTCTACTCTTTTGAGGTTGCCGTCAAAATACTCATTAAATTTATTAGCTATCTTTGGCGCATCGCCACCTATGACTTCAGCCATGATGGATATGCTCTTTTTCATATCAGCATGATTTGTAAATGACGGATAAAGCACGGTAAAGCCGTTTTTAAGTAGCTCTTATTTGTTGTTTTTATCTGCAGCTATGACGATGTCAGGATTTAGCTTGACTAGCTCTTCAGCCTGCAAACTCTTGCCATTTACGCCGTTTGGTATGCTTGAAATTCTAGGATATATATGTGCAAACCACTTATTATTTTTGATAAGATCAGTCGTCGCTACTATCTTATCAGCCCCGCCTATCATCAAAACGATCTGGTTGTTCGCATACCAAAATATGGCGATCTTTTCCACATTTACAGGGACTTTGACGATGTCACCAGAGATATCTTTGATCTCTCTAAGCTGGGCAGCATTTAGCATAGATGCCATTAGCAGCGACAAAAAAGCGATGAAAATTCTTTTCATTTTCTTTCTTTTTAAATTTATTAAATATATTTTTTTATATTTTATATGTAATATTATATATGCTTAGCTTAGTATCAAATATTTTTAAAATATATTTTTCTAATTTTAAAAAAATGGTGTTTTAAGTGTATAAATTTACTTCACAAAAAACTCTTGTGCTAGCTTTTTATCTTCAGGTTTGATGATAAATTTTTCATTAGCGATGCTAACTTCAAATTCATCTTCTTTGCTAGCTTTTGTATAAGCTAGTGCGAGCCTTGCAGCAAGCTCTTTGTCGGCTTTGCTAGCGTTTTTGCTTATGAAGCTAACAGCTCCCACGATGTCATCGCTCTCTTTAAATTTAACCTGCTCAAATTTATCATTTGGATGGGCCAAAAGTGCGTTATTATCGCCCTCATCACGCCCTATTATCATTTTTGCGCCATCTACCAAGCGCAGATGCCTACCAAGTTTTAGCCACGTAACGTCGATATCTCGCATCTCTTTGTCAAATTTCAAGTAGTCTTTTATCTTTACTGCAAAGCTCTCGATCGTTAGCAAACACCCACCTCCAGGCGTTGCAAAGTCCTCAAAGCTAAATTTCTTTGCTAAAGCAAGTTGTGGCTTTCTATCGCGCCCGCTTATGTCAAGTAGCTTCTCTCTATCGACCCAGCCCTCGCGCTCTGGTTTAGTTGGTGGCAAGAGCTTAGCACACATCGGACGAAGCACTAGATCGTCCTCGTCATCAGCTAGGCGCTTAACCTGAAAGAGTGCGTCTCTGCGCTGGCTCATCGGTCTTTGTCCTACGACTTCGCCTGTGATTATAAAATTTGCATTTTCGCTTTTTAGCATATTAAGAGCGGTTTTAAACATATATCCGTGGCAGTCGATGCAAGGGTTAAACTGCTTGCCGTAGCCGTATTTTGGGTTAAAAAGCACATCACGAAGATACTCGTTTCTCATATCAACCACCTTTAGGCTAGCCCCAGCCAAGGCTGCACGGCGCCTTAAAACTTCGTGCTTCTCCTCATCCACGCCAAATCCAGTATCCATATAAAGTGCGACCACTTCGATGTTTTGATCGCTTATTATTTTCATAGAGAGCATGCTATCAAGCCCTCCGCTAAACAAAGCTAAAGCCTTCATTTTTGTCCTGAAAGTAAAATTTAAAGCCTAAATTTACTAAATCTAGGCTTTTATGAAGTTTATTTAGCAGCGTTAATTACGATTTTTTTAATGACTTCGCTTGCGGCTTTTAGGCTGCTAACTGGCAAGTACTCGAAGATAGAGTGAAAGTTATTTCCACCTGTGAATAAATTTAGCGTTGGCACGCCCTTTGCAGAGATCGCAGCACCGTCGTATCCGCCACGCATCGGCTTTATGTTTGGCGTGATATTTAGCTCGCTAAAGGCATCTTTTGCCAGTTTTATAGGAAGTGAGTTTTCATCTTTTAAGAACTTAAAGACATTTTCATATCGTGTTTTTAGCGTGATCTCGCAACGATCCCCATAAATTTTATTAAAAGAATTTGCCATGTCACTTAAAAACTCAAGCCTTTTTTGAAATTTCGCCTCGTCAAATTCTCTAATGTCGATCTTGAGCGTCGTTTTTGCGCTGTTTCCGCTAAGCTCTTTCACCCAAAAATAGCCCTCTTTGCCCTCGGTGCACTCTGGCACTTCGCCACCTGGCAAAAGCGAGATAAATTTATGCGCAAGAAGTAGCGAATTTACAAGCTTGCCTTTTGCGTTCATCGGGTGAGCCGAAACGCCTTTAAAGACCATCGTGCAGTCAGCTGCGTTCCAGTTTTCATATATTAGCTCGCCTATCTCGCAGCAGTCTAAGCAGTAGCCAAAGTTGGCTCCTAGCAAATTTACATCAAGCGCCTTTGCACCAAGCAAGCCCTGCTCCTCATCAGGCACGAAGCAGATCACGATCTTGCCATGCTTTACATCAGGATTTTGCATGAAAAAGTTAGCCATATTTACGATACTAGCGATCGCCGCCTTATCATCAGCGCCAAGCAAGCTAGTGCCGTCAGTCACGACTATGTCGTCGCCAACGTATTTTTTAAGCTCTGGATTGTCGCTAAATTTAAGGTAAATTCCCTGCTCTTCGTTTAGGCAGATGTCGCCGCCTGTGTATCTTACTATCTTAGCTTTTGTGTCATTTTTTTGCTCGCTACTTGTATCCAAGTGCGCAAAAAAGGCGATACTTGGAGCGTTTTCGCAGTTTGCAGGGATCTTTGCTATCAAGATAGCACTATCTTGCAAGATGATATCTTTTATACCAAGCGAGCTAAGCTCATCTTTTAGAAATTTGGCCAGCTCATACTCGGTTGGATTAGAAGGCATGATGCCTTTTAATCCATTCTCTTTATTTGTCGTGGTGTTAAATTTCGTATAGTTTATAAATCTCTCTACGATATCCATCTTTCATCCTTAGATGACGAAAAATGCGATCGCCACAACAGAGAGAAACATGCCTAAAAACGTCCTTTTTGCAAGCTCGACTGGGCTAACCATAGCAATGCCCGCACAAACGATAGCAGCACCAGCGATCGGAGAAGCTGAACGTCCAAGTGAGCCTGCGATTGCCGCAGCCATACCAAGCTTATCTTGCTCAAAGCCAAGAGCAGCAGCATTTGTTGTGACAGCTTCGTTAAATGCAAATGTAGCAGCGTCGCCTGAACCTGTGACTATACCCATGATAAATGGCACAAATGTTCCGCCAAATTTAACGTAGCTTTGATCAGTTTTTAGCCATGCGATGACCACATCAACAGCTCCACACGCCTTTAGACCTGCGACAAAAACGCCAGCTGCGATGATGATACCGATAACATCAGCGTAAGCGTGACCCATGCCGTTAAAGAACTCTTTTGTGATCTTTTGTGGGTTTGTAAGCGTAGCAAAGATAGCTATGACAGCACCAAGTATCATCGCTTCAGCAACGCCCATCTTTGTCCATGCCAAAAAGCTATAGTCTTTTGCTAGGCTTGTTCCGCCGATAACTAAGATCACAAGTGGGACAATTGGCATAAGAGCGTAGATCAAATTTACTTTAAACGCTGACTTCTCTTCGCTAGTAGCGCCATTTTCAAGAGTGAAATTTGTACCTTTTTGATAGTCTTTAAATAATATTACGACAATAGTTAGCATGACAACTACGATAACAAGAGCTGTAAATGCGCTAGGAATTTGCACTTTTATGATATCTTGAACTGTGTAGCCCTCAACTGTCTTTTTAACAAGGTCAGCCACATATATGTTGTGCGCAGAGCCTGGGCTTAGAACTGAGCCAAATGTACCTGCAAAAACAGCCGCACCAGCCATAGCAGGGCGAACTCCTGATGCCATTAGAAGTGGTATAAGCGTCGCACCAACAGCAGCAGAGCAGCCAGCAGCTGAAGGGATGGCGATATTTATAAAGTAAGTTAGCACGGTTGTTACAGGGATCAAGATAAATCCCACGTTTTTAAGTGGCTTTGTAAGAAGCGCAACAAGGTGCTTATCGCACATTGTATATTTCATAACAAAAGCAAAACCCATACTAGCACAAATAGCTTTTATAAGCCCTGCTTTAGTCATATAGTCAGTAAAAGCACTTAGTGCCCCCATCGGTTTTAGTGCGATTAAACAAAGCACCAAACCAACACCTATTAGCACCGTTCTTGTCTCTTTTTTTAAGACTAGAAGTGCTACAACTGCAACGATGCCAAGAATGGCAGCAATTAGCTTGAATGATTCCATACCTCTCTCCTTGTTTAGATTTTAAATTTAGTTCCAACTTCTATTTTTTCTATCTCTTTTTGATACTCAAATTTTAAAATTTCGCTGTGTCCTATGACCTCAGCTTCATTGTCCGTTATAAGCAAAGCCGTCCCCTCAGGCAAAGCATAGATAGTCTCTTTTGGATTAGCTATTAAAAATTCCTCCAACCTCTCCTCCCTGCTCTCGCCGTTATGACCTGCTAGTTTGCCGCTTATGAAGTGCGGGTTGATCTGATATGGGAAGATATTTAGGCTATCAAAGGACTTTGGCATGATGATAGGCATATCATTTGTCGTCATCATCGTCTTGCCAGCGATGTTTGCGCCAGCTGACCAGCCAAAGTATTTTGCGCCATTTGCCACAGCCTCTTTTATAGGCTCTATCAAATTTAGCTTATAAAGCGTGTAAAGAAGCATAAAGGTATTACCGCCGCCAACTGCGATACTGTTAGCGTTTTTGATAGCTGAAATTTTATCCTCGTAGTGGTGGATCGACTTTATATTTTTATTTTTTAGGCGGTCGATCACCTTTTGCTCGTATTCGTCATTACTTCGTCTAACTCCAGCGTAAGGGATAAATAAAATCTCCTCCTTGCCACTCTCACCCAAGAAGTCCTTAACCCAGTTTTTGCAGTGTCTCAAGTAGCCAGTATCTTGGTAGCTTGAAGCGCTGATTAGTAAAGCGTTTTTCATTTATTCACTCCATTTAATTTATAAGCAGCCCTTAGATAGATATCAACCCCAGCGACCAAGCACTCCTCGTCAAAGTCAAATTTGCTGTTGTGATGACCTGCTTTTAAATTTGTACCGATCATCATATATCCACTCTTTGCGCCCCTATCTTGCAAAGCTCTCATAAAGTGAGCGAAGTCCTCGCAAGCGCCGAAGTCAAGCTCTTTAACGATCTTATCATCATCTATAAATGGACTTTGCTTTGCTGCTTCATAGAAAATTTCAGTTACCTCTTTGTCGCTATTTGCCCCGCTTGTGCCACCAGTCATCACGACTTTGCTATTGACGCCGTAAATTTCACTCACACCTTTTACGATATCCATGCATTTTTTATACATAAACTCATTTAAATTTGTATCCTCACCCCTTGTTTCGCAGGCTAGATAGCCGTTTGGTGCTATGACGTTTCTGCCCTCGCCTGCTCTTAAAACGCCCACATTTATCCTAGTCACACCCTTTGCGTGCCTTGTGATGCCATGCATGTTTAGAGCCATTTGAGCAGCGGCTAAAAGAGCGTTTGCACCCTCTTGCGGCGCTCCTGCTGCGTGAGCTGAACGGCCAGTGATATGCACGTCAAATTTAGAAGTTGCAAGCAGTTTGTTTGTGCCACAAACTATGCCACCATTTGTTTCTGCTTGAAAGCCGATGTGTCCGCCAAGTAGGTACTCAACCCCATCAAGCACCCCAGCAGCCTCCATAGCCACAGCGCCTCTTGTGCCCTCTTCTGCAGTTTGAAATATAAATTTAAATTTACCGTTAAAATCGTCTAAATTTTTAGCGATCAGCTTTGCAAGCGCTAGACCCATCGCCATGTGTCCATCGTGCCCACAAGCGTGCGTGATACCAGCGATGTCTGAGCCAAAGCCCTCTTTGCAAGGTCTATGAGTAGCCTCTGCGCTCTCTGTCACATCAACGCTATCAATGTCAAATCTAAATGCACTAAATTTACCAGGTCTTTTTGTGTCGATGAAGGCTGTCAGCCCAGTTAGGCCGTCTTTCATGCATTCAAGGTATTTTGCTTCATCAGGATTTAAAAGGCTTTTTGCCCGCTCGATAGCCTTTTGGCACTGCTCCTTGCTACCAACTCCAAGCCTTGCATCGCTCTTTACGACCTCTTCGCCAAGCTTCACCTCATATCCTAGCTCACTAAGCCTTTTTGCCAAAACCGCAGTCGTAAAAAAGGTAAACCAGCCAGTTTCTGGGTGCGAGTGAAAGTATCTGCGATCTTTGATCATATCCTCTTTTAAAGATAGTGCTAAATTTGCTATTTTGTCCATGACTACTCCTCGTTTGAAAGTCTTATTAGTGCGTTTGTTAAAATTTTAGTTGCAGCTACTGCGTCTTTGAAATTTATCGCCTCTTTGGTGTTGTGGCTGATACCATCCACGCAAGGGATAAATAGCATGCCAACGCTACTTGCAAGCTTTGTTAAATTCATCGCATCATGCCCAGCCCCACTTGGCAAAGTAAGCGTTTTTATGCCAAGCTTTTTGGCTTCATCTTCAAGTAAATTTATGGCGTGTTCGCTTAGTTTTACTGGCTCGTCGCTACTTAGCTCTCTTGTCTCGTAGCTAAATTTAAGCTCACGGCTTAGCTCACCCACAAAATTTCTAAGCTCTAAATTTAACTCCTCTAAGCTCGCCTTATCGATATCTCTTAGATCAACGCCAAGCCTTGCCTCTCCTGGCACGACATTTAAAACGCCTGGTTTTGCATGCACGTAGCCAACGGTTGCGACAGCTGTTTTTTTGTTTTTGGCAAATTTATTTGCAGCGATTATGATGTGTGAAGCGGCAAGCAGGGCGTCACTGCGCATATTCATAGGAGTTGCACCGCTGTGATCAGCCTTGCCCTGTATTGTGATCTCAAATCTAATTGGAGCTGCGATCCCGCTTACCACGCCAACGCTTATGCCGCTTCGCTCAAGCACTGGACCTTGCTCGATGTGAAGCTCTAAGTATGCGTGTAGGGAGTTTTCTTTTAGGATGGCTTCATCTAAATTTTGTGGTTTAAATCCAGCCGCGCTCATCGCCTCAAAAAGCGAGATGCCATCTTCATCTTTTAGCTCATGAAGCCTTTGCTGGCTTAGTTTGCCGCTTATTATCTTGCTGCCGATAGTAGCTGTCTTAAAGCGGCTTGACTCCTCACAGCTAAAATTTATGAGCCAAAGCGGACGCTTTAGCTTGATGCCAGCCTCTTTTATAGAGCTTAGTGCCTCAAGACCAGCCATGACGCCAAGTGTGCCGTCATAAAAGCCGCCATTTGGCACGCTATCTATGTGAGAACCCACGCAAACTGGCTTTGCTCCCACCTCGCAGCCATCATCATAGATGGCGAAGATGTTGCCGACATTGTCAATTTTAAGTTTAAAGCCATTTTTTTCTATCAAATTTATAAGAAATTTTCTTGCTTCAAGGTCCTCTTTGCTAAAGGCTAGCCTTGTTAGCCCTCCACCTTTTAGCGCTCCAAACTCGCTTATAGCGTTAAAATTTCTCTCAAATCTTTTAGCGTCTATCATCATAAATCCTTAAAATATAAAGCCAATCTTAAAAAGATTTATTACTTTAAGCATTTTACATTTTGTTTTATGATTTGAAGCTGAAAAAGTGTGAGTTTTTAAATTTTATAAAGCTGAGTCTTTAGATCTTTGATGATAAATAGCAGTTTTTCCAAAATTTCTATCTTATTTGGGTTGTCTGAGCCTTTTAAAATTTGCTGTTCGTTCTCGTAAAAGGCGATTTGCATATTTAAAATAGCCTTTTGCAAAGTGGTTGCATCGATGATCTCGTGGATATTTTCATCCATTAAAATTTCTCTAACCATCTGCTCATCGCTCACGTCGTATCTATAAAGGATGGCGTTTAGATACTCAGGATGCTTTATAAAGTATCTAGCTCCAAGCTTTGAGAGTATCTCATCTCTGTAGTTTGGGTTATTTAGCATGGTTTTAAAAAGTGCAAACTCAAGCGGGTCTTTGTTCATCACAGCTGGCACCTCATCTACCATGACAGAGTTGCTAAATTCATCTTTATCTTTTTTTCTAAACTCTCTTTTAAATTTAGCTTCATTTTTTGGCTTCTGCTTTAACCCAAACCTATCTGCCACGCTTTGTGGAGTGAGGTTAAATCTTGCCGCTACCTCAGTCACATACGAGCTTGCTATCTCATCTCCAAGCTCGTCCATATAGGCTTTTATCTCGCTTAGGCAGTTATCTCTTTGCATTGAGCGGGTTATGTCATACTTTTGCATGATCTTTTCTATATAAAATTTCACCGCGTCCTCGCCAGAGCCAAAGAGCTCGCTAAGCTCCTTTATCTTGCCTGCAAAGACCATATCAGCGGGATCTGCGCCGTTACTTATGATGACTACTTTTGTATCTATCTTATTTATACTTAGCAGGTGAGCTGACTTTATGGCTGCATTTATACCAGCGCCATCTCCGTCAAAGCAAAGCACCACGCTTATCTCGCCCCTTTTTAAAAGTGGCAAGTGGCTTGTAGTAAGTGCAGTTCCTAGCACTGCAACAGCGTTTGTAAAACCAGCGTAGTGAAGCATGATGACGTCTAAATAGCCCTCTGTTATTATTATCTGATTTTTCTCAAAGATGCTTTGTCTAGCTAGGTGGTAGCCATAGAGCAACTTTGACTTGTCAAATACCACACTTTGAGGAGAATTTACATATTTTGCAGGGTGATCTGAGATCGTCCTACCGCCAAAGCCAACAAGTCTTGTCGTGTGCGAGTAGATAGGAAATGTTACGCGCTCGATGAAACTAGCGTAAATTCCCTTCTCATTTTGCTTTACGATGCCAACTTCAAGCGCCTCTTTAGGCTCTATGTTTTCATTTTGAAAAAGCCTAATGGTGCTTTTACTATCCCCAGCCCAGCCAAGCTCAAATTTCTCTATCATCGCATCATTTATGCCGCGCGACTTGATATATCTAACGGCCGCTTCGTTTTTGTAAAACTCACTTCTATAAAAGGCATTTACCTTTTCTAAAATGTGCTTATTTTCTTTTTGCGTTGGCACCTTGTCGTTTGTGTATTCAAGGCTGAAATTTGAAATTTGAGCGATCTTTTCTATCGCCTCTGGGTAGGTAAGCTTTTCATAATCCATCACAAATTTAACCGCATCTCCGCCAGCTTTGCAGGCAAAGCAGTGATACATCTGCTTGTTTTGATTTATGCTCATGCTTGGGTTTTTGTCGTCGTGAAACGGACAGACACACTTGTAGCTTGAGCCCATCTTTTTGACAGGGATATACTGCTCGATGATATTAACAATGTCTATTTGGTTTTTTAACTTTTCAATGGATTTTGGATCTATCATAAGCAGAATTATACAACTGCTTTGTTATAATTAAAGTAAAATTTTATTACAAAGTATAAGCGTGGATATTTTTTTCATTGGACACAGAGATCCGATATTTAGCCTTATTATTCTATTTAGTATCATCTTAATGATCGCAGCTTTAAGCTACGCTTGGGGCATATTTTCTAGCAAAGATGAGAAAAAACGCATCGAGAAATTTATAAAGAAATTTGACAGCAAAGATGGCATAAGCGACGAGCACAAGCAGATGCTAAAAAGCCCAGAAGTAGATATACCAAGCCTTAGCATGCTAGGTCAGACCTTTGCTAAAAATGGCGACTTTGAAAAATCAATCGGCGTCTATCTCATCGCACTTGAAAAGGTAAAAGATAAAAACGAGAAGGAATTTATCCTAAACGAGCTTGGAGAGGTCTATTTTAAGGCTGGATTTTTAAAAAAAGCTAGTGAAATCTTTGAAAAAGCGCTTGAGCTAAGCCCTAGAAATGTCCTCGCACTTCGCTTTTTAACGATGATAGATGAGAAGCTTAAAAACTACAAAGAAGCCCTTTACGCGCTAAATTCGCTTGAAGAGCTAGGGACAAATGTAAAAGATCAAAAGGCCTATATAAAGGCGATCAGCACGCTTGATGATAGAAATTTAAGCTTTAACGAAAAGGTAGAAATTCTCTCGCACCTTAGCCAAAATTTTGAGCTCTTAAAGCGCATGATCTTAGCCCTTTTCATAAGACACAATGAAAATTTAGAAAATTTAAAAGATTTTGCCAAATTTGAAGATGTGCTTGATCTACTTTACAACCTAAAAACACCTATAAATTTAAGCGATCCAAAATATAAATCACTCTTTTACGCAAAGGGCGATATAGAAAGTCCATGCGAAATTTACGGCTTTGAGCTAAATGTCATAAAAAGGCTAAAGGACGCTAAATTTGACGCAGCTGGGCTAAGCTTTAACTACATTTGCAAAAACTGTAAAAACTCATTTCCTATGCACTTTTACCGCTGTCCGGTCTGTCACGAGTTAGGTAGCGTCAAAATTTTATCCCACATCACAGAAAAAGCAAGTGAAGATAGTAACACTTTTTAGTGATGGTTCATGCCTTGGAAACCCTGGAGCTGGCGGCTGGGCTTATATATTGAGATTTAACGAAGCGCAGAAAAAAGCAAGTGGCGGCGAGGCATATACGACAAATAATCAAATGGAGCTAAAAGCTGCGATAATGGGGCTAAAAGCGCTAAAAGAGCCCTGCGAAGTAAGGCTAATAACCGATAGCTCATACGTGGTAAATAGCATAAATGAGTGGCTTGCAAACTGGCAAAAGAGAAATTTTAAAAATGTAAAAAATGTCGAGCTTTGGCAGGAGTATTTAGAGATTTCAAAGCCGCATAAAGTCGTGGCTAACTGGGTCAAGGGGCACGCTGGACACCCTGAAAACGAGGAGTGCGACCAGATGGCAAGGGATGAGGCATTAAAAATAAAAGATGAGAATAAGATATGAAAAATTTAGAAGAATTTGAACGTAATCTTGGGTATAAATTTAAACAAAGTGAGCTTTTAGAAGAGGCGCTAACGCATAAGAGCACTAAGCAAGCGTTAAATAACGAAAGGCTCGAGTTTTTGGGCGATGCGGTGATGGATCTGCTCGTGGCTGAGTATCTTTTTAAGAAATTTAGCAAGATCGCAGAGGGCGATATGAGCAAACTTCGCGCCGCGCTTGTCAATGAAAAAAGCTTTGCAAATATGTCTAGACGGCTAAAAATGGGCGAGTTTTTAAGGCTTAGCCAAGCTGAAGAAAATAACGGTGGTAGAGAGAAAGATAGCATTTTAAGTGACGCGTTTGAAGCGGTGATGGGCGCTATCTACCTTGAGGCTGGACTTGATAAAGTTAGAGAAATTTCTATTAGCCTGCTTGAGCTTTGCTACCCAAAGATCGACTTTGCGCACCTTGAAAAGGACTACAAAACAGCCCTTCAAGAGGTCACTCAAGCAAACCTTGGCGTCATACCAACGTACGAGCTTATAAGCTCTTTTGGCCCTGATCACAAGAAAGAATTTGAGATAGCCTTGCTGCTAAATGGCAAGGAAATTTCACGTGCCGTTGGAAGCTCGAAAAAGCAAGCCCAACAGCTCGCAGCAAAAATTGCACTAGAAAAAATCAAAAAATAGGATAAATTTTGAATACGTTTGGCAAAAAACTAACCTTAACTAGCTTTGGCGAGAGCCATGGGGCGGCGATCGGTGGCGTGATAGACGGCCTACCTGCTGGACTAAAGATCGATGCAGACTTCATCCAAAGCGAGCTTGATAAGCGTCGCCCTGGGCAAAGTAGCTTCACAACGGCAAGAGACGAGGCTGATAAGATAGAAATTTTTAGTGGCGTCTTTGATGGCATAAGCACTGGCGCACCGATAGGTTTTGCCATTTTTAACAACAACCAAAAGTCAAATGACTATGAAAATTTACGTGAAATTTTCCGCCCTGGGCATGCTGATTTTACATATTTTAAAAAATATGGCATCAGAGATCACAGAGGTGGCGGGCGTGCGAGTGCCAGAGAGACAGCTGTAAGGGTTGCTGGTGGGGCATTTGCACAGCTACTTTTAAATGAATTTAAGATCGAGGTTTTAAGCGGCGTGCTTGGCATTGGCAAAGTTGTTAGCGACAAGATTGATTTTGATTTTGCCAAAAATTCGCAAATTTACGCCCTTGGCAACGAGGAGGCGATGAAAGAGGCGGTAAATAAAGCTAGAAGCGAGCACGATAGCGTTGGAGCTGTGGTTTTAAGCGTGGCTAGAGGCGTGCCAGCTGGTCTTGGCGAGCCACTTTATGATAGGCTTGATAGCGCTCTAGCGGCGGTCTTAATGGGCATAAACGGAGTAAAAGCCGTAGAGATCGGCGCTGGTGTAAATGTAAGCTCTATGCTTGGCTCAGCAAACAACGACGAGATGGACGAGCTTGGCTTTTTGAGCAACAACGCTGGTGGCATACTTGGGGGCATAAGCAGTGGTGCTGAAATAGTGCTAAAGAGCCATTTTAAGCCAACGCCTTCGATATTTAAAGAGCAAAAGACGCTAAATTTAGCTGGCGAGGCGGTGGATTTTGAACTACGAGGCAGGCATGATCCTTGCATAGGCATACGTGGCAGCGTCGTAGCAACCGCGATGATAAGGCTAGTGCTAGCTGATATGCTACTGCTAAATGCAAGCACAAAGCTTGAAAATTTAAAGAAAATTTACGGCTAAATTTGATTTGCCCCCAAAATGAGGGCTAAATTTAGAAATTTACAGCGACCAACTTGATCTTGCCTTTAAATTTTTCTAAATTTGCTAAGACCCCGTGTCCGCAGTTGCTTTGAGTGGTGCCAGATATGTCTTTGTCGTGAGTTAGGACATTGACGCAGTCATGGCTTGCAAAGGCTCTTTTGCTTAGCACTTCAGGGTCGTAACATGCACCTTCGCAGATGGCAATGACGTGCTTTGGGATGATGAGTAGCAAGCGTGCCAACTAAAATTTCACCCCTGTCGTTAAATACTCTCACCACGTCGCCAGTTGAGACGCCCTTTGCTTTGGCGTCATTTACATTTATTAGTATCGGCTCTCTTACACTCAGCTTGGCATAGTTTCTGATCACGGAGTTATTTTGGTATCTTTAGCGCGTGGTCTTTGCACTCAAATTTAGCCTTTTTCTAAAAGATTTTTATTAAATTTTTAAGCCATTTCAAACAAAATTTGCAAACTAACTTTTACCAAATTTCATCTATAATCCTCTCATGAAAAATGAAAATCCAAAGAGCAAAATTTACGCCGTTATCGACCTAAAGTCCTTTTACGCCTCGGTTGAGTGCGTAGAGCGCGGGCTTGATCCATTTAAGGCTGATCTGGTCGTGGCTGACGCTAGTCGTGGCAGTGGCGGCATCTGCTTAGCTGTTAGCCCTGCGCTTCGTGCAAAAGGGGTGAAAAACCGCTGCAGGCTCTTTGAGATACCAAGAGATATCAAATTTATCATCGCGCCGCCTAGGATGCAGTTTTACATAGACTACGCCGCAAGGATCTATGAAATTTATCTAAAATATGTCTCCAAAGAGGACATCTACGTCTATTCGATCGATGAGTGCTTTATCGACCTCACTTCTTATTTGAAATTTTACGCTCTTGGCGCAAAAGAGATGGCGAAGATGATGATGGATGAGATCTTAAAAACGACTGGTGTGACGGCGACTTGTGGCATGGGGACAAATTTATACCTCGCAAAGATCGCGCTTGATATATTAGCAAAGCACCAAGATGACGGCATCGCCTATCTTGACGAAGAGCTTTATAAAAAGCAGCTCTGGACGCATCAGCCCCTAAGTGACTTTTGGCGTATCGGTAAGCAAACTAGGCTAAAGCTCGAAAAATGCGGCATCTTTTGCATGAAGGATATCGCAAATGCGCCAAAAAGCCTGCTTGAAAAAATTTTTGGCGTCGATGCCTACATCACGATAGATCACGCAAACGGCATAGAGCCAACGACGATAGCTGAGATAAAGGCCTATAAACCAAGCACGAAGTCCTACTTTAGCTCGGAAATTTTGCCTAGAGACTACGAGCGCTGCGAGGCGGTGATCGTGCTAAAAGAGATGGCTGACAGGCTCGCGCTTAGGCTCATAAACAAAGATGTGAGGGCGAGTGGGCTAACGATAAATGTGAGATTTGCCGATAAGCTCGAGCCTCAGCAACGTGCAAGCGTGAGGTTTAAAACGCCAACAAATATCTCAAGCGTGCTGATGAGCGCGGCTGAGGAGCTACTTTTAAACAAGATAAAAAATGCTGGGCTAATCAGGCAAATAGGCATATCGGCAAACGATGTGGTAAAAGAAAATTTGGTTGAGTTTAGCCTATTTGAAGATGACGCCAAAGAAAAAGCGGTGCTAAAGTCGCTAAATTTGATAAAAGAGAAATTTGGCAAAAACTCGATCCTGCGTGCGATCGACCTGCTACCAGAGGCGACTGGGCAAGATAGAAACAAAAAGATCGGAGGGCACAAGAGCGGTGAGTAAAGATAGGGCGAAAATTTTTAGCTCGTTTAATCCTCTTTCTACATTAGAGCGAGCCTTGCGCCAAAAAGAGCGAGAAAAATGCGAAAAACTAGAGCTTGATGAGAGCAAAGTCGATGAAATTTTAAAAAAATTAAGCGATATAAAGATAGCTGATGAGGTGCGTGTGAGCTACCACGACGGCTTTACTTACGTAAAAACTAGCGGTCTAGTCTCAGATGTAAATTTCAAAGATAAAACCCTCATGATCGTAAAAACTAAGATCAAATTTGAAGATATAAACGAGGTTGAGATAGTTAGAAGGTTGCAGAAAACAAACCATTATCCATTTTATCTATGGTCTTAAAATTAACTATTATCTAAAAAATATATAAATAAATATTGAGATATGATACAAAAATATTTTTGAAAACTAATAAACATGGAAAAGTTAAAAAATAAATACATATCCTATTTCTAAATTTTATAGAAGGATTCATATGAACTATATAGTCTTTCATCCGTTATAAAAACTATAGAAATAGTAGAGATTACTTAAGTTTTTAGAAAAGTAATTAGCCAAGCAACCAAGATGGTATCTAATAAAACGCCAGCATTTGATATGATGATAAAAAATTTATACTCAATTAGTTAAACTACTCTATGCTTAGAGAGTTAGATTTTATTTGAGAAGTCATAAACATTACCATAATGAATAATTTTTATAAAGATAGTTTTTCATATCATTCTGAATAAAATAAACTTGTATATTTTGAATTTTTTAGAAATAATAAAATCATATTGTTATCTTAGATTGCAACAATTATATTGTCAAAGTTAGAGTTTATTATGCCTGATATTTATATACTCAAGACAATATTGAGTCAGTATTTTAAGCCCAGTCCTTAATCCTAATACTACCAATAAAAAATATTACAAATGTTTCCCCTAATCTATTAGCTTAGTAGAATATGATGAAATTTACAGGATATCAGTAAAGATTTAAAGCATAACTACAAAATAAATAATTTTGGGTCCTTTAGAAAGAGAGAAGATGAACTATTGAAAAGGTTTTTGTAATAAAATTAATACCAAAACCGAGAGAGCCAATTTAATAAAGTAATTTTCCCCGATTTTACATCACGGCTTAAAAAAGATTAACTTTTATTCTAATTTCAATATTCGCAAGAAATCAGAGAATAAAATATATTGATAATATCAGTAAACATTTCATATTTTATTAACTTTATTGCAAGATAGTAAAAACTATTTAGAAAATAGTCGCCTTATTTAACAACTTAAATACAAAAAAGATAGGAGTCAAAATAACCTTCTTAAATAAAGTAAAAATAATGATAATTTCATAAAAAGCAGTCAATAAGGCAGCTAACGGACACTTTTTGAAAAATATAAGACCAGAACGAAAATCATAAATAAATATAATCTCATAGTCCTTTTCTTTATAAGATAAGTTTTAGTTAACTTCTCTTATACATACTACATTATACACTATACTCATCGGTTCTATTAAATCGTCTCCACCATATACTTCAAAAGCATATGCACTACTATTGGTATTGATAGTTGATGACCAGTATCTACCATTTTTTATATTACCAAAAATATTTTTTACTGCTGGATTAAATTTTGAAAAATCAGTGATAGTTAAAAACTCATGTCTAGTAGGTAGTCTCCAGTCACTAAAGCCAGCATACTGTAAATTTTTGCAATACTCTTTTGCCTGGTTCCAGTCTAACATAGGAGAAGTATTATCTTGCCACATTAGTTTATCAAAAATCTTATCTTTACAAGTAATAGTATCATTGTTAGAGTCTCTGTCACATCTTGTGTTTAGTGCTTCTTGCCTACTGACTGCATTTAAATCAAGATGTCCACATCCGACAAATATGAACAAAATAGTTGCAAAAAATAGTATTCTTTTAAAGTACATATTTACTCCCTTTATTTGTTTATATCACGAACACATCTAACTGCCAGCGGAGGTCTTGGATGTGAATCAATATAAGAAACCGCTTTAATAATAGTTCCATTAGGTTTTCTGGCATCTAGAGTGCTTGACCAGTATGCTTTGGTTTCACTTAAATTTTTAAATGTATCAGCTATCATTGTATTTGATTTGCTATTGTCTACTGTGGTTTCCAACTCAATCAAAACAGGCATTCTCCAATCCTTAAAACCTGCATAATCTAATCTTTTGCAATAATTATTTGCTTCTTCTAGATTATTTGCCAAGGCTATACTTTTACCGTCCTGCCACATTAAATTTGTAGTAGGATCTATGACTACATCAAGTTTGCCATCTCTGTAAAATTTTGCCTGGTATGCTTTAAACCTCTTACTAACACCTTCTTCTTTTAGCTTTGCCATTCTCTCCATATCATGACGCTTTTGTATCTCTTTTTGTTTTGTTTTTTCAGTTTCAATGATTTTTCTTTGGCGTGCTTCTTCTGCATTTTTTAGTTCGCGTTGTCTTTTTGCCTCGGCTGCTTTTTCTTTGGCCTGTTTTTTTCTTTCATAACCTTCTTTTGTCATTGAAACATTATCTGCATTGACAACAATAGGCTGTCGAACCCCATCTCCAACACTAGCCTTGATCTCACCATAAGATATGTAATCATCATCTTGATAGACCACTAAAACTTTATGCTTGCCAGCCGATACATTAACAATAAGTGCTGAATTCTCTTGGGTCTGACCTTTATAAACATCGTCTATATATACTTTTCCGCCACCTTTTATAACTAGACTAGAAAGTGCTTCAGTAAGAGAACCTTTTGGTTCTTTAATTTTTGGTGCCCCAAGTGAACCAAAAACGCTAATAAGTCCACCCAGAATAGCATAAGTGCCATAAATGGCCATATCTGTACGCATCACTTCATTGCGATACTCCTCATCTCCTATCATCCTAAGAGAGTTATATGTTTTGCCAACAATAGCAAGTTGAGAGTTTGCTAGCATTAAACTAGGTAAAGTTATACACAAAATATAAATAAAAAATGTTTTCATTACAAACTCCTTTAAAATGCTTTAATTAACTAAAAATATATTTTAGAAAGAAACCTACTACTGCAAACGCTATAACACCACAAGCAAATTTATAATATGACTTGTAAAAACTTATAAAATTTACAAATAAAAAACCTAGAATATACAGCAGGTCTGCATTGGGGTCTTGACTTTTACGAATATATAGGAATAGCATTGCAAATAATATAATAGAAGCAGTTATAAGTATCTTATGAATTTTACCAAAATCTTTACTAAAGATATTAAATACATGAAGAAAAGAACCGACTATAAGAGCTCCGCTTATATATCCTAACTCCAACTCTAGTTGATATTTACAAATAGCATATAAAATTAACCCAGATATGAAAAAAATCAAAGGTTTTTCAAATATCATCAAGATAGTGTCAAAAATTCCTTGAGCGGCATCTGGAAGTTTTTTACCAATTTCCAAATCAGTTTGGGTTACTTTACCAGTCCCTCCACATACAGGACAGTTTTTGTCTGCTCTTATAAATCCATATCCTTGACAATACCTACATTTTATCTCTCTAGTTACCATATAAAACCTATATTTTTAGAATTATTTATTCTATATAAAATCTTCTTATTCTATTTTTAACTTTATATTTTATGTTTATTTTTACTCGCAGAGCCCAAAGGTTTTGATGTTTCTGGGTCTTTGAGCAATAACTAGACAATCTTTTTATTAAAAATTACATAAAATAATAGAATACCAGTTGTATAAAATAAATAGGCTTAATCATGATATATAAACTAAATTAGCAATGCAACAAATAGGCCAAACTTTTACTTTTTTTAATACCAGTCTTAAAAATAGTAAGAACCAACTGTTGAATTTTACCTTTTTACAAAAGACTTAGATAAGGAAGGAAGACTGGCAAATTCTAAAAAATGGAGTAAATTTCTAAATCTATGTGTTTTATATTACTTACACCACCACAAACATAACAATTTTCACCAAGTTTATAAGACCATATCCTTGGTAATACCTACTCTTTACTTTTATAATTATAATAAAAAACAAATTTTATTTAATATAATTATTCTTAGCTCAAATTTTGTTGAGATAATTTTATAAATAAAAAATTTTCTTAAAAAGTTATTAACCCTGTGAAAAACTCGTGAAAAACTTCTATTTTTTAGACAGAAGTTTTAAGCACTTAAATATTAATCAAATCTAACTCTAAAATTTAAATTGATATTAATCTAATGTGCTTCTTATAAGCTCTTCAAAGTCTTTAGCATTCATCGGCTTGCCCCAGAAATAGCCTTGTATCTCATCGCAACCTAGCTCTCTTAAAATTTCAAGCTGAGTTTCATCTTCAACACCCTCAGCGATCGTCTTTAACTCGATATTTTTAGCTAACGTTATAACGCTTTTTACAACGTCTCTATCGATCTCATTTATAGCGATATTATCAACTAGCTCTTTTGCGATCTTTAACCTATCTAGCGGATACTTTTTGATGTAGTTCATCGATGAAAAGCCAGTGCCAAAGTCATCGATCGAGATGCTCATGCCTTTATCTGAAAATTTCTTTAAGACTGTTTGCATGATCTCTTCGGCATTGACGAGGCTTGCCTCTGTAAGCTCGATATCAACGCACTTTGGATCCATGCCAAATTCTTCGACATAGCCAAAGATATCTGATGCAAAATTTACATTATCAACCTGTTTTGGCGAGATGTTGATGCCAACTTTTAGGCTGATGCCATACTTTTTGTTCCAGTAGCTCATCTGCCTTATGGCCTCTTTTGCCACCCATATTCCTATTGTATTTATGATAGAGCTTTGCTCAGCAACTAGGATAAATTTAGCCGGACTTACAAAGCCTTTTACCGGAGAGTTCCACCTTATAAGAGCCTCAGCGCCTATTATCTTTTTACCATTTAGTAGATACTGCGGCTGGAAATTTAGACTAAATTCCTCATCAAAATTCATAGAATTTAGCAAAATTTCTATGTAGTTTTTCTCCTGAATGATCTCTTTTATATCATCATAAAAGACATATTTTGTATTGACATCTCTTTTGGCTGCATCAAGTGCAGCTCCAGCTTGCATGATAAGATCATCAGCTAAGATTTCGCTTGTTTGCGTTGAGCTAACGCCAACCTTTGCTCCAAGAGCTATCTTATAGTCGCCAACTGAGATTTGCTCGGCTATGATGTTTAGCAGGTAGTATAAAAATTCTCTATAATGCCCCTCATTTTTTCGCTTTAAAACTATCATAAAATCATCTCCACCAAACCTTGAGATGATAGCGCCCTCTGGCAAGATCGCTTTGATATTTTTAGAAAGCTTTAAAAGCACCTCATCACCTACGTAGTGGCCGTATGAGTCGTTTATAGCCTTAAAGTGGTTGATGTCGATGCTATAAATATCTATCCTCTCGCCAAGCGCTTTGGTTTTTATCATCTCTGAAAGTTTGCTTAAAAATGACTGCCTATTTAAAAGCCCAGTCAGTGAGTCAAATTCGCTAAGCTGCCTTAAGCGCTCATTTTTTTTTCTAAGTTCTTCTAAACTACGCATAATGTCTTCATCGATTGTTGCAATAATATATCTCTCTTTTTTTGCCAAATCTTTCATGACAATTGCGCTTTGTATAGCATATGTTAATGCTACATAAACCATTAAAATCATTAAAATAAAAATCATCCATACAGAATAAAGCCTACAAGTATTATAAATACTTAAAAAAAATATCGACACAACAAAAAAAGCTATAAATTTATATACAATAACTTTCTTATAATCTTTTCTTTGACTTCGTATCTTTTTATTTGCTTCACCTTCTTTAAGGTGCAAACATGCAACAAATATAATGAAAAAAGCAATATTAAATAAACTCTCATAATGCAATCTAGTGCCACCAAAGTGTATAAAAGCCCATGACGAATAATATATATCACAAATACATATAAAGAAAAAAGCCATTAAATACAAAATAATACTTATACGTTTTAAGATAAATGTATTTTTTCTTGAACTATTAAAATTTAATGTATAAGATATATTAAGTATAAAACATAGAATCAAAATATCTATAAGAACATAAACAAAGTTTATAGTCATGCTTTGATTAGGAATATTTTCAACTTTTCTATCAAATATTAAAAACCAAAAGAGACTAATACTTAAGAGCAATAGAGTAATTATATCAACAGCTACCTGATGCCAGACAACATTTTTTAATTTCTTAACAAAAAAGACGACAAAAGACATTAAAAATAATGAAAATGGCACAAGATATAAAATTTGTATAAGTTTTGCTTGTGAAATATTTGCTTGTAAAAAAGCTAATTTATCATAAAAAAGCAAAAGAATGTTTGATACAGTCAAACAAGCAAATCCCAAAAAAATATATAGCCAATATGATAATAAATTTCTACTGTTTTTTAGTAAAAAGAATAAAAAAAAAGATATTACAAATTCAATGCTTATAGATAATATATCTATAGAAAACTGATCTCCCAGATAAATAGCAAAGAAATAAGCAATAATCAGGGCAAATATAAATAAAAATGAGCCGTTGTGAAAATTTGTCACTCTATCAAGCACGGCTACTCTCCGCTTCCTGGGCTAGCTTTTGCCACCTTTGCCACTCGCCGCTATCATCGACGTCGTTGCCGATAGCCTCGTACCTAGCGTAAAAATGCTCCACAAATTTCTTGCACTCTTCATCTTTTGGCAGATAGCTTAGCTCATCTTTTTGGCAAAATTTCTCCAAAAACGTACTCGCATCAGCTTTTTTGGCGTATGTTTGCGCTAGGTCAAAGTAGTTTTGCAAGCAAATTTCTTTAAATTTGGCGTAGGCTTGCTCGCTCATATCCACACTTAGTTTGCTGTCAAATTTAAGCACTCCAGCCCTAAAAAGCAGGCTAAGATGTATGAGCCCCTCGCAGTAATAAGCCCTAACTTCATCGACCTTTCGCCACGCGATAAGCCCAACTGCACGGGCTATTAGCTCGTGAAAGACGGCCATTTTATACTCCGCCTCTTCGTGCAAGAAGAAATTTACCAGCCCGCCAGTCGTCGCCTTATACTCTTCTATAAATTTAAAGACGCCACTTTTATTCATACTCATCTCAGTATCAAGTCCGATAAAAAGGATGTGCCCAAACTCATGGCCGATCGTTGAAATTTCATATACTTTTTTCCAAATTTTTGGCTTTAAAAATAAAATTTCCCTACCAAAATCCAAAAATTCCTTGCTAAAAATTTCAGCCCCAAGCTTCATAAAAGGTTTTGCCTTTGCGCCCTCGTAGACGTGATTTACAAAGGCAAAAATTTTCTTGCCACATTTTGCGCTCACACTCTCGTCATTTGGCACGACTTGAGCGCTAAAAAGCCCATTTAGCTCCGCTGCATAATAGATCATCGGCACGCTTATATAAAGCTGTGTTCTAGCGATATTTTCGCTAACTGCCTTGTTTGTCGCGGCATTATCAAATTTGATCTTTTCGCAAACGCTTTCGTAAGTTTTTGTCACTTTTTCTTTAAATTTAAGCTCGTCAATGCCCTCGCTATCAACTAGCCTGATGTCCCACTCAAGCGCAACCGCGTGCGTGTAGGCGTCCTCGTAGTACTCTAGCGGATGGCCTGGCTGAAGCGCTCCTTTTACATCCATCCACGCTATCTCAGCCTCTTGCCAAGCGTTTATCACCTTTGCATTGTCCTCTTCACAAAAGGCATTTTGCAGCCTTTCAAGGTATTTTACATAAGATTTTTGCTCGTCGCTCTCCGCTAAATTTCTTAAAATTTCAAGGTTTTTTATAAATACTTTTTTAAGTTCTCTAACCTCATCTTTAAAGGCAAGCGCGTAAGGCAAAAAGTTAAATTTATCACCTTCTTTTACTACCGCGCCATACGTTCTATCAGCTCTTACGCCCTTACTATCACACTGAAACAAGGCGTTTTTAGTGATAAACTCATTTGCCTGGCTTAAATCTTTAAATTTAGCTTCAAACTCTTTATTTGTGGTGTCTATTATCTTATCTTGCCATGAAATTTGCCACGTATTTAGACTAAGCCCAAGCTCGTGCATCGCCTCAACAAAGGCCTGAAAAAACGGGTCTAAAATTTGCTCATCACGTGCCTTTTTTATAAGCTGGGCGTGCAGATTTTCATATAAATTTCTAACGTAGCCGTAGATCAAATTTAGCACGCGTTTTTGCTCGTCCTCGCCTAAATTTAGCTTTTTTAGCTCATTTTGAAGTGGATCAACTTTAAGATCAACTATCCTTCTTGCAAGGGCTAGCTTTTGGCTTGGTGTGCCAGTAAGACCGCAAATTTTCACAGCTTCAGTTATGATCTTGTCATCTAAATTTTTATAAATCGCGTTTAGCTTGGATTTTTGCTCTTTTGTAAGTTCGTTTAGTCTTTTAAAATCATTCATCTTTTCATCCCTTAAAGTTGCAGGATTTTAGCATAAAGCCATTAAAATTTGCTACAATTTACCAAAAATTTAAAATCTAAAAGGCAAAAAATGGACATTTTAAAGGACTTTGGCGAGCCACGCATAAAGCAAGTTATGCTACCAAAAGATACAAATTCGGCTGGAAATATTTTTGGTGGCTGGATAATGAGTCAGATCGACCTTGCAGGTGCGCAGGCTGCTAGAGAAATTTCGCCTGAGCGAGTTGTGACAATTTCGATGAAAGAGATCATATTTAAGCAACCAGTCTTTGTTGGCGACGTGCTAAGCTGCTATGCAAAGATCATCGCAGTTGGCAAAACATCGATAACAACACAGATAGAAGTTACTGCGCTTAGACTAAATGACGGCGGTTTTAGAGAGACTATACATGTCACGAGTGCAACTGCGACCTACGTCAGTGTGACAAAAGATGGACACAAAAAACCGATAGA
Organism: Campylobacter sp. 10_1_50; assembly: GCF_000238755.1. Taxonomy (NCBI): domain Bacteria; kingdom Pseudomonadati; phylum Campylobacterota; class Epsilonproteobacteria; order Campylobacterales; family Campylobacteraceae; genus Campylobacter; species Campylobacter sp. 10_1_50. The sequence continues at coordinate 31,328 of NZ_JH414889.1, forward strand.
TGAGAAGATAAAAGAGCTGCACGGCTTTTAAATTTGGTTGCAATTTATGCAACCAAACCCCTAAATTTATCACTATTTTTAAAAGAATTTGAAAAAAATTGACTTCAAAAAAGATAAATTTCAACTTATTTAAATGCTTTATAAAGTAAAATCAGCCCTTACACTTTTTTGGGAGAAAGATGAAAAAATCACGCTTAGGGCTTTTACAAACGCATATTTTAGATATCTTAACACAAGATGAGCTGAAGAAATTTGAGTTTAAAGAGCTACCAAAGACAAGCACGATCTACACCGAAGATATCGAGATCATCATCTTAAAAAATGGCTCAGCAAAGCTCTCATTTTTTGAAGATGGCGAGGAATTTATCCTTTATCATTTAGAAAAAAACAACATCGCCATACTCGATGACAACTGCGCCTTTGAAGTGCTTGAAGATGCCCAAATTTACGTCATTAGACTGGATAAAATAGGTGAAATTTTGCACAATCAAAAAGCTGCAAGCGAGATACTAACAACCACGCTAAACACCATCATCGTGCAGCGCCAGATCACAAAGTCGATACTCTTTGAGGACGCAAAGGGCAGGATCGCAAATTTCTTGATCGAGCTTGCAAATGAGCAAGATCTAAAACAAAACGGCTACCAATATGTATTTTTGCCGTTTTCTCTAAAAGTGCTCTCAAGCTTTGTTGGTCTTAAGCGCCAAAGCGCCTCAACAGCCTTTAATGAGCTTATCAAAGACGATATCATCAGAAAGATCACACCGCACGAATTTCTCATCATCGACCACGATAAACTTGAAAGTTATACAAACTAAATTTACTCTGGATCATCGCTAAAATCGTTATCCCTAAAGATCACATAAAAATTTATTAGCCAAAATATAAAAGCAATTATTATGAGTGTTGCAGGCAAATGAATGTAAAAGCCACTCCAAAAATAAGCCAAAATGCCTCTGCTAATGCCAGCTAAAAGAACTAAAATAAAAGCGATTTTACTAAGGCGTAAAAACTCAAGCTCTTGACCGCTATGACGAAGTCCTGCGACATTAAAGATAAGCATTACGCTAAATACTACTGCATTTATCGCTATTAGATGCATAAAATTTGTCTCAAGATGAAGCCCAAAAATACCGCTAAAGCCGATACCTAAAAAACCAACCGCTAAAAATAGCTGCATAAAATAGTATAAAAGCACAAAACTATGCCTAAAAAGCTCTTTATAGTGCCACTCTTTAAGCTTTGCAAGCACCGCGCTTCCGCAAGCTATCGCAGCATAATAGACACCTAAGCTTCCTTCAAAAAATATATTTAAAAGCAAAAAGGCGCAAACGCAGCAAATAGCGATATTTTTATAGATAAAATTTGGCACAAAAAGAGCTTCATCCATGCCTTTTTCTCTCTTTAACGCTTCTTTTCCAAGTACGACACTAACGCGGTATGAGATGAGTAAGATAGCGATCACGTTGATAAAAACTTGTAAATTTAGAAATTTTTTGTTGCCACTTATTAGATAATAAATTTCAAAGCCTAAAATGCCAAACAAAAAGCCAAGTACGCCAAATTGATCAAGATTTTTATCTCGCCAGATCATATAAAGACAAAGCATAACTAAATATGCCCAAAAAAGTGTGATAAAAAAATGTGCTAAAAATAAGCTAAAAAGTGCTGCTATAAAGCTAGTTGTAAATAGTGAAAATAAAATGCAAGCGTGGACTTTTAGTGATGAGCTGAAATTTGTCCAGTCGGTTAGTCCAGTGAGTAAAAAACCAGCATAAGCAAGTGCCAAAAAAAGGTGTAAAAATATAAATTTATGCAAACTCACAAAATCAGTTGGTGTAAAAAATATAGTAGCCCCCAGCACAGCACAGGCAGCACTTGTAAGAAAAAATATTCTCATAGGATATGTAAAAAAGTTGTTAATCATAATAAATTTGCCCTTTAAAATTTTCATCTATTTTTTTGCTAATAAATGCAAAATCACGGTCTTTAAAAGCCTCGTCTAAAACAAGCTCTTTTTGTATGATCGCACCTTTATTTGCGAGAAAATAAATTCTATTTGACATCTTTACAGCCTCCATCCTGTCGTGTGTGACGAGTATTATGCTCATGCCCTCGCTCACTCTTTGGCTAACGATATCGATCAAAATTTCTTTCATATCATAGTCAAGTCCAGAAAAAGGCTCGTCCATTAAAAGAAGGTCAGGTTTTGTCACGATCGCCCGCACGAAAGCAACCCTTTGGCGCATACCGCCGCTTAGTTCATTTGGATATTTTAGTGCGTCTTTTTGACTAAGGCCAACCTTAGCAAAGAGCTTTAAAACGCTGTTTTGATCAGCTTTATCCATAACCAAAAGCACATTTTCAAGAGCATTTTTCCATGTAAGCAGACGATTTTCTTGAAAAAAATATGTCATTTTTTTAAATTTATTAAAAATTTCCCCTTTTCTAGGCTCATTTAGTCCGCTAATAAGCCGCAAAATGGTGGTTTTTCCACATCCCGAAGGCCCAAAAAGCGTCACCACTTCGCCTTTTTCTACCTTTAAATTAAAATTTCTTACGACCTTATCTCTTAAAATTTCATACTCTACATTTTTAAGCTCAAGCATTATCTTCTCCAAGGCATCAGGGCTATTTTTAAAGGCTCGATGATGAGGTACTCAAAAAGCATGATAAGGGCGATACTTAAAAGAACATACGCCATTACCTCGGTTGTTTCAAGCATCGCCCTTGCATTTGCTATCTTTGCTCCCATGCCGTTATTTGCACCTAGTAGCTCAGCCATTATGACTATTTTTACACCCATTGCAACAGCTACGCTAACAGAGCTTATGATATAGCTTGTAAGATGTGGGATGTAGAGGTGTTTTATCTTTTTTAAAAAGCCTAAATGATAGGTATCAAACATCTCTTTTAGCTCCTCATCTACACTGCTCATAGCAACTGCCGAGCTTGCGAAAGTAAGCGGTAAAACGGTTATAAAGATAGTAAAAACGGTGCTAAAATTTCCAAATCCAAACCAAAAAATAGCAAGCACTATCCAAATAATTGGTGGCATCGACAAAAGCAAGGTAATAACAGGCTTTAAAAAGGCTGCAAAACTTTTAAAACTACCTGCTATTAGTCCTAAAGATATACCAAAAAATGTTGCTGAGCAAACTCCGATCAGTGATCTATAAAGCGTTATATTTATCTCGCTGTTTTTGTAATCTTTCAAAATTTCACAGGCTTTTAAAAATACATCTTTTGGCGGTGGAAGCAAGAGTGGGGAGCTAAACTCGCTTCCCACTTGCCAAATAGCTAAGATCAAAAAAACTACGGCAAATCCGCTAAATCCACCCCAAAAATAGTCAATCATTTTTAAAAAGGCTGAGCGATCTTTTTTGACGCCGTCGATTAGTATCATAAAAATAGACCTTTATCTGGCATCTTACCGCCTAGAAATTTTGGATTAAACTGATAAATTTCTTCAAAAAATGCCATGATTTCACTTTGTAGTTCATTTGCTTTTGTCACTGTTAAATTTGCCTTATCAAAGGCATTTGCAAGTGCCACTTCTGGAGCTGGCAAGTAGCCTGAGCCTATCTTTGCTGCACTTTGCTTGTTTTCAAGTATCCATGAAAGTGCATTTTTAAGATCGCTATGAAGCGTATCAAATAGATTTAAGCTCTTCTCATAAAAGCTTTTTTCTACGATAATGCCAGCCATTGGGATTATCGGTTTTGTATTAAAGCTCTCGCCCCAAATTTTTGGAAAATCAACTGAGTAATGTACGCTAACGCCTGCTTTTTTACCACGCAAGATAGTCGCTTCGCCAAGAGGTTGCGGAACTAATAAAATATCAAAATCTTTTTGTAAAAATAAAAGTAGAGCTTCAGGCGGTGTTGCTGTATAGGTGATATCTATCTTGCCAACGTCTATGCCTCGCTTCTTGCAAAGTGCTCTTAAAACAAGATCAGGCATGTCACCTCGAAATGGCATGACTAGCTTTTTACCTACAAAATCTTCTAAATTTTTTATCTTTTCGTCCTTGACCATAGCGTTCATCACGCCAAGAGTCAGTAAATTTAACATCGCAAAATCAAGCCCTTGATTTCTTAAATTTGCAGCGACATTTGATGGCGACATCGTGACTTTAATATCTCCACTAGCCACGCCTGCACGAAGCTGATCTGGTGTTTTCCAGATATTTAGACTCACATCATAAGTTTTGTTTAACTCGCCTTGCAGTGCAGCAACTGCCATTATGACGCTTGGGATCGCTGGTGCGCCCCACATATTAAAGCTCTCTTTTGCAAATAAATTTGGCGCAAATGCGCTAACGCCTAAAGCTGTGCTAAGTCCTAAAAATTTTCTTCTATCTAACATCTTTTTCTCCTTTAAAAACTGCTGTGAAAGCTAATGAAAAATGTCCTGCCAGGGGCATGAACGACTACTGGATCAAGTGCTGCTACGTGATCACCGCTGATAAATTCTGCATAATCTTTATCAAATAAATTTGCTACGCCAAATCTTATGCCGACTTTGTTTTTAAGCTCTACGCCGCCATAAAGATCAAGCAAACCAAATCCTTTTGCGGCCTCTTTTTTGTCGATACCTAGGCCATTTTGCTTGCTAAAATCGCCTCTAGTTTGCTTTGAAACTAGTCTTAGTGCGGTGCCAAGGTTATAGCTACCAAAACTTGCATAGTCTTTATAGTCAAACGCAAAATTTGCCTCGAAAGGCTTTATTTGATAAAGCGGTCTGCCGTCTGTTTTGTTTTGTCCGTAGTTGTAGTAAAGTGAGCTTTTTAAGCCAAAGTGCCTTGCAAAGCTATATTCTGTATTGAAATTTACACTATAAAGCGTTGCATCAACATTTCTTGAGATGACTGCGTTTTTATTTAGTTGCATCGGAGCTTTTGAGTGGCGTCTATCAAAAATGATCAAATTTTTAACGCTATCAGCGATGAAATGCCCGCTAAAGCTAAATGCATCTTTGTTTTGCAAAGAATTTAGGTATTCTTTATAAAACTGACTGCCAAATTTAAAGCCAAGAACTGCTCTATTGTGTCTTTCTGGCTCTAAATTTGGATTTGCTATCCAGCCTTTATCGTCTGCGCCATAAAGTGCGTTAAAACGCTCCATATTACTTGGCAAGCGAGATAAGCTCTCAAGCTTTACAAAGTAGCTATCCTTATCGTTTGGCGTAAATTTATATTTTAGGCTTGCGCTAAAAGCGTCTTTTTCGATCTTATCGCTTACGTCTTTGCCATAAATTTGACGAAGCAGTCCGCGAGTGGTGCTAATGGCTGGATTTGGTGCAAAATATTTAGTATCAAGTCCGTTAAGCTTACTTCTTTGCTCTTCATATTTTAAAGCAAGAGAAGCTTCGTTTGCTTCATTAAATTTATAAGCTAGCGTGTCAAAAAGCATAAATTTATCATTTTTAACATCGGCAAATCTGTATCCGTTAAATACCCAGTTGCTGCCTTGCTTTATGTATCTTTTGCCATCATGTTTATCTTTTTCAAAGCCAGCGCCTATTTGATTATGAAAGCTTGCAAAATCAACATCATATTTTAAATTTGTCTCAAGCACATCTCTTTTTATCTCAACTTTTACATTTGGGCTAGCATCCCTTAGATGAAAATTATCAGCTTTTCGCTCAATCTTTTTTAGGATAAATTCAAAATTTAGCGTATTTGAAAGGTCTTCTTCACCCAGCCTGATATTTAGTTTGCCAACTTTTCTTGTCGTTTTAAAGGCGTCCATCGCGTGCTCTGGCTGCTTGTCTTTATCGATATTATCCCTTAAAAACGTAAGTTTAAGCTCGCTAAGCTCATTTGGCACGAAACCTAAAATAGCGCTTTGGCCCTGCCTGTTGTAGCCATAGTCCCATTTTTTGCCACTTCCGTCTTTATAACTATTTGCCTTGGTGAAATTTGCGTTTAAAATGGTATAAAAATTTGTGCCACGATATTTAAAAAGCGATGAGTTGTAAAAGCTTTTGCCATACATCCCAGCTGAGATATGAAACATATCCGCTGAGTTATCAAGCAAATTTGTCACAAATGGATACTCACTTCTTTGGGTGCGGTCAAACTGATTTTCCACAAAGGCACTCTGCACAACATTTGGCGTTATAATTGGCGGTGGCGCAAATTCTTTAACAGGCTTTATAATGTCCAAATTTGCTTCATTTGCTAAAAGCAGTGACGAAAAAACTATTAAGCTTAAAACTTGCCTCATAAAAACTCCTTTTAAAATACAATTATGATTTTTCTTATCGAAATTATAAATAAAAAACTCTTATAAGATATTGATATAAATCATCATATATTTTTATAAAAATTTATTAGATATAGAATTAAGTAGCTACTAGAAATAGTATAATAAGGCAAAAATAATGTAAAATTTTGCTATATATTTTGATAATTATTATATAAAAATTTAAATTATATATAATTAGGAAAGGGTAAAAAAATAATTAATTTTTTACCTAACTAAGCCCTATCTTTAAATTTAGCTAGCCTATCTCGAAGCTCTTTTGAAAGTGTAAATTGTGAAATCTCATATCTGTCAAAAATAACGATCATATCATCGCCAAGTGCCTGCACTAGGCCAAAACACGCATCTCTATCGAGGCGATTTTTTCTAAATTTAACACTTAACGCATCGACCTTTTTCTTATCGCCAAAGCTCTTAATGGCGATCTCGTCGATATCTTTGAAGAAAAATTTGATATTTTTTGAGCCTTTTGTGATGGCAAATCCATCATCATCTATCTCAAAAAAGTTGTTTTGCAAGATCTTTCTAACGCAAAAAAAGGTTGAAATGGCGCCAACGATGATGCCAAAAAGAGAGGGCGTGCCAAGATCAAGATAAAAGTATCCAACGATGCTAAAGACAAAGAGCCCAAACCCAAAGGCTAACGCCCAAAAAACATCTTTTTTACTCTCTTTGGTTATCATTTTTGCCCTCTTATGCCAAAAGTCCGGCGCCATTTATCGCTTGGCTGCGCTCTTTGGCGTAAATTCTCTCGCCATTTATCACGTCATATTTCCAGATCGGCGCATTTGCCTTAAAGTCCTCGACAAACTCGTTTATAAGCCTTAGCGCGACCTTTCTTTGAGGGCTCACTACACCTGCTACATAAGAGCTCGTATGCACCGGTACATCGCCTTTTGAGTGAGCAAAGAGCACGTAGGCATTTTCTTTTTTAGCTCGCTCCTGCCAAGCATCTAGCCATTTTTTAAGGATCGGCTCATAAATATCGAAGCTAAGCGCCGAAATACCGCCCTCTTCTCTTACTATGCCTACAAAAGTGATGAGCGCGCCGCAGTTTTTATCTTTAAATTTATCATACCACTCGTTTGTGATGCTTTGAACGTCCAAGCTTCCATTATAAATTTGCATCTTAGCCTCCACAAACTGGCGGTAATATAGAAATTTTATCGCCTGATTTAAGAGCGAAATTTATATCGCTTATGATCTCGTCATTTACAGCCACAGCGCAGATATTTAGCCACTTTTTAAGCTCTTCTTTCTCGCTTAAAGCCGCTTTTACCTCGCCTAAATTTTTTGCTTCTACTTTTATACTCTCAAGCCCTATAGGCCCAAGAAATTCGATCTCTACCACATTTTATCCTTTGAAATTTTTGCTGATTTTACTTAAAAATAAATTTAGATATACTTATTTGAAAATTTACAAAAGAGATAGAAGATGAACGAAATTTTAAAAAGCATAAAAACCCCAGCCTACGTCTGCGAAGAGGCCAAAGTACGTAAAAATTTGGAGCTTTTAAAGTATGTAAAAGAGCAAAGTGGAGCTAAAATTTTAGTGGCTCTTAAGGGTTTTGCATTTAGCGGAGTGATGGACTTGGTGGGCTCATACCTTGACGGAGCGACTTGCAGTGGGCTTCACGAGGCTAAATTTGCGAGCGAATACGTAAAAGGCGAGATCCACACGTATAGCCCAGCCTTTAAAGATGAGGATTTTTATGAAATTTTAAAAATTTCAAAGCACATCACGTTTAACTCTTTTGCTCAGTGGCAAAAATTTAAAGGGATTGCCCTGCAAAATGGCATCATATGTGGCCTGCGGGTCAATCCAGAGGTTTCGCTCGCCCCAACTGATAGCTACAACCCATGCGCTAAATTTAGCAGGCTTGGCATCACGAGAGCAAATTTTAAGCCAGAACTTCTTGATGGCATCACTGGGCTTCATTTTCACGCGCTTTGCGAGGAGAGTGCTAGTAGCTTGCAAACCGTACTGGAGGCATTTGAGGAGAAATTTGGCGAGTTTATACCAAAGATGAAGTGGATAAATATGGGCGGCGGCCACCACATCACGAGGGCTGATTACGACGTGGAGCTGCTTATAAATATCATTAGGCGCTTCCGCGAAAAATACGGCGTAGAGGTCTATCTGGAGCCTGGCGAGGCTGTGGGCTGGCAGACTGGCTTTTTGATAAGCAGCGTGCTTGACATCGTGCACAACGAGAAAGATATCGCCATCCTTGACACCTCAGCTGAGGCGCACATGCCAGATACTGTGCTCATGCCTTACCGCCCAGCCGTTAGAGGCGAGAGTGAAAATGGCAAATTTGCTTATAGATTTGGTGGCAATACCTGCCTAGCTGGCGATATAGTGGGGCTTGAAGCGGGCGACGCGGAGTATAAATTTGATAGCGAACTTAAAATCGGCGAGCGCGTCATCTTTGAAGATCAAATCCACTACACCATCGTGAAAAATACGACATTTAACGGCATAAAACTGCCTGATCTTCTGCTTTTAAAAGAAAATGGCGAGGTTAAAATGATCCGCGAGCTAGGCTACGAAGAGTATAGGCGCAGAAACTAGGCTGAGTTTTGAAGGTAAATTTGGCTTTTTAAATTTAGGTCAAATTTATCTGGATTACAAATTTCGCCAAAATGGCTTTGAGCTGCCTAAATTTAAAAATTTATCTTGAAGCTATTTTCGTTTTCAAAATTTAAACTTATTAAATTTGGCAAATTTAAAGCCAGACTGCAAACTCCAAAATGATTTAAATTTATTCTCTACAAAATTTATCTTGACACTTTTTGTTAAAGCTATCTTAGCTTGCTATCCTTTTTAAAATTTAGTAGATTTCTGACTTTATCAAAAGGTCACAAGCTATTTTAAATTTAATACCCATAAATTTTGGCAAATTTATCTATCTTTGAGCTTTTTTGCCACTTGTATTCGGTCTCGTTTGCGATCTTTTGGGCTAGCTCCTTGCCAAAATGATCGCTGATAAAACCAAGCGCCATATCCATGCCAGCAGCCACGCCTGAAGCTGTGTAAAATTTACCTGCCCTCACCCATCTGGCGCGCTCTTGCCATTTTACCGCCTCGCCGCAACTTTTCACCCACTCAAGCGATCTTTTATTTGAAGTAGCCTTTAGTCCGTCAAGCTCTCCCGTGCGAGCGATGAGCGCCGAGCCTGTGCATACACTTAGGCAAATTTGAGATGCCAAAACGCACTCTTTAAGTCTCAAAATAAACTCACTATCATTTACAAGTGTCCTCGTGCCCTGACCTCCAGGGAGTAGCAAAACGCTCTCTTTTGGCATCTTACTAAGCTTTTTTGTTTTTATTTTAAAGCCTTGCTTGCTTATTTTCATCCCACCATCAAACGAGACGTAGCTTATCTTCATTTCAGGCACTCTTGCTAAAAACTCCACCGGCCCCATTAGATCAAGTGTCTCATAGTCATCAAAGATAAGACAAAAAAGATCCATAGCGCAGTCCTTTTTAACTAAAATTTGGCTTTATTTTAGCTAAATTTTCAGATCAAAAACGATAAAAATTAACAAAACTTAAATGTTTTTTATAAAATTTTTAGTAATCTTTTTTGCTAAGGTTTGCTTGTGATTAGCTCTGATATAATAGCCGCAAAACGGCATAGCTGTGTGATTTTAGCATATTTAACCAAAGCTTAAAGCATTTAAGCTTTAGCAAATAAAGGAATAAAATGACGAGAATTCTTACTCTACTTTTTACATTGTCTGTTACGGCAATGGCCATTGAGGGACCAACTGGCGTCAATCAATATGACAGCACCATTTGGGCAGCACAGAGGATAGAAAATATCAAGCCTTATGAGCATGGCTGGGGCCCGATATTTACTTTTATACAAGGCAACGACTACTTCGCGATAGCTGCACTTTCTATCATTTTAGCTGTTATCGGCGCATTCGTGCTACACTTCTTGATCATCGGACCAAAACACTTTAGTCACGAGGGCAAAAAAGTATTTGCATTTTCACTAATCGAACGTATAGCTCACGGCTTAGCTGCGATCTCTTGGATCATCTTGGTGCCAACTGGTATCATCATCATGTGGGGCGCAGAGCTAGGTGGTGGCACATTTGTGCGTTTCTGTAGATACTTGCACGATATAGCGACTATTATATTTGCTATTTCTGTGCTTCCTATGTTATTTGCTTGGACTATCAGAATGCTTCCAGCTGTTTATGATATCAGATGGATGATGATAGTTGGTGGTTATCTTTCAAAGAAGAAAAGACCAGTCCCAGCTGGTAAATTTAACGCAGGACAAAAAGCATGGTACTGGATCGCTATCCCTGGTGGTATCGTGATGATCATAACTGGTGCTATCATGTACTTCATGGATCTTAAAGAGCCAGCAGTTGCTAGTTGGTTTGGTATCCAACAAATCGATCTTTTAAGATACAGCGTAGTTATCCACAACTGCCTTGGCATCGTCTGTGCGGTATTTTTCTTAGTTCATATCTATATGGCTGCGATCGCTATACATGGCGCTATCTGGTCGATGGTCACTGGATACAAAGAAGAAGAAGAGGTCTATGTACTTCACCACTACTGGTATCAAGAGCTTGTTAAGAAAAACAAGATCCCAGTATCTGACTACGAAAAATCTTACACAAATTTAAAATAACTAACCTTGACCTTGCGACTTACGCAGGGTCAAACTCTCTTTTATAGCAAATTTCACAGCACAAATCCTTTTAAAAAATTAATATTTTTTAGCTATAATCCAAAATCAGTTTCAAGGTTTGAAATACTAATCACAAAGGAAAAACAATGACAAGAACAATTGATTGTAGAAATTTAGAGTGCCCAAAACCAGTCATCATGACTAAAAACGCACTTGAGGGTTTAAACGAGGGAGAGAGCTTAGAGATCATCGTAAATGCCCTAGCTCCAAAAGAAAATATCTCGAGATTTTTGAGAAATCAAAATATAGAATTTAGCCTAGAAAGCAACGGCAATGAGACTAAAATTTTAGCCATCAAGGGCAAAAGCGCGCTTGAGCTTACAAATTTTGACGAATTTGTCTGCGACATAACACCAAAAAATGAAAAAGTGCTCTATCTAAACGAAGAGCGCGCAGGTAGCGGCGAAGTTGGAATAAATTTGCTATCAAAATTCCTAGGCGCACTTCTTCAAGTAGAGAAAAAACCAAAGATAATCATCTGCGTAAATAACGCCGTTAAGATGACGACAAACCGCTCACATCCAAGCTTTAAGCCACTTAAAGATCTTGAAGCTGCTGGCGTTCAAATTTTAAGCTGCGGAAGCTGCTTGGAGGCTTATAAACTAGTAAGCGATCTTGCAGTTGGCGAAATTTCAAACGCTTATGAGATCATCGACATACTCTCAACTCACGAGCAAATCAAACTATGATCTATCACGACAAAAAGCTTACGCAGTTCGTTAAAGCCGCTGGTTGAGCTGCTAAGCTTGACCCGTCGGGTCTTCACAAAACGATTAGTAGTTTAAATTTATCTCATCCAAACCTGCTCTCAAGCATCGGCTCAAACGAGGACGCGAGCGTTTTTAAGCTCTCAGACGATCTTGCGCTCGTTCAGACGCTTGACTTTATCACACCAGTAGTCAATGACCCATTTATCTACGGTCAGATCGCTGCTGCAAATAGCCTAAGCGACGTCTTTGCTATGGGTGGCGAGGTGATAAACGCCCTAAATATCGTGGGCTTTGATAGCTGCAACCTTGCACCCGAAATTTTAGGCGAAATTTTGCAAGGTGGAGCCGATAAAGTAAGAGAGTGTGGCGGCGTCATCGTTGGCGGACACACGATAGAGACGCAGCAGATGTATTATGGGCTAAGCGCGACGGGCAAGGTAGATCCTAAAAATTTCTGGGCAAACAACACAGCAGAAGTTGGTAATGTTTTGATCCTTACAAAGCCTCTTGGCAGTGGCATCTTAAGCACAGCGATCAAGGCTGATCTACTAAGCATGGAGCAGATAAATGAGGTCGCTGGCATCATGGCTCAGCTAAATTTCTACGCTCTAAAAGCACTAAGTGGCATCAAAGTTTATGCCGCTACCGATGTGACTGGATTTGGATTTTTAGGACATTTAAGCGAGATGTTAAACGACAAGATCAGCTTTAATGTCTTTGAAAAAGATGTGCCAGTGATCGCAAGTGCGAAAGAATTTGCCGATATGGGCATCATCCCAGAGGGAAGCTACAAAAACCGCGAATTTACAAAGCATTTTGTGAGCAAAGAGGCTGATATCTTACTATATGACGCGCAAACTTCTGGCGGACTTTTGCTAGCTGTTAGCGAGAACGATGCGAGCTTAGCCCTAAAGCGCCTAAAAGAGGCTGGCTATGAGCGCTCAGCCATCATCGCACAAACGATACAAAAAGGCGAGTTTGATATATTTTTAAACTAACTCTAGGCTAAATTTAGCCTATTTTAAGGCCAGCTAAAGTCTGGCTAAATTTCTTTTAATTTACCTAGTCGCTTTATAATGTCAAGAAATTTAACAAAGGAGATATGATGAACTATCTTGAAATTTTAAAATTTCGTCACGCTTGCAAAATTTTTGACGAGAGCAAAAAGATCGGAGCTGGCGAGTTTGACTTTATCCTAGAGGCTGGCAGACTAAGTCCAAGCTCGACTGGGCTTGAGCAGTGGGACTTTTTAGTCGTGCAAAACAAAGAGCTTAGAGAGAAGATAAAAGCTGTTTCGTGGAACCAAGTGCAAATCACCTCTTGCTCGCATTTGGTTGTCATTTTAGCAAAGATCAAAGAGATAAAATTTGGCAGCAGCTATGTTGATAAAATGATCGCTAGAAGGGCTGATAAAGACCCCGAAGCTATCGCTGCAAGGCAGAAATTTTATCACGACTTTTTGTTATCAAATTTCAAAAATGACGACGAGCTAACATTTCAGTGGTCGCACGAGCAGTGCATGATAGCTGCGACAAATATGATGAACGCAGCCGCAAGCCTTGGCATAGATAGCTGCCCGATCGAAGGCTTTGACAGACACGCTTTAAATGAAATTTTAGGTCTTGATGAGAGCGAAAAAAGAGTGGCTATCGTAGTGCCATTTGGCTACCGCATAAACCCACAACCAGAAAAACTACGCAGACAAAGAGCCGAAGTAGTTACTTGGATCTACTAAGTCACGGGGCAAAACGCCCTGTGATCTTCTTAAATTTAAACAAAAAGTCATTTTATAAGCTAAAAAAAGTAAATTTGCGTTAAAATCATGGCTAGTTTTAAAAAGCGAGGCTTAAATTTAATGCAAAAAAATAGCGCTAAACCAGTTTTGCAGATTTTTAAGAGGTTCTATGTAAAGATAGTACTACTTCTTTTTGCCTTCATCTTTCTTGCACTTTTTGTCATATTTGCTGGCATAAACGATATAAAATATGAAATTTCAACGCTAAATTTTATCACTAGAAACAATATCGTGAGTACATTTGTAGATGTAAAAGACAACATCTCTACAAAGGCAAGACTTATTAAAAATGGCATAGAGCCATTTAACGACGATAGCAATACAAGTAAATTTTACGCCGCTTTTTACGTGATAGCAAAAGACAACTCCTTGCTTTATCAGCGTAAATTTGAGGGCGCTTTTGAGTTACATAACTACGATATCTCGTGGTTTTCAGACATCAAAGAGGGCGAGTTTAGGCTCTCTGATAGATTTTATAAAAATAGACGCTTTAAAGATATCTACATAGCTTACGGACTAAAAAATGGCAATAAAATTCTCATTCAGCTAAATCCAAATCTTTTAAAAAAGAAGGTCGATACAGGCTATAACAAAAATTTTGCCGCATACGTCTTTTTGGTCGATAAAGATGGCAACCTCTCAAGAGATGAGTTTTATAGAAAATTTATAAAAGAGGACTTTAACAAATACATCTCGCAAGGTGGCGAGTTTAAAGCTGACAAGATCATTTTTATACTAAAGGATATGAATTTTTACAAGATCAGCTACCTAGAGGAGCAAAAGCTATTTGTCATAACAGGCTCTAGCAGGCAGGCACAGATCTTTATCCAGCTAGTTCTAGTCGTGCTTTCGTTCTTGTGTTTTGTCGCATTTAGTATACTTTGGCTACGTGATAACTCATATATAAAAGATAAAATTCTCTCTCCATTTATTAGAATCGCTCTTTTTGCGGTAGATAAAAGTAAGCCAACTGATGAAAAATTTGACATAAAAGAATTTATCTTGCTAAATAACAGTATCAAAAAACTCTACGAAGATAGAGATAAAGCTTACGAGACGGCACAAAGCTACGAGAGTAGATTTGGCTATGTCTTTGAAAAGAGCTTTTTAAAGATCGTGGTCTTTGACGCTTATACTGGCGTTATCACGGACATTAGCAACGCTCTTTTAGAAAATCTAGGCTACAAAAAAGATGATGTAGCGGATCTAAATATCAAAGAGCTTCTTGAAGATGAGTCTAAAAATTTAGCAGAAGATAGAGAAAACGCTATCAATAATAATCTATATTATGAGGCTAAGCTAAGGCGTAAAAATGGCGAGATAATCGACGTTTTAGCAACCCAAAGTAGCTTTGAGCTAGAAAATACAAGGCTAAATTTCATACTCATAAAAGATATCACTCAAGAAAAGATAACACAAAGAAATGACGATATCATCAAAAGCTACGTCTTTTTATCGCCTAATGTCATCGCCATCGCTTCAGCTAATGAGCCATTTTTGATCATACAAAGCACAAACAATATCGAGAAAATTTTTAACGTCCAAAGCCAAGGTCTCATAAATTTAGAAGACATCATCGCAAGCGAGGACTTTGATAGCTTTAAAGCTGCCATGCTGGCAAATAAAAAAGCCTTTTTACAAACTAGCAAAAATGAAGAGCTAAATTTCATAGCAAATATGACAAACACTTACGGAAAGAAAATTCCATTTAGGATAAGGGCTAAATTTATCGATGCAGACGAGCAAAAAGTCATCTACTCATTTACTGATCTTAGCGATATGCTAAAGCTTCAAGAGAGATTTGAAAAACAAAGCAAAGAGAGCAAAGCACTGCTTTGGGCGAGTGAGGCAAATGTCTTTACTTGGGATAAAAGAAGCGACATGCTTAACATCTCAGACGAGCTAAGCAAGGTTCTTGGCACGCAAAGCACTCTAAATTTCGAGCAAGCAAAGTCGGTCTTTGTCGATGAATTTGATAGTTTTTATAGCTTTTTTGAGAGCTTAAGAGATGCTCAAACATACATCAAAGATATCAAACTTTACAGCATAGATAAAGAAATTTTACACTTTAGACTAAGGGCAAAAGCACTTGAATACGACGAATTTGGCGAAGTAAGCTTGATAAAAGGCACATTAAGAGACCTTAGCCTAGAAGATAGCTTCTTTGTCTGCCAAGACCTGCTTGCAAAAATTTTCTCATTTAGCAAAGAAGAGGTCGTCTTGCTTGATGAGGAGATGAGGGTTATTGACGCAAATGACGCATTTTTTGAAAGTGCGGGCGCAAAAGATAGCGTATATCTAAAAGATATCACCTTTATAAAGCAAGGCTTAAGCGATATAAAACACCAGATCATAGAGACTATAAACCAAGGTGGCTCGTGGAGTGGCAAGGTTTGGAGCGAAAATAATAAAAATAAGAGCAAGCTTGAAGTCATAGAAATTTTACCGCTTATCGATGCGAATGAGAAAAAAACTGGCTACATCATGCTAGCAATGCTGGCAAATAACGAAGCACAAAATGAGAAATATCTAGAATTTATCGCATATCACGATCCGCTTACAAAGCTACCAAATAGATTTTTACTCTACAACAAGCTAAATTCTCTCATACAAAAAAATGAACAAAAAATAGCCGTCATCTACCTTGATATGGATGATTTTAAGAGCATAAATGACAACTTCGGCCATCAAATAGGCGATAAATTTCTAGTAGCTATCTCTGAAAAGATAGGCGCTATGTTTAATGGCAAAAATATCTTTGCAAGGATAGGCGGAGATGAGTTTGTAGGCGTCATAAACTACGAAAATTTAGGTGAAGTCTATGAGATAGCGCAAAATATGCTAAGGCTAGCTTCAGATGAAGTAAAGATAGACGAGCTAAAACTAAAAGCAAGCACTAGCATAGGCATAGCCTTAGCTGATAGTGAGCTTGGAGCTGATGATGTGCTACAAAGAGCCGACTGGGCGATGTATCAAGCCAAGATAAGTGGCAAAAACAGAAGCTATACATTTGATGCGAAAAAAGATGTCTATTTTAAGAGCCAATACGAAGATGGCTCAAAAATTTTAAAAGCGCTTGACGCTGGTGAGATGTTTTTAGAATTTCAACCAGAGATCAGCTTTAGCACGGGCGAGACTTTAAGTTTTGAAGCGCTTATTAGATGGAGAAAAGATAGCGAGATCATCTATCCAAGCGACTTTTTGCCACTCATAAAGACAAGTAGCGCATCGAGTAATATCGCTTTATTTACGATAAAAGAGGCGCTTTTAGCAAGAAAAATGTGGCTAGAAAATGGCATAAGCGCAAAGGTTCGCGTAAATTTAAGCGTTAAAAAGCTCTTTACAGAAGAATTTTGGCATAAATTTAAAGCGATATTTGATGAGGATAAAAGCCTTGATCCAACTGGGCTTATCATCGATGTTATCGACGCTGCAACAGCTACAAATTTAGAAGTTTTAGAAATTTATGTGAGAAAATATAAAGAGCTTGGCATACACTTCTCGCTTGATGACTTTGCCTCATACTCAAGCTCGATCGAAGCTCTTGGCATGCTAAAGACAAACCGCTTTAATATAGATAATAAATTTTGCAAACATATCTTTAACTCAAAAGAGGCGCTTGAGAGCATAAATATGATAAGGTTTGTGGCTGATAAATTTGGACTAAATGCGACTATAAAAAATATCGATGACAAAAGAACGCTTGAGTTTTTACTTGGTCTTGGCTTTGATAAATTTCAAGGCAACATTTTCTCATTGGCACTTTTGGCAAAAGATGCTGCTTCGTTTAAATTTGAAAGACCATATCTGCACATAAAAGACTATAAAAATAGCGAGAATTTCGAGCTTTTTAAAGGCTTAGTCGTGCTAAAAGAGCTTGCAAATGAAGTGATAGCAAATTTGAATCAAGACGACAAACTAGCACAAAGCCTAAAACAAAAAATAGAAGATGAGATAAAAAATATAGGTAAATTTAATCAAGAAATTTCCGTAAATTTAAGCAAACTAGCAAGTAGTAGTGACAGCGGCGAACTCTATAATCTAGCCATGTCCATCATCAAAGAGTGCGATATAAATTTAGGTTTTAGTAAGGAGATAAGAGTTGAGTGATGTAAATGTTTATGAGCACGAGATCCCAAACGGAAGCAAACTTTACTTTGCAAAAAGTGCAAAACTAAAGAGAAAAATCGAGCAAAAAGCGAGTGAAATTTTAGAAGATGAGGGTTTTAGCGAGATCGTAACGCCGTTTTTTTCGTATCATCAACATCTAAGCGTAGATGCGACAAATCTCCTGCGCTTTAGCGACAGTCTAAACCACGAGATAAGTCTAAGGGCTGATAGCACGGTTGATACCGTTAGGATCGTGCTTAGAAGGCTTAAAGCAAACGAGCCAAAGAGGTGGTTTTATATACAGCCAGTCTTTCGCTACCCAAGCCAAGAAATTTATCAAATAGGCGCTGAACTTATCGGTGAAAACGACATCTTAAAGAGCATAAACATCGTAGCAAAGCTCTTTAGCGAGCTTGAGATCGGCGCTTGTTTGCAGCTTAGCAACATGCAAATCCCAAGGATAATTTGCGAAATTTTAAACTTAGAGATAGAAATTTTTGAAAACTCATGGCTAGAAAAGATCCTAGCCCAAAACGTGCCGTGGCTTAGCAAACTAGCCCTTTTAAAGGACGCTAGCGAGCTTGATGAGATAGTAAATTTAGTCCCTGATAAGCTAAAAGAGGCGCTAAAAAATTTACAAAGCGTAGTCAAATCACTAGAATATAAAAATTTAAGAATAGTTCCGCTATATTACTCAAAAATGAGATATTATGATAGTTTATTTTTTAGATTTTTAAAAGACAACGCTATCTTAGCAAGTGGCGGAAACTATGAAATAGACAATATTTCAAGCAGCGGGTTCGCTGTTTATACTGATGCATTAATCGAAGAAAAAATTAATTTAAGGAAGTAAGAATGAGAAAGGCTGATTTAGTAGTTGGTGTTCAATGGGGTGATGAGGGTAAAGGCAAGATAGTTGATATGCTAGGACTAAACTATGACATGATTTGTCGCTCTCAAGGTGGCCACAACGCTGGTCATACGATCTGGGTAGATGGCGTAAGATACGCGCTTCACCTTGTCCCAAGCGGAATTTTGCACAAAAATATCATAAATATCATCGGCAACGGCGTCGTTGTCTCTCCAGAGGTGCTCATCACTGAGATGGCGCAATTTGACAACTTAGAAGGCAGACTTTATATAAGCGACAAAGCACACTTAAATTTAAGCTACCACAGCCAAGTCGATCAAGCAAAAGAGCGCTTAAAAGGCGAAAAAGCGATCGGAACGACTGGTAAAGGCATCGGACCAACATACGCAGACAAGATAAGTAGAAGCGGCCACAGAGTTGGCGAGCTACTTGAGCCAGAGCGCTTGTGCGATGCTTTGATGCATGATTTTGAAACAAATAAACCAGTATTTGACGCACTTGGCGTAAAGATACCTGAAGAAAATGAGCTACTTGAAGAGCTAAAAAGATATAAAGAGGTGCTTGCTCCATTTATCGCAAACACTACAAATTTAGTTTGGAAAGCGCTTGATGAAGACAAAAAAGTCCTACTTGAAGGCGCTCAGGGCACACTTTTAGACATCGATCACGGCACATATCCTTATGTAACTAGCTCAAATACCATAAGCGCTGGTGCTTGCACAGGCCTTGGACTAAATCCAAAAGAGATAGGCAAGGTAATAGGTGTCATCAAAGCATATACGACTCGCGTAGGACATGGACCTTTCCCAACTGAAGACAAAGGCACGAGCGGCGATAAGATGTGTGAGATTGGTAAAGAATTTGGCACAACAACAGGTCGCCGCAGACGTTGTGGCTGGTTTGACGCAGTAAGCGTAAAATACGCTTCAAGGCTTGATGGCGTCGATACTTATGCGCTTATGAAGCTTGACGTGCTTGATGGCTTTGAGGTGGTAAAAATTTGCAAAGCATATCAATATAACGGCGAGACGATCGACTACGTGCCAACAGATCTTGAAAATGCAATGCCTATCTATGAAGAGCTTGCGGGCTGGGACAGCGTAAAAGGCATCAGCAGATATGAAGACCTGCCAGCAAACGCAAGAGCGTATATCGAGCGTATAGAGGAGCTAACTGGCGTGAAGGTTGGCTATATCTCAACAAGCCCTGAGAGAAGCGATACGATCATTAGATGAAAAGTAAATTTACCTCCGTCGTCCGCGTCAAAAAGCAGGAGATGGATAAGGTAGAGGCTAAGCTCGTCGTTGCTAGGCTAAATGTAAGAAATGCTGAAGAAAAAATAGCACTCTTAAGGGCCAAGCTCAACGAGTTTAACCTGCCAAAAAGTGGCAACATAGGCGAGCTAAGAGAAAATTTAGAGCTCATAAATATAGCAAGAGCCGAGCTAAGTGCCTGCAAAGAGAGCTTAGAGATAGCAAAAAAAGAGGTCTTGCACTACGAGCACAAATATAAAAATGCAAATTTAGAGTATGAAAAGATGAAATATCTAGAAAAAGAAGAATTTAAAAAAGAGATAAAACGCATACAAAAGGCTGAAGCGCTTGCTCTTGATGAGTTTGCGGTTATGAAATTTGCAGCCAAAAGCGAGGCGTGATGAGAGCTGTTTTACTCTTTTTTATGGTCATAAATTTTGCATTTTGCTTTGAAGTGCCGGTTGATTGCACTCAGATCTTTGAAGCTAGAAAAGAGGAAATTTCAAAGGAGCTTGAGGTCATCGACGAGCAGCGCCAAGCCCTAGAGGTCTTTCGAGCAAGCTCGGCCGCGGCTTATGAAGAGAACAACAAAAAGCTTGCCAAAAAAGAGGCTGACCTAAATGCGACGATGAAAGTGATCGAGCAAAAACGCAAAGAGATCGACGAAGTTGTCGCTAAAAATGAGAAAATTTTAAAAGAGCTTCGCACGATGACGACTGATAAAGTCAATGAATCCTACGCCAAAATGAAAGATGGCGCAGCAGCCGAAGTGCTCTCGCAAATGCCAAGATCAAACGCAGCTACCATACTTTACGCCCTTGATGCAAAAAAGATATCAACCATAATGGCTAAGATGGATCCAAAAGTTGCCTCTGAAGTGACTGCACTACTTCAAAAAGGACCTCCATTTGTAGATGAAAAGGGTGATATGCCCGCTCCAGCTGGAAGCATAAATATGCAGTAAATTTAACTTGCTGCTGCTCTATAAAAGCCAAATTTAACTAGTAAATTTAACCTATTTGCTCACCCGTCTCTTATTTTTACCCCCTGCTCTTGTTGGCTTTAGCGTGCAAAAAGATGAGTTTTGGTTTAAAGAGCTTAGTGGTGTTAGTCTAAGCGCAGATGTAGTGATAAATACCAAAAATGAGAGCTATAAATTTAGTGGTGATCTGCTTTTTACACATAGAGGCATAAGTGGTCCAGCGATACTAAACGCCTCACTCTTTTGGCAAAAGGGTCGAATTTGCATAAATTTTCTGCCTAAATTTAGTGAGAAAAATTTAGTAAATGGCAAAAAGCAGCTTAGTTCAGTTTTACCTTTGCCAAAGAGATTTGTGCTGGAGTTTTTAAGAAATTTTGGTTTAAAAGATAGGGCATTTTATGAATTTAGTGATGATGAAAAGAGCATCATAAAAAGGCTTTTTGCATATCATTTTGCCCCAGCTGGGACATTTGGCTTTGAAAGGGCTGAAGTTACAAAAGGTGGCGTAAAGACTAATTTTTTAAATGAAAATTTAGAGTGTAAAAGCGT
>NZ_JH414889.1:52664-102919 GCF_000238755.1 Campylobacter sp. 10_1_50
ACTAAACGCCTCACTCTTTTGGCAAAAGGGTCGAATTTGCATAAATTTTCTGCCTAAATTTAGTGAGAAAAATTTAGTAAATGGCAAAAAGCAGCTTAGTTCAGTTTTACCTTTGCCAAAGAGATTTGTGCTGGAGTTTTTAAGAAATTTTGGTTTAAAAGATAGGGCATTTTATGAATTTAGTGATGATGAAAAGAGCATCATAAAAAGGCTTTTTGCATATCATTTTGCCCCAGCTGGGACATTTGGCTTTGAAAGGGCTGAAGTTACAAAAGGTGGCGTAAAGACTAATTTTTTAAATGAAAATTTAGAGTGTAAAAGCGTAAAAGGGCTTTACTTTATAGGAGAAGTTTTAGATATCACTGGTATGCTTGGCGGATATAACTTGCATTTTGCATTTACAAGTGCTTTCAAGGTAGCTAGCGCTTTAAAAAATAGCTAATCAAATAGAAGTGAAATTTAGCTAGTGGCAGCAAAAACTGCCACTAAATTTATTGTTTCTCTCTTAGATACTCTTGCAAGCTTTTTACTTCAAGTGCTTTGCCAGTTTGAACCGTGCTTAATGACTTAGCAGCTGCAAGCGCTGCACGGATCGTTGTGAAGTAAGGGATCTTAAATCTAAGCACATTTTGGCGGATCTTTTTGCCATCATCCACGCTTGATTTAGTATCGCTTGTATTTATAACAAGCGCTATATCGCCATTTTTAAGCCTATCTTCGACGTTTGGTCTGCCCTCGCTTATCTTATAGACAAACTCAGCCT
Source organism: Campylobacter sp. 10_1_50 (assembly GCF_000238755.1). NCBI lineage: Bacteria > Pseudomonadati > Campylobacterota > Epsilonproteobacteria > Campylobacterales > Campylobacteraceae > Campylobacter > Campylobacter sp. 10_1_50. The sequence continues at coordinate 53,428 of NZ_JH414889.1, forward strand.
CCACGCCAGCTTCGCTTAAAATTTTATGCGTACCACCAGTTGCGACGATGCTAAAACCAAGCGCTATTAGCTCTTTTGCAAGATCAGGTGCGTAAGATTTATCAGCGTCAGCTAGCGTTAAAAATACCCTGCCCTTGCTTGGCAAAGTGTTGCTCGCAGCGATCTGGCTCTTTGCAAATGAGCTTGCAAAGTCGTGGCTTATACCCATGACCTCGCCCGTGCTCTTCATCTCAGGGCCAAGGATAAGATCAGCGCCACTTAGCTTGTTAAACGGCAGCACGCACTCTTTTACGCAAACATGCGAGCTTACGCGAGGTTTTAAGATGTCGCCATCTTCATAAACAACCTTGTAATCATCATAAAATTTAAGTGCCTCACGTAAATTTCCCTGCCACATAACTCTTGTCGCCACCTTTGCCATAGGCACGCCAGTAGCCTTGCTCACAAACGGCACGGTCCTGCTCGCACGAGGATTTACCTCGATCATATAAAGCTCATTTTCATAGATAGCAAACTGGATATTCATAAGACCGACAACGCCTAAATTTAGCGCGATATCTCTGGTTTGCTTCTCCACTTTTTTTATCATCTCATCGCTTAAGCTCATCGGTGGCAATATGCAAGCCGAGTCGCCAGAGTGAATTCCAGCCTCCTCGATGTGCTCCATTATAGCGCCGATATAGACCTCTTTGCCATCACATATCGCGTCTACGTCGAGCTCTTTTGCGTCTTGTAAAAATTTATCAAGTAGCACTGGCGAGTGGTTGCTAACCTTTACCGCCTCGCTCATATACTCTTTTAGCTCACTCTCGTTATGCACCCTTCTCATCGCTCTGCCACCTAGAACGTAGCTTGGACGAACGAGCACTGGATAGCCAATATTTGCGGCCTTTTGCAAGGCTTCTTCTAGGCTAGTGGCGGTGTCGTTTTTAGGCTGAAGGACGCCTATTTTATTTATAAATTCGCTAAATTTCTTTCTATCCTCGGCCACGTCGATCACTCTTGCGGTTGTGCCGATGATCTTAGCGCCGATCACGCTTAGGCGTTTTGCAAATTTAAGCGGAGTTTGGCCGCCAAAATGCACGATCACGCCGTCTGGCTTTTCACGCTCGATGACTGATCTAACGTGCTCAAAATCGATCGGCTCAAAATACAAAATATCGCTCGTGTCGTAGTCGGTTGAGACGGTTTCTGGGTTGCAGTTATACATTATCGTCTTTATGCCAAGGTCTCTTAGGGCGTAGCTTGCATGCACGCAGCAGTAGTCAAACTCTATACCCTGGCCGATCCTGTTTGGACCGCCGCCTATTATCATCACCTTTTTAGCGTCTTTTACAGGCTCTTTTTTAGGAAATTTAGTGATATTTGTGGTTGAGTAAAGATATGGCGTTAGCGCCTTAAATTCACCCGCGCAAGTATCGACCTCGTTGTATTCAAGCTCGATGCCAAGCTTCTCTCTCGCAAAATAGATATCATTTTGGCTAAGCTCAAGATCGTCTTTTTCATTTATAAGCACAGCTATCATCTTGTCTGAAAAGCCCATGCTTTTGGCCTCTCGCAGTAGCTCTTCGTTGTTTAAGATATCCATGTCGATCTTATCTTCAAATTTAACTATCTCATAAATTTGCTCCAAAAACCAAGGATCGATCTTGCTAAACTCATACACCTCAGCCACGCTAAAGTCATCTCTAAAGGCTTGTGCTAGATATAAAATTCTTCTCTCATTTGCATTTCTGATGCCATAAATCAAAGCGTTTTTCTCTAGGCTAAGGCTGTTAAATCCGCAAAGATCACGCTCTAGGCTACAAAGCGCCTTTTGGATGCTCTCTTTAAATGTCCTACCTATCGCCATGACCTCGCCAACTGACTTCATCGCAGTGCCTAGATATGGGTTTGATCCCGGGAATTTCTCAAATGTAAAGCGCGGGATCTTTGTCACGATATAATCAATCACCGGCTCAAAGCTAGCAGGAGTGCCAGTGATGTCGTTTTTGATCTCATCTAGGCTAAAACCAACTGCTAGAAGTGTCGCGACCTTTGCGATCGGATAGCCAGTAGCTTTACTGGCAAGCGCCGAGCTTCGGCTAACGCGTGGGTTCATCTCGATAACGATCATACGGCCCGTTTTTGGGTCTATGGCAAACTGCACGTTGCTGCCGCCAGTATCAACGCCTATCTCGCGAAGTATGGCAAAGCTAGCGTCACGCATCGCCTGATACTCTTTATCTGTGAGTGTGAGTGCTGGTGCGACCGTGATGCTATCGCCTGTATGCACGCCCATTGGGTCAAAATTCTCGATCGAGCAGACGATGATGCAGTTGTCATTTCTATCTCTAATGACCTCCATCTCATACTCTTTCCAGCCAAGCAAGCTCTCTTCTATCAAAATTTCATGTATCGGGCTTGCGTCAAGGCCAGTGTTGGCTAGCTCTTTAAATTCGTCCATATTGTAAGCCACGCCGCTTCCTGCGCCACCAAGCGTGTAGCTAGCTCTTATGATGAGCGGAAAGCCTATCTCGTTTGCCGCATTTAGCGCGTCGTCCATATTGTAGGCATATCTACTCTCAGGCAGATCCATGCCGATCTTTTGCATGGTCGCTTTAAAAATTTGTCTATCTTCGCCCTTTTTTATCGCTTCTGGGTTTGCACCAAGAAATTTGACATCCTTTAAAAGGCCACTCTCAAAGACCTCCATAGCGGCATTTAGCGCCACTTGACCGCCCATCGTTGGTAAGATGGCGTCAATCTTTTCTTTTTCGATGATCTTTAAAATGCTATCTTTTGTGATCGGCTCTATATACGTTGCGTCGGCGAAATTTGGATCAGTCATGATGGTGGCCGGGTTTGAGTTTATGAGCACTACGCGATATCCAAGCTCTTTTAGCGTCTTGGCTGCTTGCGTGCCTGAGTAGTCAAATTCGCAGGCTTGACCGATGACGATAGGGCCTGAGCCGATTAGCAAAATGGTATTTATATCTGTTCTTTTTGGCATCATTTTTCCTTTGTTACAACGTATAGGTAGTTTGGTATGTTTAGCTTCGCATAGGGCTCAACTATCACGCTTTGATAGGAGCTCTCTTTTAAAATTTTACTCACGCGCCCTACTGGCACCCCACTAAAAAATATCCCGTCAAGCCCGCTCGTAAAGACCTCGTCGCCCTCTTTTGGGCTGAGCCATTGTGGGATAAATTTCACCATTATTTGGCCTTGATTTCCATGCGCGACGCCTGGAATTTTGTCATTTCCTATATAGACTGCAAATATACTTTTTGGGTCATTTTGCAAGTAAGCTAGAGGCTTGCCATCTTTTGCGATGACGATGCCGGCGCTGCTTCCTTGATAGATGAGCCCATAAATTTTATTTGGGTCGTATCCTTCAAACTCGCTTATCCAAATTTTATTATAATCCCCGATATGCACGTAACTAAGCCCTTTTACTAGCTTTACGGCTGGGGCGTAGGCAGTTGAGTTTTTATCTTTTAAAATTTGATTTAGCTCGTTTGCAAAAGTAGATAGAAGCGTGGCTGAGCGCTCTAGCTCTTTGTTTTGCGCTCTTAGTTTTTCTATCTCGCTAGCCTGCCTAAAATATTCGTTTATATAATCTTTCACGCTTTTAGCAAAATTGTCGTATGAATTTATAGCGTAGTTGCTAAATTTAATAGAGATGTTGCTTAAAATTTCGCCCTTAAACATCGAGGCGCCAGCAAGCAACGCTATAAAAACAAAAAGAACAATCTTACTCTTCATTTGTTAGCTGTTGTAAAAGTCCGATCTCTTGAAGTGCCTTGCCTGTGCCTCTAGCAACAGCAAGAAGCGGCTCATCAGCTACAAATACTGGAAGCTTAACGATATCAGACAAGAACTTGTCAAGCCCTCTAATAAGCGCTCCACCGCCAGTTAGCACGATACCAGTCTCTACGATATCGCCCGCAAGATCAGGCGGCATCATCTCAAGCACGGTTTTAAGCGCATCAGCGATCTCTTTTAGTGGCTCTCTCATCGCCTCTCTCACATCCTCACTTGTTAGCTCAACCCTGCTTAAAAGACCGCTCACTTGATCGCGTCCTTTTACCACTACGCTTAGCTCTTTTTCAAGCTGCACAGCAGAGCCCACAGCGATCTTTATCTCCTCGCCTGTTCTCTCACCTATTAGTAAGTTGTATTTTTCTTTTATGTAATTAACAATGCTGCTATCTATCTTGTCGCCAGCTGTGCGGATAGATTTTGATATTACCAGACCGCCAAGTGAGACGACACCGATCTCAGTCGTACCACCGCCGATATCAACTACAAGGTTGCCTTGTGGTTCGCGAACTGGTAAATTTGCTCCGATAGCTGCTGCCATAGGCTCTTCTATCAAAAATACCTCTCTTGCACCAGCACTTAGTGCGCTCTCTCTAACAGCTTTTCTTTCAACCTGAGTAAGTCCGTAAGGAACTGAGATGATGATCCTTGGGCGTAAGAAATTTTTCCTTCTATGGGTCTTTTCTATAAAGTAGCGTATCATCCTCTCTGTCATGTCAAAGTCCGCGATAACGCCATCTCTCATCGGTCTTATCGCCTCGATGTCGCCAGGAGTTTTTCCCACCATCTCTTTTGCAGCGTGGCCGACTGCTAAAATTTTTTGTTTTCCATATTTCTCACGTCTTACTGCAACAACTGATGGTTCATTTATGATTATTCCCTTATCTTTTACCAAAACCAAAGTGTTTGCCGTACCTAAATCTATACCCATATCACTTGAGAAAAAACCTATAACCTGATCTAAAAACATCTATTTCCTTTACGCTATTTTCTTGTCGTGTTTTATTAAAATTGGCTTTGCACCATCTTTTACCGTCTCTTTTGAGATCACGATATCGTAGTCTTTTAGCTCTGGCAGATCATACATTATATCTGTCATGAGCTCTTCCATTATGCTTCTAAGCCCTCTTGCTCCAGTCTTTCGCTCGATAGCAAGGCTCGCTATCTCTTCAAGCGCTTCATCATCAAATTTAAGCGTAGCGCCGTCGATCGCACAAAGCTTTTGATATTGTTTTAATATCGCATTTTTTGGCTCGGTCAAAATTTTAACCATATCCTCTTTTGTTATCTCATTTAAAGTAGCCACTACGTGAAGTCTGCCGATGAGCTCTGGGATGAGGCCGTATTTTACAAGATCGTCTGGCTCAAGTAGGCTTAGTAAATTTTCTTTTTCGTTTTTGCCACGTTTTTCTTGGTTAAAGCCAAGTACGTTTTTGCCAACTCTGCGCTCGATAATGTCAAGAAGTCCGTCAAATGCACCGCCGCAAACAAATAAGATATTTGTCGTATCTATCTGGATGAAGTCTTGATTTGGATGCTTTCTGCCGCCTTTTGGTGGGATATTTACGACGCTACCTTCGATGATCTTTAAAAGCGCTTGCTGCACGCCCTCGCCTGAAACGTCTCTTGTGATGCTTCTGTTTTCGCTCATTCTAGCGATCTTATCGATCTCATCGACAAATACAATGCCCTGCTCCGCCTTTTTCACGTCGCCATTTGCAGCTTGCAAGAGCCTTGTAAGGATATTTTCAACGTCCTCGCCGACATATCCAGCCTCAGTTAGGCTTGTCGCATCGCAAATCGCGATAGGCACGTCAAGAAATCTCGCCAAAGTCTGAGCCATCAGCGTCTTGCCGCTTCCAGTTGGACCAACAAGCAAGATGTTTGATTTTGAAATTTCAGTATCGTCTTTGATGTCGCTTTGTTTAAAAATTCTCTTATAATGGTTATATACGCCGACGCTAAAGACCTTTTTAGCCCTATCTTGACCGATCACGTAGTTATCAAGTACCGCTTTTAGCTCCTTTGGTGTGAGCTTTTGATACTCTATCGCCTCTTCACTTTTACTCTCTTCTACACTTGTATCACCATGTATCATATCGTATGCTGCTGCTATACAGTACTCGCATATATAGGCGTTTCCTTCGATATCTGCTAATAACCTTCTCTCAGCAGACTCAGCCTCGCCACAAAAATTACACTTTCTAGCCATTAATCTCTTCCTTTTGCAAGCGGAATTCCTCTTGTCGTTTCTAATATAAATTTACACATTTTTTTAACATTTTCATCGCTGGTTTTTGCGATCAGCTCGTTTGCTTGATCTTTTAGGCTAATGCCTTGATTAAACAAAAATTTATAAGCGCGAACAAGCTCTTCAACCTGCTCTTTGTCAAATCTACGCCTAATGCCAACTAAATTTAAGCTTCTTATATAGGCTCTGTTGCCCTCAGCTAGGCAAAATGGCACTACATCTTGACTGAGTGCACTAGCACCTGCGACCATGCAGCTCTCACCCACTCTAACAAACTGGTGAATAGGCGTAAGACCGCCTACAACAGCGTAGTCGCCAAGCTCGACGTGGCCTGCTAGAGTTGCATTATTTGCCAAAATGACGTTGCTGCCTATTATGCAGTCGTGTGCGATGTGAGAGTATGCCATGATAAAGGCGTTATCACCGATCCTTGTTATACCATCGCCCTTGTGCGTGCCTGAGTTTATCGTGCAAAACTCACGTATAGTTGCGTGCTCGCCGATGATGACGCCAGTATCGACCTCATCTTTATAGCTGATATCTTGCGGGATGTCACCCACGATCGCGTAGCTAAATACACGAGAGTTATCGCCTATCCTCGTCTTGCCAAGCACTCTTGCGCCTTGTTTTATCGTGACGTTGTTGCCAAGGACCGCATCTTTACTTACAAATGCGTAAGCCTCGATATTTGCGTCATCTCCAATGATCGCTCCATCTTCTATAACTGCTGTTTGGTGGATATTTTTCATTGTCTCTCTTTTTTAAGCAAAAGCCTATTTATCGACTATCATCGCTTTTAGTTCAGCCTCGGCGCATAGCACATCATCAACATATGCTTTGCCCTCAAGCACCCAGATATTGCCTTTATGTTTTAATACATTTAATCTATACTCTAGCCTATCTCCAGGGCGGACTGGATGGCGAAATTTCGCTCCGTCTATGCTCATAAAATAGACCACTTTGTTCTCGATGCCAGCTTGATGCTCATCGCTCATACTCTTAAACGCTAGCACGCCGCCAGCTTGCGCCATGCCTTCTATTATCATCACGCCAGGATAGATCGGGTGACCTGGGAAGTGCCCCTGAAATATCGGCTCGCCAATGGTTACATTTTTATAAGCGACGATGTTTTTTGCAGGCTCTAGCTCGACAACTCTATCGATAAGCAAAAAAGGAAATCTATGTGGAAGAATTTTTTGAATTTCTACGACGTCTATCACGTTTTAGCCTTAGTAATGTAAATTTTGGCAGATTGTAACAAATTTATACTAAGAAAAAAATTATTAGTCTCTTTTAAAATCTCTGAAATTTAGCCTTAGTGGGTCTAAATTTAGCCCTCTAAAACCAAAATTTCTTCGCTGTCGTTGTAAAAAACAGCCTTTGCGTAAATTTCGTAGCTGCCCTTTTTGACCTCGTCTAAGATGATGATAGGATTTTGCGAAAACTCCCCGCATATCTGCCTACGAAATTTCATCTCGGCGTCAAGCTCAAGCGACCTTTTACAAAGCTCATCAACGCTTTTAAATTTACTATTTGTAAATTTATTAAAGCGCTCTATGCTCATAAATATCGCGCCCTCTTTTAGCTCATCATCGAACTCGCAGTCGCGCTCCACATTAAGCTTTAAATTCTCTCTTTTAAAGCCAGAGTAGAGCACAAAGTAGCTTGGCACCACAGCTCCATCAAATTTAACACTAGCGCGCAAAAGTCTGTAGTTTAAAAATCGCCTTCTAAAAAGGTGAAATTTCTCTCCTCTCGCCTCGCAAAGGCGCACCTTTTTGTAAAGCTCAAGTCTAGCCTCAATGCTGCCATAAAGTGCCCTTGCGTGCAGCTCGCTCATTAGCTCACTTTGGGGCAAATTTTGCGAGTCGCGCTGTTTTTTTAGCGCAAAGACGCAACCGCAGTAGTTTTGGTGATAGAGTTTGTCCTTTTTAGCGAGGATAAACTGCTCGCTTGTGCCGCCATTTTTTCTATAATCAACTGCAACGGCTTCTAAATTTGAGCCAGCCACCGCCTCATCAAGCGCCTTTTTAAGCTGAAAAAAGTCCTTTTTTGGGCTCATCAAAAGCGTTGTCGTGATCTTATTTAGACCAAGCTCTATCGCCTTTTTAGCAGAGTCTTTCATACGAAAATCAAAGCAGTATTCGCACCTTTTGCCCTTTTCTGGCTCATCTTCAAGTCCCTTTGTGCCGCCAAGCCACGCTTCGTAGTCGTATTCGCCACATATTAGCTTGATGCCAAGCTTCTCGCAGCTTCGCTTCACGTCCTCAAAACGCAGTAAAAATTCGCTATACGGGTGTATGTTTGGATCGTAAAAATAGCCTACTATTCGCTCATTTGGATGATCTTTTCGTAGGCGCTGTAAAAAGTAGTGGCTATCGACCGAGCAGCAGATATGAACTAGCAAATTTGACCTTTTTTGCTTGCATTATATCAAAGTTTGTCATCATAAAATTTAGCTGCATCAAGGTATTTTTTAAGGACATTTTGGCTTGCAAGATCATCAAATTTACCAAAAGCCACTTGCTTGCCAGATTCGATTATTAGCACCTTTTGCGCTATCTTCATCGCACTTAAAATATCGTGCGTGATAAAAATAATGCTGATCTTTTCATCCAAGCTTAAAAGCAAATTTATGATCTTTTGCTTCGTCTCGTTGTCAAGTCCGCTTGTTATCTCGTCGCAGATTAAAATTTTTGGCTTTGAAAGAAGCGCTAGCAGTATCCCAACCCTCGTCGCCTCGCCGCCACTTAGCTGTGATGGATATTTTTCTAAAATTTCATCTTTTAAATTTAAATTCGCTAGAAACTCTTTAAGCTCATTTTCGCTAAAGCTAAGCTTAAGATATGACCTCACGTGAGCGATGGCGGTTTTTACTTTTAGCGCTGGGTTTAGGGCTTGTTTTTGGTTTTGCAAGATATATCTGATGTCTTTTTTGAGCTCATTTTTATCGGTTATCTCTTCATTATTTATATAAATTTTGCCCCCACTTTTTGGCTCGCTAAATGATATGAGCTTTGCAAGCGTGCTTTTGCCACTGCCACTTTGACCCAAAATAGCTAAATTTTCGCCATCATCAAGCTCGCAACTTATCCCCTCTAAAAGGTGCAGTACTTCAGCTCTAGCGTTAAAATGCTCCTTAAAGCTTAAACTTTTTGATACGTTTTCAAGCCTGATTTTCACGCATTTTCCTTTAAATTTAGCCGCCCATCTCTCATCTGCCAAATTTCATCACTAAGATAGCTTGTCAGCGCCTCATCGTGCGAGATAAAAATGACACTCATCTTGCCCTTTAAACTCTCCAAGATGCCCGCCACGTGGCTACCACTAATGCTATCAAGCCCACTTGTTATCTCATCGCAGATTAGGATTTTTGGCTTTAAGCAAAGCGCAAGAGCGATCTGCACACGGCTCGCCTCGCCGCCACTTAGCTCGTATGAAAATTTGTGCCAGATGAGATTTGCATTACCCAGCCCAAACTCCCTAAAATAAGCAAACGCAAGCTCTTTATTTGATTTATTATCGCCGCCAAGATAGGCGTTAAAATGATCGCCCACGTTTAAGAGCGGATGAAGGCTTGCAACTGAGTTTTGAAAAACGAGCGCAGCGACCTTTTTTCGGTGCTCTTTTAGCTCATTTTGACTAAGTTTTAAGATATCTTTTTTATAAATGCTAAATTTATCCGCCCTCACTCTAAAATCATCATCAAAAAGCCTTATTAAACTCTTTGCAAAAAGCGATTTGCCACTGCCACTTGCACCCGTGATACCTATAAATTTACCCTCGCCCATGGCAAAATCAAGCTCACGCAAAAGCTTTTTATCCTTATAAAAAACGTTTAAATTTTTAATCTCTATCATATTTTTATATTGCCATTTTTTGAATTTGATGTGATGATCGAGGTTGCAAGGATGAGCAAAAAGAGCGTCACGCCAGGGAAAAGCACCATCCACCAAGAGCCAAGAAAAAGCGCCTCTTTGCTCTCATTTAGCATGATGCCAAGGCTTATTTTATTTGCGTCACTTCCCACGCCAAAAAAGCCAAGCGTAGCCTCCATGACGACCGCGTTTATCGCGTTTATGCCAAAGATGCTAATTATTAAATGCTTTAAATTTGGCAAAATTTCAAAGCAGATAAGACTAAATTTACTAGCTCCATTTATCACGGCTTGCTCGGCGTAGTCGCACTTTTTACTAAGTCTTAAATTTTGCATAAAAACTTTTGCGCCTTGCATAAAGGAGCAAATGGCGATAATAAAAGAGGTTATGAGCAGATCTCCGCTACTAAATGAGCTAAAAAGCATGATAAAAACGATGTTTGGGATACTTAAAAAGGCATCAAGCCCCTTATCAAAAAGGCTCTCACAAACCCTGCTCCTACTCGTGCCAAAATATGCGTAGATGAGCGAGAAAAGCGTCATTAAAAAGCCAGCTAAAAGCAAGATAAGAAGCGAGTTTTTAAGCGCGTAGGCCACTCTTATGAGATTGTCCCTGCCTAGGATGTCAGTGCCAAAGATATGCTCGCTACTTGGGGCTAAATTTACTGCCATAAAGTCAGTGAAATTTGGCTCAAATTTAGAGAAAAATGGCGTCACAAAGGCAAATGTGACAAGCGACAAAAAGACAAAACAGGCTAAGAAAAATATGACTTTTCTCATAAATTTCTCTTATCTGCTAATATGGCAAAAATTTTAGCTAGCAAATTTGCAAAAACGACAAAAACAGCCGTTAGCAAAATGGTCGCAAGTGCGACTGGATAGTCTTTGGCGATCACCGCATCAAGGCTAAGCTTGCCTATGCCTGGAAATGAAAAAATGCTCTCAATGACGTATGAGCCAGCAAAAACGCCAGCCACAAGGGTTGCGAAATAGTAGACTATGTCGGTGCTTGCGTGCTTTATGGCAAAGAGATAAATTTTGCCCCGTCCCAAGCCTCTAGCGTGGGCCGTCTGGATAAAGTCAGCGTTTAGGCTTTGATTTAGCCTGTCTCTTACAAATTTCACGTTTGCGCCAAGGTGTGGCAAGATGATAGCAAGCGTTGGCAAGATGATAAATTTCATCCCAACACCGCTAGAGCCTAGCTCGTTTGCGCCAGAGCTTGGCAGCACGTTTAGATAGACGCTAAAGATCGCAATTAGCACAAGTGCGATGTAAAAATGCGGCAATGAAGCCAGCAAAAAGGAGCTAAAGTTTATAAAGATATCGGCAAATTTATTCTTATAAATGGCGCTTAAAAGCCCCAAGAAAAATGACAAAAAAACTATCAGAAAAAACGAAGCAAAAAACAAAATAAGCGAATTTAATATCCGCTCTTTAATGAGTAGCGACACACTTGCTCCACTTACAAAGCTAGTGCCAAAGTCCCCCGCGACAAAGTGAGCCAGCCACCTAAAATACTGCACAAAAAAGCCATCTTTTAGCCCCAAATTTTCTAAAATTTGCTCTTTTATAGCCACGCTCACCGCCTCACTTCGCAAAAACATCGCGTCAGTGACATTGCCTGGCAAAAAATATATGAGCAAAAATAGAAAAAATGAGATAAAAAACAGCAACCCAAGGCTTGAGATCGCTGTTTTTAAAATGGCTCTAAACAATGCATTTATCCACTATTTTACTTGCCACTCTCTTATGTTCCATAAAAATCCAGCACCATGGTGGCCTAAAATTTGCGTCTTTATGCCTGAAATTTTGTTGTTAAAGACGAGCGGATAGTCAAGATAGGCTATAAAAATGTAAGGTGGATTTTCAAAAAGCGCTTTTAGAAATTCTTTGTAGTATTTTTTCCTAAGCTCCACGTCCTTTGTATATCTTGCGTTTTTTAGGGCAAGATCGACGTTTGCGTCCTTGTAGTGGCTAAAATTCCAGCCATTTTCATTGACATCGATGTCGGCAAATCCGCCAAAAATTCTATATGTGTGAAAGTCTGGATCAAATGGGCTTCCCCAGCCGATCACGAAGCTATCTACCTTGCTTATGCTAAAAGCTGTTTTTGGCTTTGCATAGGCTTTGGCTCTTACGCCAAATTTCTCAAACTCACTGCTTAAAATTTTGGCTAGATTGACCCTTAAGATGTCGTTATTAAAGGCGTATATGTCAAAGCCAAGCTCCTTGCCGTCCTTCTCAAAAAAGCCAGCCTTGTTTTTCTTAAAGCCACTCTTTTCAAGTAGCTCCCTAGCCTTTTGCGGATCGTAGCTAAATTTAAACTCGCTGTCGTTTGCAAAGCTTTTTTCTATAGGATTGTTCGCTACGCTTGCATATCCGTGAAATAGTTTTTTAACTATCTCATCTTTATTAACCGCGTAGTTTAGGGCTGTCCTTACATTTTTATCTTGAAAAAGAGGATCATTAAAGTTAAACATCAAAGCTCTATAGTCCGCACTTTTAAATTTAAGCAAGCTTAATTTTTTATCATCTTTTATGAAATTTACACCAGTTGGAGAAATGAGCGCAACGTCGATCTCACCGCTTTTAAGCCCAACAAGCCTTAAATTTTCATCGCCAACGATCTTTAAAAATAGCCTTTTTATCTTTGGCTCGCCTTTATAGAATTTATCATTTGCCACAAACTCCAAGCTCTCATCTTTTTTCCATTTTACAAGCTTATATGCGCCAGTGCCAATAGGAGCGTCGTTAAATTTATCAGTTGCAATATCTTTGCCCTTTAAAATGTGCTCAGGCAAAACGCCAAAGCTAAGCGCGTCAAGAAATGGCGGAAATGGCTCGCTAAGCGTGATCTTTACTTTATAATCGCCTAAAATTTCAACGCTTTTTACCACATCGTAGTTTGAGATAGCAGGCGCGTTTAGCTTCTTATCTTGAGCCGCTTCGATGGTAAATTTAACGTCCTTTGCGCTAAATTTCACCCCGTCATGCCAAAAAGCATCATCTCTAAGCTCAAAAACATACTCCAGCCCGTCATCGCTCACCTGCCAAGACTTGGCAAGCTCAGGCACGACGTGGCTATTTTCATCGTGGCTAGTAAGTCCAGAAAAAACCAGCGAAAGCGTAGGATCGTGATCCTCGTCGTAGAGTGGATTTATACGAGGTGTTTGCTCCTCGATAGCGACCACAACGGCATTTTCATTTGCATAAGCAAAGGCAGAAAACAACAAAAACAATAAAGCCAAAAATCTCTTCATCACTCGCTCCTTTGTTTAAAAAATATTTGACGAATAGTAATACGAAATGTATAAAAGTATTATTAAGATAAATGTAAATTTAATGTATAGAAAATTTGAAATTTCTAACTAACTTTTAACCTTTTTTAAAGTAAAATCAAGGCTCATTTTAGCTGACAAAAAGGTAAATTTCACAATGGATAAAAAGAAAAAAATAGCCCTAATCACCGGCATCTGTGTAGTCTCACTTTTGCTTATTTACACGCTTCTTGGCTTTTTTGGTCTGCCTTATGCTATCAAAAATATCGCGCCAAAGTACCTAAAAGACTACAACGCAACACTTTTTGTAAGTGATGCTAAATTTAACCCATTTACCTTCGAGCTAAACGCTACAAATGCCGAACTAAACACCACTTCTCCGCTTTTTAGCACAAAGCAGATCGATCTTAAGCTAAAGCCATTTTCTATCTTTAAAAAGCTAGTTGAGATAGACATTTTTAGGTTAGATGAGCCAAAGGTAAAGATCGCAAGAGATAAAAAAGCAAATTTTAACTTTAGCAATTTTATAAGCGATGATAACGCAACTAGCGAAGATAACAGCACTAGCTCGATAAATTTCGCGCTAAATAACGCAAAAATCATCAAAGGCTCATTTTCATATAGCGATCAAAATTTAACAAAGCCATTTAACGTAAGCTTTGATGATATAAACTACGAGCTAAGCTCGCTAAATACGAAGAAAAATAGCGCTGGTAATCACATCTTTGACTCAAACTCAAGCCTAGCACACAAGATCGATCTAAATGGCGATATCAAGCTAAATCCACTAAAAATAGAAGGCAACGTCAGCATAAAAGACTTTAGCATAAAGCCAGTTGCGATAAGTTTTATCGATAACGATACGTTAAATCTAAAAAATGCCATCATAAACCTAAAGATAAACTACGCTTTAAATGCCGATGAGAACGCAACTGGAATAAATTTAAAAGATGGCTTTTTAAATGTAAAAGGACTAAGCCTTGATGAAGGTGCAAATGAGCTTAGCCTTGGAGAGTTAGAGCTTCCAAAATTTGATCTTGTTAGCAAGATAGCTGACAAAACGGAGGCTGCGCTAAATTTAAGTGCCATAAATTTAAATGATATCTCTTTTAAAAATGCTGCCTCTGCAAACGTAAAATCACTAAATTTAAGTGATATCTCGCTTCTTGCAAATTTAAATGAAAAAAGCGAGCTAAACGCCACAGCCAAGCTAAAAAGCGTAGGCGCAAACGCTCTTAAAGTAGATGAAGCGGATAGAAATTTAGCAAATTTAAAAGATATAAATGCTTCAAATTTAAATCTAAATTTAGCAAATAACAAAACCGCTCTAACGCTAGAAAAAATAGCACTTAATGGCATAAATGCGCCACTTAGCAAAAGCGCAAATGCAAATGTAGCAAGCGCTGGCGTGACAAATACAAATTTTACAATGGATGGCAACAAGAGCCTTGCTAGCCTTGATGAGCTAAACGTAAAAAACATAGAGCTTAAAGCAAAAAATAAAGATATAGCAAGCGTCGCTGACGTGGCGATAAAGAGCATAAGCTTTGATATTTTAAAAACGGCTCTAAATATCGCTAGTGTCGATGTTAATAAGCCTAAATTTACTTCAGAACTAAACGACAATGGTCTAAGCGCTGTAAATGAGCTAGGATTTGGCGAGCAGAGCGCAAAAGCTACAAAGGTGGCAAAACACACTAAAAAAGTAGAGAAAAAGGCTGAAAATAAAAGTGCTTCAAAAAGCAAAGAAAATGAGTTTAAATTTGATGTAAAAAATATAAGCGTAAATAACGCAGATATCGCTTTGACGCACCTTTTTGAAGGCGAAAAGATCACTCATAAATTTGATAATCTTTTTGTAAAAGTAGCAAATTTAAGTAGCGATTTTAGCAAGCCATTTGATGCAAAAGTAGCGATGAAAAGCTCACAAAAGCTAAATTTAGATGTTGATTCAAAAATAAAGATCGAGCCACTTGACGTGAGCGCTAAAATCAAGCTAAATGATACAAATTTACCAAAGTATTTTGCCTATGCAAAGCCATTTTTAGAAGCATCTCTATCTAGCGGTCAGATGAGCGCAGATGCCCAGCTTCACTACGCAAAAGATATCAAAGCAGACGCAAAAGTTAGCATCAAAGATATAAGATTAAACGGCAAAAAAACCGAAAAACTAATCGCCTTTAAAAGCCTAGATCTTGAAAAAATTTCATTTGCCAAAAATGACCTTGCCATAAGTGGAGTGAGCTTAAATTCGCCATTTATCAAGGCTCATCTAAGCAAAGAGCGTAAATTTAACCTATCTCAGATCGTAAAAGAGGATAAAAATAAGGCTAAAACCGAGGCAAAACCTGAAAGCAAAAAGGCAGCTAGCAAGAAAGATGACGAGCTAAAATTTAGCGTGAAAAACTTCTCTTTAAAAAATGGCGAGGTTGATTTCTCGGATGCATCGCTATTTATGCCATTTGCCACAACGATCTCAAAGCTAAATGGCAAGCTAACAGATATCGATAAAAAGCGCCCAAGCTCAGGCGAGTTTCAAGGTGTGGTTGGCAAAAATGGCTTTGCGCAGATCACTGCAAAACTCTTTCCATTTGAGCTAAAGCAAAATACCGACATAAAGCTTGACTTTAAAGATATCGATCTAACTGATATAACGCCATATAGTGGGCAGTTTGTGGGCTATAAGATCAAAAAAGGCAAGCTAAATTTAAACCTCAACTATAGCGTCATCGACTCAAAACTAAATGGCTCAAATTTCATAAATTTTGACTCACTTACACTTGGAGAAAAGGTTGATTCAAAAGACGCTGTAAATTTACCACTTTCGCTTGCTATCTCGATACTTAGCGATCAAAATAATCAAATAAACATCGACCTGCCAGTTGAGGGAAATTTAGACGATCCTGACTTTAAATATGGCGGCGTCATATGGGCAGCTGTGAAAAAGCTCTTTGCTGACATCACGCTAGCTCCGTTTAGATTTTTAGGCAACGCTCTAGGACTTGGCAGCAAAGATCTTAGCTCTATTGATTTTCTTGCGGGAAGCAGCGAGCTTATAAGCTCAGAAGCGCCTAAGATAGCTGATTTTATAAAGCTAACTGGCTCAAAACCTAAGATGAAACTTAGCATAACGCCAACATACTCAAAACTCGATGAGAGCTTTTATAAAAACAAAAAACTAGATCAAAAGATCAATCAAATCATCGCTTCAAGCGGCAAAGACTACATAGCAGTTTTAAATGAGCTTGTGCCAAATTTAAAAGATAGAAGCGAAAAAGCTTTAAGAGAAGAGGCGCTAAAAGGCATCGAGGTTGATAAAGAAAAGCTAATAGAGCGTGCAAATGAGCGTGCAAATGCCGTAAAAGAGGCGCTTATCAAAGCTGGGCTTGAGGCTAGTCGCATAAATATAAACGATGCAACAAGCTCAGAGCCTAAGCAAAACACCTATACAAGCGTGCTAATGGGAGTGGCGAACTAAATTTCATTTATCTCGCTGCTTCTTGCGTTGTAGACAAACCAGCTAAGAAGCATAAGCATCATAAATGCCCCAAAAACGAGACTTGCGTAAAAGTATAGGTTAAACTCCGCACCTAGTAAATTTGCGTTGTGAAGGGCGATCATGACGCCAACTAGGCTGATGAGATAGCCTGCGAGCTTGATGATGAAAATTTTAGGATTTACAAAGATCAGCAAAAGGCCGCAAAGCATGACGCCAAGGGCTATTTGTAAATTTAAAACGTCAGCTTCGCCAGAATTTAGCGTCAAAAAACCGAGTAAAAATGCGACCAGCACCATCAAAACAGCATAAACCGCTCTGCTTCGTCCAAAGCCATACATAAAGCAAACAAAGCCCTTATTTTGCCTATTATAATCCATTTTTCGCTCCTTTTGGAAGTTTGCTTATTTTAATGCCAAATTCTTAAATAACGGCTTTAATCTGAAATTTCACTCATTTTGGCTAATATTTTGTATCTTAAAAAAGGAGCAAAAATGCCTTATGTTAATATCAAAATAGCAGGCCCAGAGCCTACAAAAGAGCAAAAAGATCAAGTTTTTAAAGAAGTAACCGAGACGCTTGTAAGAGTGCTTGGCAAGAAAAAAGAGGCGGTTATGATCTTTATCGAAACTCACGACGCTGGCAATATCGGCGTAGGCGGCGAGAGCGTAGAGGACAAAAGAAAGGGGATGAAATGAGCGAATTTAGCAAAGCAGACATTGAGAGAAAGATAACGCTTGAAGTTGGTGATAAAGCGCCAGAGTTTGAAGCGCTAAATCAAGACGGCGTAAAGGTCGCATTAAAGGACTTTATAGGCAAAAACGTGGTGCTTTACTTCTACCCAAAAGACAACACTCCAGGCTGCACGACTGAGGCTTGCGAATTTAGCGCAAACTACGATCAGTTTATCAAAAATGACACCGTCATCATCGGCGTTAGCCCAGATAGCGTGAAGTCACATGTGGGCTTTATCGCAAAGCAAAATTTAAAGCACATCCTCTTAAGCGATGAGGATAAAGAAATTTCAAAGCTTTATGGCGTTTGGCAGGTCAAGAAAAACTACGGCAAAGAGTATCTTGGCATCGCCAGAAGCACCTTTGTGATCGGCAAAGACGGCAAGATAGTTAAAATTTACAAAAGCGTAAAAGCCAAAGACCACGCCGCAAAAGTGCTAGCTGATCTAGTAAAATAAGGAGCAAAGATGAAGCTTATAAAAATGCTAATTTTAAGTGCGTTTTTTGCGCTAAATTTATCAGCACTGACTGAAGGCGTGGAGTATCAAACTCTAGCAAAACCGCTTAACGTGCCTAAAAACTCAGTCGTCAAGGTCTTTAGCTACGACTGCCCTCACTGCTATAAATTTGACCGAACGATCACAAGAAAGCTGATGTCAAAGCTTGACGGGGTTAAATTTATCCCATATCACCTAAGCACCAAAGGCAAGCTTGGCGAGACAACAAGTAAAATTTTCGCCGCTCTTATATCGATAGATGAGGCAAATGGGACTGATCTGCTAAGCGATGAGTCTAAATTTAAGCAAGCTAAATTTGCGATCTATAAAGCAAGACACGATGAAAAAGATGACTTTAATGACGGCAAAGATAAGCAAAGATTTATCGATCTAGCGCTAAATGCGGCTCACGTGAGCAAAGACGAATACGAAAAAGCGCTAAGTTCAGAGCGTGCAAAAGAGCTTTTAAACGAGTGGTTTGCCTCTTATGATGTAGCAAGTATCAGCGGTGTGCCAGCCTTTGTGGTAAGTGGCAAGTATCTGATAAATTTAAGCGCAGCTTCGTCGATCGATGAGATGGCAAAGACGATAAAAGAGCTTTTAGATAAGTAACTTTAGCCTAAAATTTACGGACATTTTGGGCTTAGAAATGTAAATTTAAAGCAATTTTAGATAAACTCGGATCAAATTTCTAAAAAAGAAAGGTTTAATTATGAACGCTTCAGAATTCATCTGGATGGATGGAAAACTAGTAAAATGGGACGATGCGAAAGTACACGTTCTAACTCACTCTTTGCACTACGGCAATGCCGTATTTGAAGGCACAAGAGCTTATAAAACAAAAAAAGGTCTAGCTATTTTTAGACTAAAAGACCACACAAAAAGACTTTTAAGATCAGCAAAAATGACCGTTTTAAACGTACCTTACACTGAAGAAGAGCTTGAAAAAGCACAGATCGAGCTACTTCGCGCAAATAAATATAACAGCAACGTCTATATCCGCCCACTTATCTTTTTAGGATACGGCGTAATGGGCGTAGCGCACACAAAAGCACCAGTGCAAACTGCTATCGCTTCATGGGAGTGGGGCGCATATCTTGGCGATGAAGGCTTAGAAAAAGGCATCAGAGTTAAAATTTCAAGCTTTGCTAAACTAGCCCCTGCTGCTCAAATGAACAGAGCAAAGGCTAGCTCAAACTACCTAAGCTCACAAATGGCAAACTACGAAGCAAAAGAGGCTGGATACGACGAGGCGCTGCTTCTTGATAGCGAGGGCTTTGTGGCTGAAGGTCCAGGCGAGTGCTTTTTTATCGTTGAAAATGGTGCATTGATCACTCCACCAAACGATAACAGCCTACTTAGCATCACTCAAGATACAGTCATAAGACTAGCTCACGACCTTGATATCGAAGTAAGAAGAGAGCGCATCACAAGAGATCAAGCATACACAGCTGACGAGGCATTTTTCACTGGCACTGCAGCTGAAGTAACGCCGATAAACAGCATAGATAACCGCACCATCGGCAACGGTGCTAGAGGCGAAGTGACAAAGAGACTACAAAAAGCTTACTTTGACGTAGTTTATGGTCTGAACAAAAAATACGAATCATTTTTAACATATATTTAAGATTTAAAGGAACGAAATGCCCGCTGATTTAAATGATTATTTCAACAAAAAAAAGCCAGGTAATGACAACAGGGGCTCAGGTCAAAATAACGACAAAGAGCCACCTTTTAAAAAGGATTTTAAAATGCCAAATATACCAAGCGGCTTTGGCAAATTTGGTGCGCTAGCCTACATAATAATCGCAATTATCGCGATCCTTGCTATCACTCAGCCATTTAAAGTGATACACTCAGGCGAGGTCGGCATCAAAGCCACAGCGGGTAAATATGAGCCAAATCCTTTGCAACCAGGATTTCACTTCTTTTTGCCATTTATCCAAAATATCATCGTAGTTGATACTAGAGTTAGGATCATCAACTACACTTCAGGCGAAGATATGGGCGAGAGCTTGCAAAAGTCTTATCAAGGAGCTGGAATTTTACGCAAAAACTCTATCTCAGTTTTAGACGCTAGAAATTTACCAGTTAGCATCGATATCACCGTGCAGTACCGTCTAAATCCAGAAAATGCACCACAAACTATCGCATCTTGGGGTCTTAGCTGGGAGAGCAAGATCGTTGATCCTGTCGTGCGCGACGTTGTTCGCAGCATCGCTGGTAAATACACAGCCGAAGAGCTACCAACTAAGAGAAATGACCTAGCAAGGCAGATCGATGAGGGCATAAGAAAAGACATCGACTCTCAGCCAAACAAGCCAGTTGAGCTTCTAACAGTGCAGCTTCGTGAGATCATCTTGCCTTCAAAGGTAAAAGAGCAGATCGAGCGTGTCCAGATCGCTAAACAAGAGGCCGAGAGGACAAAATATGAGGTCGAGCGTGCAAATCAAGAGGCTTCAAAACAAGCTGCCCTTGCAGAAGGTACTGCAAAAGCTGCTATCATCGAAGCAAAGGGTAAGGCTGACGCTATCAAGATCGAGGCTGATGCGACTGCTTATGCAAACAAAGAGATCGCAAAAAGTGTCGATCAAAATTTATTAAATTTAAAGCAGATCGAGACGCAAAATAGATTTAACGACGCTCTTAAAGAGAACAAAGATGCCAAAATTTTCTTAACACCTGGCGGGGCTGTGCCAAATATCTGGCTAGATGCAAAAGATAGGGCAAAAGCCAGCTCGGTTAGCGAAAGGTAAAAATGAATAGCGTAGCAAAAAGTATAGACTGGCAAAAAGTTGGTGGATTGCTCCCAGTGGTGGTTTGCGATCACGCTACAAACGAGGTTTTGATGCTTGCTTATATGAACGAAGAAGCGCTAAATTTAAGTCTATCTAGCCGCTACGCTCACTACTTTTCACGCACTAAAAATAGAATTTGGAAAAAAGGCGAAGAGAGTGGCAACACGCAAGAGATCAAGGCTGCGTTTTTAGACTGCGACAACGACACTTTGCTCTTAAAAATCGTTCAAAACGGAGGCGCTGCTTGTCACACTGGGGCAAGGTCTTGCTTTTTTAACGAGATAAATTTAGAAAATTTAGAAATTTCAGATGAAAAATGCGAGGTTAAAAAGCCAAGTTACGGCGTCATTGACGAGCTTTATCACGTTATAGAAGATAGAAAGCTAAATGCTGATCCGCAAACTTCATACGTGGCAAGTCTTTTTAAAAAGGGTGAAAATCAAATTCTAAAAAAAGTTGGCGAAGAGGCTACAGAGCTTGTTATGGCGGCAAAAGAGCTTAGTTTTGCCAAGCAGATAAAACAAGATGAGCAAAAAGCAAAAAATGACCTCATCTATGAAGCAGCCGATCTTTGCTTTCACGCACTTGTGGCACTTTCAGCCCACAACATACATCCAGATGCCGTCAAAAACGAGCTTGCAAGGCGTTTTGGCATGAGTGGCATCGAAGAAAAAAGATCGCGAGATGTTAAATAGCATCAAGCATAACATACTTTTCATACTTCAAAACGCCAAACTTATCGACTTTCTAGCCTATGGTTGGGTCTTTTTAGCCTTTATATTTATCGTGCTTTTAGGAATTTTCGTCGCGATAAAATCATGGTGGCAGATAGGATTTTTATTTATCCTAGCTGGTTTTTTGGGACTTTTTGCAGGCAACTACTACGCAAACAAATATATAAATGAAAATCTAAGACCAGTTAGCATAAGCAAAATAAACACAAAACAGCTTCAATATGTCGATGCGTTGATGGTTGATTTTAACATCACAAATAACTCAAACTACACATTAAACGTTTGCAAAATCGAGCTTGGCTTCTATCTTGGTTCAAAGCAAAGCACGAGAAATTTTCTAAATTCACTAAACCCTTTTGCTAAAAAACGTATCATTTTAAATGAAGCGCTTTTGCCAAAGCAGAGCAAGCAGATAAGAGAATTTGTCAATGACTTTGCCTTCATTGACTACAATATCACCAAAAAAGCGGAGTGTTTTTGATGAGTTCAGCCTACTTTACCATCGTTCATATCATTGTGCTTTTCGCGATCGCACTACTTTCTATTTTATTTCTTGTGCTCTCACTTAGAGCTGAGCGAAAGCTATTTTTATCACTACTTTTTACAAACATTTTGGTCTCAACCACGCTTGCCATTTTTTTGATGCTAGTTCTTGATAAATACACCAAAAAAGGCATAGTCGAAGGCGTAAAAAGCGAGCGAGTGTTAAGAAATGAAAGCATTGTATTTCGTGGTCAAGTAAGAAATGTCGGTAAATTTACCATTAGCAAATGCACTCTTACAATTAAGCTCATTAATCAGCCGCTAAATAAAAACGATCTTGGTGGCGAGGCGTTTTTTAAACCAAGTGGACTCTCATTTTTTTCATGGTTTATTGGAGGTGATGAGAACGAGAGGCCAAACACTGTGGCATATAAATTTGACGTAGCTCAAAATTTGCCAAAGCAAAAAGCGGTGCCATTTACAGTGACTATGCCCTATCCGCCATATTTTAAAAATGGTATGAATATCACAAAACTTAGTTGCTACTAATAAATTTAGATAAATTTTTAGTCTTTATTACGTTTTGCAAATAATTATAAACTGGCTAAATTTCTCTTAAATCTAAATAAAATTTGGCTTATATATAAAATAAGAAATTTTAAACCAAAGCCAAAAGACAATGGTTTAAAATTTAGTTTTAATGTCTTGAAAGATAGTTTGTATCGTAGTTGTTGCTTAAAAAGTCTTTGTTTTCCATCATGGCGATGTGAAAGTCTTTTGTTGTTTTGATGCCGCTTATTATGAGCTGATCAAGAGCAACTTTCATCTTGTGAATAGCTCTGTTTCTATCAGTGTCCCAAACTACGAGCTTTCCGATCATACTGTCGTAATACGGCGGTATAGAGTAGTCTTGGTAGATGTGGCTATCCATTCTCACGTTGCGGCCGCCTGGGCAGACATATTTTGTAATCTTGCCAGGGCACGGAGTGAAAGTATTTGGATCCTCAGCTGTGATCCTGCACTCGATCGCATGGCCTTTTAGCTCGATGCTCTTTTGTGACGGTAGCTTTTCGCCCTCGGCCACTTTTATCATAAGTTCGATGATATCAAGCCCACTTACCATTTCGCTTACTGTGTGCTCGACTTGGAGCCTTGTGTTCATCTCGATGAAGTAAAAGTCTAAATTTTTATCAACCAAAAACTCAAACGTACCTGCTCCCTCGTAGCCGATCGCTTTTGCCGCTTTTATGGCAGTTTCATGTAGCCTCTCTCTTGTTTTTTCATCAAGCAAGATAGCTGGGCTCTCTTCGATCAGCTTTTGGTGACGGCGCTGCATAGAGCAGTCGCGCTCGCCTATGTGAAGCACGTTGCCGTGGCTATCGCCGATGATTTGAACCTCGATGTGGCGTGGATTTAGGATATATTTTTCCATATACATCGTGCCATCGCCAAATGCACTCATCGCCTCACTCTCAGCAGACCAAAACGCTTTTTCTAAATCAGCCTCTTTTTCAACCACGCGCATACCGCGTCCGCCGCCGCCTGCAGCAGCTTTTAAGATGACAGGATAGCCAATCTTTTTGGCTAGCTCTTTTGCAGCTTTTGTATCAGCCACAGCGCCGTCTGAGCCAGGGATGACTGGCACGCCAGCTCTTTGCATGACCTGTTTTGCCTTACTCTTGTCGCTCATCAAAGCCATCGCAGCAACGCTTGGTCCAATGAATTTGATCTTGTGGTGTGAGCAAATTTCAACGAAATTTTGATTTTCACTTAAAAAGCCATAACCTGGAAAGATAGCGTCTGCTTCGCTGATCTCAGCTGCGCTTATGATAGCTGGGATATTTAGGTAGCTGTCACTTGAGCGCTCTTTACCGATGCAGATGGCCACGTCGGCGTATTTTACGTAAAGTGCGTCTTTGTCAGCGGTTGAATAAACTACAACGGCTTCTTTACCCATCTCCTTTATCGTTCGCAAAGCACGAAGAGCGATCTCACCGCGGTTTGCTATTAAAATTCTTTTTAATTCCATTAATTTTTCTCCACGCCAAATAACGGCAATCCAAACTCAACTGGCTGTCCGTCAGAGACTAGCATCTCAGTGATCTGGCAGTCAAACTCAGCCTCGATCTCGTTCATGATCTTCATAGCTTCAATGATGCCCACTACATCGCCTTTTCTCACTCTTTGACCTACTTTTACAAATGGTGCAGCGCCTGGGCTTGGAGCAGCGTAGAAAGTACCTACCATAGGAGATTTTATGCTATCTTTTGGCGAATTTGCAGCTGGTTTTACCTCTGAGCTAACGACAACATTTACAGGTGTTGGCGCTGGAGCTGCTGCTTGTGCCGCTGGCTTTGCAGGCGCGCAATAATCAGCAAATTTCTCTACCTCAACCTCAAAATCACCACTTTTTATCTTGATATGATTCATCTCCATACCATTAAAAAATTCGATAAGCTCTTTTATATCTTCTTTTTTCATAGAAAATTCTCCTAAATTTTTATATAAGCGTCTAATTGTAGCGAAAAATAGATAAAAAATTTTTTTATGACATAAAAATTTATCTTTCTAAATATAATTACAGCTATCTAAAACTTTTACTTCTACCTACTTTCTCGTGTTTAAAATTTTTAATTACCTATAAAATTTATAAAGATAATTTTACAATCAGTACAGATTATTAATTTTTATTTTAAATTGACTTAGCATGTTAAATATGTTAAACTCAGCGCCCAATTTAACTTAAAAAGGACAAAAAATGAAAAAGGTTATGTTATCGTTATTAGTAGCAGCTTCTACAATGTTTGCAGCTGTAAATTTAAATACTGCTTCAAAAGAAGAGTTAATGAGTCTAGATGGTATAGGTGCTTCAAAAGCAGATGCTATTATTGAGTATAGAAAGGCAAATAAATTTAACTCGATAGAAGATCTCAAAAATGTAAATGGCATAGGTGATAAGACATTTGAAAATTTAAAATCAGAAATTTCAACATCTGGCGAGACAAAAATAGACGAAACGAAAGCTAAAGCAAAATCTAAAAAAGATGAGCTAAAAGAAAAAGTAAGTAAAAAGAGCAGCGAAGTAAAAGAAAAAAAAGACAACGCTGAAGATAAAGTAAAAGAAAAGAAGGAAAAAGTAAAAAAAGAGGCTAAAAGTAAAGCCAAAGAGAAGATAGAAAAGTAAAATACAAAATTACTCTTAAAAAGGAACGCTAAGCGTTCCTAATCCTTCTTATATTTATCTTTTTTATTATCACTTTTTCGTATTTTATGTCTTATTTAGTTTTAGTGAACAAATTCCAATTTATTCTTATGCAAATCAAGCTGTGTTTAATGCAGTTGATAGTTCATTATAACATTAGAAGATGATCTAAATTTAATGCTGGTAAGGGGTGCAGTATTTACCATAGATGACACTAAGTCAGGCTCTTAATGCGAAAACTGTTGTGGATAAAACTGGCTTTACATGAACTAAATATAGATTTGGTATGTATTACAACGAAACAAAGCATGGAGCCAAGCTAGTTGCATGCTGGACACTTAGTAAGAAATAGATAAATTTATATAAGATTTAGTTAAAGGCGCAGAGTTTAGAGAGAGTTTGCCTACTAAATTAACTATATTGATATATCAAGCATATGATGTTCTTCTACGTCACTTTCATCATCTTTTTCATCTTCCAAATTCTCTTCATCTTTAGCTTTTGCGTTTTGCTCTTCGTTCTCAAACTCGCTCGCCTCTTCTTCGCTTTTTTGACGCTCGTGCTCTTTTTCAGGGTCTATTTTATATGACTCCTCCATCGGACGCACCTCTTTGATCTCCTCATTTTGCTGGGTAGCTAGCTCAGATGCCATTAGTGCTTGCATGTCAAAGCGTGCTTGCTGGTTTGCATGCACCTGCGAGACGACTGGGGCATTTTGGTTGATGAAGTTGCTGTTTCCTAAAGGTGTTACCGCCATTTTTAGCCTTTATTTATGATGATCGTTTTGTAGTTTGTGTAAGTGACATTTGCACCATTTTCACGCCTTAAATTTTCGCGTTTGGTGTAATCCACCTCGTATCTACTAGCCCCTTTTACGCTAAATTCCACGCAAAATTTAGCAGCCATTTCTAGCACGTCCTCTGGCACCTTGCTTTTGTTTGTTTTTATGATGACGTGAGCGCTTGGGGCGTCTTTTAGATGAAGCCAGATGTCGTCTTTTTTGGCGAGATCAAGCAAATTTATATTGCCTTTTTCATTTCTGCCAACTAAAATTTTAAACTCTCTAACGTAAAAAATTTCAGTATTTTCGCCCACATCTTTTATGTGCCTCTCTCTTTGTTTTGCCTTGTTTTTTGGGCTTAAAATTTCAAGCTCGTAAGCACTTTTTGCCTCTTTTAAAAGCGACTTTAGCCCTTCTAAAAACTCGATCTTTTCGCTTAAATTTCTCTTTTCTATCTCCACACCAAGGGCTTTTGCACGAAGTTTTTTTGACCTTGAGTAAAATTCATTTGCGCTATTTTTTGGCGTATCACTAAGAGTTAGTTTTATCTCATTGCCGTCAAAATCATTAAGAGAAATTTCTCTCTCATAGCCCTTAAAATTTGCCAAATTTGCAAGCAAAAGTGAGCCGTAGCTTGCAAACTCCTCGCTCTTTTTCATAAGCTCATCTTTATCTTCAAGCGAGTTTAAAATTTCACTCATGCTATCTATCTTTTTTTGCACGCTAGCAAGCTTTGCCTCTTTTAAGCTAGCTATCCTATCCTCGTTTATCCTAGCTGCTTCACTTCTAAAAAATGCCTCAAAGTCAGTTATCGGCTCGCACGGCTTTTCTTTGATGGCGATGGCTGGCAGCTCTTTTAAAACCTCGCCAGTTTCTATCTTGCGGTAGCTATTGTCGATATGTCTTAGCGCCTCGATGATCACGCTATTTTCATCAGTTATCACAGCGTTTGTAAAGCGACCGGTAAATTCAAGATAAAGGATGAAATTTTCGCTTTTATATGAGCCACTTTGCGTGCAGATAAATTTTAAAATTCTATTGTCTTTTAGGCACTCGACGCTTTTTATATGCGAGGCGTTAAAGCGTTTTTTTAGGACATTATCAAAGGGTGCTTGATAAATTTTCGCCTCTTTTAGCTCATCATCTTTATAGACCGCTGAGTTTGACTTATTTAGATCAAAAATAATCTTTTCGCCGCTAAATTCGATAAGTATAGCCATGTCGCTTACGCGCTTTGCTTGGCTTATCTTTTTAAATTTTGATAGATAACTTGCTATTTGAACTAAATGTGCATACTTCATGCGGGGATTATATCAGAAATGTTGCAAAAATATAATGTAAATTAATTCATAAAAAATTAAATTTCAATTTTATATAATGATAATGATTTTTAAAATAATTAATTTTTAAAGGAGACCAGTTGAGTAAATTTCGCATTAGTATCGCACTTTGTTTTGCGGTTTTGGCTTTAAATGGCGCTGATGTAAATTTAGAAGGTGTTAGCGTAGAAGATAGCGCGGATGATGGTTATAGGGCGACAACTAGCGAAGTTGGCAAAACAAACACGCCTATCCTTGAGATACCACAAACTGTAAATGTCGTGACGGCTCAGCAACTAAAAGACAAAAAGCCAGAGACGTTAGCCGAGAGCCTTCAAAACGTGAGTGGCGTTAGCTATGGCAACACAACAGGCGGCATTTTTGACTCTATCATCAAGCGAGGTTTTGGTGGCGGACGTGATGGCTCTATAATGCGAAATGGCGTGCCAGCTAGCGTCATTCATAGCTTTAACAAAACCGTAGAAAGCGTCGAGGTGCTAAAAGGACCAGCTAGCTTGCTTTACGGCGCACAAGAGCCAGGCGGCATAATAAACATGGTAACTAAAAAGCCAAAATATGACTTTGCAAATGAAATTTGGGCTGGTTTTGGCAACCGCAACTACTGGAACACTGGCTTTGACACCACAGGGCCGATCGCAGAGAGCGGCTTTGCGTATAGATTTATATTTGATACGATGAAAAAGGACTATTGGAGAGAGTTTGGCGAGTATAAAAACGTTCTTTTTGCGCCATCACTGTCATATAAAGGCGATGACTACCGCATAAATTTCGCCTACACTCACACTCGCTCAACCGATCCGATCGACCGCGGCATGTATCTCGTCCCAAACACTGGAAAGCTACTGCCTATAGATAAGAAAAGACGACTTGACGAGCCATTTAATAAGCTTAAAACAAAGCTTGACACTGCTGATATAAATTTTGAGAAAAATCTCGGCGAAAACTGGATGCTAAAGGGCGCTTATGCCTTTTCTAGGTCTCGTCATGAGTATGGTCACATCAGGCTAATGAACGTAAATTTAAACACTGGCGTTGCATCTAGGCGAAACGAGGCGTATGACGGCTTTATCCACCGCACGCACGCAGGTTCATTAAATTTAAACGGCTATGTTAAAACAGGCGAGCTGGAGCACAACTTGCTCTTTGGCATCGATGCAAAGGAGTACTACCGCTATAGACCCGGCGCACTAAATAGCTATAGCTCTGGCACGACGCCAAGAAATTTCCCTATAAATATCTATAACCCAGTTTATGGCACGGTCGCCTATCCGTCTGATAGAGCCTCAAGTATCCAGTACCAAAAGCTAAAAACGATCGGATTTTACGCGCAAGATAGCATAAATTTGACCCAAAATTTGATCTACTCTTTAGGAGCTAGATATGAATACTACGACCAAGTAGCTCGCGGCACGACTAGCGGACCAAATAGCACAGATCAGCAAGATGGCAAATTTACGTGGCAAACTGGGCTTTTGTATCTGCTAACGCCTGAGTGGTCGGTCTATACCAACTACGCGCAAAGCTTCAACCCACAAATGGCGATCAGCGGCGCTGACATAGGCGATATAAAGCCAGAAGAGGGCAAGAGTATAGAGTTTGGATCTAAATTTCAAAACGATAGCATAACAGCAAGTGCAGCAGTTTTTAACATCAATAAGAAAAACATCATGCGCACCGTAGATGGCGTGAGTACGCCAGTTGGCGAAGCGCGCTCTAGAGGATTTGAGTTTGATTTTAATGGTCGTGTAACGCAAGGGCTAAGTCTTGGCGCTAGCTACGCATACACTAAAACCGAGGTGCGAAAAGATAGTGGTGCCTATGCGGTACTCGTTGGCAAACCGCTTGAAGCCACGCCAAAGCATCAAGCAAGCCTCTTTGCCAACTATGACTTTAGCCATCTTGGCGCAAAAGGGCTAAGGATCGGCGGTGGAGCTAGGTATTTTGGCTCGTGGTATACATACTATATGAGGACAAATTTACCTGCGGTGCCAGCAGGAACAGCCTTTAAGATAAATAGCGCGGTTGTTTATGACGCTTTTATCAGCTATGATACAAAGATCGCAGGCTATGAGACAAATTTCTCATTTAACGTCAAAAACCTAACCGATAAGCTCTACTACACATCTTCATCGACTGGCACGCAGGCAAATATCATACCGATACAACCAGGCTATGCTCGTCAGTTTATGCTCACTGCGTCGGTTAAATTTTAACTTCACTAAGCCTTTTGGCTTGGTGAATTTTCTTTAAATTTAGCTATTTTTGTTAAAATCGCCCCAAAATTTAAAGGAAATTTATGAAACAAACCATCACAGAAAAAATATTTTCAGATCACGTTGGCAAAGAGGTAAGCGCAGGAGAGATCATCGAGAGCAAGATCGATATGATCATAGGCAACGACATCACGACGCCTATCTCGATCAAGCAGTTTGAGCGAAGTGGTGCCAAAAAGCTAGCTAACCCAGACGGCTTTGCCATCGTGATGGACCACTACATCCCGACAAAGGACATCCTAAGCGCAAATCAAGCCAAAATTTCACGCGAATTTGCCTACAAACACGACCTTAAAAACTATTTTGACGAAAAAGATATGGGTATCGAGCACGCGATTTTGCCTGAAAAAGGGCTAGTCATCCCAGGCGACGTCATCATCGGCGCAGACAGCCACACCTGTACGCACGGCGCTCTTGGAGCATTTAGCACCGGCATGGGTAGCACCGACCTAGCTTACGCGATGATCACTGGCAAAAACTGGTTTAAAGTGCCTGAGAGCATCAAAGTCGTCTTTAAGGGCAAGCTTGATAAGCACGTCTACGGCAAGGACCTCATCCTTGAGATCATCCGCCAAATAGGCGTTGATGGCGCACTTTACAAAGCGCTTGAGTTTAGCGGCGAGGTGATAGATAGCCTTAGCATGGATGATAGATTTTCAATGTGCAACATGGCGATCGAAGCTGGCGCAAAGAGTGGCATCATCGCGGTTGATGAGATCACGAAAGAGTTTTTAAAAGATAAAAATTTACGCAATAAACCAAAATTTTTCTACTCAGATGAGGGCGCAAAATACGACAAAATTTTAGAGATAGATGTCACAAACCTTGATCCAGTCATCGCATATCCATTTTTGCCAAGCAACGGCAAGAGCGTAAGACAGGCGGTTCGCGACGATCTAGCTATCGATCAGGCATTTATCGGATCATGCACAAATGGCCGTCTAAGCGACCTTCGCATCGCAGCGCAAATCCTAAAAGGCAAAAAAGTAGCCCGCAAAACAAGGCTCATCATCACTCCAGCGACGCAAAAGATCGCAAGAGCTGCTGAAAAAGAGGGGCTTATCGACATTTTCATCGAAGCTGGCGCAGTTGTGAGCAACCCAACATGTGGTGCTTGTCTTGGCGGATATATGGGCATTTTAGGTGCAAATGAACGCTGCATCTCGACTACAAATAGAAATTTCGTCGGCCGTATGGGCGATAGAACTAGTGAAATTTATCTAGCTAACTCGGCTGTTGTGGCGGCGAGCGCGATAGCAGGTAAAATCGCCGATCCAAGGGACTTATAGGCGTTAGCTTTTAAGGCAAAAGATTGTTATATAAGAAAAGTTTAAATTATTTTGCAAATTTACAAGAAAATTGATTTCCAAGATCACAAGCTTTTTTGTTAAGTTCTTTTGCCTTTGTCTTATCTTTTTCTATACCTAAACCTTTATAGTATAATGAGGCTAGACGACCACAACCATATCCGTCTTCATCGTCACAAGCTTTTTGATACAATTCAAATGCTTTTGCATAGTTTTGCTCTCTAAAGAACATCTCTCCAAGACCAGCACAACCATTTGCATTACCACCGTCACAAGCTTTTTGATAAAGCTCCTTTGCTTTTTTAGCACTTTCAAATAGACTAAGAATTTTTAGATCACCTTTTGCGTATAAAAATGCTAGCTGATTGCAAGCCCATGCCCTATTTTGTCCGCACTCTTTATTAAGAATTTTCTCAGCCTTTTCATAGTCTTTATTTTTTAACGCAGATTGAACTACATCATATTCATTAGCAAAACAAAAGCATAATGCAAACAATATCACAGAAAAAATCTTTTTCATTTTTGATCCTTTAGCTTATCTTCAATATTAGTTATAACTCTAAATTCAACCCTTTGTGAGTTTAGATAATTTTCTTTTAGCCCGCTTTTTGAGGTTAAATTTGAATTATCGTCGAGCGTTTTAGCCGATGCAAAACCTATAGCCCTAAAATGTTCTTTTAGAAAATTACTTTCTTTTGAATGTCTCAATATGTATTCTAAAACAGACTGTGCTCTCTTGGAGGATAAAGCCATGTTTTTAATATATGCATCATCTTTACTCGCATCATTCCAAACTGAGCTTGTATGACCTTCTATGCGTATTTCATCTATATTGCTTATAATACTTTTGTCTGTTATTATTTTTATGTATCTTGGGAAAAAGTTATCTAAAATTTTTTCAAAATCTTTAGATAAGTCAGCTTCACCAGTTTTAAAAAGAATTTCTGGCTTATTAAATCTAATAGTTAAATCATCTCCAATAACCGCATTAAATTTCGATAAATCATCCTTGAATTCTTCTTTTAACATAGCTGTTAATTTTAATCTTAGATCTTTATAATTTTTTGGTATAGCCTGGCTTTTTTCAAGTTTTTCTTTTAAATTTATAATATTTGAGTTTTCATTTACCTTTAACATATATAGAGAAAACAACAACAAAAACACAAGCATTAAAGCCGTCATTATGTCACTTAATGCTATCCAGTAACTATTCTTTCCAGTTTTTTTAAAGAGACCCATTTTATTTTTCGCTAATTTTTTTAAGCAACAATATGATTTCTTCTTGATTTTTTATAAGCTCAGCTACATCAAACTCTTCATTCTTATTTTCTTTATTCATAGCGCCAAAAAAGAAAATCTCAATTAGTTTTAAAAATATGGATCCAAAAATAGCAAAGATAGATATACTAAAAGCTGTTTTTATACCATTTATAAGCTTAGGAATGCTATTTTCGACATCATTAGCATCAAAGTCAATTAATCCCAAAAATATGCCTAAAAAAGTAAAGCCTATACCTATGGTGATTAAAATATCTGAACTTTGACTATGTAGTCTTTTACTTTTTATCAAATTTGTTAAAAAAAAGATAAAAAAAACAAGAATGATACCAACACCGATAACAATATGAGTATTTGAGAATAGAGAATAAATAAAATCGCCCAAGATAAAGTCCTATGTTTTTGTTCCACATTTTAACACTGACATACTTAAACGATTTATAAATTTATTCTTTAAAACGCTGTTATAGTTGCCAAAAGTCCAAAGATTATGCCTGGGAAGTTTGCAGCAGAAAGTGGATAGTCTTTTTTAGCTTTTAGTAGGCCGTAACTTGTCCAGATCGTGCAGTTTAGCGCAGTCGCTAGTGGCTGAATATAAGGCGTTTTGTTGCCATCGAGGTTGCCCATTATCTGTGGGATGTATGAAAAGTAGATAACAACCGATAAGCACGTACCTATCCAACCTAAAATTTATAAATTTCTTTCACTCATGTGATCTCCTTTAAAAGTAAGCCGTTATTTTCTAGTTTTATGATTAGTGAGGGGAAAAAATTAATTTTGTCTGCTAAAAAGCACTCTTTTTGCAAATTTAAGGGCAAAGCTTTGTCAAGTAATAATAAATTTAAAACAAGATGAGTTAGAAAATTTGGTTATACTTTTGTAATTTTTGAAATTTAAAAGGATAAAAGATGCAAACTTGCGTCATTTTAGCAGGTGGCAAGAGCTCGCGCATGGGTCAGGATAAGAGCTTGCTGCCATTTGGGGGATTTGAAACACTCACGCACTATCAGGTCGCTAAATTTAGCAAAGTCTTTGATGAGGTTTTTGTAAGCTCTAAATTTGAGAAATTTAACCCGCCACTAAAGCTCATAAAAGATGAGAACAGTGAGGATTATTCGCCGATGCTAGCGCTCTACTGCGTGCTAAAAAGCTTTGATCATAGCGTCTTTATCATCCCAGCTGATATGCCATTTTTTGATCTTGTAAGTCTTGGCGAGCTGACTAAATTTAAAGATGAATTTGAGATGGTCGTGGCTGGCGATGATGAGCATATACACTCACTTTGTGGCTTTTTTAGCCCAAGCTTAGCCCCACTTGCGCGTGAGCAATACCAAAAAAATGAGCATAAAATCGGACTTTTACGAAAAAACTGCAAGTGCAAGATAGTAAATTTTGAGGACAAAGAGCAGTTTTTTAACGTAAATTTCCCAGACGAGTACAAAATAGCAAATGAAAAGATGAAAAATGAGTAAATTTACATTGCTTTTAAGCCTTAGCCTTACATTTTTGATGGCAAGCAGGACAGATGACTTTAAAAGGGCGCAAGAGCTTGAGCAAAGTGGCGATATAAAGGCTGCGATGCAAATTTATAAAGAGCTAGCCAAAAGCTCTTTAGGCGAGCAAGAAGCGGTGCAAAATGTGCAAGCGAGCGAGCCAGCACCAAATGATGCGAAGCTAAAGCAGGCTGATCTTTTAAGAGATAAAAGCGATAAAAATTTACAAAATGCACTTGGCATCGAGCTTTATAAATTTAACTACCTTTTACCAGTAACTTACGCTAAAACTGTCCCAGATGATGGGCGAAAGAGCGTTGAGACGAAGTTTCAAATAAGCCTTGCAAAGCCGCTATTTTACGATGTTTTTGGTCTTAGAGAGAGCCTTGTGGCAGCATATACGCAAACTTCTTGGTGGCAGATAACAAAAACCTCAGCTCCGTTTCGTGAGACAAACTATCAGCCTGAAATTTTCTTAAATTTTGCCTCTCCAAAATATCTAGAGCAAATAGGCGTGAAAAACCTAAAATTTGGACTTTTGCATGAGTCAAACGGACGAGATGGCACCAACTCAAGGAGCTGGAACAGAGCCTACGTGCAAGGCGATCTCGTCTATGGAGATTTAACCATTTCGCCAAGAGTTTGGAGTGTGATCGGCGAAAAGAACGACAATAAAGAAATTTTAAACTACATCGGACACGGAGATCTAAGGCTTAGTTACAAGCTAAATGATCAAATTTTTAGCCTAATGCTAAGAAATAACTTACATTTTGATAAAACAAATAAAGGTGCAGCTGAAATTTCATATATGTTTCCGATATTTTCAAGCGGCGTTTATGGCTATTTGCAGTATTTTACAGGATACGGCGAGAGTTTGATTGATTATGATAGGCACACTGACAAGGTTGGTCTTGGCTTTGTTATTTTAAAATAGCCTTAAAAATTTAATCTTATAAAGTGGCTAAATTTGGGCAGATGAGATAAATTTCAGAAAAATAACGAAAAAAATTTAACTAATAGAAAAACTTAAAAATATTAGAAAAAATATAAGCAAATTTTGCTAAAATCACTGGCAAAATCTCACAATAAAGGAGTTTTCATGAGCGGTATAGCTTTGATTGTCTGTTTTGTTATAGCAATCATCCTTATGATCCTTATGATCTCAAAGTTCAAGGTGCATCCATTTTTGGCACTTATGAGCATTTCTTTGGTGCTAGCAATCGTCGCAGGCATAGATCTATCCAAGATCCCAGCGATGATAGGCGTTGGTTTTAGTGGCACATTTAAGAGCATCGGCATCGTCATCATCTTTGGAACGATCATCGGCACAGTGCTTGAAAAAACTGGAGCTGCGCTAAAGCTAGCAGACATGGTCGTAAAGCTAGTCGGGCAAAGACGCCCTGAGCTTGCCATGCTTATAATGGGCTGGGTTGTTGGCATCCCTGTGTTTTGCGATAGCGGTTTTGTCGTCTTAAACTCTATCCGCGAGGCACTTTATAAGAAAATTTCAGCAAGCCCAGTTGCTATGTCAGTAGCACTTAGCGGCGGTCTATACGCTTCTCACGTCTTCATCCCACCAACTCCTGGACCGATAGCTGCTGCTGGCACACTTGGCCTTGGAGGAAATTTACTTCTTGTCATCATCATGGGTACGGTAGTTTCAGTACCTGTTTTGGTAGCTGTTTATTTCTTTTCAAAAAGTATCGCTAAAAGCGTAACTATCAGCGACAAAGAGGCTGACGCTACGATAACAGCTAGCTATGAAGAGCTTTTAAAGAAATTTGGCACGTTACCTTGCGGATTTTTGAGCCTTGCTCCTATCATCATGCCTATCATTTTCATGGCGGTTGGCTCTGTTGTAGATGTTTTAGCAAAACAAGGCATGCTTGATAAAGCAGCGCTCTTGCCAAAGATATTTTTATTTTTAGGTAACCCTATCATCGCCCTTGCGATCGGCGTGATCTTTTGCGTATTTTTACTAGCTGAAACTAAAAAGATGAGAGAATTTGACCATATAACAAACGAATCATTAAAGATCGCTGGTCCGATACTATTTATCACCGCAGCTGGCGGCGTTTTGGGCAACGTCATAACTGAGGCTGGCTTTGTAAATTTCATAAAAGAAAATGCCTCAACCATAAAAGCGATAGGAATTTTCTTCCCATTCATCATCTCAGCCGTGCTAAAAACCGCTCAAGGAAGCTCGACCGTGGCTATCATCACGACAGCCTCTATCATGGGCGCATTTAGCGCTGACAACTCGCTCATGCACACACTTGGTTTTACGAGTGAAATTTCAGCCGCACTTTGTGTCATGGCGATAGCATCAGGCGCTATGTGCGTATCTCACGCAAACGATAGCTACTTCTGGGTCGTGACAAACTTTAGTAAAATGACCGCAGATCAAGGATATCGCACACAAACGGCGATGACATTTATCATGGGTGTTGTTGGAATGATCAGCGTTTATATTTTATCTTTGGTGCTTTTATGAGAATTTTGGTTGCGATAGATTCATTAAAAGGCTCGCTAAGCTCGCTTGAAGCGGGTCTTGCTATAAAAGAGGCGCTTGAAGATTTTTGCGACGTCGTCGTAAAGCCAGTGGCTGACGGTGGCGAGGGCAGCGTGGAGGCTATGGCTGACGCGCTTGATGCGAAATTTATAGATACCATCGTCAAAAACCCTCTTGGCACTGAAATTTTAGCTAGATATGCCCTAAAAGACGACCTTGCTATACTTGAGATGTCAAGCGCTTCAGGACTTACTCTCATAAATCCTGATGAGAGAAATCCTATGAAAACTAGCACATTTGGCTTTGGTCAGATGATAAAAGATGCCATTAGCAAGGGTGCTAGGAAATTTATCATAGGCATCGGCGGAAGTGCGACAAATGACGCTGGCACAGGCATGCTAAGTGCTCTTGGATTTAAATTTTATGATAAAAATGGCGCCTTGCTTGAGGGCAAAGGCGAGGATCTAGCTCAAATTTGCGACTTTTCAGATGAAGAGGCACTAAAGGAGCTAAAAGAGTGCGAATTTTTAATCGCCTGTGACGTGGATAATCCACTTTACGGACAAAAGGGTGCAGCCTACGTCTATGCTCCACAAAAGGGCGCAAATGGTCGCATGGTAAAGCAGCTTGATGATGGGCTAAAGCACTTTGCGGGGCTTGTAAAAGAGAAAAATGGCACTAAATTTCACACGCAAAAGGGCGCTGGAGCAGCTGGCGGACTTGGCTTTGCTTTTGTTGCATTTTTGGGCGCAAAGCTTAGGCCTGGCATCGAGATCATCACGCAGACCATCGCACTTGAAGATGAGATAAAAAAGGCCGATCTTGTCATCACTGGCGAGGGGCGTATGGACTTTCAAAGCACCATGGGCAAGACCCCAACAGGCGTGGCAAAGCTAGCTAAGAGGCATCATAAGCCAGTCATTGCGCTTGCTGGAAGCGTGCAAAGGTGTGCCAAAGACTGCCATAAACACGGTATAGACGC
Organism: Campylobacter sp. 10_1_50; assembly: GCF_000238755.1. NCBI lineage: Bacteria > Pseudomonadati > Campylobacterota > Epsilonproteobacteria > Campylobacterales > Campylobacteraceae > Campylobacter > Campylobacter sp. 10_1_50. The sequence continues at coordinate 90,548 of NZ_JH414889.1, forward strand.
ATATTTTTGCATACTAAATGAACCAATGAGCCTTGAAGAGGCCATGCGAAAAGATAATGCCATTAGAAATTTAAAGATGACCGCCGAGCAAGTCATCCGCCTTTATATGCTAAATCATAAAGCATAAATTTAAAAAAGATAGAAGCTAAATTTCTATCTTTTTTATAAATTAACAATTTATAATCTTTTTACAAAGACATTTGTCTTATACAAAGGCTAAAAATTACTAAGCCAAATATTTTTATTTAAACCTATAAACTTTTTCAAAAATTACACGATATAGTTTTCATGCGGCACGAAGTCGTAACTAAAAAAATTAAAAGGATTTACAATGAGTTTTCGTATTAACACAAACGTAAACGCACTTAACACACACGCTAACGCAGTTAGCAACAACGTTGACCTATCTAAGTCACTTAACAAACTTAGCTCAGGTCTTAGGATTCAAACAGCTGCAGATGACGCTTCAGGTCTATCTATCGCAGATAGCTTAAGAAGCCAAGCTTCAGCTCTAGGTCAAGCTATTGCAAATGGTAATGATGCTATTGGTATCATTCAAGTTGCCGACAAAGCTATGGACGAGCAGCTAAAAATTCTTGATACTATCAAGACAAAAGCTACTCAATCAGCTCAAGACGGCCAAACAACTCAATCACGCCAAGCATTGCAAGCTGATATCGTTCGTCTAATGGAGGAGCTTGACAATATCGGTAACACTACTTCATTTAACGGTCAGCAACTATTAAACGGAACATTCTCTAATAAAGAGTTCCAAATAGGTGCTTATTCAAACCAAACTGTTAAAGCAAGTATTGGTGCGACTACATCTGACAAGATCGGTCTTACACGTTTTGAGAGTTCAAAACTTCTAGATAAGATGGAAAAAGTCACATTGACATTTAAAAACGTCGATGGTGTAAACGATGTTAAGATCGCAGCTGCTACTATCTCAACTGGCCTTGGCAAAGGTGTCGGTGCTATAGCTGAGAATATCAACAAAGTTGCAGATAAAACTGGCGTTAGAGCTACATTTGACGTAACAAGAGTTATGTCAAAAGCAATCGCTGCAGCATCTATTAAAAGTTTTATTATCAATGGCGTTAAAATCGGCGACCTTGAAGTAAAAGAAAACGATAGCAACGGCGCACTAGTAAACGCTATCAACGCTGTTAAAGATCAAACTGGTGTTGAGGCTTCAGTAAATACTGAAGGTAGGATGGTTCTAACAAGCCGTGATGGACGTGCGATGAGTTTCCAAGGTGGTGACATAGATAAAGTTATCGGCGCTAAAGATAAATCAGGCTTTATAGGAAGACTAAACCTAGTTCGCCTTGATGGTCGTGACATTAAAGTTCAAGGTGGCGGTGCAACAAACGTTTTCTCTAAAGCATTTAGTGCTGATGGTAACGGCAACGGTGGCGCTCAAGTATCTGTTTCTCTAAGAGATGTTAGAGGTCAAATAGATAAGACTGTAGCTGCTGCTATGGGCTTCCAAAGAATGAGCAAAGCTGCTATGACATCAAATCAATCTGCAGGTGTTATGACACTTCGCGGTGCGATGGCTGTTATGAGTATCGCTGAGTCAGCTCAAAAAACACTTGATCAAGTTCGTTCAGACCTTGGTTCAGTTCAAAACCAACTTCAAGCTACAGTTAATAACATAACTGTAACTCAAGTTAACGTAAAATCAGCAGAATCACAAATCAGGGACGTAGATTTTGCTAGCGAGTCTGCTAACTTCTCAAAACATAACATCCTAGCTCAATCAGGTGCTTATGCTATGAGTCAAGCAAACAGCGTTCAACAAAATGTAATGAAACTTCTACAATAGTAGTAGCAAATGAGGTTTTGTAAAAGCTACTATAATAGTGGCTTTTAAATTTTAAGACTTTGTAGCAGTAGCAAAGCCTTAAATGTGTTAATGCTTTTACAATACGCAAACCCCCAGCCCCAAAGCTAGTCTTTGGGGTTTTAATCTACTAAAATACCAAGACATTAATCAATTTATAGTTATAACCTTTTTAGCTAGTTTAGTTTAAGAGGTTTGCATTTTTACTTTTTTAGGGACCATGAAATTTATAAAATTTAGTGAGTTAAATGAAGAAAGATGCAAGTAGAAAACTCTACTTGCAAGTTAGTTTATATGCTTAGTGTAAAATTTTCCTTCGCATTTCCTATCTCATTTTTGGTTATAAGATTTCTTTTTTTAAGCTCGGCTATAAGCGCTTTTGAAGCCTTTTTAGTTACCTCTATATCAGCATTTATGCCTCCAGCTGCAGAGAACATCCAGTACTTGTGCATCTCGACCCACTCAAGTAGCTTATTTACTTTTTGAATCTTAGTATCGCTAGGAGCTACTGAAATTTTAGCAAGCTCAAGCTCTTGAAAATATATAGAAATTTGAAGAATGTTGTCTAAAAACATTTTATGTTTTTTAGAACTCATATATGTTTTTAGCTTATCTAGTTTAGAAGTTATTTTAACAAGTTTAGAAAACATCTTTTCGCTAACTTCACCTGCCTCTTTTTTTGCTATTAGCTCATCTATCTTCGGCACTAGCTCTAAAAATACCTCTTCTATCTTTTTCTTAGCCTCTTTTTGCGTTTTAACTTTTTTGGCTATATAGGTATATGCTTTTAACAAATCCTTGCTTCTTTGCTTTTCTGAAATTTTAGAGATATTTGGCTCTTTTTTAGGTATTTTATCCTTACAAAGCTCATTCATAGTCTCTAAAAATGGTTTTTCTATACTCCCTTCTATCCTAGCTCCACCCTCAGTGCAGTTATATGTGACATATCCCTCTTTAGAAGACTGTTCTATATCTTTTTCATACTGGTTTTTAAATTTATCCCAGATATAAGTAGTCCTAACTTCGCCCTCTCCTCCGTAAGCCTTTACATATAAGTACTCATCAGCCTGAGCAAAGGCATGTCCTGTGGCATGACTCTTACCATCTGGTGCAAAGGCTAAGTCTTGTCCGATCAGAACTATATTTTTATGACCTAATGCATAAGCTAGCTGAAATGCTTGATTGGCTGTTGAGTGACCGATCCCTAAGTAGCCATATTTTTTCATATTAAAAGCGATTTCGCTTTGCTGCGGTCTCATAGTAAGAACAAGACGCCTTGGCAAGATATTTTTTATAGTTTGAGGATGCGTTAAAGAGGCTACGACAAAGTAGATATCTTTATCAAATTCTTTATCGCGAGTACTAAAAAATGTTGATGTCGCCTCAACTCTTTCGATGGATGTCACATAATCAGGCACGATGCCATGTTTTTTTAGTATAGGATACGAAGCATCAAGGCTTATGATAGTAGCATAAGGCACAAATTTTTTAAGTGTATCAAGCTGCTTATCTAAGCTTGGCCCGGTTGCTACAATAATAGCTGTTTTATTTAGCTCATAACGCTTTAAAACAAGCTGCGTATAGCAATAGTTTTCAAGCATGATCGGAATATTTTGTATATGATGCTTGATGCCTATAAGCATATCATCGATACTATTGCCATGAGCCACGACCATTTGAGAGATGGCCTTTGCAAAGTCTGAGTTTATCCTTAAGATATCTTCACTATAACTTTCGTAAAATGGTGAGTGAATATGAAGATCGTAAGTCTTTGCGTAAGATGTAAATTCTGGAACGGTTATTAGGAAATAAAACTGCGTATAGCTTGCAAATTCTGAATAAAACAAGACAAGCCTATGGCTAAGTAGCTCACTGCTTAGATCAACAACGTTAAGCGTGGCATAAATAATATCTATCTCTGGCTCGATAACTGCTATCTTTTTGTGAGTTTCATTTTTTAAAAGGGCTTTATATAAGATGCCATTTCCAAGACCATAAAAAAACATCATCGGATATCTTTTATACTCTTTTTCTAAATTTTCAAGAGAGACAAGCGTGTCATTTACTGGGCTTTCATAGACATATTTTAAGGTTTTATTATTTATCAAATTTATATCTATCGGATCTTTACCAACAAAGATATCAAAGTCCTTTGCTGTCTCCATACCCCAAAGCTTAGCAGCTAAAATTTCATCTTGTTGAAAGAGCGCTTGGAGGTTTTTTTGAAAGATAGGATTTTGTATATTTGTCATCTTACTTTCAAGTACTTTTTGCTTCGCCTCATCTATCTTTTTACGTTTTTTGTTTTTATGTACCTCAAGGTCATCTAGTTTATAAACTTTGTTTTCATCACTCATATTAGATCCTCCTTTGTTATCCTCTCGCTAAATTTTATATCTCTTTTTGCTTTTTTGCCGATCAGCTCTTTTAAAAATTTAGGGTGCAGGCCGTACCCTGGACGCACGCTCCTTATATTTTGCTCGCTAAAATTTTCACCCTTTTTTATATCTGCGCTTGCATAAAGTGAGCGTGAAAATCTCCTATTTAAAACCGCTTTTTCATCTAGCTCGTAGTTTACCACACCCAAAAGCTCCTCGGCCTCTCTAACGCATTTTGTCATAAGAGCAAATTCGTTCTCATCAAGACTAAATGCGCTATCAACGCTTTTTACGCTTTTATCAAGTATAAAATGCTTTTCAATTATCCTAGCACCCAAACTAACCGCAACAACTGGAGCTGTCACGCCTAATGTATGATCAGAAAAGCCGACCTCTACGCCAAATTTCTTTCTCATATCAGCTATCGTTTGCAAATTCATACCATTTAGCGGTGCTGGGTAGCTTGAAGTGCATTTTAAAAGGGCGATATCGCTATTGCCTGCATTTTTGCAAATTTGCACCACGGCTTGTATCTCTTCTTCGTAGGCTATGCCAGTTGAGATGATGATGGGCTTGCCTTTTTTGGCTACAAATTCTACAAAATCATAGTCCGTCACCTCAAAACTTGCGATCTTATAAGCTGGCGGGTTAAACTGCTCTAAAAAGTTGGCGTCCTCCTTACAAAATGGGCTTGAAAAGCAGACAAGCCCCTCCTCTTTTGCCACTTTAAAAAGCTCAGCATGCCACTCTTTTGGCGTTAGCGCCTCTTGGTAAAGCTCGTATAAATTTCTCCCATCCCAAAGTCCGCCTTTTATGACAAAGTCGTCTAGGTGCGAATTTAGAGTCAGGCTATCAGGCGTATATGTCTGAAGCTTTATCGCGTCAGCTCCAGCGCGCTTAGCCGCCTTTATCGTATCTACCGCCGTTTTTAGGCTACCGCTGTGATTAGCAGAGAGCTCTGCTATTATAAAGACCTTTTTGTCTGTATCAAAATTTCCTATTTTCATCCGCTAGTCCGTTTTATTTTTTAGCTCAAGATAGCTAAACTCACCATCTTTTGCATAGATCCTAAAGCCAAAATTTTCATAAAGTGCGAGCGCTTTTTTGTTGTTATTATAAGCTTTTGCCTTTAGCGAGCCAACTTTTAATGTAAAAAAAGCGTAGTCTTTTATGAGATCAAGCAGCTTTTTACCCACTCCTTTTAGCTCTGGGTTTTTATAAACGCCAAATTCGCAACTCTCTTTCGTTATATCAACGAAGCTCACCACTCCGATAAATTCACCCTCGTCTTTTACTAAAAAGTAGATCTTATCTTGAATGCTCTTTAATCTCTCTAAAAAAGCAAAATGCTCCTCTTTGCCAACGCTTTTGTTTTTCATAAATTTGGCTATACGCTCGTCATTTCGCCACTTTAAGACCATCAGTTTTTGCTCGCCACTAAGCGAGGTAAAATTTATAAGCTCAAGCAAATTTCATCTCCCCAAAAAGCTTCATATCCATTTTCTTTTAGCCAAGCAAAGATCTCTTTTTGATTATCCGCTACGCAAATGGCTTTAAATTTAGCTCCCAAAACGTAAGCCTCATTTACAAGCGAGCTTGCTGTTATGATGAGCGTTTTGGCTTCGTTCATCAGCCTTGCTACATTTTTACTATCTACAAAAAGGCTAAAATTTTCGTTTTTACTAGATAGCTCTTTTAGTGCGCTTAAGTTTTTATTTCCACTAGTTGTTATGACTGCTGCTTTTAGCCCTTTTAAGAGCAGTTTTTCTGAAATTTTAGCACTTAGCCCTGAGATATCAGTGCCTCCAAGAATGATAGCGTAGTCGTAAATTTTCCCCCTTTTTACCTGCGCTTCTTCATAAAACTCATCTCTAACTAGCAAAAACTCACTCCCACAAAATACCTCGCAGCCTTTTTCTACAAGCCCCTCATATCTTGCCTTTTGCGCATATAAATTTACATTTAAAATATAGTCTGCAAAATGTTTTTCATAAGTGTCGTCAAATGATAAAATTTTAACGTCGGTTTTTTCTTTTATAGCTCTTTCGTCTTCAAAGCTAAAGCCGTAGTGGTCGATGATAAGAAGCTCAAATTTATTATCTTTTATAAGCTCGCAAAGCTCATCTATCTCGCCACTTGTTAAGCTAAATTTAGAGTAGTTTATCTCATCAAAAATATCACCATCTAGTCTTAGTGAAGCAAATGAGATGTCGCTAAATTTTTTAGCAAGCAAAAGGTCTCGCCTAATGTGCCCATGCCCTATCTTGCTGCTACTATCAGCACGCACGAGCGTTTTTAGCAGGGGGAGTCCTTTAAATTCTTTCAATCAAATCTTTCCATTATTTATCAAATAAAGCTTTTTAGCAAACTCAAAATCCTCTAGCGTATCGATGTCGCAGACTAAATTTCTTGGCAGCAAATACGCCTTTGAATGTGGCGCAAACAAGGCACTGCACTCCAACCAAGCCTCTTTTTTACCAAAATAAAATGCCCCAGCGTCATGAAACGCAGGCTCAAGATCTTGCGAGCGTGTCTTTTCAAACTGCGGATAAAACATGCTAACTCTAGCATTTTCATCAAGTTTTATCGCCCTTTGTATAGGAAAATCAAACGCAGTCGCTGAAAATAAAAATTTACACTCCTGCTTTTTAAACTCGTCTGCGGCTTCTTTTAAAATTTCAGCCGTTATGAGTGGTGCTGTAGCATAAAGGCAGCAGACGTCACTAATGCCAAAATTTACGCGCCTTATCGCGTCTTTTATCACGTCAGTACTTGTCGCGTAGTCATCGCTTAGGCTAGCCTCTCTAAAAAATGGCACGCTAGCTCCAAATTTTCTAGCCACATTTGCGATCATTTCATCATCGGTGCTTACGATCACTTCGCTAAAAACTTTAGAATTTAACGCAGCCTCGATGCTATATGCGATTAAAGGCTTGCCTAAAAAGTCTTTGATATTTTTGCCAGGTATTCTCTTGCTGCCGCCTCTTGCTGGGATGATACAGATCATTTTTACTCGCTAAAACTTTTTAGCACGTCAAAAAGCGTGCTTGCAACAAATTTAGCATCATCCACGTTCATGCCGTGATGGCATGGGATGCTAAGCTCGGCACTATAAAATTTCTCCGCATTTGGCAGTGAAATTTCGCCAAGGAGCGCTTTATAAAAGCTAAATTTATATGTTGGCTTGTAGTGCACCTGCACGCCAACGCCTTTTTGTAAAAGCGCTTCAAAAATTTGCTCTTTTTTATCCCAAAGTTTCTCATCCAAAAGTACTGGATATAGGTGCCTTGAGCTAGTTGTATTTGCTGGGATCTTTATAGTTTTAAAATACTCGCACCCACTAAATTTATCATCATAAAATTTAGCTATCTCATTTCTTTTAACGATAAAGTCGTCCAGTCTTTTTAGCTGGCTAAGCCCCAAAGCGCAGGCCACGTCTGTGATCCTATAGTTGTATCCAAGTAGGCTCATATCGCTATCCCAAAGCTTTGTTTTGGTGATGCCGTGGCTTCTATAAAGCCTTGCAAGCCTTGCTAGCTCATCGTCGTTTGTAGCAAGTGCGCCGCCCTCAAGTGTGGTGATAGGCTTTACTGGATGAAAGCTAAATATGCTAATATCAGCCTTAACGCCCACTTTTATGCCGTTTTGCACGCTACCAAGAGCGTGAGAGGCGTCGTCTATCACTTTTATACCGTGCTTTTTGGCTAAATTTATGATCTTATCTAGCTCTACTGGGTTGCCACCATAGTCGACTGCTGTTATCACTTTTGTCTTTGGCGTGATAAGAGCTGGAATTTTCTCTTCGTCAATGTTGCCATTTGCTTTTACGTCGCAAAATTTGACCTGTGCTCCTGCCATCAAAGCCGCATTTGCAGTGGCTGCAAAGGTGATAGGCGTCGTGATCACTTCATCACCGTCCTTTACGCCAAGGCTAAGATAGGCTACGTGAAGGGCCGAAGTGGCTGAGTTCATAGCGATCACGTGTTTTACGCCAACATACTTTGCCAACTCCTCTTCAAATTTACTGACCTTTTGGCCACCTGTTAAGATGTCGTCTCTTAACGCATCTGCTACTACTTTGATATCTTCTTCTGTGATCTGCTGACGGCTGTAAGGTATCATTTAGCATCTCCTATCATCTCAAGAAGACCTGCTCTATCGAGCCAAATTTTATTTGTATTTGAGCTATATTCAAAGTCCTCGCTCACTGGTTTGCCCTTTTGATGAAGGGCATTTGTCGAGAAGTCTTGCGCTGTTAAGAACTGAATAGACGGACTAATAACGTAGTAATCATCAAATTCGTATGTAAGATGCGCGTCGTCTCTTGATATCATCATCTCATGCATCTTTTCGCCTGGGCGAATACCTATAATCTTGACGCCAAGATCTGGTGCAAGGGCTTTTGCAAGATCGACCATCGTCATTGACGGGATCTTTGGTATGAAAATTTCGCCGCCTTTCATCCTCTCAAAGTTTTTAAGGACGAAATTTACACCTTGTTCAAGCGTGATCCAAAATCTAGTCATCTTCTCATGCGTGATAGGAAGCTCTTTTTCTCCTTGTGCGATCAGCTTTTTAAAGAGTGGCACGACTGATCCACGAGAACCAACGACATTTCCATATCTTACGACGCTAAATCTTGTTTTTTTGTCTCCAACGATGTTATTTGCAGCGACAAAGAGCTTGTCGCTCGCTAGCTTTGTAGCTCCATATAAATTTACAGGGTTGCACGCTTTGTCAGTTGAGAGTGCGATCACCTTGCTAACACCACACTCCAAAGAGGCGTCGATGACGTTTTGAGCGCCATCTATGTTTGTTTTGATGCACTCCATTGGGTTGTATTCTGCGATTGGTACGTGTTTCATCGCAGCTGCGTGGATGACGTAGTCTATGCCGTTCATCGCAGTTCTTAAGCGCTTATAGTCCCTCACGTCGCCGATGAAAAAACGCATGGCCTTGTCTTTAAACATTTGAGCCATTTCATATTGTTTTAGCTCATCGCGTGAGTAGATAACTAGCCTTTTTGGCTTGTATTTTTTTAACAAAATTTCGGTGTACTTTTTACCAAAACTTCCTGTTCCGCCGGTGATCAATATCGATTTGTTGTTAAACATTTTGCGCCTTTTTGCTAGTCATTTTTTGATTTATAAATGGCTAATTTGAATTATTTTTTATAAATTTTTAAGCAAAAGCTGTGCCAAATTTAAAATTTGTTTATCAAAGCTCTGCTCTTTCTAGCTTCTATTTCGTCAAAATTTCGTTATTGTTTAGGGTTTTTATAAAAAGTGGGCGATAAATTTAGCCTTTGCAAGGTCGCAAAGGCATGAAAATTACTTCAAAATTCTAGGTAGTGTAATGCCTTCTTGGGCTTGGTATTTGCCGTTTTTATCAGCATAAGTCACCTCGCAAGGCTCATCACCCTCGATAAATAGCACCTGTGCGATGCCCTCGTTTGCATAAATTTTCGCAGGTAACGGCGTCGTATTTGAGATCTCTATCGTGATATGTCCCTTAAATCCCGGCTCAAAAGGTGTCACATTTACGATGATGCCGCACCTTGCGTATGTGCTCTTGCCAAGGCAGATCGCTAGCACGTTATCAGGCATGTTAAAGTACTCGATCGTGCGCGCCAAAGCAAAAGAATTTGGCGGCACTATGCAGACATCGCCCTTAAAATCAACCACATTTTTCTCATCAAAATTCTTTGGATCAACGACGGTTCCGCCGATGTTTGTGAAAATTTTAAACTCATCGCCCACGCGGATATCGTAGCCATAGCTAGAAACGCCGTAGCTAACGACGCCACGCCCCACTTGCTCCTCGGCAAATGGCACGATCATCTTCTTTTCAACCGACATTTTCCTTATCCAAGAGTCTGATTTTAAACCCATTTTTGCTCCTTTTTTGGGGCGATTATAACGCTTTGCGTCTTTAAAGTAAATTTAATGGCATTTTTCAATAAATTTTGAGAAAATCAGTATAATTTTGAGAGAAAAATTTAATAAAGGACAAAAATGCAAGAGAGAAACGCTGAAATTTTCACAGGAGAACGCGCGATGTTTGGGGCAAAGGGACTAAATTTTACTAACTGCATCTTTGAAGATGGCGAGTCGCCGCTAAAACACAGCTCAAATTTAAAGCTAAATGAGTGCGTTTTTGCCTACAAATATCCACTTTGGTACGCAAGCGATATCACGCTAAATGGCGGATACTTGGAGCCTCTAGCAAGGGCTGGCATGTGGTACAGCACAAATTTAAGCTTTAAAGACTTGGTCATCAATGCACCAAAAAGCTTTAGAAAAAGCTCGCAAATTTCACTTGAAAATGTAAATTTCTCAGACGCTGCCGAGACACTTTGGGGGTGCGAGAACGTGAAGATAAAAAACGTCTTTGCAAAAGGGGATTACTTCGGGGCAAATAGCGAAAATTTAGAGGTTGACGGGCTAAGCTTAGACGGCAACTACTGCTTTGATAGTTGCAAAAATCTTTGCATCACAAACTCAAAGCTCATCTCAAAAGATGCCTTTTGGAACTGCGAAAACGTGGTCGCACAAAACTGCCTCATCTCAGGCGAATACCTAGCATGGAACGCTAAAAATGTAACACTCATAAACTGCACGATAAAGAGCTTGCAAGCGCTTTGCTATGTGGAAAATTTGGTCGTGAAAGATTGCATTTTTATGGACACAAGCCTTGCTTTTGAGTATTCAAGCGTCGATGTGAGCACAAAAAGCAGCATAAAAAGCGTAAAAAATCCAAAAAGTGGCATCATAAGAGCTGGCAAGATAGAGGAGATCATCATAGATGGCAGCTTGGTTGATGCAAGCAAGATAGAGATAGCCACGGATGAAATTTAGGCAAAATTTAAAGAAATAACATGCAAAATGAAAAATTTAGAGCGAAATTTAGTATAAAAAACAATGCTAAATTTAAAAAACTACTACGCAAGGTTTCAAGCACCGTATATAAGAAGAATAAATTTGTATTTTTGATGAGAGCGATCGAGCTGCCATTTGCTGCGCTATGCGCAGTAGCTTTGGTTGTGCTTTTTGACATTTTTGAGAACGACTTAACAGTTTTTTCGGATATAACTGACATCTCTTTTTTTGGCAAAAAATTTAGCCATTGTTCTTTGTGTCGGCATAGTCTTGCTCTATATTTATGCGACTATAGTTAAACCAGTTTTATTTACTAGAGCCATTTACTCAAAAATCGATGTTGAGCGCGAACAAGAGATCGTTATATATGATGATGAGGTCTTGTTTGTCACAGCAACGAGCACGGTTCATTTTTCATATGGTGCGTTTCTTGGGACTTGCGAAACGGATGATTTTATAGCTTTGATCTTAAAAGAAGGCAGCTTCTTGCAGATCCCAAAAGAGTCACTAAATGAAAAATCACAAGAAATTTTGGAATTTCTAGAAGAAAAGATAGGTCAAAATTAGTGAAATATTTTTGGATATTTTGAATTGAAAACCATACAAATTTGCTATGCCAGCAAATTTGTTGGCTATATTCAAACTAAATTCTCTAAAAGCATAGATATTATTGCTTTAGTGATACCAAATATCAATTTTTCAGCGATAAATTTTAATATTAAAATAATTATTTGATGTCAAGAATGATATCTAAACACTATTTTATTGATAGCTGGTTTTAATTCCGCACCGATAAACATATCTTTTGGAGTTGTGCCTGCGTTCCAAATGTTTTGAAGTAGTTGAGACAAGATAGTTTCAGTTAGTGCTGCTGGAGTGCCTTTCCAGTCGCCTGAGCTATCAAATGCTACAACGTTACCACGCTTGCCACTTGCAAACGCTGCTGAGCCTTTAGCCAAGAAGTAAAATAAGCCTGCCATTTCACCCGCTGTTGCGTCAGTTCTAACAGTTGGTGCTTTAAACACACTCTTTTTAACATCAGCATCACGACCAAGACCAAAAATAGCATACTCCATATCTAGCTTATGTTCTTTTGCTCTTTTAGCTGTCTCACGCTCTAACTCTTTACCGCCGTAAGTAGCCACTGCTTGCATACTTCTTGAAACACTAACGTTTGAAGTAAAAATTTGCACTGCATTTGAAGTCTTTTGCACACTTGATTTGATCTGATCGTCAAAGTCAGAAATCTCTAGCTGTGTCGTTTTTC
>NZ_JH414889.1:103453-104078 GCF_000238755.1 Campylobacter sp. 10_1_50
AGAAGTAAAATAAGCCTGCCATTTCACCCGCTGTTGCGTCAGTTCTAACAGTTGGTGCTTTAAACACACTCTTTTTAACATCAGCATCACGACCAAGACCAAAAATAGCATACTCCATATCTAGCTTATGTTCTTTTGCTCTTTTAGCTGTCTCACGCTCTAACTCTTTACCGCCGTAAGTAGCCACTGCTTGCATACTTCTTGAAACACTAACGTTTGAAGTAAAAATTTGCACTGCATTTGAAGTCTTTTGCACACTTGATTTGATCTGATCGTCAAAGTCAGAAATCTCTAGCTGTGCGTTTTTCTTTGGGGCAGCTAAGCTGTCAGTTAGCCAAGAGTGCTCTATACCTTTAACACTTGAAGTGCCAATAAGTTTAAGTATAGGCGTCTCGTCAGCACCTATTAAGATTATGTTTTCATAGACTGAGGGCTTTAAGCCTTCACGTTTTGTAGCTGGGGCTTGAAACCCAGTTGTAGTTATTGCCATTTCTTTGCTCCTTTTATGCAATTTAATGGCAATTTATCATTTGTCACTGTGTCAAATCTACCCAATTTTGGCAAAAAGAATATTTTTTTGTTTGATTTGAAAAAGAGAGTAAGCCCTAAAGATAGGGCTTTTAAT
>NZ_JH414889.1:104098-121035 GCF_000238755.1 Campylobacter sp. 10_1_50
GTTTAAATTTGTAGGCTCCCATATATTTTCAAAGGAGCTGAAATGATAACTAGCATAAACGGACTTAGCAACACACCGATACAAGAAACCACTATCCAAAAAGAAAATACAACAGAAAATATAAACAAAGAAGGTAAGAAAGACAAAAGCGTCAGCGAAGAGAAATTTGATTACTCAAAGTATATGTTTAGACCCTGGACTGATAATGTAAAAGAATTTATTGATATAGACCAAAGTAAAGAGGGCTGGATAACAGATACTATAAATCGAATAGATAATATGCTGTCTGATTATCCCATGAAAGAAAGAAGAGCTTTAGCATCAAAATATCCTCCAGAAACTATGGAAGAATTTAGAATTGGAGAGTTACAAAGCTATATGGATTGGCTACTTACAAACTCTGTTGATGGCAAGCCAACAATAAATGGCTTTATGATTGGTCTTGGCACAGCAGAACAAGAGGCCGAGCTAGAAGATTTTGTAAAATCATTTCCAGAAGGCACTATGATGAGTAATGATGGCGCTGCTTTGTTTGTTAGAGCGGATCTAAGTATAGAAGAGTTTAAGAAGCTTTATAGAGAAGACGTAGAAAAAACTACAAAAGAGCATAAAGAATTTCTAGCTAAACTACACAAAGAAGAACAAGAATACAATGCAAATTTTGCTAAAGAGCAAAGTGAGAAGAAATTTAAACCTATGCAGGTTAAGAAGAAGTATGAGACCTATGATATAAATAAGGATCAAAAATTTCTCTATGCAAGAGAGCTTTTAAATTTCAAAGAAAAAAGAGGCATAGATGTCTTAGAGCTTATGCAAAAGATAGACAAGAAGCAAATTTTAAATAAGATGGTTTGACTAGAGTTTATCAAATAGTGCTTTATTATCTATAGGCAAGTCGAGCTTATATTCTCTATGTATATCGTTCTTTGGACCAAGGATTAAGACATAGCCCCCTTGCTTATGTTTATCCCATATATTATAAAACTGATCCTTTGAACTTATATATTTGCCGTAGCTTGGATCAAGGATGGTTATAAAATCGCCTTGATGATTTATCACAACCACAAAATGAGGAAAACGAGGATCATCCTCTATCTTTACCAGGACTGGCAAGTTTATCTTTTCAAAAGTAGCACGATCGAGCTGATAACCCTCAGAGTCATAGGATAGCTTAGCAGCAGCTTGCTTTAACTGCAAAAAACTCACCATATCGGTATTTAGTTTTTTATCGCCTTTATCCATCTGCTCTATGACGTCTTTTTCTGTTAGAATTTTAAAATCAAGCGTATTAATAAGTGTTGCTAATGATGCTGCACCACAAGACTCTTCATAGTTTTGCCTAATTACATCTTGATTTCTTAGCTCTTCGTATGATCTAACAGCAAAACCAGCATAAAGTGGCAAAGATGCCGCCGCTGCACAAAAAAATAGTTTTAGAATTTTTGCCAAATGCTAATACCAAATATACTATCAGGTGCTGCGCTAGAGCCACCCATACTAGCAGATATAGATATGGAAGTGTCATTACTAAAACTATAAGTAGATCCTACACTATAAGTTGGAATAGATCTAAGATTTGTAGTTTTTCTATCATTTATTTTATTTGCTGTTTGAAATCTCTGCTCGATGCCAAGATCAAGTGTGATCTTTGGACTTAAAACGATAGACAAATCTCCGCCAAAGAACACAGTATTTCCATAATTTAGCTTCGCAAAGTCAAATTTTCTATCTGCGTTGTAGCCAAATCCAGTATATATGCTATAAATTACTGGATCAGAATATCCTTTTAGGCTGCCTTTTATTGAATAAGACTTAAAGCTAAAATTTTTACTCTGTCTAAGCGCACTTTCTCTTTGATAAAGTGCTGTCTGAAGAGTAAGCATAGGCACTAGCTCGCCAATTCTATCTCCTCTATAATTTAGACCTAGCCATACAGAGTCAAACTGAGTTTTGCTTTCACTTTTTGGTTCGAGGGTAAAATAATCCATATACTCGCTTCTCTTGTAACTTCCACTAAAAGACGTTAAAACATCTAATTTTGAAGTAAGAGCATACATAAGCGTCTGGGTAAGAGTTAGTTGCTTTGTGTCATCCCAAACAACTGGATCACCATTTATTACAAGATTTGGAGTGCTTGTGTATACGTTAGGATTGCCGCTGCTAAGCAAAGACAAATTTGTAACACTTCTTAATCCAACCTGCTGTTTATAAAGGCTATCTATCGTGATAGGATCTGATGCTAATGCAAGAGTAGTGAGTAGTGAAGCTAGAAGTAATGATTGTTTCAAATTTAGTCCTTTATGCGATTTTATCTACTTTTGTCTTTGCAATTTTTTCTAAAATCTCAAATATATTTTTGCCATTATCAAATTCAGTTTTTATAAATTTATAAAATTCTTTAAATTTTTCATCGGCTTGTATATCATAAGTTTTAGATTTTTTGGTTATTTGTATGGGTTTAAATTTTTTTCTTTTATCTCGTCTTTATCCCTTTGAATTTCAATCTCGTTCACAACATTCATTGTTTCTTTTGCAAGATCTTCATCAAGCTCTACCCCAAATCGCTTCTCAAGAGCAAATTTGGCCCATTTGCCCTTAAACTCATCAATACTCATATCACTATCAAGCAATTCAGCTGTTTTACTTCCGCCGTAAGATATAAAAGAAAGGATATTTTTATTAGCAAATTGATCTATAAAATCATCAACACTAAGTTTTTCACTATTTAATGTATCTTTTTTAAATATCCCTTTTGGTTCAAATGCTGGGTTTTTCTCAAGTCCCAATACACCACTATCATCTATAAATTTTTTAAGCTCCCTTATATCTTCTTTTGAGATAGTATTATCATACCCCATAAGTTTACCAATAATGCTTACTTTTGCTTCTTTACCATTTGTAAAACCCGTAAGTGGATAAGCATTTCTATCATGCACCTTTGCTCTATTTGCATCATCAAGCTTTAAATAATCAGATGCCTTCAATTCACCTACTTTATCATTATAAATCTCATTAATGTTTTGAAATTTAAATCCCATCGCTCTAGCGATATTTTCATTGGAAAGATCAAAAAGAGGTGACGACAGATTAGAAATTTGCATCATAAATATCCTAGTAAATTTTTAATCCGCCAAGTTGTTTTTCTAAATTCAATTGCGTATGATCTCTAAGTTCTTTTACTATTGGATTTTCTAAATTTGCACTTGAGCTTATCGGATGTATGGTTGCATCTTTTAAATTATATGCTGCTGTTTGATACGTAAAATATGTATATTTTTTTCCAAGGTTTGAAACACCTATATTTCTTTTAACAATAAAAGCTAAAAGAAATCCTTCTGATAATTTATACTCACCTAGCGCTTGAGCATATTGAAGTAATCTCATTTTATTTTTTTCATAGTGACTAAAAGTTGCATCATTCTCATAACACTTATTTTCATTATATCCACATAGCCCTCTTGTAGCATCAGGATACAAATAAAGTAGTTTCTTGCTTTCCTCATCTCTATAAGCACCTAATTCAAAAGCATCATTTGGTATTGCTATTGTAATACCTATATTCAAACGTTCAATTACATCTGAATACACTAAGTATCCACCCTTAACATTTTTCATTTCATTATTGTTTAGGGTTTTTACGTCACCTTGACTAATAGCTCCATTTGTAGCTAAGTCTAATAGATCTTTTGCGTTTGAGCTGGTAAGCAGTAAAACACTTAATAGTGTGGTTTTAAAAAGACTTCTCATTTTAATTCCTTTAATAATTTAGATTTTTGTAAGTTAATATCGACTTTTTAACAATTTTATTTATATCTTTATCCATCAAATGCTTTAAAATTTAAAAAAAATCTGGTGTCTTTTTGCCACTCTTATGCCAAAAATAAGCAACTACGAAGCTCACAAGCAATACCAATGGCACTACTAAACTAATATCATTCATTATTTAATTCCTTATCTAGCTCATCAAGCTTTTGCGTCAGGTCACTAAATTTTAATAAATTCATCCCAACTCCAAATCCGAACACAAAAATCAAAATCAGTGAAATTATAACCAAAAAATCAACATTATTATAATGAGAAGATATAAAAGCCCAACATCCAGCTATCCCAGCAGAAAATACTAAAAGTTTGCTTTTTACTATATCAATCTTTTTGGATAATAACTCAATCTTTAATTTTATCTTTTCCAAAAATTTTCCTTTTTGTGTGAGATTATACCATAGTCTAAATATTATTTGCAATCTATTCTAGTTATGCTATAATGCTTCATAATAAAATGCTGGGCGAGCATACCCCTTGTATATACAAAATCCTGACGGTTTTGTATATACTGCGGGTGCTCGTAAGGGGGAAAATCCCCCTTAACCCCTTTTGTAAAGAGCTGCTTAGGAGTAGTAAAAATGAGTAGATTTCAGTATCTTAATCTTGCTATATTTTTTGGATTAGGATTCTTTTTGTATGGATTTATTTTTGCGAAGTATCACTACAAATTTACGATCTTTTTTGGGTTTTTAGGTCTATTTTGGGGTGGCTTAGTGGCATTTCTTATTCTAATGGCATGGAATGATGATGAAAGAGAATAAAACAATAACCAAAATTTTAAGATTAACACCTAGCGAAAATGAAAAAATTCAAGACAAGCTTGATAAATTAGGTGGGGTTACATTTTCAAAATTTGCTATAAATTCGATGCTTTCGCGACCACTTACAAAGACACCAATTACTAAAGAACTAATCTTGGAGCTATCGAGACAAGGAAGTAACCTAAATCAGATAGCAAGGAGTTTAAATCAAAATAATAGTCTTGACCGAGTGGCACTCTCATTAATAAATCAATCACTGGAGCGCCTAAATGAACTATATGAGATATTGAGCGATGATAGTTAAATTTTTACCAACTAGAGACGGCGGCGGACTTGGCAGCGTAAATTATTTGCTCAATGAACGACAAGAACAAGGCACAGCACGAGTCTTAAAAGGTAATGAAGCACAGACTAGAGCTATTATAAGTCAAATTCACTACAAGCAAAAAACAACCTTTGGAGTGTTGTCGTTTGCAGAAAAAGCCAGTGACATAAGCGATGAAACAAAGCAAGAGATTATAAAAGACTTTGAACGACATCTACTCGGTGATTATATGAAAGATCGAGTAAATATTCTTTGGGTAGAGCATAGCGATAAAGATGGACGACTAGAGCTAAATTTTCTAATCCCTAAAATTGATCTAGTGAGTGGTAAAAGTTTCAACCCATACTATGATAAGCGTGATCGCACAAATATTAACTTATGGAAAAGAACTATCAACGATGAATATAATTTCATCAGCCCAGACGATCCAAAAAATCAGTATAACCAGAACCGTCACAAAGCTACGATAGAGCAGCACAACACAATTATAGAATTAGACAATCAATTAAAAGATCTTGTATCACAAGGATTAATAATAAATCGCACGCATCTAATAGAGCTTTTAAGCTCTAGTGGCTACGAAGTTACAAGGCAGCCAAAAAGTGGCATAAGTATCAAAATACCAAATCAAAAAAAACCATTTAGACTAAAAGGAGGCATCTACAGTGCAGAATTCACAGACCTTAAAGGACTTAGCGAGCTCGGCGAAAGCCAATCAAGACGAATTCAACAATACGCTAATAGAGATACACAAGCAGAGTGTATCGCAAATAGAGCAAGACTTGAAAAATTCATATCGACACGAGATAAACGAAATCAAAAACGATATAAAGAACAGACTATCTCCGACAATATCGCAAATAGCGAACATAAGAAGCGAGATAATACAGCAAGTTACTCCAAGCTTAACGGAAAAAATATTCAATGGCTTGGTGTTATCAATCGCAATGATATCTCTATGCCTAGGATTTTTAGCGTGTTTCTGGCTCAATCGGACAGAAATACAATATTATCAATCAGAGAACGAGAGATTAAGAGAAGAGAACAAAGTGCTAAACGAGTGGCAAATTCCAGTGAATTATCGAACAGAACAAGCCAACAAAACAACTGGCAAAGCAGAGAGGTATCTAGTGTTGCCACCACAAACACTATCACAGATGAAGGACGGAACTCAATATTTACAACTGAATTATGGAGGTCTATAAATGACGGCGTTAGAGACCGAATTATTGAACGAGATAGAGAGATTGCAAGACGAAATTCTGAAATTACAGGACGTGATAAAGAACAAGCAGAACGAAAATATAGAGCTGCAAGGAGCTTACGAGAATTTGCGCAAAGCGAGAACGTCTCTATATTACAGCGACTTAGCAGAGAAATACAAACAAGAGCTAGAGAATATATTATTAACACACAAGAACGAACTAGACAACTTAGACAAAGAGCAGAGCGAGATAGGGAATACCAAAATCGAATTAAATCAGCTCTTAGAGAATGGCAAGAACGAATATTTAATAGCGGAATATCACAAATTAGAGAACGATTACAAGGCTTTGCAAAACAATTATATCTTATTAGAAACAGAGTTATTGACAATCAAAGAGACACTAAACAAAAGCTTGGAGGATATGGAGAAGTTGTTTCAGGAAGCATACAACGAATTAACAACCAATATGGCGGAAAATTTAGAGAAGGCCTGGAAAAGCAAACTGCAGCAGCTATTACCACTTGTGGATATGAAATTGAACGAGAGCTAAAAAAACCTGAAAGGCAAAGGATGGTAGAGCTAAAAAGATCAAAGGAGAGATCTCGCCATATTCAAATGGGTTTTTAGTTTTTCTTAAGACAGCTTTTGAATTTGATATAAAAATAAATTTGAAGAATTTGTAGGCTAAATTTATACCCTAAAATAGGGGCTTAGAATGCAATAATTATCCGCTCTTTGTAAGCAATTATCCTTTCTTTGCAAGAGAATTATCCGCTCTTTGTAAGCAATTATCCTTTCTTTGCAAGAGAATTATCCGCTCTTTGTAAGCAATTATCCTTTCTTTGCAAGAGAATTATCCGCTCTTTGTAAGCAATTATCCTTTCTTTGCAAGAGAATTATCCTATATATTATTATAAAGTATAATTAAAGACACTAATAGTATAATTTTATTCTTAAACCACAAAAAAGAGCGTTATGAAAAATCGCAATATAATCGTTCATAGTGATAAAATAACAAAGGGTAGAAGTAAGCTTAATCTCTCTGAAATGAAGGTTTTTTTGGCCACTATTACTACGATCGATGCCAAAAATGACGATGAATTTAAAGAAATTACACTTGATAGACAAGATTTTTGTGAAGATACTAATTTAGATTTTAGAACTGTAAAATCGGTCTGTAGAACACTTTTGAAGCAGGTCTATGAGATAGAAACTGAAAAGGTTTGGGAAGCATACCCTATTTACCAAGTTTTTAAATATGACAAGGATACAGGAGAAATCAAATTTAAATTTAATGACTATATGCGCCCATATTTATTAAAAATAGTTGAAAGTTTTACAAAATACCAAATTAAAAATATTATAAATATGACTTCTAAATATTCAATAAGGATATATCAAATTCTAAAAGATCTGAGAAATATAACAAGGCAAAAAGAATTTGAGTTAGAAGAATTTTGCGATTGGCTAGAAGTTCCAAAAAATAAAAGGCGTTGGGGAAATTTACAGTTTGATATTTTAGAGTTGGCCAAAAAGGAAATAAATGAACTGACCGACATTAAAATACTAGGCATATATCCTGAACGCAAAAAAGGAAAAAAAGTCTTATCGTTTAGTATAAAATTTATCACCTCTGAGGAACTAGACAACCTAAAACAGCTTGGTGGAGATGAAAGCTATTTAACTAATGCTGGACTAAGAGAGATCGAGATTTTTGATAGAAAGCTAGTTAGCTTTAACGATAAATATGTGATGATTGATAGCAATATAAGGAGAATTCTATCTACAAGCTCCGATGAAGGAAAAATTAGGGTTCTTTTTTCAAAAACAGGAACAGATATAAATTTCTTTTGGTTTAATACAATTAAAGACCTTGAAATAGCTGTTAAAAATGCAGAGACTATAAAAGATACAGAACCTACACTTTTTGATTAAAAAATAATAAAAAATTCTTATAAATAATATTGAGTTAAATTATCATTAATATAGTAAAAAAGTGATATCATTTTAGAAATCTTTTATAAAGGAGACAACATGCTAAAGATCTTTAAAGTTGCGCTACTAAGTGCTGTAGTAGTTGCTGGATTGAGTGCAAATGATAATCTTTTATCAAAAGTCACAAATGGAGTTGTCGCAGATAATGCTACTGGCGTTAAAATGCTAAACGATGGTGAAATGAATCAGGTTGTAGGGGGTTACTATTTTGATAGAAAACCACAGTTTGACCATAGAGGTTATATGCCATCAGTTGCGTATATAGTAAGAGAGGGCTATAGTGATCCAAAATTAAGTGTAACAAATGGTGATTTTGTTGTAGCTAAAGTAAGGATTGGAACAAATGGGAGAAAACAGTATTATTTACAACTGTATAGAGGAGATAACCAACCAGCAGGAGCTTATGCAGGGGTTGGAGCTGGTAAAATATTAGATGATATGAAAAAAATGGGATTGTAAAAATAGGCACAACTTTTGCTTACTCTTTGAAGCTAAATTCAAGGAGTAAGCTATGAAAGTCTCTTATAACTCCATCTTAACAAAACAGCACTACCAAAAACAGACAAAAAACGAAGGTTTTGCAAATTTCTTACCTAACACTCCAAATATAAATTCGATCAGCCAAACCACTATTCCTAAGAATGACTTTGTTTCATCTAGCAGTATCGACTCTCTTTATCAGGCTAAATTTACTTCACAAGAGGGCTATGGATATAGTGTAGATGCTAAAGGATTTATGGGAGCTGACTTTAACAAGGCTGCAGGCCTGCCACAGGACTTTAAAATCCACAAAAGCACGCTTGATGCGATAGTGCTACACAATCAAAAGCACCCAAACTTTACAAATATTTTAATGGATACAAGAAAGGATAATGCGCTATTTGGAGAGGATAGCTTTGCAAATATCGATCTAGCAGACACTATAAAGCAATACTATAAAATTTTTGATCAAATTTCAGCTGGAGTTATTAGTAAGGGTAAAGAATTTTACTCAGCCGAGGACCTAGCAAAGATGCCAAAGGGCTACTTTTCAAAAGATAAAAAAATAGAGCATGTTGAATACCTAATGGGTAGGATGACTAGCGATGAGCTAGATGGGCTAACCGATAGAAGCAATGAGAAGATAACTCATGTATTTAGAACAGCACAAGACGCAGACGACGCACGTAAGCTAATGAATGATCTAAAAGATATAAATGTAGAAGTCAATGGAAATTTCCTTGACTTCTCTCCAGAAGTGATGATAACTGAGCATACTATCCCTTATATGTGGGTTAGTAGTGCTGGATATGACTTCAAGCCTGATATGTCTGTGTATGATAACGAACAAGGCTATACTAAGGAGCAAATCTTTGTCGCATTTTTAAAAAACGAGCAAGGTCTTGTGTTGCAAGGTGGCACAACAAGGATAACTGATGAGGCTCTTAGTGTGTATAAAAACTATGAAATAATTACAAAACAAGATAGAAGCGAGATAGGCATACCAAAGGCTTATTATGATGAGATACTATCTGGCAAAAAAGATCTAAAAGATATACTAGCTAGGATTTTAAAGCTTAGAAATTTAGAGCTTAAAAAAGATCAAACGCTTGAGGGGCTAGCAAGTAAGATAATGGATGTTTTAAAAGAATTTGATGAGAGGATGAAAGTTTAGTTGTATTTATACAATATATGTAATACAATATTGTATATATGTTTTATATTATATTAATATAATTATCATATAATATGTTATTAACATACTATATGATAAAAAGGATTAATATGAATTTAGCAGTTTTACAACTAAAGGGTGGGGTTGGAAAGACGCCGCTTAGTTTTAGTTTGGCAAAAGATCTTGGACTAAAATGGCAAAGCAATGATGACTCTGTGGTGCCACAGTTTTACAAAGATGGCAAAATATTAGATAAGTGCATTTTTGAACCAAATACTATGTATGACTTTGGAGGATTTGCCTCGGCTGGAGTGCTAGAGATACTAAAACATTGTAGTATTGTTATTGTTCCCATTACTTCTAACCCAAATTCCATTAAAAGAGCAGCAAGCACCATATCACAGATCAAACCTCTTGGCTGCAAAACACTAGGCCTTATAACAGATGTCTCTTCTCAAAAAGAGCTAGAAGAAACAGTAGCAATGATAAAAGCTGCTAACATAGCTTGCACAAAATTTCTTATTTTAAAAAGCTCTAAAATATTTGAAAATGCTATAACAACTGGACTAAGTTTTTTAGAGCTATACAATGAAAGCAATCTCTCAAAAAGACAATATCAGTCATTTATAGATATGTATCAAAAAGTCGTTAATTACATAAAGGATAATAAATAATGGCAAAATTAAATTTAGATCTTACAGAGATAGAGCTAAACGAACTAAGCACGGCAAGCTTTCAAGAACAAGACGAAAAGCAAGAAACTAAAAAAACTGGCGGCAGACCAAAAAGTGCTAATCCTGCCGACAAAAGAACGACAATGTTTTTGTCTAGTGAAGAGCTGGATTTTTTAGACGAAATGGGACATATAACCAGAACAAATAGAACCCAATATCTAAGATCGATCATCAGAGAAAAAATGGAAGATTTTAAAAGTAAAAAGCAATAAATATGCTAAAATAAAACAATTTTTTAACAAGGAGTTTAAATGGAAAAGCTATTTAAAGTTGCACTAGCTAGTGCTTTAATGTTAAGTGGTGCCTTTGCAAATGATTTGCTTTCTAAAGCTACAAATGGAGCCGCAGATAATAATTCAGTTGGTGTGAAAACACTAAATAGCTTAGATCTAGAGCAAGTTAATGGTGGGTATAGCATAAATATACAAGCGTTACCAAAAACTTCACAAAATATTGCTCAAGCAGTGGCACTTGTTGATTTTTCTAGATATGAAAAAGAAAAAAAGGTATCTTGTGGGCTTAACATGCCAGATGGTTGTTCTGGTGGATACTATGCTAAAAGTAATTTTCAAGAAGTTATGAATCAAGTTAATTATAGCAATGGTGAATACTTAGGTGTTGTGGCAACAAAAATAAATAAGCCTTATGGCTTTGGTAGCATCCCACAATATTCTTACTCTGTTGCAGCCTTTAAAAATGTAAATGGCCAACTTATGAGACTAAAAACCATAACAAACAAACCGTATATAGCAAACGAACTAATAAATTCAAAAGCTGTTAGAAATCAACTAACTATGAGCCTTGGCTTTTAATTGAGATTACAACCCTGGCTTGAGCTAGGGTTTTATTTTTAAGAAGGATTTGAAAATGTTAAATGGACTTAACAACAACACATATACACAAAGCTATAAAGCAAGCATAAATTCTAGGCAAGCGGCAAGTCTTAGCACAGCCACCAACCAAACTAGCTCTCTAGTTTTAGGCTACAAGATAGATAAAGATGGCTACTTTACAGATGAGTTTAATAAACAAGCTGGCATACCAAGCGGATATAAAATTCACTCAAGCACGCTGGAGTCGTTAGTAAGGATAGAGACGCAGCCTGACTATATGCAAAGGGCTTTTGATAGCATCGATATACTAAAAACCGTAAATAATGCCTACAAAATCCTCTCCCAAGTAGTTGGCGAAGACACACTAAACTCAAAAGATAGCTTTAGCTTAGATGAGATAAGAAATTTCCCTCAAGGCTTTTCTTATAACCGCCAAAGTATGCAAGTAACCAAGATCCATAACTCCATTCATGAATTTGGCTCGGCTGCGGCTGATTTTAACGGCAAAGAGTCAAATAAGCAGATGATAAGCACGCTTTTTTTCAACCCAAGCTTTGATGGCGGAGATGGCAGGCAGCCACTAAAGCCAACAACAGATATCTTTAACAACAACAATGGTGGCAAAGAAAACACGGTCATTGGTATATTTATGGATCCGCATGGAGAGAAATACACTAATAAAGACGGCTCAATAACCAAAGGCGGCCTCATAGCAGCCGTCATAAACAACAACCTTGATGTAAGAGAGGGGGAGACAACCGCAAGAGGCAAAAGAGAAGGCTATGACAAGAGCATAGATAGCAAAGAATTTAATAGAGCATTTGAGCTGTTCGAGCTTATGGGCGAGATGAAATTTGGAGCAAATTTCAACAAAGCAAGCGACTCTGATCTAGCTGGTATGCCTGAATATATGCAAGAGTATGTTAAGTATAAAAGAGACCTTGTCTATGTAGATCTAACGACTGGGTTTGTCGGTAAGTATTCAGATGAAGAAGACGAACTCTCATTTAAAAAGATGATGGAGCATAATCTAAAAATGCTAAAGCTACTCTTTGGTGAGATAGACAAAGATGGTAAAAAGAGCAAAGACTTTATGGATAGCTTTTTGAAATTTAGCATGCCACCTTTAAATTTAGTAAAAGAGCTAAATGAAAACCCAGCTGGAAAATACCTGGTAGATATGCTTGGTATAAAAAGAGATGTTGATATAAAGGCGTAGTAGTATAAATTAGTTATCTTTTTTAAGTTTTCTCTATTTAAAAACAAATTTTTGCCGATTTCTTAAGTGATTTTTCTACTTTAAGCAATAGAAAGCTTAAGATGATCGTTTTGTATATGTAGAGATGTTGCAAAATAGGCATTTGTTAAAAGTTGTATTGAAAAGTAGGCTTTTCATTAATAGTTATTATTTATAGTATAATATATAAATTTTTTAAAAGGTATTTTATGGGGAAAGAAGTATTATTGAACGATGTAAATAGTCAATTAGCAATAACAAACGAGTCGGCAGATATAAGTTTTTCTATGAAAATAATACAGGATTCATTAAACACTAATGATCAACAAAAACAAACTATACGCAATCAAGCGTCTGATAATGTAGTCGTTTCGCAGATTCAGGATATAAATACGGGAGATGCTAATGCTACAAAACAAGATAATAAAAAGAATAAATAGATATGTGTGATATGTTAGATATTGCTTATAAAATATCGCAAATATCTATACCATTTATAGCTATTCTTGCATATTTTATATCAAAAAAAGCCCTAAATGATGCACACGATAACACAAAATTAAATATAGCACAAAATGAACTAAATATCTTTTATACATTGGGTCAAAAGATTACCGATTGTGCTAGATTAGCAAGTGAGAGTAAATTTAATAAAAATGATGCCGACAGTGATAAAAAAAATAAAATATTGATTGCCAAGGAAGATCTATTAAATTATTTAGACAATGTTTGTTTTTATGCTAAAAAAGGATACATCACAAAAATAAATTTAAAAATACAATATGGAGATGCTATCAAAAAGATTATCTCTGATTTTGAGGATGATTTTGGAGAGGCATCAACGTATAATAATATTAAAGATATAAATAGAGAATTTAAAAATAATTAAAGAATCTAGGCAGCTAATTGCTACCTAGAAATTACCCACCAAATAATGCCTCGTAATCTCTGTCCTAGAATGCCCCATCTCTAAGCTTATCTGTGCTAGCGTCTGCCTTTCTGATAACTCGCTTTCTTTTAGCTCGATGTATCTGTTTTTTGCATAAGAGTATCTTAGCCCGTGCGTGCCTTCATTTGCTCCTGCTTGTTTTAGTGTCTGTCTGTAATCAGGATAGTTTTCTTTAAATTTCATATCCTTTGCCATTTTGCATCGATCTATATCAAGTTACCTTTATACATGAAATTCTACGCCATGTCCTTAAAAATCTTATTGCCATCAGGTAATGAGAATATACTACTTATTGTTTCTTTATCACTCTTGTTTATGTCTAGCGCATTGTTTTCAGATAAAAATTTAATGTAGTTCTTAATATTCTCAGGCTCATTTTGCAATATTGAAGCTTCCATTTTTATCTTTTCTAAGAGCTTTGCAGTAGCTCTTGCCATTTGGCTTGTCCTTACAAACACTTCTGGCTCTAATCTAGTCTCTCCGCCATCTAGCACAGTATGTCCTGCACTCTTTAAAAAGCTCATAAAGATAGCCTCTTTTGTATATCCATCATCTCTTTGGTATGGTGACATATCAGGGTTGAAAGCTAGCCAACTTGGATTTTGATCGGTACTCATACTCTTTGGGGAAAAATCTAACTTTTTTATGTTGGCATCATTATCAGCTACTTGATCACTTGGATAGTATAGATTGGTTACTTTTTCATTGCTTCTATCTATCATCATCTTTTCAGCTTGGGCATTTAGTGGCTTAAAGCTGATACCTTTTACTCCATTTGAGCTAAAGCCAGTTGGCAATCTTGAAAGATCTACGATGCCATAGACTTCTTTGTTTGGTAGATCTTTGCCTACTACTTGATTAAATATATTGTAGTATTGCTTTATAGTATTTGCCATATCAATATTCTCATATATTTTGGTTTGCTCATGTGGTGCTTTAAATACATTAAACAAATGGCTACTTTGACTGATATTTGCTATCTCTTCAAGTGTGCTTTTATGTATCTTAAAATTCTCGGGAAGTCCAGCGGCTTTATTAAAATCAGCTCCCATAAAGCCTGCTAAATTTACACTATATCCATATGCCGTAGAGCTTAACATGTCAGACATAAATTCATTTTTTGGATATGTTATTTTGGATTTTTTAGATAGTGCAGTGGTATCAAAACCTGTATTTTTTGCAATGTCAGGATTCTTATCAAGTTCAAGATTATCCATTTTAAAAGTTATAGGATCGGACATTCTTGAAAAGCTTACAACTCCTGCTTCTTTTTTAGCTTTTAGCTCTTTTGCGGTGCTTATTATTGAACTATATTTTTGATCAGTTGAACTAACTACACTCATTGCTTATCCTTTAAATATGGTTTAGATATTTTTCAGGATAAGCAAATTGCATTCCGTTATCAGTTGCTAGTATATGCTTTAAATTGTTCTAAGATTACTCCAAAGTCTCTTCCAACATATTCAGTATGACTCTTGTCTGCCCTATAAACCTGTAAAAAGTGTGTTGGATTTATTCCAACTCCAAGCCTCATTTTTGCTATAAGTAAAGTTTGTGGCGGTAGATTCCCACCTTCATATAAATTAGTTGGGATGCTACCATCATCATTTAAAACAGCAAAGGCATATGTTTTAAAAGAACCGAAACTTTCGGATAATTCTGGTAACCAATAAAAAGCATATCCCCCAAGAATTTCTTGCAATTCTGTCTCATTTAATTGTTTAATACCAACAGAGGCGTCACTTAATACTCCGCCCGTTGCTTTGGCTAAAAAGTCGTTAGCATTTAGTCCAATTGCTAATAAGACACTAAGAAGTGCAACTTTAAGAAACCTAGTCATTTCATCTCCTTTGTTAAGAATTATTATCAAAGAGTAATTATAGTATATTTTTTAAGAATTTTATCTATAATTTTTACCCCAGTCATTCAAAATTCTTTTCATCTGTGCGATCCTATCTTGCTCGTTTTGCTACTGATCTAAATCTAAAGACTGCTTCTTTTCTGCATCTACCATAAAGATTAGAGCCTTATAAATTCCACCAAGCAACCGCTTCATAAATTCTTTTTTCCCTAGTACCGCAAACAATGTTTGCTTTTCACTAAAAGCAGTAAAATATGGTCTGCTATCAGCTTCTATCTTTGTGATCCTAAAAATTTCGCCCTTAGATCGAGGCTCATCAGATATGGAATAGTAAAAACCATAAAAAACACTAGGATCTTGACCTAGTCTTTTGTATCTTTGTAAAAGAAGCAGCAAAAAACAAACATATGAACATTGCTGCGTATATTAGGGATTTTATACGTAAGGATATAGGTAGATTTAATAAATAATAACTGATATCAATTAAATTCTAAATTAGTGCTATAATCTTATTAAAACTTTTTACAGGAGGAAGTTATGTTTAAAGTTCTTAAAATAGCCATACTTGGCGGAATTTTAGTTGCAGGTGCTAATGCTGAAGATTTTCTGGCAAAGGTTACAGCTGGTGCTTTGAGTGACATCTCTAGTAATGTTAAAAAACTAGATGCCACCGATATGAATGAGGTTAAAGGAGGCTTGGAATTTAAAGGACCTTGGCAATTTTCATATAATGAATCTGGGGCATATGCTATCATAGAAAATGGCAAAGACGGTGACTACATAAAATCACAATATAGACAGGGATTAGGCGCTTATGATATGCCTGGCTATTATCTTGCATACACTGTCAAAAGAGAGATAAAATCTAGTCGTTATGGTAGATATCCTTTATTTACTTACAGCGCTGCGGCTTATAATGAGAAAACTAGAGAATTTCATAAGATTTCTAGTAGTTTTGTCCTAAACAACAATGCAGTTGTAAGACAGCTAAGAGATAATTTTAAAAGGCAAATGGAATCTGACCTAGGTGGTTGGTAAAATTTAAGTAGCCTACAAGTTTAAATTTGTAGGCTCCCATATATTTTCAAAGGAGCTGAAATGATAACTAGCATAAACGGACTTAGCAACACACCGATACAAGAAACCACTATCCAAAAAGAAAATACAACAGAAAATATAAACAAAGAAGGTAAGAAAGACAAAAGCGTCAGCGAAGAGAAATTTGATTACTCAAAGTATATGTTTAGACCCTGGACTGATAATGTAAAAGAATTTATTGATATAGACCAAAGTAAAGAGGGCTGGATAACAGATACTATAAATCGAATAGATAATATGCTGTCTGATTATCCCATGAAAGAAAGAAGAGCTTTAGCATCAAAATATCCTCCAGAAACTATGGAAGAATTTAGAATTGGAGAGTTACAAAGCTATATGGATTGGCTACTTACAAACTCTGTTGATGGCAAGCCAACAATAAATGGCTTTATGATTGGTCTTGGCACAGCAGAACAAGAGGCCGAGCTAGAAGATTTTGTAAAATCATTTCCAGAAGGCAC
>NZ_JH414890.1:0-17687 GCF_000238755.1 Campylobacter sp. 10_1_50
TTTTCTCCATTTGGAAAACTCCTTGTTTGATAGCTTGATGTTAAAACGACCTTCGATTACTAGCCTACACTCTTTGATCGTAGCTTGTTGTGGAAACAAGACTTCAAGGCATGCTTGTTTAATCTCCTCTTTTTTCTTGTTTTTTCTAATGATTTTTAAATCATTTAAAAGTGTATTTTTGCTTGCCATATTTTTCTCTTTCTATTTTTTAAATTTTTACAAAGATAGTGATAACCATCTCACCAAATGGGCATACCTATAGTGTGCCCATTGCTTTAATATAGTAGTTGTTGATAAGGTTTTTATTTAAGTAGTTTAAAAGTAGAGAACGATTACAATAAGAGCGTCACCAACTTAATGTAGAGGTTCTCTTTTAAAAACTTAAATAGAGCCCCTACTTTTAACTAATTTTGATCATCTTAATCTCCTTGAGTAAAATATTTTTTTTGAATTTGCGTGTATTATAAGATATTTTAGTGGCTAAATTATTTAAAGTGGTAAATAATTTTTGACTTTTATTTCAGAAGCACGATGTATTAGGGTGTTACTAGTTCTATAACATAGAAATACTTATAAATTACTTAATACTATTATCTATATTAGGTATCGAAACAAATATCTTAAAATTATAGACAATGAATGACCTTATTTTCAAGTAAAAAATAAAAATGTTTTATTAATAACATGTATTTCTTTAAAAAGATAAACGAAAAATATTACATAATTATCAACTGCATTCTAGATAGTCTCTAAGCAATTTCTCAAATTTCACCCTTAGATATTCAGGCTCTTTTATCTTGATAAAAGGCAGCCAATATTTGACCACGCGCAGGATCTCGTAATGCTTATGTAGTCTATCTCTATTTTGTGTTTTATTGCTAGGAGATATGAATGAATCATAATCATCAATAATATTTTTTAGCCTATATTCAATAGCTCCAAGTGCCATTTCTACTATACATTCATATTCATTTTATTTAAGTTATGATAAAAATTTAACCCAGTAAAGTGACAGATTATATCATAGTAGATGATTCGTTAAAAAAATTTACTTGTTTTTTAAAATTTTACAAAAAACGTGTTAAAATTACTGCAAGCTTAAAAATTTGCTACATAAAGTTTTATTTTGCTACAAACATTAAGCTATATTTTATGAAAGGTGACTGCAATATAATATTGTAGGAATATCGAAGTTTAGGTATCTATGGTGTCACGGGGGAGACTTGAACTCCCGACCTCCGGCTTATGAGATAAATTTTTAAATATCGCTTAAAGCCCTGCTACATCGCCATTACAAACAACTTTTCCCAATAAGCATTAGCCAAGTGTTCCACTTTTGTTCCACTGCAAATCCATGGTACATCTAAAAAACCGCAATGGAATTTATTACTACCGAAGCGTCATCGCACCAAACGCAAGAAAAGTTTTAAAATGCTCAAGAGAGCTATCTTTCTCCTTGGGGACTTATTCCTTATTAAAAGCCAGAAAATCTGCTAGAATCTATGATAGATATATCTATCTCATAACAAAGGCAGTTGATATGAAGCTAAATCAAGGAATTATAGATTCATTAGTCGATAGTTTTATGCAGGCAAAGGTTAATAAGAGCATAAAAGAGCATTCGCTTTATGATAAAAAGATAGATATTGACTTTGCAGATGCGTTAAATAGGCATTTTAAAGAGGCTTTAAAAGATAATACCTTTCCTGATTTACTTAATAAAAGTAATGAGACTTTAAATAGCATGGCTAAAATTTTATCTAATAGTCTAGATAAAGCCATAGACCAAGATGATAAAGCAAGCATAGCTCAAACCCTGCTAGAAAAACATATACTATCCCTAAACTACCTAATATCAAAGCTCGATAAGAGCACAAACCTTGTGTCTAAAAGACTTAAATTTTTAAGCAAACAAGATGAAAGTTATAAATTTGAGCCAATTAGTATAGATAGCTTCCAAGATAACATCAACGCTCTAGATGAAGCAAGTGGATTACCTCTTAACAAAGAAGATATCAAAAGTCTAGCTAAAAATTTCTCACATGCCATAATGGCAACTGCCGAGCAACAATACGGACTTAACATTCCTTTTAAGCTAGTAAAAACGAAAGGTGATGAGAGGAGTGCAGAGCAGATACTAACTAGCGATAGCCATCTAATAGGCAAACGCATAAAAGTAGGAGATAGCAGCTTTGACATGGGTAGCTTAAACGATGAGGCAGTACAAGAATACGAGATAGTGCCATGTTCTCCTAGTCAAAAAAAGATAGAGAGAAGGGAGATCATCACATTAAAAATGGCATTTGAAAATTTTACAGCTAACACTAGCGTTAGTCAAAAGTGGTCAAGTAGCACTATGGATCTGGTAAATATCGTAGGCAATATATTGTTTAAATTTTTTCATCCAAGCAAGGATATCACAACCATATCACGAGATGATCTGCTTAAATTTAGAAATACTTTGGCTCTCATACCAACCAAGCTAAACCAAAAAGCCAAATATAAAGACAAAAGCCTAGAGCAAATCATACATATAGGCAAAAACGATGCCAAGCTGTCACAAGTAACCATACAAAAATATATGATAAGGGTAGTGCAGTTCTTTAAGTATTGCTATAACAGCGACTACATAAGTAAGAGCATCGTGAATGACCTAAGCGTAAAAGTAGAGATAAATCCAATGGAGCGCAGGGTGCTACCTTATAGTAAAGAAGAGGCTAATGCTATCTTTAAAATAGTCCAAAATTTTAAAGAGACCAACAAGTCACCAAGTAAGCGGATAAACGCAAATGATCTATATTATATAACTATGATAGCAGCATATAGTGGCATGAGAATAAACGAGATAGTTCAGCTAAGAGCACGTGACATCGTGCAACACAATAATGTGCTTTGCTTTAGCATAAATAGAGATGATGGCAAGAGCACCAAAAATATAAACTCCATAAGGCTAGTACCAGTCCATAGCAAGCTAATAGAGCTTGGTCTAATGGAGTTTGTAAAACAAAGAGCTAGTGCAAATAAAAGCATCTTCAAAGTAAGTAACAAAGACTTTTCAGAAATTTTTAGATCACAAATACAACGAAAGCTAATAAGCAGCGACAAGCAAAAGACTTTTTACTCATTTAGGCACTATTTTATAGATACGCTTGTCCAACAAGAAGTAGAACCAAATATCATAGCTCAAATAGTAGGACATGAAAAGCAGTATAAAATTTTACTTGGAACATATGCCACAAATATAAATGCTAGTGTATTAAAAGCAAAAGTTGAAATGGTATGCTATTAGACATATGGTTTATATGAATGTATGCTTCCTTCTATAAACCATAATCTACTTGCTTGATGTTAAATTGCTAATCCTTTATATTATGCTCTTTAGCATAGCTTAATATCTTTTGCCTAAGATCTTCTGGGAAGCTATCTCTATACATAACTGGTGTTAGAGGGTTTAGCTTTTTATCTAATTTACCAGCCTCATATAGTCTTGTTAGTTCTTCTGGTGTGTTGTAGTATGGTGCATTTGGATATCCCTCTGGTGGGGTTAGGGACATTATTTTAGCTTCTAGGAGGGTGGAGTCGATAAAAAGAGAAATATCCCTTTCTTCCATTTCTTGCGGAAATCCAGGAACTTCATATTTGTCTTGGAAATTTGGTAATTCTTTTTTTACATAAGAAACAAATTCCTCCCTCGTGGTCTCATTTGCGTCTATGTCTCTAGGGTCTAGTAGTTTGCCTTCATCCTCTACGAGTTCTCTTAGGTCTTTATATAAAGAATTATCTGGCATAGCCGCTACCCCGCCTCTATTAAAATCCATCACGAAGTAGCTTCCTACTATCTCATCAAGATAAGGCATCATTCCATATTCATCTAGTGGAGGATTTTTAGCTAGTTTCCTAAATTCTTCAGCCATTTGTAAATTTTTGTTTAGACCTACTAAATAGGTAGAGTATTCAAACATGTCAGCTAATGCCTCTAAGGCTCCGTCTTGACCAAGCTGTGCTGATAGAAACATTGATTGATATGCTCTTGCTTTAAATCCTGCATAGCCTAATCCAACCCCTCCTGAGAATCCAACAGTGCTTCCTAATACTCCAGCACATATATTCCACTCAGCTGCAAATAATTCTGATTTTAATGTGCCTTTGTGAGCATTTACTTCATCATAAATTTCAGCATACTCAGGCTTTGTTAGTTTGCCACTACTATCTACTCTTCCTATGGCATCTTCTGGTATATCTATCATGGTGCATTTTAGATTACTTCTTTTTACTAGATAGATATATCTATCTCTCTTATCTTTTAAGCTTTCATAGTAGGCTTTTTCTGATTTAGTCCAAGGTGATAGTTTAGTAGAGCTTGCTTTATAGCTAATATCTAGCCATGGTTTAAATGATAGATAGTCTGTTTGACCTAGAGAATTTGGTTTAGGGTTATAGTATAATGGTTTATAGTTTTTATATGGGGATGAGTCTAGGATTGCACGGGAGTCAAGGACTAGCTTAGACAACAAGTCATTATTTGTTTGACCTTTTATCTCATTTTCTGAAACAATTAAATTTGTCTTTTTATCAAATTTTACCTCTCTGCCATTGTGGGCTATAACCGTATATGTATTAGTATTATCCATTAAATTTCCTTTATCTTGTAAATTTCCTTTATTTATTATTAATAGTGATCCTGCTGCTAAAAGAGCTATGATGATAAATATAGTCTTCTTCATATCTCATCCTATATATAGACCATCTTCCATTATTATGGTGGTAGCTAGACGACCAACTAGGCGAGGAGGCATATCTTTTTTGCCTCTAGATTTGTTTTTAGGAAATCTACACCCCACATATATACCCTTTATGTTATTGTTACCTATAGTATCAAGTGCCTCTACTAGATCTCTTGAGAGATTAGAGTGAGAGTTATCGCTATCATCTGTGTTAAATATACCTTTTTTAAATTTGTTTATTATCTCTACTGCTTTTTGATATGAGTTTATCGGATATTTTGGTTTGCCTGATGCTACGTTTGCTAATGAATTTTGCTTATAAATTTCATACACCTCTTTCTCCTCTTTAACATCCAAATTTAACTCCCTTATCTCTACATCAGATTCAGTGTATCTACTTCTAGCATAGTTAAAGTACCTTGCATCTATCTCATTACCAGCTCCTCTTAGCTCATCTAAGCATAGATAAGCACTAAGGTTATTTAGTGCTAGTTTAGAGGCTAGGTTAAAAGATAGTTTGTTTTTCTTATGGTCTATGTCGTAGTATATAAAAGAGTTATAGTCTAGTCCTCCACTACTTATATTAGCTCCTAGAAATAGTCTATTTAAATTTAGACTTATATAGTTTTGATAGATCATTACTGGATAGTAGCAATAGCTATTTGTACTATTTTTATCATAAGCTTCTTTTATAGACATAGGTTTATATGAGATATTATTTAATGCGTAAGCTTCATTAAATTTATATGTGTATCTTGTGTGCATTATCTCGTTGTAGTTCTCTTCTAGTTTTTCATATGATGTTTTCCAAAGTTCTAATGCACCACTAACCATAGAAGCACCTATGCTCTTACCTAGTGATCCTGCATAATCTTTTATTAGTCTCTTTATCTCTTGAAAATCTGTATAGCTAAACCTATGAGTATATCTCATAAAGGTATATGTTGTGATCTCTGTATAAGTTATACTTAGTTTATAATACTCCATCGCCATATGAAGCCTAAAAGCATTTGAAGCTTGAATGATTAGATTAAGCTTTGAATGTTGTAAAACTACGCTTGTAGTTTTTAGACTTGTTATTAGCAAGATATATCTATCTATCTCTTTAGTCTTTCTTGCACCAAGTAGGCTTTTTACTAAATTTAATACCCCAAGCTCATCAAGAAATGTTTCTCTTAGTGCCTTTGCGTCTTTATTAAATATATAAGAGCCAAGGGATTCATATATCTTAGATATGCCATCTTCGCCAAAAAATTTCGCTAGTGGAAATACCTCTTCTATAGTAGTTTTTACTAATAATGAGGTTACCTCTTTATTTATATCTCTATCATTGCTATATGCTATATCTTTTAAATTTATAGCCTCTTTTAGAGTGTTTTTATTCTTAGTGGCGATAGCCTCTTTTATAGTAGCTTCATCTTTTTTATAGTTCTCATCTATCTTGTCAGCTTGTTCTATAAGAAGCTTCATCAGATCTTTTTGCAAAGTGTCTTTGATATCTGCATTTTTACCAACTTCATTTTCAGCTAAAAGCTCTTCAACACTAACTACATCCTTGTTGTTTACTCCATCCATATATTTAGAAATTTCTTCTATACATAGATACTCGCCACTTTTTAGACCACTACTTTTTACTGAGTCTTTATAGAAAAATAGCTTTAAATCTCTATCAAAAATTCTTATTATAGAGTTTGAGTGTAGGGCCTTTATCTCATCATCTTCTATTACTATATATTCATCACCATCTTGAATGCTTTTCTTTATCATTTTTTTTGAATAGCTTTTAGTCATTATAAAGTAAGCCACTCCAAGAGATAGTGCTTCTATGAAAGAGTAGCGTTTTGGGAGGGTTTGTATTATACGTTGCATTTGTGATTGGTATTCATCTGCGGTTGATGAGCCATTTTTTATATCATCTATAAGTTGGCTTGAGATATTACTATTGTTATATGCTTCAGCCTCTCTTCTGTTTAAGGTGTTTTCATTTACCTTATCAAATACTGCCTTAAAAGAGAGAGTTACCTTTTTCATATACTCTTCTTCACTTTTTTTGATCTTCTCCATATCATTTGGTTGCTTAGCATAAGCATTTACGTGAGAGAAATTTGTCTTAAATAACTCTTCGTATTTGGTGTAGTTATCAAGATAGTTGGTGTCATCTTGATAGGCGATCTCTTTAAATTCTTCCCTTTTTTGCTCTATGTTGTCTATATATTTTTTATCTATCCTTGCAAATGGGGATAAATTTAAAACAAGAGTTGATCTATTGTTTTCTTTATTGATATTTATGCTGTACTGACTGTAATCCTTAATAGGACTTAGGGTTTTTATGTCGGTGAATTTTTGTTTTACTAGGTTGGGGTTGTTGGGTCTATTTAGCTCGTCTTCTATCACTTGATCTAGGCATTTACTTATTACTTCTTCTCTTAGCCCTGCACTTGATCTAAAAGGTGAGTTTGATAGCACAACATAGTTTTTATTTAAATTTGAAAAATCTTTGCTGTTCATCTCATCGTTTGCAGATGTGCCATTTTTATAGGACTTGTTCGCTATTAGATTGGCTAGTTTTGTAGAGTTGAAATTTGATGCACAGATAAAATTTAAATTTGCATTTAGTCCTTTTATTTGATCCTTTAGTCTTTTAAAGAGCGTATCATCACTAGAGCCAAAGCCTAAGTTTTTATTTACTATATCATAAGAGCAAACATCCTTTGTATGATCAAATACCGATAGATCATCTAAATGACCAAATACACTATACCCCTCATCTGCATTGCAATTAACCTCATTTAGGTTATTGTCGTCTCTAAAGTAGATATAGTCTAAATTTAGGTGGGTAAAGTCTATAAAAAAGCCAGAATTAGAAGATTTATCTTGCTTAAATACTAATACATTGCAACTTGAGTTTATATTTAGGGTATTTATAATAGAGGCAAATCTAGATGTGAAAAAGCTAAGGATAGGTAAGGTTACGCCATAAAGAGATCTATTGCTTTGATGCTCAACCATCTTGTAGGTTAATTTACTAAGCTCATAGAACAAAAAGCATCCGTTTGCCTTTTTGAGTGCAGCCTTTGGGTCACTTAGATCAACTATGCTTAGTATAAAAAGAAATATTTGCTTTAGTAAAAACTCTCCACTTTCTTTGTTTAGCTCGCTTAAATTCTTATCTAACTCTCTAAAACACTCTTCAATGCTTTTCTCAAATTTAGCTCCATCTAGTCCCTCGCTAGATATCAAAGAGCTAGCATCGCTTAGTAGATCATTTTTTAAGGTATTTAGGCACTCTTTTACAATATCTTTGGCGTCATCATAGTTGGATACTATGACCTCAAACATATCATAAAAGCTTATAGCTTCTGTCTTTGTTTCACCCATGCTTTTTAGCAAATTTCTCTCGTGCTCATCCTGAGCAGCTTCAAGTTCAGCTTCATATCTTGCTTTACTTTTTATAGGGCTTATCTTCTCTTTTAAATTTGCAAAAAACTTGTCAACTGCACTCTTTTTATGGACAATCTTTACTGGTATATCTCTATATTCAAATTCTCTTATTCTATTTAGCTTACTATCAGTAAAGCTATCTTTATCTATATAAAAGTCAGATACGATCGACACATCTTTTTTATCTCTCTTCTTAGAAAATATTAGATTAGATATGATCTCATTAGCTATGCCGTTAGAGTATGATGTGAGTGAATTCAAACTAGACGTATAAAGCGTCACGCTCTTTGCATCAGCCATATACTCTTTTATCTTTTTTAATGTCTCTTCGCAAGAGTAGGTTATTTTTATTTCGTTGTTTTGCATATTAAGCCACCACTACTGTTTTAGATATTTTATTGTGATTGTATTTATAATATTATTAATTTATTATTGCTATTTAAAAGTAAAAAGTGCTTGATACTTGGGCTTGCCTTTTTTTAGTTTGTCAAGTTAGCTGGACAAGCCATCTAAATTTATATCATAATTATGCTATAATCATGTCATATTATTAAAAGGAAATAGCATATGCCTCAAATAATACCTATAAAAGAGCTTAGAAACACAAATGAAATTTCACAGCTATGTAATAGCAAAGATGAGCCAGTATTTGTAACTAAAAATGGCTATGGAGACTTGGTTGTGATGAGTATAAAGACATACGATAAACTAGTAGCCACAGCCGATATAGATAGTGCCATCGCATCATCTGAAGCTAAGATAACAGCAGATACAAAGATGCTAGAAGCAAAAGATGTTTTTGCTAGTTTAAAAGATAAGTATCTTGAGTAAATATAAAGTCCTTATCTCACCACAAGCTTATGAAGAGCTTGAAGCGATTTATAAATATATCGCACTATCTTTGCTCTCACCAGGTGCTGCAAACTCTACATTAGAGGCTATCAAAAACGCTATTCTTAGCCTAGATGAGATGCCAAATCGTGGTGCTATTAGGAAAGTTGGCAGATATGCCAATATGGGCTATAGACAGCTATTTGTTAAAAACTATACAGTTATTTATAGGGTAAATGAAAAAGATAAGGCCGTTATAATCATTACTGTTAGATACACACCAAGCGCTTTTTAGATATAACTTCAATAATATCTATTTAAAAATAAATATCCACCCATCCTAATACTCTCTCATCTAAGAAATATACATAATATCACATACTATACATGACGTCACCTACTGCATGTTAC
The DNA here is from genome assembly GCF_000238755.1 of Campylobacter sp. 10_1_50. Taxonomy (NCBI): domain Bacteria; kingdom Pseudomonadati; phylum Campylobacterota; class Epsilonproteobacteria; order Campylobacterales; family Campylobacteraceae; genus Campylobacter; species Campylobacter sp. 10_1_50. The sequence continues at coordinate 9,408 of NZ_JH414890.1, forward strand.
ATCATGTACTATACATTACATCATGTGCTGCATGTGACATCACATACTTGACGTGACATCATGTACTGCACATTACATCACATGCAGTATGTTACATTATGAATTTATTTGTTATAATCCAATAAATTTAATGCCAGTTTCTAGCATATTTATCAACATTTTTAGTATGTTGATAAACTTACTTAGCAAGCTCGGACCGAGCTTGCTGCAAGGTCTTGGCCAGACGGGCAAAATTTTTATTTAGAAAGATACAACTTAAACAAAATTTTATCCTTAAAGATGACCTTTGTCGATAAAATGTCTAAGTTTTATTTAAGACAAATATTGTTTTAAGATGTGAAAAAGCCTCTCTTAAAATTTCAATCATAAAATTTTTTTCTCCTACAACAACAATCCCTACCCATAAAATGCTAAAATAACAAACAAAATATAAATAGCTAAATTTGTAAAAGCCAGATATGGCACCGATGGACTTATTTATAGATAGTTTGGCTACATAACGGAGAAAAGATGATAAACATTAGAAAATTAGAGAGCGACCTTTGGGAGTCGGCGGATCTTTTGCGCTCAGGCTCAAACCTCACATCGTATCAGTACTGCATGCCGGTACTCGGTCTTATCTTTTTGCGATATGCTTATAGCAGATTTAAAATGGTAGAGGCTGAAATTTTAAAAGGGCGCCCCTCTCGCGGCGGCAGAGTTATGCCTGTTGAGGCGAGCGACTTTGCGGCCAAGAGCGCGCTTTATCTTCCAAAAGAAGCGCAGTATGACTATCTACTAAATTTACCTCAAAATATCTCCTCAGCAAACCTTGTCAATAAAGACAATCACGTCATGACAAGCCTGGGCGAAGTCGTAAACAACGCCATGTCTTTGATTGAGGATCAAAGCGAGCAGCTTATAGGTGTACTACCAAAGAGCTATGCCGACTTTTCAGACGAGATATTATCCGAGCTTTTGCGTATATTTAACAACTCCGCCCTTGACGAGATCGGCGGAGATATCATCGGCAGAATTTACGAGTACTTTTTAAACAAATTTGCCAAAAGCATAGCCTCTGATGACGGCGTTTTCTTTACGCCAAAGTCGCTTGTAAAGATGATCGTAAACATCATAGAGCCAAAAAACGGCATACTTTTTGATCCTGCATGCGGCTCTGGCGGTATGTTTATCCAGTCGGGGGATTTTGTAAATGCAGCAGGCATGAACGCAAATAGCACGATGACCTTTTACGGCCAAGAAAAGGTCGAGTACAACGCGCAGCTTTGTTTGATGAACATGGCGGTGCACGGACTTACAGGCGTTATCAAGTCCGGAGATGAGGCAAACAGCTTTTATAGCGACGCTCACAACCTAGACGGCCGCTGCGACTACGTCATGGCAAATCCCCCTTTTAACGTCGATAAAGTAAAAGCCGAGTCCTGCGAAAGCGCAAGGCGCCTACCTTTTGGGATGCCAAGCGTAAATAGAAACAAAGAGGTCACAAACGCCAACTACCTTTGGATATCTTACTTTTACAGCTACCTAAACGAAAAAGGTCGCGCAGGCTTTGTCATGGCGTCTTCAGCCACAGATAGCGGCGGCAAAGATAAAGATATAAGAGAAAGCCTTGTAAAAACAGGCGATGTTGATGTGATGATCAGCGTAGGAAATAACTTCTTTTACACGCTCTCTATTCCTTGCTCTCTTTGGTTTTTTGATAAAAATAAGTCAAACGAGACTAAAAACAAAGTGCTTTTTATAGACGCTAGAAACTACTACACCGTGGTTGATCGCACTTTAAACGAATGGTCTTATTGGCAGCTAAAAAATATCAATGCTATCGTATGGCTATACCGCGGCGAGATAGATAAGTATAGGGCCTTGCTTGATGAGTACAAAGATACTCTTGCAAGCACCAAGCCTTTTAACGAGCAAATTCATGAAATTTCAGAAGAGATAAAAGCTCTTAGGCTAGAAGCCAAAAAGGCGGCCGAAGATGCTCAAAGGCGAGAAAAGAAAAGAGTGCAAGAAGAGTATGACGCAAAGCTTGCCAAGTTAGACGAAAAGCTAACGGTAGCTAGAGAGGCAAACTGGCTTTACGAAAAATTTAAAGACGGCGTTTATCAAGATGTGCTTGGTCTTTGCAAGATTGCCTATACGACCAAAGCAGCGCAAGGAGATGATGAGGGCGTTAGTATAGAAGAAAAGGGCTGGTCGCTCACTCCAGGAGCTTATGTGGGCGTTGCTCCGGTAGAAGATGATGGAGTAAATTTTGAAGAGCGCATGATGCAGATACACCGCGAACTACTATCTTTGCAAGCCGAGTCAAATTTACTCATGGATACCATCTCGCAAAATTTAAAGGAGGTGGGGTTGTGAAGTGGGAAAAAGTAAAGCTTGGTGACGTATGTATAAAAATCGGAAGCGGAGCAACGCCAAAAGGTGGTTCAACTGTTTATATCAAAAAAGGAATCGCTTTTATTAGAAGTCAAAATGTATATAACCTTTATTTTGATTTTAGCGGCTTGGTGTTTATTAATGAAGAAGCCGCTAAAAAGCTTAATGGTGTTACTATAGAAAAGAATGATATTCTATTAAATATTACTGGTGATTCAGTTGCTCGTACGTGCCTAGCTCCAGAAGAATTGCTTCCAGCAAGAGTAAATCAGCATGTTGCAATAGTTCGACCTGACAAAAATATATTAAATCCAATTTTTCTAAACTACTATCTAGCAAGTCCAGATATGCAATCAAGGATGCTTGGCTTGGCTGTTGGTAAAGGCGCATCAAGAAATGCGATGACAAAAGAAATGATAGCAAGCTTTAAGGTTCCTTGTCCTTCTCTTGATATTCAAAACAAAATTGTCAATATATTAAAACCATATGACGATCTGATCGAAAACAATCAAAATCAGATCAAGCTTCTTGAAGAGGCGGCGCAGCGTTTATATAAAGAGTGGTTTGTTGATTTTCGCTTCCCAGGATATGAAGATACCAAATTTATCGACGGCATTCCCGATGGGTGGAAAGTGCGACCTTTATCGGAAATTTTTGATTTTATAAGAGGAAAATCATATGCATCAAAAGAACTTGTGGATCAAGGTGGTGTTATAATGATTAATTTGAAAAACATCAAGGCTTTTGGTGGATATAAGCGTAATGTCGAAAAACGTTTTATTGGAAAATTTAAAGATGAACAAAAAATACTAGCTGGCGATATTGTTATGGGTGTGACAGATATGACTAAAGAAAGACGTCTTGTTGGTTATGTTGCAATTATTCCAAATCTAGGAGAAACGGCCATTTTCTCAATGGATTTAATTAAACTTATACCAAAAACTGTTACACGAGGATATTTATATACAACCATGCTATATGGTGAATATAGCAAAAGAATATCGCTATTGGCAAATGGAGTTAATGTTTTACATTTAAAGCCTGACGCTATGATGGGTATTACTATGCTTGTTCCTTCAGAAATAATAATGGAACAATATGAACATAAGTTTGAATTGTATCGCCAAAAAATAGAATTATTACAAACACAATGTAATATTTTTACAGAAGCTCGTGAGCGCCTACTGCCAAAGCTCATGAGTGGCGAAATAGAAGTATAAGAGAGGCGTATTGATGTCGAGAGGCAAATCTATAGTCAAATTATTATTGGATTCATCAGAAGCTGCACTTTTTGCCGGTATTGAAATCCACAACAAGCCCAACATAGCATATAGATATTCAACCTCTGTTATACTTATCATTAATGCATGGGAATTGGCTCTAAAGGCTTATGTGTATAAAAATATTGGACGAAAAGAAATATATGAAAACAAAAAAAATGGACATACAATCTCTTTTAAAAAAGCATTAGCGTTAACAAGTGAACATATTAATTCAAGAAAAAATACCCAAATATTCAAACCGGTAAGTGAAAATTTATTACTGCTAAATGATTATCGTTGTTTAAATACCCATTTTTACGAAACCAGCCTAGATCCGGTAATTTTTATGCTTCTCAGTAAATCAGTTCTTAATTATGATAATTTTCTAAAACTATACTTCAATAAGGATATTACTCGTAGTGATAACCTTATTATTTTACCGGTAGGGTTTAAACTACCATTTAATCCTGTAGATTATTTGAAGCAGGATTATGCTAAGACGCATAATGATTTTATTAATACCGTAGTTCAAACTATAAGAAATTTAGCCAAAGATGGCATTAATGAAAATATAGTAATTGGCTTTAATGTGTACACGGCAAGTCAAAAGAAAATAGATAATGCTGATTTAGTTGCTGCTATTGACCAAGAAAATGGCAACGTAGTGCTTAGAAAGAATGTCCGCCTTACAGACGATCCTAAAGCTCCCGCAATCAGACTAGATCAAGCACTACCACCACTAACCTATAGAGATGTATTAGCTAAGGTTAAAGAAAAAAGACCTGATATTAAATTTGGAGATTTTTTTTATAAAGCAATGAGAAGAATTAAAGAAGACAAAAAGTTGTGTCAAACCAATTATCTTAATCCTCAAAATAAAAATGGTAGCAGTAAAAAATTTTATGAAGAAGAAGCAATTGATAAGGTAATTAAATTTTATGATGAGGAGATTTCCTTATGAGTTATGATTATTCTGAAAATATCCTTGTGCAAGAGAGTGCCGGAAATTTACTCCGTGATGAGCTGGGCTGGGACGTGCAGTTTGCGCATAGTAGCGAGACTCTGGGCGAAAATGGCACCTTTGGTAGAAAAAGCTATAAAGAAATTCTTCTAACTCGCTTTCTTGTAGAGGCGCTTAAAAAATTTAACCCTTGGATAAATGACGCTCAGATTACCGAGGCTATAAAAATTTTAGAAAATAGACTATCTACATCTTCGCTCTTACAGATAAATGAAGAAAAATACTACCTTATCCGCGACGGTATCCCGGTAACTATAAAGAAGCCAAACGGCGAAACGCAGGTTAAAAAGGCTATGGTGATCGACTTTTTAAACCCTAAAAATAACTACTTTTTAGTTATAAAAGAGCTAAAAATTCACGGAGAGCTACATAGAAGAAGGACGGATATCGTGGGCTTTGTAAACGGCATACCGTTACTTTTTGTAGAGCTTAAAAATAGCTCGGTAGATGTACGCAACGCATATGAGGATAACTATACGGACTACCAAGACACGGTGCCGCATCTGTTTTACTACAACGCCATTATTGTGCTATCAAACGGCATGGAGGCAAAGGTGGGCACGCTTGGCAGTAAATTTGAGTTTTTCCACGAGTGGAAAAGGCTCGCTGAAGATGAGCGAGGAAGCGTGGCTCTTGAAACTATGCTACGCGGAATTTGCAAGAAGGAAAATTTCCTAGATCTTTTTGAAAATTTTATCCTCTATGACCACTCAAACGGCCACACAGCGAAAATTCTCGCTAGAAATCACCAATATCTAGGCGTAAACGAAGCGATGAAAGCATACGCCGCAAGAAAGCTAAATGATGGCAAACTGGGCGTGTTTTGGCATACGCAAGGATCTGGCAAGAGCTACTCTATGCTATTTTTTGCTAAAAAGATTCGCCGAAAGATGCCGGGAACGCCGACCTTTGTTATCCTAACCGATAGAGACGAGCTAAATACTCAGATAAGCGATACATTTGAAAACTGCGGACTACTAGGCAAAGATATAAAGGCTTCGCAGTATATCGCAACAAGCGGCAGCGATCTCGTGCAAAAACTAAAAGGCAATCCAAGCTTTATTTTTACGCTTATACAAAAATTTAACAAACCAAATGAAGAGCCTATCTATCCCGACCACGATATCATCATCATCTCGGACGAGGCGCACCGCAGCCAATACGGGATATTTGCCGATAATATGATGAAACTACTACCCACAGCCGCTCGTATAGGATTTACCGGCACGCCTTTACTCTCTAGCGATAATATCACGGCTAGGACTTTTGGCGGTTATGTCTCGGTTTACGACTTTAAAAGAGCGGTTGAGGACGGCGCGACGGTGCCGCTTTATTATGAAAATCGCGGCGAAAAGATCGTGGATCTGCAAAACCCGGAAATAACGGATCAAATTTTAGACGCCATAGAAAATGCCGATCTTGATGTTAATGAGCAAGATAAGCTAGAGGCTGAATTTGCAAAAGAGATACACTTGCTAACGGCAGAGCCTAGGCTAAAATCCATCGCACGTGATTTTGTTAGGCATTATTGCGATCTGTGGACGAGCGGAAAGGCGATGTTTGTTTGCCTAAACAAGGTAACGTGCGTTAGGATGCATAACTTCGTGCAAGAGTACTGGCAAGAGGAGATAAAAACTCTAAAAGAAAATATAAAAAGAGCCACCCAGCAAGAGGCGCAGGAGCTAGAGCGCAAACTAAAATGGATGCAAGAGAGCGAAATGGCGGTAGTAATAAGCCAAGAACAAAACGAAATTCAAACCTTTAAAAAGTGGGGCTTAGACATCAAGTATCACAGAGAAAAGATGGAGAAACGAGAGCTTGATAAAGAATTTAAAGATAGTAAAAATCCTTTGCGAGTAGTCTTTGTCTGCGCTATGTGGCTAACCGGCTTTGACGTAAAGTGCCTTTCTTGCTTATATCTTGATAAACCGCTAAAAGCACATACGCTTATGCAGACCATCGCTAGAGCAAACCGCGTAAGCGAAGGCAAAAGCAATGGACTTATAGTTGACTATATAGGTATCGTAAAAGCTCTTAGAAAGGCACTTGCCGACTATACCGCAAATTTAGGTGATAGTAGCGGAGCAGACCCAACAATAGATAAAGAGGAGCTCATCGCGCGCATCATAGAGGTGATAGAAAAGACGAGGGAGTTTTTGTCACAGAAAGAATTTGAGCTGGAAAAACTTATCGGTGCGGTTGATTTTGCAAAGCTTGCTAGTTTGCAAGAGGCGGCTAATGCGGTGTGCGGAAGTATCGAGGATAAGAAAATCTTTACTACCTACGCTTTGGAGCTTGGCAGGCTAGTAAAATATACAGACCGAAACGACATAACGGCTCAAACACGCAAGCAATATGAAGCTATCATGGCTATCTACTCTGAGCTTCAAAAAAAGCGCAAGCATACAAATACGACCGATCTAATGATCGAGATACATAAAATAATAAACGAGCATGTAAAAATCGCTGATGAGCCCACTATGGATAGCGAGGCTGCGCGTAGATTTGATATAAGCGCTATCGACTTTGATCTGCTGCGTAGTGAATTTGCAAAGGTGAAAACTAAAAATTTAGCTATGAAAGATCTAGAGGAGATCATCAAGCAAAAGCTAGATAGTATGCTATTTAGCAATCCTAACCGCATAGACTACTATGAACGCTACGGACAAATCATCTCAGAGTATAATGCTGAACAAGACAGGGCGACAATAGAAAAGACGTTTATGGAGCTTATGGATCTAGCAAATCAGATGAGCAAAGAAGAGCAAAGATACGCCAGAGAGGGCTTTACGAACGATGAGGAGTTGTCGTTTTACGATATGCTTTTTAGAGATGATCTCGGTAAAAACGATATAAAAAAGATCAAAGAAGTGGCAGCTACTCTGCTAAGCAAGATAAAATCAAAAATTTCCAAGCTAGATCACTGGACCGACAAACAAGAGACGAAAGCCGAGGTGGATAATCTCATCCGCGATACGCTCTGGGGCGAGCTACCTGAGTGCTATGATGATATAAGTATCTCGGCGTGCAGAGAGAAAATTTACGAGTATGTCTATATGAGATATAGGAGTGTTGCGTAAAATATATCGTAAGCTTAGCAAGGCCGTGTAAATTTGACTACGAATTCACACGGCTGGCTATGCATTGTAAATTTTAAAGAATACTTGCTACCCCATCTCCATCCCAGCATCATCTTTTGTAAATTTACCTCTTAGCTCTGGCATCTCATTTACTATCATCTCTTTTAGCTCAGGATTGGTGCTTGCTATTTCTAGTAAGAGACCTAAGCTTTTGTCATTAAGGTCTCTTAGCCCAGTATTTTCACTTTGAAGACTTTCGGTTTTACGTGTTAGAGATTGGTTTTCTCTCACTTTGCTCTTTATCAATGCATTTTGTTCATCTATCTTTGTTTGCTGATTGGCATGTGCTTTTACTCTATTTTTAAGATGCGTTATCTCATTATCTTGCTCAGCTTGGGTCTCTCTTAAACTATCTAGCTCTTTTTCTAGCAGCTCTTTTTCTTTTAAGACTTCTATATTTTTCTTTTTATATTCCTCTATGATCTTGTTTTGTTCTGTTACTTGCTCATCAAGAAGCTCTGCCTTTTCTTTTAGCTGT
>NZ_JH414890.1:17888-55465 GCF_000238755.1 Campylobacter sp. 10_1_50
AGTCTCTTTTTCTTTTAAGACTTCTATATTTTTCTTTTTATATTCCTCTATGATCTTGTTTTGTTCTGTTACTTGCTCATCAAGAAGCTCTGCCTTTTCTTTTAGCTGTTCGTCTGATGTGATGGTTATATTCTCTTGCATTTGTTCAAAAACAGAATTTCTAAGACCTACTATTAAAGCTCTTTTTTCATTTGGCTCTAACCTAAAGTACTCGTCGCCCAACAAAGGCTCTTTCTTTTGCATATACTTATTTGCTTCCGCTTCTATAAGCTTTTGAATTTTCTCTTTTAACTCTTGCTCACTCTTATATTCACTTGCTATTTGGTGCATTTTGGTTAAATTCTTATGTCTATTTTTACCTGGCTTACCGCGAAGTACCTGACCTTCAAATGCCTCGGCTCCCATATCTTGCAGCTCTTGGCCAAATTTTGCTGTTTTTGACCTGCCGCTAAATCTCAAATTTGCATGCTTTTCAAAGCTGTAGTTTGTAAAAAAGATATGAAAGTGCTTAGTCTTCTCATCATTATGTTCAGCTACAAGCAGACACTTTGCGCCATACTTCGCGCAGTATGCGTTTACAAATCTCATTACTCTATCCATATGTATGTTTTCATTTATAAATTTTGACTCTTCGTCGTTTAGCCCTTCTTTTGGCTCCTTCTCTCTATCTGTGCCAAACGTGATGATAATCTCACAAAAGCTACGCATATCTTTGCGCCAAGACTTTTTTATAACAGTATCTTTGCCATTTCGCTTTTGTGTATAGGACTGCGCGGTATAGTCTTCTTTAAAGCTATCCTGAAAACCTTTAAGTAATTTCTTTACAAAAGCCATATTATGTAGTTCATCATCTTTGCTATTGGCATCTCTCATATTGCCATTGCCATTAAACTCGCTTAGGAGCTTGTAACGATTAATAGTGACTGGATTTTTGTTGAGATACTTTATATGCTCAGTTTGATTTTTCTCACGGCACGCATGTGCAAATCTACCTATAGCTCTACCATATGTTAAAAAACCCGACCTTACGTTTAAAACTAGGTTGTGATCATTTATTGTATATGCATTAGCCATGGCAAATCACCTCACTACATAAACTTTTTTTCGTGCTAGCAGTGCTAGTTACTATTAATGAAAATTTTTTCATTTTTATCCTTTTTAAAGATATTTATAGTAATTACACCAATTTTGGAAAAAATCTGCGCTAGAAATGCAAATTTTTGTAAAAAAGTTTATTTTTTAGAAAGAAAAATTAAAAATATTAAAAGGATAGAGCTTAAAACTACGTATTTAAGGGGATTCTAGATAAAAAGCTAGAAGTAAAAATTTAAAGCAAATCTATTTTTTATGGTATTAAAAGGACGATGGCTTTATAATCATTGGAATTTTTAAGAGACTGTCCCACTTTAGTAACTAAGTGTCCCACTCTTAAAGGAAATTTTAAAGAAAGGGAAAGAACAAAAGCATCACTGCTAGTGCCTAAAATAGGGTGTTATGGTGTCACGGGGGAGACTTGAACTCCCGACCTCCGGCTTATGAGGATTTTTTATGTGAGCTCACAAAAGCCTGAAATACGCACTTTAGACGATTTTTTACTTAGTCATTACATAAAACTGTTCCATTTTTGACCGGTTGACTATTAAATATGGGACAACACTTAAGGGAGCGAAACGGTATATATTACTACCGAGCGGCACTTGCTCCAAGCATCAGAAAATTTTTTAACGAAAAGCGAGAAATTTGCTTCTCCACATCCACTAGTCTCTTGGAAAAAGCCAGAAAAAGGGCTAAAATTCTAGATAATAATCTTTACCTGATAAAAAGGGCGGTTCACATGAATCTTAGTGATAGCATAATCCAATCTTTTGTAAATTCGTTTATGAAAGTAAAGCTTAGCAAGAGCATTAAAGAGCACTCTCTTCTTAACAAGAAGATGGATGTAGAATTTCTAAATGCGCTCAATGACTACTTTAAACAAAGTTTGATAGATGGCGATCTACCTCAAATTTTAATTAAGGATATAAGCAATATCACTAACACTGCTGGCGCTCTTGGTAGCAAGGATAAAGAGAACATAGGGCAAACTCTTTTAGAGAAAAACATACTAACACTTAACTATCTTGTATCAAAGCTTGAGAAGAGCAGTGTGCTCTTTGATGACAAGCGTGAGCACTTTTTCCTTGAAGATGGCTCTAATGATACTAAAGCCACGCCTAGTTCGTTTGATGCTAAGGATATAGATTCTTTTCAAGAAAATATAAAAGAGCTTGAAGATAGTGGTTGTTTGCCCATTACTGATGGGCAGCTTAAGGCTATGGCTCAGAGGATTAGCGAGACGGTTTATGCCATACTAGATCAAAAGTATGGCTCAACTTCAAATTTAAAGCTAGTAAGAACAAAGAATGACCATAGAAGCATGGAAGATATTATATTGGATCCAAATCCACCAAAAAATATCAAGATAAAATTAGATGACGATAGTAGCTTTAGTATTTTTAATCCTAGCGCCAAAATAACCAAAGAGTATGAGATCAGGCAAGTACTGCAAGCGACATCTGGCTCTAGCAATCAATTCTCAGCTTTAAATTTAGAAGATCAAAAGAGCTTAAAGGATGCATTCGAGATATTTGAGACAAACACTAAAAGAGCTGACAAGTGGTCGCCAGATACGCAAAGATTAGTTACTGGCGTAAAAAAGCTCTTATTTTTATACTTTAACGAAGATACGCCAGTTTATAGGATCACGAGAGATAACTTGCTTGAATTTAGAGATCTTCTTTATAAAATTCCAACTAAGCTAGCTCAAAAGAGCAGGTATAAAGATAAAAGTTTATCTCAGATACTTAAGCTAGGAGAAAATGACGATAAACTCTCTGAGCCTACTATCCAAAAATATATGATAAGGGTTATTCAGTTTTTTAACTACTGCTTTGATAGCGGCTATATAAGTAAAAGCATAACTGCAAAAATGAATGTCAAGATAGACATAGACCCTAGCGAAAGGGCAGTGCTTCCATACGAAGCATCAGAAGCTAGAAAGATCTTTGAGATAGTAACTAGTATCAAACAAAGTGGTAAATCACCAAGTTCAAGGATAGAGGCTAGTGAGCTCTACTACGTCACAATGATAGCTGCTTATAGTGGCATGAGGATAAAAGAGATCACACAGCTTCATAAGGAAGATATAGCTTTAAAAGATGGGATTTACTGCTTTAACATAAACACAAATGATGGTAAAACCACCAAGACCAAAAACAGCATTAGGTTTGTGCCTATTCATAGTAAGCTCATAGATCTAGGTCTGCTAGAATATGTTAATAGCAAGAAAAGCGGAAATATATTTAAGGTAAGCAATAAGGACTTCTCTGAAATTTTTAGAAGCCAGATCCAAAGAAAGTTTATAGACAAAGACTCTAAAAAGACCTTCTACTCTTTTAGGCACTACTTTATAGACTATCTAGTGCAACGCGAGGTAGAAGCTAACCTTATAGCCCAGATAGTAGGACATGAAAAGCAGTATAAAATTTTACTAAACACTTATGCCAAGCCTATTAATGCAAACACACTAAAGGCTAAAGTAGAGATGGTATCGTATGATAATGAGTAGGGATAAATTTCAAAGCATAAACTTTTAAGACTATCTTTATATCTTATTTAGTATTATTTTAGGTATTAAATAAAGGATAAAAATGCAAACTATACAAGCAAATTTTACAGCTAGCATAAGTGAGCTAAAAAAGTCTCCAGCTCAAATTTTAAAACAAGCCGGAGATAATGTCGTAGCTATACTAAACCACAATGTCCCTAGTGCATATCTAGTACCAAGTGCTGTCTATGAAAAAATGGCAGAGATAATAGAAGAGTATCATCTAAGTAAAGCAGTAGATGCTGCTCTAGCAAGTGGTGAAAAACCAGTAAAAGTAAGCTTAGATGAGCTATGAGTTAGAGTTCTTACCAGGCGCTTTAAAAGAGTGGCAAAAGCTAGACAATAGCATAAAAGTGCAGTTTAAAAAGAAGCTAAGTGAGCGTCTAGAAAACCCAAAGGTTGCCAAGGACAAGCTACGAGGCTACGAAGATGTCTATAAGATCAAGTTAAGAGATGTCGGCTACCGCTTGGCATATCAGGTAAAAGATAGTGAGATAGTAGTGTTAGTGCTAGTTGTCGGCAAAAGAGAGAACAACGAAGTATACGAGATGCTAAAGGATAAATTTAACTAAGCATAAAGCTAGACTTTAGTTATCTGTGATTTGCTAGTAACTAATTTTATGTTATTAGCTTGTCCTATCTAAAGTGCTCTTTTATGATGAGCATAACCCCTATATTTTTATTATTTTATTTTCTTAATTTCATACTAGACTAAATTTTTAAGAGAAAATCCAGAAGCTACAAAAATTATATTATATATTTCATAGTATTTTTAAAAAACACGCATTTTAGCGGCCTGAAGCCTACCGAATTCCTTGTTTTAGGCTGTGAAATTTTATAAAATAACCTTAAAAGATATTTAAAGAGCAAGTCTGACAAAAATTTTTATGGCATAGGATTTTTTGAGTGGCTTCTTCTTAGATTGGGAGTAAATTTACGTGAGTTCTGAAAAGATAAAAAAACGCAAGGTAACCAAAGTCATAACTAAAAGACTTAGGCTAAGTAATGCAGAATGGTTGGTGATTAATAATAAATTACAAGAAAGTGGCCTAACTTTCTCAAAATTTGCCCTAAGAGCTATGTTGTCTAAGCAGATTTATGCACCAATTATAAGGGAACTTCTAATTGAGCTATCTAGACAAGGACAAAACATAAACCAAATAGCCACCAAATTAAATAGTGGGCAAAGCCTAGATAGAGTTGGTATTGAGATCATAGCCGACGATAATAAGATCTTACATAAAATTTATGAAATATTGGGTAAAAAATATGTTTCTTGATTCGCCTTGTATCAATACAAATAAAGGCACTAGTGATGCTAGTTAAATTTCTTCGTACTTATACTGGTGGTGGCCTTGGGAGCATAAATTATCTTTTAAATGAGAGAAAAGCTGCTGGAACAGCAAGAGTTATAAAAGGTGATGAAAATTTAACTAGAGCTATTATAAAAGGCATCACCTATAAACAAAAGACCTGTTTTGGTGTTTTATCATTTGAAGAGAGGCATGACTTTTTAACTGAAGAGCAAAAACTAAAAATTATTAAGGATTTTGAATATGCTCTTTTGGGTGAATATATGCTTGAACGTACAAATGTATTATGGGTAGAACACTCAGACAAGGATGGACGGCTTGAGTTAAATTTCCTTATCCCTAAGATAGATCTTGAAACAGACAGGTCATTTAATCCTTATTTTGCCAAATATGATCAAACGAGAATAGATCTAATCAAAAAGATCATTAACGATGAGTATGGACTATCAAGTCCAGATGATCCAGCAAAAGAGCAAACTATATTGTCTAGCAAGAAAAACATCAATCATTATAAAAATTTAGAAGAGCTAGACCAAAAGTTGCACGATCTGGTTAAGCAAGGCTATATTAAAAATAGAGACCACATGATCGAACTTCTTAAACAAAATGGTATCGAAATAACCAGGATCAACAAAAAAGGCATAACGATCATACTGCCTACTAAAAAAACAAAAAATCGTCTAAAAGGAGGAATATACGATGCAGACTTCACCAGTGCTCAAAGACTTGGAGAACTCAGCCAAAGCTCAAGCAGAAGAATTAGAGAATTCCATGATAGAAATACACAAGCAGAGTGCAGAGAAAATAGGCGAAAACTTGAGGAGCTTATTGCTAAAAGAGATAGATTTAATCAAGAAAGATATGTCGAAAGAACTTCAAAAAACAATATCCTTGCATCACAAGGACAGATCGGTGATAATCTCGCTATCAGCGGCTACCGCACTAATTTTGGGAATAGCAATTGGCTGGGTAGTGCACGCAATGATATTAAAGGAAGAAGTAGCTTGGACGATACCAAAACAATGGAGATACAGCCAACCTACTGCGGACAAGACCCAGAGGGAGTATTACATATCGATTCCAAAAGACAAAGAGATAATAGAGAACGAGAGCAGGAAATTTATATTAATGAAAATGGAGTAGAGGATGACAGCATTAGAGAAAGCATTGCTAGAAGAGAACGAGCGCTTGACGAAGACGATCGAAGACGAAAGGAGCAAGCACGAATTAGAAACAATGAATTTGCAACAAGACTGCGAGAAGAAGCTCGCGATATTACAGACAAATGTGACAGAGCTAACAAAGAAAGTCAAGAGCTTGAACAAAGATTGCAACGACGCCTTAACGGAATCTTTGCAGCAACAAAGAGATATGTACGAGAGTTCAATATCTTGCTTGGAAGAAAAATTAGAAAATTTAGAAGAAAAATTCCAAAATTTGAGAGAAGAATACGAGAGCTTACAGATAGAGCACAAGATGCTACAAGAATATGTAGAGAATTTATAGAGGAGCGTGAATACTCCCAAAAAGCCAGCATATATCACCATGTGGGTGATGTATGCAAGGAAAAAACTCAAAGTCTAGATATGTTTTAAACGTAGAGACTCTACTAAGTTTATTACATAATCATCTCATTTATTACTTCCAAACATTATTTGTTACGTTGCCATTTTAAAAATATACTAAAATATATTTTGTAGATCATAAAAAATAATTTAGTCTAATTATTTTTGTTCTTATGGCTGCCTTTAATCAACTTAAGCTTTTATTAAAAAAAGCCTATCTTGCATGGCCACTTTAATAAAGAAAATATTTTTTAAGCGTGGGTCAAGGGAGCGGCAAGCTATCCTTGCGAGCCTCTATGGAGATGCAAATGGTAACATTTTGTAGCTACATAGAGTATGCTCGCCCTAATATCTGAATTGAATTTTGGCGCATACTGGAATTAAATCAGTCCCACCAAAGAATGACTTAGTAAAAGTAAATTTTTGTAATTTTTGTGATTGGCATATTTGTCACTTGTTTATTTTGACTGATAAATTTGGATAGTCAATTATTTTATGGTTACTTTAATTAAAACTTAAAAAGCAAGAAGCTAGGAGGCAAACCACGAATGATATTAGCATCTTAAGCACCAATATAAATTCATACACTAAGCAACAGCACAAACAAGGCAGGTCTGCAAATTTTAGTGATATTTTTAACCAAAAGACCAAAGAAAAGATTAGCGAGCCAAACCTGTAACAACTTGTCAAGGACTTTCTAATCATTTTTATCATTTTTTTGATGTTTTTCACTCTCAATTTCTCTAAGCATTATGCGTTTCAATTTGTCTTGCATTGTTTCAGTAGTATTTTTATTAAAATGTACAACAACTTCATAGGTAGTTTTTCCAATCTTCTTTATTGTTTTTGTTTCTGTATTATTTTTTTGCATATCATCATTCCTTTTCTTGCAATTAAAAAGCGATTAGAATTTTTTACTTTTCCAATCGCTCTCATTCATCTATTAAGTTTTGTGCTTTCTTCAGCTTTTCTTTGCTCTGTATTTTTCTTCTATCAAGTCCCGTTATCCTAAGAGGTAAACACATCTCGATTATCCTTGAATAAATCCTGCCAAGCATTATATCTTCCTGTTCTTTTTCTATATCTTTGAAATTAAGGTTAGTAGTTATAATGGTTGGTCTTGCCTTTAGGTATCTTGCATTGATTACATTGTAAATTTGCTCTAAGGCATATTCTGTATTTCTCTCTATTCCAAAATCATCAAGAATTAGTAGGGTAGGGCTTGTTATCTATTCGATATATTCGTTTCTATCAAGATTAAAGCCGCCTTTTTGTAAGTCGTTTAATATCTGTGCAAAGTTCCTCATTTTTACTGTATGGCTATATTCTGTAATTATAGCGTTGGCAATAGCACAAGCTACATAGGTCTTGCCACTTCCTACATTTCCGTAAAGTAACAGTCCAACATTATCTTTTCTCATTTCTTCAAAATGTTTTACATAGTTCTTTGCTTTTTTGATGATTTCCTTATCTGTATCTTCATCGGCATTTTTAAAGGTGTAGGCTATTTGATTTTTGGATATAAAGCAGCTTTGTCTCAACCTATCTTGTTTTAACAGTTTTTTCTTGTTCAGCTCTATCTCTATCACATTTACAAGCCGTTCTGATAATCATAGGCTTATCCAACATCGGAATTACCTTACCGTCTATTCTTTCATTACAAATCTTGCAATAGATATGTCCGTCTTCTTCATAGTGAGTATCTTTGTTGTAGATAAAATCTGTCCCTTGAATTTTTGTAGTAATCATATTTTCTTTATCATTCATAATTTTAGTCTCCTTTTCTACATCAGGCTCTATAATGCGTTTTTAAGGCTTATTTTTATCTTAACCATAGTCTGACACCTCTTTTATGATTAAACCCTTAAAAACACCTTTTATAGGCTGTCGCTGTCTTCATAGTTGGTTGAATAGGTTCTATGGCTTTTATTTTGATTATTTTTCTGTGATAGCTTTTCTTTATCCTGTTCATACCAATTCATACCAATTAAGGATTGTTACATAGTGGTCTTTGTAGTCTGTGCCTTTACTTTTGATATATCTTAATAGCTTTTCAGTCATTGTATCTGTATGACCTTTCAGCCTATCTTTTAGATTTTGGTATTTTTCATCGGTTAAATGAATATTTTGATACTCTCCATAAAGGGACACTGGGGCAACCTGTTCTATTCTCCTCTTATCTAATCTACCCTTAACTATACTATGCGGACAAACGGTTGACACTTGGTTGTCATTTGGTATACCAAGATTTTCAACCTTGATATATGCTCCATTTTCCGTTTGCGTTATACTTTGCTTTTCTTCAAGATACATCGTTTCTTTTCGTCTGTCATTTCTGATGTAGTTATTTATCTTCCAATAGGTAATGACTATAACCCCTCTTTAAAAGACAATTACAAAACCTTTTGTAATTAGAATCTTTAAGTCATCATCATCTGCCCTCATAGATAGATGAAAATACAGGCATTGGCTACTTAATGGCATATCCAAAAATAAGTCGCTATCCACTATCTTTATTGAAAACATCCTTTTATCTGCCATTTTTCTCTCCTATCTTTTGTTATGAAAATGTAGCAACAAATCGTTACTCCTTTTATCTTTTAAGGAAGTCGTGTTTCACTACCCCCTTTGATTAGTACTGTCTTTGATTTAGGTACACTCCCATTTTGGGAATGTGGCATTTGTCATCTTCTTATTTTTCTTTTGTTGTTTTAGATGTCGGTCTTAAAAATACTTTTGCTTTTCTATAAACTGAATGAGCGTTTTGAAACGGTACAATAGAAAAAGCCGACTATACTTTTAACTTTTGTTGTTTCAGTATGTCGGCTTAATGTAAGCTATCTGTTTCAAATTTTTATTGTCAAGGGTGAGCGATAGTGAATGTGCTTTACCCTTGATGATAAAAAAGCGAATGAATTATATTCAGTTGTCTTTTGCCTTTAATACGGAAAAATGCTTCGGCTTTTTTCTTTGCTCCCCGCAAGGGTAAAAGCACCGCAGGTCGCAAGGACACCTAAAGGGTGTATAATTGCGCCCTTAGAAAATCTAAGGGAATTACAATTATACTATGTCCTTGCGTTTCTTAGTCTTTTTGAAATGCTCTTTGCAAAATAGCCTTTATTTCTTCATTACTTTTCTCGCTTGCTCCCTCAATTAAACTTTCTAAGATTGCTCCTCGCTCTATCAATCTATGGTTTCGCTTTTTTCTTTCTTCAAGGCTCGTTTGCTTTCTGATTTTCTTTTCCTGATTTTTAAGCTGAGATAGTTTCTTTTCATATTTTTTTTCTTCTTACTTGCTTTCAATCTTTTCTTTTACTTTTTCTAATTCTGTTTTTATTGTCCATAAATTTCATCTCCTTTCAAGTTTTTTTCATAAGAAAAGACGATAGATGTTTTACTTTCTATCGTCTTGAATCTGTATTATTCAGCTCGACAAACTGAAATTTGACTTACTTCTTGTATTTCTCAACGATTATGCCTGCTACAATACCTACAATAAATCCCGCCGTAGTAACAGCCGAAAACTTAAACTTACCCCAAAGAGAAGGAAGCGCAGAAATCGCAAGTGCATACCAAAACAGATTACTACTGAGCAACCAACCATATAAATAACTATGCTCACCAGTTGAAATATTAGTAAATAGCCAACCAATCAAGTTGCTCTCACCAATATATCACCAGATATACAGCTATGTATCCCAATGTTATATAAACATTTTTCTTTCTCAAGTATAATCACAATCCTTTGTCAAACGGGAATTTTATTTTCCTGTCACTCGTTTATAGGATCATAGTCGGAAGGGACAGGTGCTACTATACTTACAAAGATGATATCCTCATCTCCAGTATTTTTTGCTCCGTGGCAGGAGTCTTTCTTCGATACTATGACATGGCCTTTCTTGAATGGAACCTCTTCATTAGGCTGGGGGTAGAATATTCCCTCTCCCTGAAGGACGATCCATATATCGTCGGAATTGTGGTGATAGTGCTTTTGCAATGTCTGACCGGGTTTGATAACCCAGACCGATCCGCCTGTAGATTCTGTCTGATAAAACGGTGTTCTGACAGCCTTTTCCGGATCCTCTTTTTTTACAAGGTCCATGCAATAGATTCTCTGTTCGCTCATGATTATTTGCTCCTTTGTATTCCATAGTTTAATCTAAAAAATGCGATTTAATGATATACCGACAAATTCTAATTTGTCTACTTCTTTATGTTTTTTAATCGCTCATCATAATATTCTTCTACAAATTTATGATTTTGGTGTTTTTCAATTTGCTTAGTGATAAGCTCTATCATTTGCTCATTTTGTTCTACTGTGTAGTTGAAATTTTTCCAATGAGAAACATTGTCTAAACATATTTCAACCAACTTTTCAAAGGTTAATACCCTTTCATTATCGGAATAATATGTTTCTTTTATATTTTTTGTTGTTGTAACTTGTATATTAGCCTCATATAGAGTGTTCAATACATCAGAGCTAATAGAAGTATCAAGAGTTGCTAAAAACATTTCTCTTGCACCTGTTCTTCCCATTTCTTCAGGTACTTCTTGCCATCTTTCTCTTAATGTGGTTTTTGCACTAATTAAGACAGTATTTCTCTTATTTACAATGTATTCTAAAACACCCGGAGAAACTAAATCTACCAATTTACCAAGACCTTTATTGACAAACTCTTGTTTACCTATATTACCTTGACTGTCAAGTGGAATCCCTGCACCAATCAAAATGAGTTCTATAATACTTTCAAATTCTTTACCTGCTCTACTCCTCCTACTTTGAGTATTTGACAAAGTCAAAGCATATATATGTTCCGGAAATTCTTCCACAAACCAAGTAATTGCCTCTATTGGTGTAAGAGTTTTGATATACTCATCATCAACTAACTCTTTTAGCATTTTTGAAGTAAAGTCTTTTTCTAATGGCTGAAATTCACTCCAACAGCTATTTCTAAGTTTTTCAACAACTTCACTTGCATTACTTAAAAAGAATTCTTTAGGGGCTTTGTCGTATCCTAATGTAATAAAATTATCATAAACTAAGTCATAAGGCTGTTTAAAGCCTTCTTTCCTTTTTTCTTTAACTAAGTTTTTATATTCATCAAGAGAAATATTTGCCATAACTCTTTTCCTTTCTTGAAAAATTTTCTTCTATATGGTACAATAGTGTCAAATAGAGGACAGTTAGTCCTTGAAATAACATATATAAATATAAACTTGAAATAACATATATAAAAAGGATAATATATATGAATATTATACCACAAGTCATAGATAATTCCCCTGCTATTTTAATAAAAAATAAGCGTATCAGATTACAAATGACTCAAAAAGAATTAGCTGATGCTGTTGGTATGTCCAAATTCGGAGATAGGACAATTCGCAGATGGGAAAATGGAGAAAGTCAGCCATCGTCCATTGAGCTGAAACATATTTTATCATTTCCTGAAAAAGTACCTTTCCCCAATAATGAAAATGCCCCCTATAAAATCATTGATTTATTTGCCGGAATTGGTGGTACAAGGCTTGGATTTTACCAAACAGGTAAAACAAATGTCGTATTCAGTAGTGAAATTGATAAATTTGCAGTAAAAACATATAAGGCAAATTTTGGTGAAACTCCTTTTGGAGATATTACAAAAATATCTGAAAAAGATATTCCTAATCATGATATTATTGTCGGTGGTTTTCCTTGTCAAGCATTTAGTCAAGCCGGTAAAAAGCTTGGTTTTGAAGATACTCGTGGAACATTATTTTTTGAAATTGCAAGAATTATTAAAGAGAAACGACCTAAGGCATTTCTTCTTGAAAATGTCAAAAACCTAAAATCTCACGATAAAGGTCGTACCTATAAAACAATAGAAAAAACATTAAAGGATTTAAACTACGATGTTCATTCTATTATACTTAAAGCAAAAGACTTCGGTGTTCCACAAAATAGAGAGCGTATTTACATTGTTGGATTTGATAAGGATAAAATAGATAACTATAAAGATTTTTCTTTTCCAATTCCTCCCTGCCCAGATGTTTCTGTGGGAAATATTTTAGAGCAAAATGTTGATACTAAATACACCATTTCAAATGCACTTTGGCAAGGTCATCAACGACGAAAGAAAGAACATAAAATAAAGGGAAATGGATTTGGTTACACATTGTTCAATGAAAACAGTCCTTATACAAATACATTATCTGCAAGATATTATAAAGACGGGAGTGAAATACTTATTGAGCAAAAAGGAAAAAATCCACGAAAACTAACACCTCGTGAAGCTGCAAGACTTCAAGGCTTCCCCGAAAACTATATCATTCCTGTAAGTGATACTCAAAGTTACAAACAGTTTGGTAATTCTGTTGCCGTTACTGTTATCCATGCAATTGCAAATAACATAATTGATATACTTGATACCTGTACTAAAAAAGAGATTAACTAACTTCAATCTCTTTTTTCTAACTTATTAACTTGTATACCTGCCCTTTTCAGAACCTTTAATTTTTCTTGTTTTCTCTGTTCTCTCCTTGCCTTATACCTTTCCTCATATTCCTGTTGTTTTCCATTTACTTTACGCTTTAAGTAGTTTTGATGAAGTCTATCTTTTCTTTCCTTGATTTTTCTCTCTTCTTCCTCAATTTTTAATCTTTCTTCTTCTTCAGTCAATTCTTCTTTTGGTGGCTCATAGTTACCGATAAAATTAAAATATATCTCTATTTTTTTGCTTTGATGTTTGACTACTTTTTCTATTCCTTTCATGAACAATAATCTTTTCTACAAACTCATTTATCATTGTAGTTGTAAGTTCATCAAAATTTTCATATCGGCTTATTAGAGATATAAACTTTTTCGCCTTATCTGTTTCTTTTTCATATCTTAATATTGCAAACTCTAAGTCTTTAATTTCTTTGCTTAAAGCTATTTGCTCTGTTTCATATTGACTGTTAAGTATCTCATATCTATTACTTGGTATTTTTTCAAGTATCATATCTTCGTAAATACGGCACATCAATCGTTCAAGTTCCTGAAGCCTGTTTTTACTTTCCATTAATCTTATTTTTGTCTTTTCTATCTCTACTTTTTCCTTTTCTTCCATTTCATTTTAAATGGAACGGATAAAGGCTTCGTGATCTTCATCAAGATATTTTTTAATGTCTTTTAAGGTTTCCTGTATAAGGTTTAAGACTGCTTCCGCTTTTATCCTGTGAGTAGATGGACAAAGCGTTCCACAGGGTACTTTCGTGTAAGCACTGCAAGTGTAGTAGGGAATATTTTTGTAATTACTTGTTCTATGAACATACATTTTACTGCCACAATCTGCATAATACATAAGGCCAAGTTAAAGGGTGATATTCTCCCCAACCATCGGGATACCTTTTTACATTTCCTCTTATCCTTTGCACATTATCAAAGGTTTCTTGGTCTATAATTGCCTCGTGGGTATTTTCAAATATCAGCCAGTTTTCTTCAGATACATATTTGCTTTTCTTATCCTTGAAATGCTTTCTTGTTTTGAAGTTTACAGTATGACCTAAATATTCCTGTTTCTTTAAGATACTTACAATTGTAGAACTGCACCAACGATAAGGATGTTCAAACACTTTGCTTTGATGTAGTCCATATCCTAATTTTTGCTGATGGTAAGCAGGTATATCTACTTTTTCACTTTCCAATATCTTTGCTATTCGATACGGACCATTGCCTTGCATGGTCAGATTGAATATTCTCCTTACTATCTCCGCTGCTTTTTCATCTACAATCCACTTATCTTTGTCTTTTTCATCTTTGATATATCCATAAGGTGGAGAGCTTGCCGTATGCTTTCCGCTTTCCCCCTTTGACCTGAATGTAGATTGTATTTTTCTTGAAGTATCTCTTGTATACCATTCATTCATAATATTTCTAAAAGGGGTAAAATCATCTTCTCTATAAAAGCTATCTACATTATCATTGATAGCAATGAGCCTAACTCCCTTTTGTCTTAAGATTTCCATACATTGACCGACTTTAAGATAGTCTCTGCCAAGTCTACTCATATCTTTTACGATTATACAACCTATTATATTACCTTGATTAACTCCGTTCATCATTGCCATAAAGCCCGGTCTATCAAACTGTGTTCCGCTTATTCCATCATTTGTAAAATGTATGATGTTGCTTAAATTATTTTTACCTGCATATTCTTCAAGGATTTTCTTTTGATTTACAATAGAATTGCTTTCTCCTTGAAGTTCATCATCACGACTTAATCTCTCATAGAGTGCTGTTATCTTTTCATAATTCCTCATTTTTACCCCCTTTCTCTTAGTTTCTTAAATAAAAAAGAATTAAGAAGTACATATTTCACTAATATAGTGATTAAGTGTTCTCCTTAATTCTATTACTCCAAGAGCCAGCTAAATTTACTTATACTATTCCCTCTCAAAACAGTCTCGTCTCTTTAAATTTTAATGACCTTCAAGCTTATGGCTACACAGTGGATAAAGCAGGTTTTATGGGAGCTGATTTTAACAAAGCCGCAGGCTTGCCAAAGGACTTTAAAATCCATAAAAGCACACTTGATGAGTTTAGTAGATTTGCCGAGCGCAACCATGTGCTAAACCGCATCAAAAGCAAAGACGAGCAGATAAAGATCTTTGATAATATTGATATGGCTGACACCATAAAGCACTACTACAGACTATTTGATCAAATGACCTCTGCTTTAGGCGATGATAAAAAGAGCTACACCCTTGCAGATATAGGCAAACTACCAAAAGGCTACAGCACAAAAGGCACTCACTACGATGCCAAAGGACACCTGCTAAAGGATCTATCAAACTCTACTATCTCAAACATCTACTCTAGCAGCGATGAGCTAAATAGCGCCAAATCTCTTAGTAAAGAGCTTTCAAGTGCAGGCGTTAGGCTCATAGTAAAAGAGGTTGATTTTACGATGAGCGAAGCAGGCGATGAGTTTAGCTTCAACCCTGATATGTCGGTATATCAAGCAGATGAAGGTTACAGCAAAGAGGCTCTTTTTATGGGATTTTTGCGCAGCTCTAGACCGCTACCAAGTGATAGTGCAAAGACTAAGCTTAGCAGTGCTGCCTTAAATGATATCTCAAGCACTGGAGAGCATAAAGAGTATTTTGTGGATTTTGAAAAAGTGGGCAAAGATAGTGAGAGCATAAAAGCGCTCATAAAAGAAAGACTTAAAGAGCTAACACTTTTAATGTATGCAAGATCAAAGAACATTAACGCAGAAAGTGTCACCTCAAACGAATATGAGAAATTTAAGCCAACTAGCGAGGATATAAATTCTCTAGCAAATTCTTGGAGCGAGAGGATAGGCTCTGTTAGCAAGACTTTTGTGTAGAGAGAAGTCATATATAAACTAAATTGTTGAAAGGTCGATTTAGTTATTGATTATACTCTAGCCCATAAAAGCATTAAACCTAAGTAGGTTGAATTCATATTCTTTAGCTGAATGTGTGTTAGTGTATAAAACAGCACTGCTGGATAGGTGGTAATATGCTCTAATGCAAATTAATACCATTAAAACCTATGAAAGAGATGCTGGAATATCTAAACAAAGTGAGACCTTAACAATGCTTAATAATATAACCTATTCGCCAAATCTAAATAACGATTCACTATTTGAAGGAAGTAGAGTTAATTATAAGAAAGTGATGGGCAATAGCACAAACTTTACTGGACCTTTTAAATTCTACAATGATAACAAAAAAACCATTTGGGGCAAAACATCAGATAATGATTTAGAAGGACAAAAGATACGTCAAACTTTAGCAAGATTTGGTTTGTCTTTTAGTAATGAGGGTCGTGAGCTTCTCGAGTCGTCTAATATAAGTGTAGATGAATTTATTGAGAGGTATTCTAAAGTTATAAATAGTAGTATGCCACAAGAGATTGGTGATGATAGACTAATGGATCAAAAAAGCGATCATGAAGAACAAGACAATCAAACTGACACGCAAAAACAAGAAACCTTTAAGCCTATGCAAGTAACTAAAAAATTTAAAACTTATGATATGCAAGCCGATGAAAAATTTAAAGAATTTTACAAATTTATAAAAACTGAATTTGATAATGGCGAAAGCATATTTGAAATTTTAGAAAAAGTCGCAAATAAAAAAGTGGATAAAACCGTATAGAGGGTCAAATTTAAAGCAATCACTACTTTATACGATAAATAAGATAGCTATTTTTTATCCATCAAGCCATCTTATTTAAAATTTGCTTCTTATCTATCTTTTATCTTTTGCATAAGCTCTAAGACGTCTATGCCTCTTTTTTCTTTGAAATTTAAAAGCTCTCTTGCATAGAGAAATTTTTGATCCTTATTTATATCATAGGTCTCATACTTCTTTTTAACCTGCATAGGTTTAAATTTCTTCTCATTTTGCTCTTTAGCGAAATTTGCATTGTATTCTTGTTCTTCTTTATGTAGTTTGGCTAGAAATTCTTTATGCTCTTTTGTAGTTTTTTCTACGTCTTCTTTATAAAGCTTTTTAAACTCTTCTATACTTAGATCAGCTCTAACAAACAAAGCAGCACCATCATTGCTCATCATAGTGCCTTCTGGAAATGATTTTACAAAGGCTTCTAGTTCTGCCTCCTCTTCTGCTGTGCCAAGACCAATCATAAAGCCAATTATTGTTGGCTTGCCATCAACAGAGTTTGTAAGTAGCCAATCCATATAGCTTTGTAACTCTCCAACTCTAAATTCTTCCATAGTTTCTGGAGGGTATTTTGATGCTAAAGCTCTTCTTTCTTTCATTGGATAATCAGACAGCATATTATCTATTCGATTTATAGTATCTGTTATCCAGCCCTCTTTACTTTGGTCTATATCAATAAATTCTTTTACATTATCAGTCCAGGGTCTAAACATATACTTTGAGTAATCAAATTTTTCTTCGATGACGCTTTTGTCTTGCTTGCCTTCTTTGGCTACATTTTCTTTTTGGATAGTGTTATCTTGTATCGGTGTATTGCTAAGTCCGTTTATGCTAGTTATCATTTTAAGCTCCCCCTTACGCCTTTATATCAACGTCTCTTTTTATACCAAGCATATCCACTAGATATTTTCCAGCTGGGTTTTCATTTAGCTCTTTTACTAAATTTAAAGGTGGCATGCTAAATTTTAAAAAGCTATCCATAAAGTCTTTGCTCTTTTTGCCGTCTTTGTCTATCTCACCAAAGAGTAGCTTTAACATTTTTAGATTGCGCTCCATCATCTTTTTAAATGAGAGTTCGTCTTCTTCATCTGAATACTTACCGACAAACCCAGTCGTTAGATCTACATAGACAAGGTCTCTTTTATACTTAACATACTCTTGCATATATTCAGGCATACCAGATAGATCAGAGTCGCTTGCTTTGTTGAAATTTGCTCCAAATTTCATCTCACCCATAAGCTCAAATAGCTCAAATGCCCTACTAAATTCTTTACTATCTACGCTCTTATCAAAGCCTTGCTTCTTTCCAAAAACGGTGGTTTCACCTTCTTTGACGTCAAGGTTGCTATTTATAACGGCTGCTAAAAGTCCGCCTCTAGTTATAGAGCCATCTTTGTTTGTGTATCTTTCGCCGTGTGGATCGATAAAAACACCACTTCCCACACTCTCTTTGCCACCATTATTGTTGTTAAAGATATCTGTTGTTGGCTTTAGTGGCTGCATGCCATCTCCGCCATCAAAGCTTGGGTTGAAAAAGAGCGTGCTTATCATCTGCTTGTTTGACTCTTTGTAGTTAAAGCTAGAAGCAGCTGCATCAAAGTCATAAATGGAGTTATGGATCTTAGTTACTTGCATACTTTGGCGGTTATAAGAAAAGCCTTGTGGGAAATTTCTTATCTCGTCAATGCTAAAGCTATCTTTTGAATTTAGCGTGTCTTCGCCAACGACTTGGCAGAGAATTTTGTAGGCATTGCCAGCAGTCTTTGCTATATCTATGCTTTTAAAGGTGCGACTAAAAAATGATGTCCCCTCTGCAACATTGACTAAAGACTCCAGCGTGCTTGAGTGAATTTTATATTCACTTGGGATGCCAGCTTGTTTATTAAACTCATCTGTAAAGTAGCCATCCTTATCTACCTTGTAGCCTAAAACCTCTGAGCTGGTTTGTTTGGTGGCAACTTTGGTTGATACCTTTATGTTCTGCTCTAAATTTAAGGGGTAGCTACCAAGTGCGTTTATCATCTAATATCCTTTAAATTTAAGCCATCTTATTTAAAATTTGCTTCTTATCTATCTTTTGCATAAGCTCTAAGACGTCTATGCCTCTTTTTTCTTTGAAATTTAAAAGCTCTCTTGCATAGAGAAATTTTTGATCCTTATTTATATCATAGGTCTCATACTTCTTCTTAACCTGCATAGGTTTAAATTTCTTCTCGCTTTGCTCTTTAGCGAAATTTGCATTGTATTCTTGTTCTTCCTTAATTATCTGCTTTCTTTGTTCTTCAACATCCTTTGTAGCTTTTTCTCTTGCTTTGGCAAATAAAGTCTTAAATTCATCTATGCTTAGGTCGGTTCTATCTAAAAGACTAAGCGACTCCTTGTTTTCATTTGGATAAAGAGAAGACATGCTATCCATAAAAGCTCTTAGGTCAGCCTCCTCTTCTTTTGTGCCAAGACCTATTAGTTTGCCCATCATGGTTGGCTTGCCATCAACAGAGTTTTCCTTTAATATATCAGAATACATTATAAGGACTTGATCTTTTGCTTCTTCTAAAGTTTTTGGCTGTTTCATCGACATGGCGTTGCGATCTTGTTCGGTATTGTAACGCTTAGAAAGCATATTATCTATTTTGCTTATCGTTTTTGCAACCCAATTATCTTCATTTTCGTCTATGTCAATAATCTCTTTTATGCTCTTTCCAACTGGACCATACCATAAAGCTTCTATTTTGGCCTTTTCATCATCTTTGGTATCTTTAGGGATATTTTCTTTTTGGATAGTGGTTTCTTGTATCGATGTGTTGCTAAGTCCGTTTATGCTAGTTATCATTTTAACCCCCCCCCTTACGCCTTTATATCAACATCTCTTTTTATACCAAGCATATCTACTAGGTATTTTCCAGCTGGGTTTTCATTTAGCTCTTTTACTAAATTTAAAGGTGGCATGCTAAATTTTAAAAAGCTATCCATAAAGTCTTTGCTCTTTTTGCCGTCTTTGTCTATCTCACCAAAGAGTAGCTTTAGCATTTTTAGATTATGCTCCATCATCTTTTTAAATGAGAGTTCGTCTTCTTCATATCCCCTACGTCTATCTTCAGGAGTGCTGACAAAGCCACTTTGTAAGTCGATATAGATAAAGTCTCTTTTAGATCTAATGTGATCTTGCATATATTTAGGCATACCTGCTATATCGTTATCGGTAGCATTTATAAAGCCAGGTCCAAATTTCATCTCGCCCATAAGTTCAAACAGCTCAAAAGCTCTATTAAATTCTTTACTATCTATGCTCTTATCATAGCCTTCTCTTTTGCCTTGTGCTGTTGTCTCGCCCTCTCTTACATCAAGGTTGTTGTTTATAACGGCTGCTATAAGTCCGCCTTTAGTTATTGAGCCATCTTTATTAGTGTATTTCTCTCCATGCGGATCCATAAATACACCACTTCCCACACTCTCCTTGCCGCCATTGTTGTTGTTAAAGATATCTGTTGTTGGCTTTAGTGGCTGTCTGCCGTCTCCTCCTTTAAAGCTTGGGTTGAAAAAAAGCGTGCTTATCATCTGCTTATTTGACTCTTTGCCGTTAAAATCAGCCGCAGCCGAGCCAAATTCATGAATGGAGTTATGGATCTTGGTTACTTGCATACTTTGGCGGTTATACTCAAAGCCTTGAGGGAAATTTCTTATCTCATCTAAGCTAAAGCTTTCTTTTGAGTTTAGTGTGTCTTCGCCAACGACTTGGGAGAGGATTTTGTAGGCATTATTTACGGTTTTTAGTATATCGATGCTGTCAAAAGTCCTTTGCATATAGTCAGACTGCGTCTCTATCCTTACTAACGACTCCAGCGTACTTGAGTGGATTTTATATTCGCTTGGTATGCCAGCTTGCTTGTTAAACTCATCTGTAAAGTAGCCATCTTTATCTACCTTGTAGCCTAAAACTAAAGAGCTGGTTTGGTTGGTGGCAACTTTGGTTGATACCTTTATGTTCTGCTCTAAATTCAAGGAGTAGCTACCAAGTGCGTTTATCATCTTAGATCCTTTTAGCTCAAACTCATACCAAAGATATCGTCTTTTTTATGAAAAGATTTATTTCACCAGGGATTTCTAGTCTGCATAAATTTACTCCTAAACTCTTGTATCTACCTTTTTATAAAGCCTATCTTTGCTAGATGGTTCTTTAAATTTTAGGTCGTTTTCAAGGTAGGTGATGTTGTAAATTTCTTTAGTGGTGATGCTTTTGCCATTTTCAAGTCCGATTAGGAATTTACTTGTAAATTTATCAGTGAGGTTTTTAACGAGCTTTGCTCCAAGCTCTTTTAGGCTAGATATCTTCTCATCTTGCTTTATACCTATATCTTTAAAGTCAAGTCTATTTAGCTCTACATCATTCATAGCTTTAGCGTCTAAATTTATACTTGCTCTTTTGCTATCCTTGTCATCTTTGCTGATTAGCTTGCCAGTGTCGTTATAAATTTCTTTTACCTCTAGCTCTCTTCCGCTGTCAAATTTAAGTGTGATCGTGCCATTTTTATTTAGCTTCATAGCTATTACGCTGTCTGTGTCTTTTAGTGCAGCTGCTGCCTTGCTCGTATCACTCTCAAAAGCATGCTTTACTCTTTCTAAATTTTCTAGGCTAAACTCAAGCCCAGTTGCTTTTTCAAACTCACTCTCCATAGCGATCATATAAGATGACTTTGTGGCTTTTAGCTTTGAGATGAGATCATCTGCATCCTCTACATCATTTTCTTTTAAATTTTTGCTTATCCACTCTACATCTTTGCTATGAGCGCTAGACTCTTTTTGGTAGTCGTTATAAAATTTCATAAAGCTATCTTTTTGATAGCCTGCGTATGAAAAGCTCTCATCTTGTTTAGATCCAGAAGGCTTTATGATAGGGTTAAACTCACTAAGCTTTTTCTTGCCGTCAAAGCCAACTTTCTCATAGGCAAAGTTGTTTAAGCCGCTCTCTTCGTTAAATATCTTATTATCCCTAAGATCTACCCAGCCGTCTTTGTCTGCATGGTCTTTGAAAAATTTATTAGTCTCTTCTTTGTCTATCTTTTGTTAGCGATACTCGGCTGAAAATAGAGTATAAGGGTTTGAGTTATTTAAACTAACTCTGTAATCAACTGTGTTCTTGCTAGCAAAGTCCATAGCCTCATGGCTTAAATTTCTAATATCTTTTTTGATAAAGTCGTTAAGGTTTATCTCGCTTACAACTTCGCTTAGTTTGAAAATTTTCTCATTTCCATCTTTGTCGTAGCCTCTAACCTTTAGCTTATCAAAGTATTTATCACCAGAATTTATCACTCCGTCCTTGTTGCTATCAAAGTTAAATAAAAATCCATTTGCATCTAGCTTGCCTATACCTAGTTTGTCATTATCGTCATAAAGATCCAAAAAGACCTCCACGTCACCCAGTGAGGTTTTTATCGTTTTTTCATAGGCGTAGTCATTTAAATTTGTAAATTTAGTATCTGCTGCCGCAATGGGCTTAATGGGAGTTTTTGAATTTATAGATGAGAAATAGGTGCTAGTTTGATCCACTTTCCTTAGCGCTGAGGCATCTTCGCCAAAGAGATATTTGTTCTCAAAGTCTTTTTTGTCCCAGTTTCTTCTTTGTATATCCACATAAGAAAAAGCATCGTTTGTCCCACTATCTGCTTTAGCATACTCTGACTTCACGCCACTGGTGCTGGCGCTTTGGATGATAGAGTAAGTGCTATTTGAGATAAGCTTAGTAGCGATGTCTTTAAGCTCAGACTTTAAATTTGTATTGTCTAAAGTTTGCACTCTATCTACGCCAAGAAGGACCCTTGAATAGATCATATCTTTGGGTAAATTTATATTTATGGGCTCTAAATTTGGTGATATATTCATTCTAAATCCTTTTAAAATATATATCTTATATCGGCAAATATAAAAAATGTTTAGTAGTTTATAGTCTAAAAGGGCTTAGAGCGAATGCCTACTATGTTATATTTTTTAAAGCTCTCTTGTCTTCGTCCTCTCATCAAATTCTTTTAAAACGTCCATTATCTTGCTTGCTAGTCCCTCAAGTGTTTGATCTTTTTTAAGCTCTAAATTTCTAAGCTTTAAAATCCTGGCTAGTATATCTTTTAGATCTTTCTTGCCAGATAGTATCTCATCATAATAAGCCTTTGGTATGCCTATCTCACTTCTATCTTGTTTTGTAAGTATTAATGAACTTTTATACACATTAAGAGCCTCGTCGGTTATCCTTGTTGTGCCACCTTGTAGCACAAGACCTTGCTCGTTTTTTAAAAATGCTACAAAGATTTGCTCCTTTGTATAGCCTTGTTCATTATCATATACAGACATATCAGGCTTGAAGTCATATCCAGCACTACTAACCCACATATAAGGGATAGTATGCTCAGTTGTCATCACTTCTGGAGAAAAGTCAAGGAAATTTCCATTGACTTCTACATTTATATCGCTTAGATCATTTATTAGCTTGCGTGCATTTTCTACGTCTTGAGTTGTTCTAAAGATATGAGTTATCTTTTCATTGCTTCTATCGGTTAGCCCATCTAGCTCATCGCTAGTCATCCTACCCATTAAGTATTCGTAATGCTCTATTTTTTTATCTTTTGAAAAGTAGCCCTTTGGCATCTTTGCCAGATCTTCATTTGAGTAAAACTCTTTGCCCTTACTGATCACTCCAGCTGAAATTTGATCAAAAATTTTATAGTATTGCTTTATTGTGTCTGCTAGATCGATATTTGCAAAACTATCCTCTCCAAAGAGTTGGTTATCTTTTTTTGTTTCCATTGAAAAATTTATACTATTTGGGTGCTTTTGATTGTGCAGCACTATCGCATCAAGTGTGCTTTTGTGAATTTTAAAGTCTTGTGGCAAGTCTGCAGCTTTGTTAAAGTCAGCTCCCATAAATCCTTTAGGATCTACACTATATCCATAACCCTCTTGTGAAGTAAATTTAGCCTGATAAAGAGAGTCGATACTGCTAGATGAAACAAAGTCATTCTTAGGAATAGTGGTTTGGCTGATCGAATTTATATTTGGAGTGTTAGGCAAGAAATTTGCAAAGCCTTCGCTTTTTGTCTGTTTTTGGTAGTGCTGTTTTGTTAAGATGGAGTTATAAGAGACTTTCATAGCTTACTCCTTGAAATTTAGCTTCAAAGAGTAAGCAAAAGTTGTGCCGAAAAATTTAAGCGAGATAAATTTATGTTTGCTCGCTTTGAAATAAAATTTTACCTATGGGCAAAAATAAAAGCAAATTTATAGAAAGCATCTTGTAAAATAAATCAATCCTGAAAAAATGTACCGCTTTTTATAAAAACTGTACCATACTTTTAGGAAATTTTAAAGAAAGGGAAACTGCAAAAAGGGCAGTTAAAGTATCGATAAGTAGGACATCTATGGTGTCACGGGGGAGACTTGAACTCCCGACCTCCGGCTTATGAGGGTTTAAAAATAAACCTTGTATAAGCACCAAAAGACGGCACACAGCTAGTTTCAAACTAGATATCTGCTACATTTTGCTACAAAGTTATATTGCATAGGTAACAAAGATGCAATATCTAGTCAAACGAAATGGCACATACTACTTTAGAGTAGCCATACCACTATATCTGAGGCCCTATTTTGGTAATAAAACCGAATACATAACCTCCTTCCTCACAAAACGCTTTGATACAGCAAAAAATCGTGCTAAGATCTACTCTATAATTTTTAACGCGATCAAAAAGGCATGGAAGATGAATTTGAGCAGCGAACTTATAGAGCACTTGGTGCTTATGCTTTTAAAAGCCAAGGAGGCCAAAAGTATCAAAGAGCATGATATGCTTGGCAGATATATAAATTTAGATGGACTACTATCACTAAATTTGTTTTTAAAACAGAGTTTAAAAGAAGATAGCTTGCCCAGCGTCATATCAAAAGAGGTTGATGAGATCTGCAAAAAGCTATCTTGCACTGACTCTCACACCAAAAAGCTTCTTGGCAAAAGAGTGCTTGAGGCAACGATAGATAACATAAATCACATATCATATAAGATGTGCAAAAACCAAAAGCTACTAAATGATAAGCAACAGACATTTGTACCACTTGGTAAAAAGCACAAGAGTGTAATTTTAGATGATGGTACCAAAGACGAGATAGCAAAGGGCATTAAAGAGGCTAACATAGATAGCTATCAAGACGACATAGAGGCTTTAAAAAAGCAGGATTTGGTGCTACCTTTTACTAAAAAATCCTTAAAGCACTCTGTTTGTGAGCTAAGAGATTCTATAAATGAACTAGCTAGGCAAAAGGGAGCACTCACACAAAACGATATCTTAAGAATATTTGGTTGTGAGTTATTGCCAGATGGAGACAACGAGCTAAGTGATGATCTAAAATTTGGATATGGAAATTTAAATGATCCTACCTTTGGTGGTCAGGTAAAGCTATATAAGGCAGATAAATATGAAGATAAAGGTATAGTTTTAAGTGATATTGAGGCTAAAGATCTTGCGATAGATGATACAAGTGATGCTAGTGACATGACTTTCAATGAAGCTATAAATTTCTTTCAAAAGCTATTCTCAAATAGAGCTAAAAGCTTTAAATCACAGCTAGGCTCATCTACTAAAATCGAGAGTAAGGCTGGCGTGATCACACTAAAGAGTGCATTTGAAAACTATGTATCAAACACGAGTATTTCAAACAACTGGAGTGATAGTACATTTAGTCTTGTTAGACATGTTGGAAAGCTGATGTATATGACTTTTGGCGATGATCTAGATATCAAAAAGATAAAAAGAGATGACTTGCTAAATTTTAGAAATGTCTTGCTGCAACTACCAACCAAACTCTCTCAAAATAGTCTCTATAAAGATAAGAGCTTAGATGAGATCATAGCTTTGGCAAAAGATAGACCAAAAATTTCTAAATCAACCATCAAGAAGTATATTGTTAGATTTAGTGAGTTTTTTAAATACTGCTACGATAGCGACTATATAGATAAGAACCCAGCTATAGATCTGCAAATAAGCATAAACCAAGATGACGTTACAAATAAAAACCCTTATGAAGATAGTGATGTAAATGCACTTTTAGATATTGTTAGTAAGATTAGATCAAGTGGTGATACTAAAAGTCAAAGGATCAGCAAAGATGAGCTATTTTTCGTTACTCATATAGCAGCTTACTCTGGTATGAGACTAAATGAGATAATCCAGTTAAACACAGATGACATAGTTGAAAAACATAACATAGTATGCTTTAGTTTAAATACAAAAATAGATGTAAAAACTGGTAAGAGCAAGACTTTAAAGACCAGAAACTCTGCTAGGATTGTTCCTATCCATTCTAAGTTAAATAGCATTGGGCTGTTTGAATTTATAGAGAGTAAAAAGAAGCTAGCTAAGCAAAGTGGCAAAGCAGTTAGGCTATTTAATTGTGACAATAAAGACTTCTCTGAGTATTTTAGAAAGAAGATAAATACTAGAGTTATAAAAGATGGTGATAAGACAAAGACATTTCACTCATTTAGGCACACTTTTATAAACAAGCTCATTCAAAGTGGTCAAAGGGTTGAGCATATAGCTGCTCTTGTGGGACATGAACAACAATACAAGATCACTATGAACACTTATGGCGAACCAGTAACTCCAAAAATTCTAAAGGATCTAGTTGAAGAGGTAAAATTTGATCAAGGAGGGGAAGGGTAAGTGTAGTAAACTATTTAAAATGATGGCATTGTTGGCATAAATAGTAAAGATTGATTTATAATTTAAGGTTATTTAAGATTCTAAAATTATGTTTAATTTTATGGCTTTTTAATATTTCGCCATATGTTCTTTGATTTATCTTAAACGGATCAATAAACAACGAAAAACACAATCCATAACCGGCTCACTATTCGCATACATATGATATCATCTATCAAAAAAATATCTTCTAATTCATTTGGGCGAGGATACTTTTTGTCTGACAAGTCAGACAAAATACCTCGTTAGGGATAGTCCCTAAAACCCCATATTTATTATACAGCCTAAAAAATTACTGTATTTTGTTCCATAAGAACCAAACACTAATAACTCAAACGCATCTTTATTTTCAAAAAAATACCCTCCTTACTGGTTTGTCCAGTAAGGAGGGTACATATCAAAACCCTTCTCTTTTTCTTTTATAGAACTTTTGCGTTATATACTTCTTCGGGCTTAGCGGCCAATAGTCTTGCTGCCATATCTTTTTTCATCTGAATCAAAGTAGTCTCTTCTTCTTCACTTCTATCTTCTTTTCTTGCTAATTCAATAAATTCTTTTAGTACAAAACCTGGCTTTATGGTTATAACAACTGTTTTATCTCTATACTTGAATTTAAAATAATATCTTCCATGGGGACTTTCTAAGACTTCTTCAGCTTCTTTTAAATTAATATCAACGGAAATTCTACCATCTGTTACGCATCTTGTTACCATTTCAAAAGCATCTAGCCCTCCCGGTCCAGGAAATGCTGTAATAAGATATATCTCTCTTCTTTCTAATAATTTCCCATCATCTAAAAGTGGAAAGGCTCTACTCATGACTTGAAATGCATGAGCTACTCCCCCAGGATAACCTACACCATGATAGCTTAGTAAATTATCAAAGCTATATTCTAATTCATGTCCTTTTTCTAATACTTTTATTTTATCCATGTTTTTTCCTTTCTTGTTAAACTACTTCCTCAATATTGTAGCAACTTCATCATCTGATAATTTGTAATCATATTTCTAATACTTTTATTTTATTTATCCATGTTTCTTCCTTTCTTGTTAAAACTACTTCCTCAATATTGTAGCAACTTCATCATCTGATAATTTGTAATCATATACATATTCAAAGAAATTCTTTAACTCTACTTCCATGTCCATATCTGAAAACAATTGTGGATACTGTATTTTTGCAGCCCATTTAACTGTAAGCGGAG
This sequence comes from Campylobacter sp. 10_1_50, assembly GCF_000238755.1. Classification (NCBI taxonomy): domain Bacteria; kingdom Pseudomonadati; phylum Campylobacterota; class Epsilonproteobacteria; order Campylobacterales; family Campylobacteraceae; genus Campylobacter; species Campylobacter sp. 10_1_50. The sequence goes on from NZ_JH414890.1 coordinate 45,521, forward strand.
TTTCAACCCCAGGAGGATCCCACCTATAAACACCTATAGGAATTTTGTATACTTGTTTGTTAGCTACAGCTTTAATTGTTGACCAGTTTCTACCTTCCTGCTTATTTTCAATAAAGTCTTCCGGCATTAAGTCTGAATGATTTCCTAAATAAATGATATCAGGGTTCCATACAATCATCTGCTCCATGTCCACTTCAGCTAATTTACCCTTAAGCTCGTGGGCCGGATTATGGGCTCCACTTGGTTTCATCCAATGGTCGTATGTTTTTACAGCTATTTTCATGTCACTATAAAACTCTATAACTTTTGGTTTATCTTCATCTTTTATTTCAGCTAACTTTGATGTTACTTCATTAATTCCTTTGTCCATATATTCAACTAATAAGTCGCCACGTTCTTTCTTTTGAAGTACTTCAGATATCATTTTTATATTTTCTTTTATACTGTCAAATTCTGCCCTCTTTAAAGCTACTACCTTAAGTCCTGCAGCTTCCATTTTTTCAATTTCTTTCTCAATATTCGAATAAATAAACACTACATCCGGTTTTAGCTTCAATAACTCTTCCACGTTAACAACTGAGTCTTTTGAACACCATTTAGTATTCGCATTAGCTAGTTGTGGATACATGTTTTTTAAAACACTTTCTTCAAAAGCTTTAATAGAAGATGGGTTGCATCCTACAATTTTATCTGTCTTTCCATCAATTGCATATATTATAGACGGAAGAGGCTTGTCCACCGTTGCAATTCTTTCCGGTGTTTTTTCAAATTTAATCGTTTTTCCTCTAACATCAGTAATCGAGTATTCGCTTTCTTTTACCTTTTTAACTTCTTGCACTTGACTAGCTTCTTTTTCCTTGTTTTCACTGATTTCATTTTTATTACTTTGAGAGCTGCCGCCATAAGCATTTAAAATTAATGCTAGTACTAAAAATAATAATAAACTAATCCTTCTTTTCATTTTTCCTCCTTCGAAAATTATACACTTAGTGGATAAACTCCAAACAAATCTGCAACTTCTTCTCTTAATATATGAGGTCTTTGTCTAAGAGCTTTGCCAACTTCTATCTTTCTTTCTAAATCAACTTGATTAATTCTTTCTTTTAATTTTCCTTCTTGTTCACTCCTTTCTTTAGCAGAGTAAGGTTCTTGATATAGGGTTTTAATAGCTTCATTAATTTCATCTTTTGAATTAAAGGTTCCCAGTACAGAATCTATAAAAGGAAAGGACAGAATATATGCATATGCCGCTTGAACCAAAGTTTGGTCTTCTTTTATACGAATAGCGTTAAATATATCTTCATAAAGCAACAAGTCTCCTGTTGCCAGCGGATTCATAGCTATTGTCCCTATATCTTTTTCATGAGTCTTCATTATTCCTTTTAATCTGTATTTGGAATTAATTATATTAAAGCCCTGTAAACTATAATCAAATTTATACTCCCCAATCATCTCAATTAGTTCTTTATTTTGTAAGTGTGAAGAAAAAGTAATATGCTTAATAAGTCCTTCTTCTCTTGCTTTTTCCATCTCTCTTATAGCTCCATAGTCTTTAGCTCCTCTCCATTCTTCAAAAGATTTTACACCCCAAAGACAAGTAAAGGAGTCAATACAACTTATTCCTAAATTCTTCAAAGAATTTTCAAGATTTTTTCGAAATGTTTTAGAATCTCCGGCATGCGTCTTTGACATAATATAAAATGGTTTTTTATGCTTCTTCATTTCTTTTATGGCTGTACCTAATATAAGTTCTGAACAATTGTTTCCATAAGTATCGCCGGTTTCAAAGAAATTTATTCCTTGTTTATATGCATAGAAGAAATTTTCTGCATGTTTATCTATATCTTGGGGATTCTTTAAGTGATGACTTCCCATAGATATTCTTGAAATTTGTATGCCTGTAGATCCTAATTTTCTATATTCCATTCATTAACCTCCTTCTAACAGTTCTATATGGCTTTATAAGGTGCAACTGTTTTGTATTCAACTTCTTCTGCTTGAAAAATTAAAATTTTAGCTTTGATCTGAAAATACTTTTGTAAGTTATCTTCAGTAATGGCTTTCGAACTTTCATCAAAGGTTGTTTTGTAGTCACTACCGATAAACAAAGTTTTGTCAGATATCTGCAATGCATGACTAGGAAAATGAGTGTTTATTATGCAAGCAGATTTTTTATTTACATTTATATGTTTAATTGCCTCTATGATTCTAATTTGATTCTTCATATCCAGGTTTGACTCCGGTTCATCTAAAATAAGAAGTTTTGGATTAGAAACAAGAGCTCTCGCAATCATAACCATTTGAAGCTCTCCTCCAGATAGCTCATCACAGTATCTATTTGATAGCTTTTCAACTCCTAATTCTTTTAAAGTTTCATAAGCTTTATCATAATCTTCCTTCGTAGGGATATGGAAAAAACTGTTTTCCTTATCTAAACCCATCACAACCATTTCTAAAACCCCATAACTAAACACACTTTTCTTAACTTGAGGAACATAACTTAAGTTTTCCCATAATTCTTTTTCTGCATATTCATTTATATCTTTGCCGAACAATAAGGCTTTTCCCGTGTCCCATTTTAAAAATCCCATAAGACACCTTAAGAAAGTAGTTTTACCCACCCCATTGGGTCCAAGAATGGACATTACTTCTTCTTCTTTTAAATCAAATGAAATATCTTTTAAAATTTTTCTCTTGTCATATGAAAAAGTACCTTTTTTAACTTGGAGTATCATCTTCTTTCTCCCGAATTCTTTCTAAGTATAGTTATGAATAATGGCGCACCTATAAATGCTGTTAATATTGAAATGGGAATTTCATTGCTTGTAGCTGCTCTTGAAAGGGTATCTATCAGTAATAAATAAATTGCTCCCATAACACAACAAGTTGGAATAAGGTACCTATTATCATTTCCGATAACCATTCTCGCCAAATGGGGAATTATTAAACCTATCCATCCTATAATTCCACATACAGAAACTGTAGTTGCAGTTATCAATGTTGAGAGTAAGATAACCACAATACGTAATTTTTTTACATTAATTCCTAAAGACCTAGCCTCATCAGAATCTAGAGATAAAAGATTCAATTTCCACCTTAATAGAAAGAAGCCGAAAATACAAGGTATTATTATTATTGAACAAATAACAAGGTCTCTATAGGATACACTTGCTAAACTTCCCAGCAACCACATAGTGATAGTTGGAAGCTTATCTTCCGGATCTGCTATATATTTAATAAATGATATTGAAGCATCAAATAGTGACTTTACAATTACTCCGGATAAAACTAACACATACAAATCTGTTCGTTTTTTTACTCTGGATAGGTTTAAAACTATATAAACTGCTAAAAGCCCCAGAAGCAAAGAAACATGCTGAGTCACTATCATGTCTAGGGATAATAATATAGATAAAGCCGCCCCAAAACCTGCTCCTGAAGACACCCCTAGTATGTCCGGGCTAACTAAAGGGTTTGAAAAAACAGTTTGATATGCTGCTCCTGCCAGTGATAGCCCTGCACCTACTAAAACTCCCATAAGTATTCTAGGTAGTCTTATGTCAATTATTACACTAGTTTCATATACATCTAAGCCGCTAACATCTCCGGTTATTGTTTTGTATATAATCATAAATGCTTTATAGGGGCTAACCGGATATCTTCCTAAACAAATAAAAGTTAGTATTAAAAGCAATAGCAATACAAAGAGAACCAATATGCATAATTTTTTATTCTTAAAGAAACCTTTCCCCATTTATCCACTCTTTCTAATTAATAGTTATATTATAGCACTTGCTATATTTGAAAGTCAAGGATATTGATACGCATATTCATCTTTAAAATGATCATCATCATACTCTTCATATACATAATCATAATTTAACCTAAAATGCACATTACCAATGTACGCATCTACCATTGTTGTGTTAGCAGTCGGTTTTTTAGTGTAGGCTTCGATAGTTAGGCTTGCTGGCAAAAAAGATTCTTGGTAAGTAAATTCACTTTTGGCAATAACACATTTTTAATTTAGGTATGAACTACAAAATTCTAAAAACTTAGCTCCTAATTCATCTGCTAGCTCTCTTTGTGTGCTAGCCAAATCTACAAACTGATGTGCCTCGTGAGGTAGATCACGTCGCCGATTTTGATATCTGCTAGATCCTCGGGCGCGATCGGCGTGGTTAAAATTTTCTTACTCATAGCGCAAACTCCTTGTGCGATTTTACGTCGAAATTTAGATCTGCGTCCCAGACGATGTGCCCTTTGCGGTGCGACCAACAGCCCACATTTACGGCGACAGCTATGACGCTTGGGTGGCGGGCGCAGTTTTCGATATGTATGCCCATCACGGAGCTTGCACCACTCATGCCTTGTGGGCCCAGACCTATTTTATTTATGCCATCTTCTAGCAACTTTTCAATTAATGCGGCACGTTCGTTTGAATTTTTAGAGCCAAGCGGTCTCATCAGCGCCTTTTTAGATAGCAAGGATGCCACGTCGATCGAAGTCCCCACGCCAACGCCCACTAATAGCGGCGGACAGGCGTTTATGCCGTAGCTGGTCATTATGTCCATGACGAATTTCACGACTCCCTCGTAGCCCATGCCGGGCATCAGTACGGTTGCCTTACCTAGCAGACTACAGCCACCGCCCGCCATATAGGTGTGTATCTCGCACTCGCTGCTATTTGGCACGATCTCCCAAAATACGCTCGGCGTGCCCTTGCCGACGTTTTTGCCGGTGTTATACTCGTAAAACGTCTCGACACTGTTATGGCGAAGTGGGGGCTTCACGAGTCGCTTGCAGCACCGCCTCTCGTAGCAGCTCCTCAAGCTCGCCAATTAGCGGAAAATTTGCGCCGTAACGGACGAAAAACTGGATCACGCCCGTATCCTGACAGGACGGGCGGTTTAGCTTCTTTGCAAGACGCTGATTTTCAAACATCGTTTTGTATATCTCCTTTGCCAGCGGCTGCGTCTCGCGCTCGCTAAGCTCAAGTAGCTTTGCCGTCACGTCGTCAGGCAGTACTTTGCCAGTGTAGCCGACAAATTTCGCCATGACCTCAGTCATCTTTTGCACAGCTTTTTCTTTATCCATCGCTTCTCCTTTGTGAAATTTTACTTTCAAATTTTTCATAAGCGCCCGCCAGGGCGCAACCCGCAGCGTAGCAGAGCAGATCGGCGAAATCAAACGTTCCGCCGATCATTACTTTTAAAATTTTATTTTCTATGCCTAAAATTTGCACTGCGCCAAAATACTGCGCTAGCTCCAAAGCCGCTGCGAACGCGAAAATTTTAAGCGGCAAATTTAAAGGCGGCACGCTAAAAGCAGCCCGCGCCAAAGCGTAAAGTAAGACGACGGCCAAAACGTCGCCCGCGTAGTGGCGCACGAAGCCGCCCTTTACGCAGATCGCGATGTAAATTTCAGCCGCTAAAATCAAAACCGCCGTGGCTAAAAACGCTAGCCTAGTTCGCGTGCTTTGTCTTGTTTGCGCCTTTTGCTCGCGCTGTTTTGCGTCCCTCCGTCCAGCCTTTTGCTCGTTTAAATTTTCCTCTCGCAACGCTTTCCTTTTAAATTTAGCCTTCAAATTTAGCTGCAAAAACCACGTTTCAAATCAAAAGTGGGCCAAAACATCACATTTTTCACTTTGATTTGAAACGTAAATTTTTTAATCTTTTTATTATCGTTTTAAATTCAAAAAATACTTTTAAAGATCCTTGCCGATATTGCGGCGATGGCTTTAAAAGAATAAAATTAGATAATCTTTGATATAATTGCTTGGAAAATTTCAAGAGGTGTTAAAATGTCAAATATCCAAGAGAAATATATACGTGAAATTAACACATCTGATTCCTTTTTCGACTCTTTAAGGCAAGACTATAAAGGTTTTGATACATGGATAGCGAAAAAAGCGGACGCTGGCGAAAAAGCATATATACTCTTTGATAATACCAAGATAGTGGCTTTTTTGTATCTAAAAATAGAAAGCCCAATAGATAATACGGATATAAGTCCGGCACTTGACACAAATGTGACATGGCTAAAGATAGGAACTCTTAAAATAGATGCGCATGGGACAAAGCTTGGAGAGCGTATTATAAAGAAGATTTTTGATTTTGCCGTAGCAAACAACATTTATAATATCTATGTAACGTCTTTTGAAAAACAAGCACCTTTAATAAAATTATTAAAAAGATATGGGTTTGTCCAGCATGGCAAAAAAATCAATGAGCTAGTATTAACAAAAAATATACCAACTCATGTGCAGGCGCTAAAAAATGATATACTGCTGGACTATCCGGCTATTAATGCGACAAGCGACAAATATCTTTTAAGTATATACCCAAAATATCATACTGGTATGTTCTCGGACTCTATGCTAAACACAGAAAGCTATGACATACTAAAAGACATGTCTGAATCAAATAGTATTCATAAGGTGTATATAACGGAAATGAAAGGTGTCGAGCAACTCAAGAGAGGCGACTGCTTGCTCATTTATAGAACAAAAGATAAAAATGCCCAAAGCGCGAACTATTCATCGGTCGTAACCTCTTTGTGCGTTGTAGAAGAATATAAAGATTTATCCAGTTTTAGTGACTTGTATGATTTCATCAAGTACTGCAAGCCTCATAATATATTTACTGATGATGAATTAGAGAATATATTTATCAAAAAAAGTTACACAAAAATAATAAAAATGGCATACAATATATCATTTAAAAGACGTGTTATTTTAAAGAAGATTAGAGAAATTATAGGTCACGAAGAAGCCTACTGGGGTTTTGTGAAGCTTACAGATGAGGCTTTTTTTGCAATTTTAAAAGAAGGTTTAGTAAATGACAGCATTATTATCCATTAAGCCGGAATTCGCTGAGGCTATTTTTGATGGTACGAAAAAATTTGAGTTTAGAAAGGTAAAATTTAAAAAAACGTTAATAAGATTAAAGTATATGCCACAAAGCCAGTTGGAAAAATTATAGGAGAATTTATAGTTGATAATATTTTGGAGGCAAGCCCAGAAGAACTATGGAGTAAAACAAGTATGGATGCCGGTATAGATAAAGAAAGATATCTAAAATACTTTAATGGCAAGAGTACCGGTTTTGCCATTAAGATTAAATCCGCAAATAAATATAAAGAGGCAATTTGTCCTTATTTGCAATACCCAAATTTTGTGGCACCACAATCGTTTATGTATATTGGATAAAAAACTATGAATAAAAAAACTCAATCGCATGGCCTATAGCAATTTGTGCAGATTCTGATATTGCAGACAAAATAGAAGCTATACTTCACATCAACCTGTTTTTGCCAAACAATAACGAAAACTCATATATTGAAATTGGGGTATTGGTATCCAGGAAAGAATACAATAACATTAGTAGAAACTTTAACATAAATATCACACTCCCTTTTAAAATATACAAAACTGATTTTATAGACATCAAGGATCGCTTGTGTGATGGTAAAACCATAAACATGATATTTAACGAAGAAACACATCTGGATAAAAATAAATCAAGTTTTAGATTAAAAGAGTATGACCTTGGTAATATTGAGCTCTGTAATACCACCATCAACAATGATACAAGTATTACAATGAGCGTAAAGGAACAACAAAAAAATAGTTATTTCAGATTTAGAGTTACAAATATTAAGGATAAAATATCTGACACAATGCTCTCAGATACTATGGCTAACCCTTTTATTAAAGCTATAAAAATCACCGGCATATCTATAAATTTGGATAGACGCTTTACAAAGCAAATAGATAATAAAATAAAATTTAAGGAAATTAATACATTTATTATACTAGATTCTACTACGGAACTACTAGAAAAAAATAAGTCAATAAAAAGTTTTAGGGTTTTGGAGGATGATTTGTGGCGTGAATATATAGGTTATGATACCGATTTAAATATGACGGTCTATCAGTTTAAGGAGAGTAATCTTAGTGGTGGGTGCATAGAATCGTATCAACTCTTTTTAAAAAGCCTTCATCATAAAAGTTCAAAATTTGAAAAATACAAATTCCTGTTATTCGTGGTGTTAGTAGCCATAGCGTCTAATTTTATTTATGGCCTTATAAAGTGATTTTTTAAATGATATTCTATGACCCCTCAATTGTCTTAACATCAAATCACATTTGGCCTATAAAGGCAGAGATACAGAATAAATATACATTATATAACTATATCAAAGATGCAAAAACATACTACCCCAATTTTGATATTTGGTATTTTACAAATGTGCTGCCGTCATTAAAAGACGGAACAAAAAAAATTATAACTTCCTGCGATGATAATAATCTAAGGGGTCTTGCTATACTAAAATATAACGAAAAAAATTATGCCACTTATCTGTTATGCCCCCTTATAAAAATAAAGGATACGGAATAAAACTTTTTAAACAAAGCTTTATGGAATTAGAAACAGAAAAACCATTTCTCACGGTGTCGGAAGAAAAATTAGTAGAGTTTAAGCGCATATTTGAATATTTTAGATTCGAACTTACTGATGTTATAGATGGCTACTATAGAAAAGGTAAGAAAGAATATTTTTATAATCAGATATAATCCTACCCCTCAAACTCCAGATCAATCATATAGCTTGTAGTGTTTAGATTATGCGATACGCTTTTAATACTAAATTTTACATTTTCAAGTCTGGTTACGCCGGTTATTTTTAGTTTTACGCCGGCCCTTAGCTCTCTACCAGTGGCGGTAAGCTAGCCGTTTATTCCGCCGCGTTGTAGTTCGTTTGGCTTGGCTTCGCCCTTTTTAAGGCTTCATTGTCTGATTTTGGCTTGGGGATATTTAGCTTATAGGTTTGCTCTCCGCCGCCAATCTTCGCTTGTTTATCTTTACCGTCTTTGCTATTGTGCCACTGCGCTATTACGGCTTGGTAGCTGTTGCGGTTTGCTTCTGTGATCGATAGGCTCTCGCACTCGAATTTAACCGTTAAATTTGACCAGCGCACGGACATAAATTTAGAGATGATTTATCAGGCTCGCGTTATACGCGGCGCCGAAACCGTTGTCGATATTTACGACGCTGACGCCGTTTGCGCAGCTGTTTAGCATCGCTAGCAGAGCCGCCAGCCCGCCGAAACTCGCTCCGTATCCCACGCTGGTGGGTACCGCGATCACCGGCACGCTAACAAGACCTGCCAGCACGCTAGCTAGCGCGCCTTCCATGCCCGCCACCGCGATCACGACCTTTGCGCCGCGTATTTGCTCTAAATTTGCGATCAGCCTATGCAGCCCGGCCACGCCCGCGTCGCTAAATTTGCGCGCGTCGTTGCCTAAAAATCGCGCCATCTCGTACGCCTCCTCCACGACCGCGCCGTCTGCGGTGCCGGCAGATACTATCGCGATGTAGCTTTTTGTGAGTAGTTGCTCTTGAAATTTAACGCTGATCACACTTCCGCGAGCATTAAAATTTGCCTGCGGAAAGATTTCGCGCAGCCGCTCAAAAACCCGCTCGTTCGTGCGCGTGATTAGGATATTTTGCCCTCTCGCGCCGATCGCCTCTGCGATACGCAAAATTTCATCATCCGTCTTGCCCGCGCCGTAGATCACCTCGCCCGCGCCGTTTCGCAAAGCGCGCTGAGTGTCGATCTTAGCGCATCCGATGTCGTTAAATGGGTAGTTTTTTAGATACTTTAGCGCATCTTGCTCACTCATCTTGCCGTTTTTTATACCAGCGATAAATTCTAAAATTTCAGTCTCGCTCATACCAAAACATCCTCTCTAAGCCCCTTTAGATCAAGCGTTACCTCTGCCACGCCAAGTGCAACTAGCTCTTTAACGATAGACTTAAATTTCACGTCGCTCAAAAAGGTTTGCATGCTAGAAAATGGCATTTGCAGCTTCATTTTTCTATCATCAAGCCTTGCGCGCACATTTGCGTAGCCGCTTTTTATCAGTAAATTTTCAGCCGCT
>NZ_JH414890.1:55537-61489 GCF_000238755.1 Campylobacter sp. 10_1_50
CGCTTCTACTAAATTTAGCCCATCTGCGCTTATCTCTTTTTCATGCGGCAAACGAGTTAGCAAGCATGCATAGCTTGGCTTGTCTGCTGTTGCTAAATTTAGCTCACGTGAAAGCTCGCGGATCTCAAATTTACGTAAATTTATTAGAGGCGAAAGCACACCAAGCTCCTCTTTTGCCTTTAAACCTGGGCGATATTCGCCAAGATCGTCTTTGTTTGTGCCATCAGCCAAATTTGTAAAACCAAGCTCTTTTGCACGAGCAAAAAGCCTTGAAAAAACTGCTTTTTTGCAAAGATAACAGCGATTTTGCGGATTGAGCTTTATCTCATCAACGATGCCCACTTCAAATATCTCGTGCCTGATGCCATAAAATTTAGTAAATTCTACCGCCTCGTCTATCTCGCGCAAAGACATATAAGGCGATTTTACCGTGAGTGCTAGCGCATTTTCGCCAAGCACGTCTGCAGCGACCTTTAGCAGTAGCGAGCTATCTACGCCGCCGCTAAAAGCAATGGCTAAATTTCCTAGCTTTTTTATATCATTTTTTAGAATTTCTAGTTTCGTCATATTTTTTTAAAGTCTCGTTTCTAACCTCGCGAATCGTCGTTTGAAATCTCTGCGCAGCTTTTTTGCAGTCCTCGAATTCGGGCTTGATTTTTAAAATTTCGGGGTAATTTCGGGCTAAATTTTCGTCCGTTAAATTTTGTTCGGCGTTAAAACCGCAAACTCGGCCGCGCGAAATTTTAAGCCTTATTTTGCCGTATTTAGTCTCTACCTCGCAAAACTCGCGCGCAAGCTCCGTTTTCCTCACGGCGCACTCTCTAACTCCGATCGCCGTCGTATGCGCGAAAATTAGCCCCTTTATCCGCGCGGCGTCCTGCTTGCGGCACAGCGCGTTTAGCTCAAAGCCCGCGCGCCCCTTTTTCATAAAAATAGACCTGCTAAATACGTCCAGCGCGCCGCTATCTCGCAAAATATCGCACGCAAAGGCAAAGCTCTCGGCGTCCATGTCGTCGATATTAGTGGAGATTAAAATCCGCTCGCAAAGCTCGCCATAGCCGATCTGCACGCTCAAATTTGGCTCATCTCTCAAGCCTAAATCCTCGCTCGTTTCGCAAAGTATCACGCGAAGCGCGTTGGCAAAATCTGCGATGTCTTTATCGCCAGCGCCGTAGCCCGTGCTTAAAATTTTAAAATTTCGCGGCGACTCGCGGCGGTCTTGCTCCCTTAAATTTAGTGCGCAGGCCTTTAAAATCGCCGCTCCTGTGGGCGTAGTCATCTCGAAATTCGCTCGCCCTAGGCTTACTTGCGCGCTTTTTAAAATTTCGCAAACCGCAGGCGCCGGTACGGTCAGCCTGCCGTGAGCGCAGTGCGCAAAACCGCCGCCAAGCTCGATAGGCGAAGCAAAAATTTGCGGCGCACCCAAGGCCTCCAAACAAATAGCCGCACCCACTACGTCCGCGATGCTGTCCGCGGCGCCCACTTCGTGGAAATGTACTTGCTCTGCGCTAGTGCCGTGGATTTTGGCCTCGGCCTGCGCGATAACGCTAAAAATTTCGCTTGCCGTTTTTTTTACGAAAGCGCTTAGGCTAGAACCCTCGATAAGCTCTAAAATTTGCGTGAAATTTCGCGGACGCGGATGGTTTTGGGCGGACTTATCCGCTCTAAATTCGGCGCCGTGAATTTTGCCGTTTAAATTTTGACGCGGGCTAAATTTAGCGCCTAAGAGGCCAAGCGGAATTTGGCTCGGATTTGCCGCGCAAACGACGTCTATTTTGGTTGCAGAGATACCGCATTTTAGCACTTTGCGCTTGCGTAGGTAAAATTCGCTAGCTAAATTTAGCTTAGCAAGCTCGGCGCAAAGATAGCTAAAATCCGCGCCCAGATCCACCAGTGCGCCTAAATTCATATCGCCGCTGATGCCACAGCTAGCATCATAGTATAAAATTTTAGCCATACTTAAACCTTAGGCACAGTCATAGAGCCAAACGGCAAGATGACTATTTTTGCGTCCGCACCCTTTTTGTGCCTGATAAAGATCGACGTCCATCGGATAGGGCGCGACCGAGATCACGATATCTGCCTTGCGCGGAATATTTACGCAAAAGACCTCGTCTGCCTTTTTCATGCAGTCATAAAAGCTGTCGTTTAGGTGTCCGGCACTCGCGTAATACACGCCGTGTTCGCTGTCAAGCACCGTCTGGATCGAAAAAACGTCGATGTGCGCGAGCACCTTCATCGCGTCGATCATATCTTCATACACGGGGTTGCCCTCTAAGCGCAGCGCCTGAGCATCGGCGCTAAGGGCTAGTTTGTGGTTTTGCTCGATAGTTTCGTATTTGGCGACGCCGGGTAAAAACGCCTTTCGTCCGCCCGTATAGCCTGCAAAATAGTGCGGCTCGACCGAGCCTATGACGATCACTTTTTTTGCTTTGGCTACGATTTTGTTTAGATACATCTGCGTGCCGTTTTTGGACTCGCCCAGATAGCTCATTTCGTCTTTTTTCGAGTCGTGGTCGCATATTTCGCTTTTAGCGTTAAGCTCGGCGTAAATTTCTTTGCCGAATATCATCTCGTACTCTTCTAGCGTGCCCTCTCTATGGCAGCCTGTGGCGATGATGAAAATTTTATTTTTATCGCGGATTTTCGGGTAAATTTGCTTTAAAACTTTTGCCGTCGGCGTAGGTCTCGTGCCGTCGTTTACGATGATGACGATCTTTTCGTCGCCAGCGATAAACTCATCAAAGCTTTTTTGATTTATCGGATTTGCCAGAGCCTTTGCGATGAGTGCCGTTTCGTCGAATTTAGCCACGGGGTTGGGGTTAAAAACTCCCAGTAAATTTTTTTCCGGAACGCTTAGGTCGATGATATCATCTTTGCCGTAGCGAATAGGAATTCGCATGTTTGCTCCTTAAGTATAATTATTAATTTTTTATCTTAGGATCATATATAAATTTTTCTTTTAAATGTATTTAAAAAGGGTATTTAATTTTTAAATTTATAGAGCGGATAAAATTTATTATGGTTCTTTGTCAATAGTGGGGGGGGGTGTAAAAACACCTCTATCTATTGCAAAGACGTAAATATATCAATTTTCTAAATCTTTCATAGTTTCTTAGTCCATAAGATACTCTTTTTATTACTTTTATTTTGTTGTTATTTCCTTCTACAAACCCATTGTTTATTTTATATTCTACTATATTTATTATCTCTTTTTTCCAACTTGTTATTGTATCTGCTAGTTTTATACTTTGCTTTATATTAAATACTCTCAATTTTTCAATTAATTGCTCTATTCTCCTTCTCATTGTCTTTACTGTCTTGCTCTCAAACATCTTGTAAAATTCTTTTATTATTCTATACATCTTTTTCAATGTCTTATCTACTTTTAATATCTCTTTTAATATCTCTTTTTGTCTTTGACTAAACTGACTTATTGGGCTTTTACTTAGTATTTTCCAATATTTTTTTAACTTCTTATACTTTTCATTGTCTTTGTTAAATAATTCTACTCTTAAATCTCTTAATGCCCATATCCCTTGTCTTATTACATGATATTTATCTGCTACTATTTGGGCCTGAACTATATTACTATTTATTACGCTTCTAAATGGCTTAAACATATCCATTACAACTACTTGTGGTTGTATTTCAAATTCGTTTATTATATTTTTTATTGTTTGTGAATGTCTATTTCTTAATATATCTACTAGTTTACGGTTTTTATCATACATCGCTAGCTGATATTTCTCTTTTTCTATATTTCCTTTAAATTCGTCTATATGTATGACTGATGTATCTGGAGAGGTTTGTCTTTTTAGGGCGATTGCATTTTATGATGGTGATATCAAGCACATTTATTTTGTTGCGGAGACTAAAGGGTCTATGAATTCTATGCAACTTCGCCAAGTCGAAGAGTCCAAAATCCACTGCGCAAAGGAGCATTTTAAGGCTATAAGCAATGATAGCGTGGTCTATGACGTAGTGGATAGCTATAAATCGCTACTGGATAAAGTTATGAGGTAAAAAATTTATTGGGAAGTTAAGTCGCAGTATAAAAAGAGTATGTGTAATACGCCAAAGATGGTTATTACGCTGCTCTTTTTGAGGAAAAATTTGACTACCATTTGTTAATATTAAAATCTGAGGCGATACTGCTTAAAGCTCTACTAATAAATACTCAGTGTAATAAAAAATCACAGTGACTGACTTAATCTTGCCAGTTTTAGTTCGAATTAAATTTAAATATACAATTATCTTAACCAACCCATCCTTGCAAATTTATATATATTGTAGTATCATACTCCTAAATATTTAAGGATAAAATACTATGTATATCAAACGAGCCATAAGCGACGAAATAAAAGAGTATATGAAAAGCTTTCCAGTGCTTTTGATAAGCGGAGCTAGACAGGTTGGCAAATCAACCCTTGCTTTAAATTTAGATATACCAAATTACATAACACTTGACGATATAAATATATATGAATCCGCGAGAAACGATCCCAAAGACTTTATAGAACATTGCAATAAGCCCATAGTAATAGATGAGATACAAAGAGTGCCCATACTGCTTTTAGCAATAAAAGAATTTGTAGATAAAGATAGAACAAACGGGCAGTTTATACTAACTGGCTCTGCAAATTTAAAAGGCTTTAAAGATATATCAGACTCACTTGCTGGTAGGATAGGCATAGTGGAACTCTATCCGCTTTCTCAAAAAGAGTTAAGCCATAGTGATGAAAATTTGATCGATATTTTAAGTGGCGATATAAGCCATCTTGCGCTAAAGAAGTATGACAACGACGGCTTATCTGAGAAGATCATAAACGGCGGCTACCCAGAGATCATGAAGATAAGCTCAGAGAAATCAAAATATCTCTGGTTTAGCTCATACATAAGAACATATATAGAATCAGACGCCAAAGAGATAGGCAACATCAGAAATATGGATAAATTTATCGCTATGTACCGCCTATGTATGCTAAGAAGTGGCAACATCTTTAACAAAAACGAGCTATGCTTGGAGTCGGGTCTTGATAATAAGACATTTGATAGCTATTTTAGCGTGCTAGAGCATACATATCAGATCCAAAAGCTTCAGCCATACTTTAACAACGCTCTAAAAAGACTTATAAAAACTCCTAAAATTTTTGCTACCGACACAGGGGTGCTGGTACACTTGCTACAAATTTCTTCAGCACAAGAGCTTGCAAATTCTCCTTATAAAGGTGCCATATATGAGACGTTTGTATTTGATGAACTACTAAAGGCAAATACAAGTAGCAAAAAAAGAGCAAACATATACTACTATAGAACTAGCGATCAAAAAGAGATAGACTTTATCCTTGAGATATCAGGTAAGCTCATAGCCATAGAGGTCAAATCCTCAAAAACTATCAGCAAAGATGACTTCAAGCATATCTACCACTTAAAAGAGAATTTACAAAGTAAATTTGATAAAGGCATAGTCTTTTACACTGGATACAGAGCCGTAAAGCTAGATGATGATATGTTTGCACTGCCATTTGGTTTTATGGGGTGAGAGATGGCTAATAATTTGGCTTCTATAACAGCTCATAATAGTCTATCTCTCCAAACTATCATGCCCTGACTTCACATTCCATTCTTTGGTTTCTATCATACTTGATGGTTGTTTTGTTTGCTCTGCTCCAAAGTTACTATCAAGTCCTTGACCATATAACTCTTGCTTTGTTATTTTTAGTGAGCCAAATGATATATGATCATTTGCTAGAGAGATCTTATCTGCTTTATAACACTTCTTTAGCTTATTAAATCCTTGCATATCTTGCCAATCTTTCATATAGGTTTTTATATTATAAATTAAGCATTTATAGTTAATTCTAACTATGTCTGGCAGGTATTTTTTAAAGCTTTCAGTTCTATTTATAAAAGCTAAGTAGTATCTATTTATATCTAAATGGCCATCAA
>NZ_JH414891.1:0-19396 GCF_000238755.1 Campylobacter sp. 10_1_50
TTTCCCTATCTAACTTATGCTAGAGAGGTGTATAGAGTATTAGCAGTCGTTTCCAACTGTTGTCCTCTAGTGTAGGGCAGATTAGCTATACATTACTCACCCGTGCGCCACTAACTCATAAGAGCAAGCTCTTACTCGTCCGTTCGACTTGCATGTATTAGGCACGCCGCCAGCGTTCACTCTGAGCCAGGATCAAACTCTCCATATTAATTACCTATCTAATAGATAGGATTTTTATTATGAAGTTTTTAATCAAAAAAACTTTTAGTTTTTATATTAGTTTGTCTAATCTATTATTTAATCATAATAGACTGGCTCAATCGATCACTTGTTTAGATTTCAAAGATTGACTAATAGTTTAACAATTGTAAGTTAAAAGAACTTTCTGCTCTGCGTTCTGCAAAACAGAAAGTGAAGTATATAGAAGTGATGCTTAAAAGTAGATAAAAATTAGGCTAATTTTTTAAAAGCCCATAAAGAAATTTTGAAGTCCAACCTTTTCATTAAAAATAATATCTTTTTTATTTGGATCGTACTTAAATTTACTTACTACTTTTTTGCCATCTTCTTTTAAATATCCAGCAGATATAAGAGTTGGCTCGATAAGAGTCATCTCAGGGAAGAGCGTATCAAAAAATTTAGCCAAAGTCTCATCCGCGCTTAGCTCACCGTTAAGTGATAGCTTATCAAAGATCGCAAGCTGACTTTCTCCACTTTTAAAGCCATTAATGGCAGCGTCTAATTTTAAATTTATCGCATTATCGCCATTTTTAAAGCTTAATGTATCCACTTTCACACTTGGATTTTTCTCTAAAATTTGACCCATTACTTCGTCCAAATTTAACCCAGCAAAGATACTCTCATTTGTATCAACATTTACATTACTTAGTCTATCAAGTATATTATTTATAGTTGGCACGTTGATATTTGCTATTTTGCTATCTAAGATAAAATCTGTAAATTTCACTTTATTAACAGCAACTGCACCTATCTTCACCACGTCATTTGAGCTACCAAGATCATTTGAGACTTCAAATTTAGAGCTATACTCAAGATCGTCTAAAGCAACATTACCATCTTTTTCATCTAATAATGCTAATTTTTTGATCTTAGCTTTTGCTACGTAAGGAGCTAGTTTGCTCTCAAATATCTTTGAAATTTCAACTGGCACAGTGTAGCTTGTATCTATATCGACGCCTTCAAGATTAACTTCTGCTTTATTTTCTTCGTTAATATCTTTTAATGCGACTTTCTCAAGACCCAAGTTTGCGCTATTTACATTATCTTTTGCGTCCAGTTTCAAGCCAAATTTCACATCCTTTGTATGAACGTTCATAGTTTGCTTGTCACTAAAGTCGATATCGCTAAATTTAACATTTACATCTTTATCGCCACTCACGCTAGCTTTTGTTTTAGCCGTTGCGACGACGTTTGATCCAAGAAATGAAGCTACGATATTTTTTATCGCCTCATTTTGTATAGAAATTTTTGAGTCGATATCAAAGCCATTTACAAATGCAAGCACTGAGTGAGAAATTTCATTTTCTACCTTGAAATTTAGATCCTCATCTACATCTTTTCCGGCTAAATTTTTCAAAAGATCCTTTGAAACGATAAGATCAAACGATCCTTTTGAGCCAAAAAAGCCTTTTTGATAGCTGTTTTCTGAAACTTTAAAGCCATTTACATCATTTAGTCTATAAACTATCCTTTGATAGTTCTCCTCGACCTTGTTTGAGGCGAAATAAACAGCGCCTGCGACGATCACGATAACTACGATTAGAGCAGATATCACCTTTTTCATGCTTTTCTCCTTTTTGTAATGTGTTGTAAAAACAACCAGATACCTAATAACAAGCCTACCATGGCAAGTGGCATGATATAGCCATGCTCGCCAAGATAATTGCTCACACTCATAAAATAATCCCCTGCTTTATAGCTAGCAAGACCGACGATCACCGCCCAAAGCACTGAAGAGATCAAATTTATAACGCTAAATTTATAAAAAGAGTATTTTGTAAGCCCAAGTGCGATAGGCACCAAAGTTTTGACGCCGTAGATAAATTTTTTGATAAATATTATCTTATCGCCATGCTTTTTTGCCAAAATTCCAGCGTAAGCAAGCTTTCTTTTGTGATTTTTCACATAAGGCATAAGCGAGCTTTTATTAAACCTTGCGACGTAAAAGATCAAAGTATCGCCGATCGTGTTTGCCACGGCAGCGACGATTATGCTAAGAGTGATGTCCATCTTACCAGCAAAGCTTAATATCCCAGCAGCGATAAGTGCTACCATGCCGCCACCAAGACTGTAAAAAAACAGCACGATGTAGCCGTAAGTTGAGATTGAGTTTATAATATCTTGCATCATTGCCCCAAAAGCTTAGAAGCAGAAGATATTAGTTGCTCGTATGCGTAGCCACTTTGTTTTAAAATTTCATCCTTTGCACTAATCACTGCTCCGCCAAAGCTAGCCCCAGCGAAAAATCCATCATTTGCAGCGTATGCATAGATGTCGCTTGAAAATTTAAAATCGCTTACTTTATTATAACTGCGCCCGATATCGCCAAATGCTACTGAAAGCTTCGTATCAAGCGTGATCTTGGCATCTTTTATGTCGTAGATGATGCTATCTTTAAATATAAATAGCACAAGCGAGCTATCTTCATAGCCAAGCTGTATGCCGATGCTGCCGCCACTTATACTAACTGGCAAAATTTCACTTGGCGAGTTGATGTTGCCAACGACCATGATGCCATCTCCGCCCATGCCACCGACCACAAAACCGACTTTTTTTACACTTGGAAAGATGATCGTCGCTTTTGACTGCTCGATGAGCTCTTTTATAGGAGCATTTCTAGCGCCTCTCATCGTCGTTATAAACGAATTTGCCGAGTCTAGCACGAGCTCCTCGCTAGCAAAGCCAAGCGAGAAAAACATTATTAATGATAAAAGAAATTTCATATCTTGCCGTTATTTCGCAAAATCAACAGCGCGAGTCTCTCTGATGACGCTTACTTTTATCTCACCAGGATACTGCACTTTGCTCTCGATCTCTTGAGCTATCTCTTTTGCCACAAGCACCGCCTCATCGTCATTTATGAGTTTAGCATTTGCGATGACGCGGATCTCACGGCCAGCATTGATCGCATAAGCTTGTTTGATGCCCTCTTTGCTTTTTGCGATGTTTTCGATCTCTTCGACACGTTTTAAGAAGCTCTCAAGCACCTCACGTCTTGCTCCTGGACGAGCTGCGCTTAGTGCGTCAGCTGCGCAAACAGCAGCACTTTCGATACTTGTAGCCTCTTCGTGGCCATGGTGAGCATAGATCGCGTTGATGACAACTGGATGCTCTTTATAGCGTTTGCAAATTTCAGCTCCAAGATCGACGTGGCTGCCCTCGTACTCGTGAGTTAGCGCTTTGCCGATATCGTGAAGTATGCCAGCTCTTTTTGCTAGCTTCTCATCTCCGCCACACTCAGCTGCGATGATGCCAGCAAGATGAGCTACTTCAAGGCTGTGAGCAAGGGCATTTTGACCATAGCTTGCTCTAAATTTAAGCTTGCCTATTAGTTTTACTATCTCTGGATGAATTTTATTTAGGCCAAGATCCATGACGATATTCTCGCCCTCTTCTTGTATGCTTTGTTCAAATTCTTCAGTCACTTTTTTATGAAGATCCTCTATCCTTGCTGGCTGAATTCTGCCGTCCTCCACCAAAAGCTCGATCACTCTTGTTGCGATCGCACGTCTATAAAGATTAAAGCTGCTTAAGATGATAGCATGCGGTGTGTCGTCGATGATGATATCAACGCCAAGCACCATTTCAAGGGTTTTGATGTTACGTCCCTCTTTGCCGATGATCCTGCCTTTTAGCTCATCGTTTTTGATATTTACGACGTTTATTAGACGCTCAGCTGCAAATTCTCCAGCAAATCTTGACGTAGCCTGCGCCAAGATATAATTAACCCTCTTTTTAGCCTCTCTTTTTGCCTCTTCTTCGTACTTTCTAACGATGTGAGCGATGTCGGCGCGAGACTTCTCTTCGACCTTTTTAAGCACGACCTCTTTTGCCTCTTCCTCCGTTAAACCAGCAGCGTGCTCAAGCACTCTTATCGCCTCTTCTACTTTGTTTTGATAAGTCGCTTTTAAATTTAAACCCTCTTCGTAAGTGACCTTCGCATCTTGCTTATCTTTTTCAAAAAGCTCTTTGCTCTCATTTAAAAGCTCTTGCTCATTTAGCAAAATTTTCTCTTTTTTGGTCAGCTCATCAAATTTACTTGCATACTCTTTTTGAAGCTTTGTCGTCTTGTCATCGTATCTTTTTTTAGCCTCAAATTCAGCCTCTTGCACTGAAATTTTAGAGTTTTTAAGCGTTAGCTCAGCTTCATACTCGATGGCTTTTGCTTTAGCTTTTGCCTGCTCTAAAAATATGTTGTAGTTTGCATCATTTATCTTTTTGGCGTAGAGATACCCTGCTCCAACGCCCACCACACCGGCTCCTAAGCCTATTAAAACCTCTATCATTTATTCCTCTTTTTATATAATTTTTGCTTGGGGTTATATAAAAGTCTCCCACCGCATCGTGCGCCAGCGAGAGCACATCTTTGGTGTAGAAGTTTTTTACCTCTAAGAAAACTATCAGTTTTGGCTTAACGGGCAAAGTGTCAAAAAATCTATCGTAAAATCCTTTTCCGTGCCCTATCCTTGCCATAGCTCCATCAACCCCAATCGCTGGAACTACCGCCATATCGAGTTTAACATTATTCATTTTTTTGCCAGATGGCTGTCTGACATTAAATTTATAAGTTAGAAATGGCAGTCGCAATCTTACCATCTCTAAGCTAAGACCTACCATAAAAGGGGCAAAAATTTCACATTTATGTGATAAATTTCGTCTTATTTTAAGCACATCGACTTCGTAGTTAAGCGGCAGGTAAAAGAGTACCTTTTTAGAATTTGTATAATTTATCAAATTTAAAAGTGTTTTTATCGCCTTATAATGCGTGCATTTTGCTCTAAATTTAGTGAGCTTTATCAAATTTGCTCTTGCATTTTTTCTAAATTCATTTTTTTCTAAATTAACGCTCATTTTATGCTCTTTCTTGTATAATCCTGAAACATTTTTCAAAAGGAAATTTATGACACTAAAACGCGCAATTATAACATCACTTTGTCTTTTTGCATTTTTCGGATGCGGCGACGACTCTAACAAAAAGAGCGAGCAAAACACTAGCGAGCCAGCTGTGCAAAGTAAAAATTTAGAAGAAAATGCCAGCAAAGATGAAAATTTAAGCAAAGATACGCTCACACCAAAGATAAGCGAGAGCACACAAAGTGACGAAGTAAAAGATATAAGCCTAAAACTGCTTAACGGCACAACTATGCAGATCACAAAAAGAAGCAACGGCTTTGACGTAAAAGATGGGAAAAAAGCGACACTTTATGTATTTTTCGCCACTTGGTGCCCACCTTGCAAAGCCGAGATCCCATCTTTAAACAACCTAAGTGAGAAATTTAAAAACGAGCTAAACATCGTTGCTGTCTTGCTTGAAGACAAGAGCGAGGACGAGGTTAAAGAATTTGCTCAAAAATATAAGATCAAATACGACATCGCAGTTGGCGAGGGAAATTTCTTATTTGAAAAGGCGATGGGCGGCATCAAAGGACTCCCTGCATCTGCACTCTTTAAAGCAAATGGCGACTACGCTCAAGGCTACATCGGTCTTGTGCCTGAAGAGATGCTTGAAACTGACATAAATAGGGCCATAAAATAATGCTTGAGTTTTTAAAAAGAGGCTTTGAAAAGACCTTTGGGGCGATAAGCTCGGCTAAAAAGTCAAAAAAGATCAACAAAGAGAGCTTAGAAGAAATTTTACTAGAGGCTGACGTGGCTTACGAGATCGTGGAGGAGATTTTATACTACTTGCCGCCGCAAGATGAAGTGAGCAGAGCTGATCTTAGACGCGTTATGAGTAGCTATTTTATCTACGAAAAGGAGCGCGTGATCGAGCCTGACAAGCCATTTGTCGATCTTATCCTTGGCGTAAATGGCGCTGGCAAGACGACAACTATCGCAAAGCTAGCAAATTTATATAAAAATAACGGCAAAAGCGTCATCTTAGGCGCTTGTGATACATTTAGAGCTGGAGCGATCGAGCAGCTTCGCCAGTGGTCAATCAGACTAAGTGTGCCAATAGTCGCCACTCAGCAAGGACATGATCCTTCAGCTGTTGCCTACGACACGATTAGCTCGGCTCTTGCAAAAGGCATCGACCGCGTCATCTTAGACACGGCTGGCAGGCTTCAAAACCAGACAAATTTAGCAAACGAGCTTGATAAGATCGTTCGTATCAGCAAAAAAGCCTACGAAAAGGCGCCTCACCGCAAGATCCTCATCCTTGATGGCACGCAGGGCAATGCTGGCGTCGCGCAGGCAAAGGCATTTAACGAGATCGTCTCGCTTGATGGTGTCATCATCACAAAGCTTGATGGCACTGCAAAGGGCGGAGCGCTATTTGGCGTGGCAAGAGAGCTTGAGCTACCTATATTTTATATAGGCGTTGGCGAAAGCATGGACGATATCATCAAATTTAACCCAGACGAGTTTTTAGACGAGCTGATGGACGCCATTTTTGAGTAGGGTAAAATTTCTTAGTAAAATTTGCTTT
Organism: Campylobacter sp. 10_1_50; assembly: GCF_000238755.1. Classification (NCBI taxonomy): domain Bacteria; kingdom Pseudomonadati; phylum Campylobacterota; class Epsilonproteobacteria; order Campylobacterales; family Campylobacteraceae; genus Campylobacter; species Campylobacter sp. 10_1_50. The sequence goes on from NZ_JH414891.1 coordinate 6,671, forward strand.
TTCGCTGCTCTTTTGGCGATTGATATTCTTGCATTTACCCCAAAAAGTCCTGCGATCATCGAAAATTCGTGGGACAAAGCAAACCATTTTTTAGCTTTTTTCGTCCTTTATATACTGCTCTACCTTGGCTATGAGTTTAAAATTTTTAAAAATTTAGCCCTACTTTTAGCCTTTGGCATGCAAATAGAGCTCGTTCAGGCATTTTTACCAAACAGGAGCTTTAGCCTGCTTGACATCGTAGCTGACATGATCGGAGCGGTCTTTGGAGTGATAGTAGTTGAAATTTTAAAAAGGATATATTATGGCAAAAGCAAAGCCAGTTTTTGAGTGTCAAGCCTGCGGTAGTCAACAGACAAAGTGGCTGGGCAAATGCCCACAATGTGGGGCTTGGGATAGCTTTGTCGAGCTTAGCCAGCAAGAGATAAAGATAAGTAAAGAGATAGCAAAAAGTAGTGGCACACCCAGCAAAGCCATAAGCATCGACGAAGTTGAAATTCAAAATTTCACGAGATTTAGCACCAAAGATAGCGAGCTAGACCTTGTTCTTGGTGGTGGCGTGGTCGAGGGTTCGCTTGTGCTTATAGGCGGTAGCCCAGGCATCGGCAAATCAACCCTGCTTCTAAAAATCGGCTCAAATTTAGCAAAGGACGGCAAAAAAACGCTCTATGTAAGCGGCGAAGAGAGCCAAAGCCAGATAAAAATGAGAGCTGACAGGCTAAATGCTGTGGATAAAAATTTATACTTGCTAACTGAAATTTGCCTAGAAGATATCCTGCTAGAGGTGCAAAAGAGCGACTACAAGGTGCTAGTCATTGACTCCATTCAAACGCTTTATAGCCAAAATATAACCTCCGCGCCAGGCTCGATCACGCAGGTTCGTGAGATCACATTTGAACTGATGAGGCTTGCAAAGAGCCAAAACATCTGCGTTTTCATCATCGGACACATAACCAAAGAGGGTTCGATCGCAGGTCCTAGAGTGCTTGAACACATGGTCGATGTGGTGCTTTATTTTGAGGGCGACGCGAGCAGAGAGCTGAGGATTTTGCGTGGGTTTAAAAACCGCTTTGGCTCGACGAGCGAGGTTGGTATATTTGAGATGAGCCAGCACGGACTTGTGAGCGCAAATGAGGTTTCTAGTAAATTTTTCACACGCGGTGGGGCGATGAGTGGCAGCGCGATCACTATCATAATGGAAGGCTCAAGGGCGCTTAGCATCGAAATTCAAGCACTTGTTTGCGAAAGCGCCTATCCAAAGCGAAGCTCGACTGGCTTTGAGAGAAACCGCCTAGATATGCTGCTAGCCCTACTTGAGCGAAAGCTTGAAATTCCACTTGGGCACTACGACGTCTTCATAAATGTTTCAGGTGGCGTTAAGATAAGCGAGACTGCGGCCGATCTAGCCGTCATAGCAGCGATAATCAGCAGCTTCAAAAACCGCCCTATCAGCAAGGACAGCGTCTTCATCGGCGAGCTAAGCCTAAACGGCGAGATAAGAGAAATTTTCAACCTCGATCAGCGCTTAAAAGAGGCAAAAACGCAGAAATTTAAAAACGCCATCATTCCAAACAAACCGCTTGACACGCAAGGTTTAAAGTGCTTTTACGCCAAAGATATCACGCAAGTACTTGAGTGGATGTAAATTTACTCTGGAACAAATCATGCTTGCTCTTTGACAGATAATATCAAGGAGGCAAACCATGAATGATATTAGCATCTTAAGCACAAATGTAAATTCATACACCAAGCAACAACACAAACAAGATAGATCTGCAAATTTTAGTGATATTTTTAACCAAAAGACTAAAGAAAAGATTAGCGAACCAAACCAAGAGCCAGCCAAATTTACTTATACCACTTCTTCACAAAATAGCCTCGTCTCTTTAAATTTTAATGACCTTCAAGCTTATGGCTACACAGTAGATAAGGCTGGCTTTATGGGAGCTGATTTTAACAAAGCTGCAGGTTTGCCACAGGACTTTAAAATCCATAAAAGCACGCTTGATGAGATAGTTAGATACAACAATAAAACATATCTATTCACACAAGATAGAAGCAAGGCTGCCTTTGAAAAGATAGACGTAGCTGATACCACAAAGCACTACTATAAACTTTTTAAAAGCATTGTAGGGGATGAAAAAGATAGATATAGCGAGGCTGATCTAGCAAATTTACCAAAAGGCTTTAGCATGGATACCAACCAAAAAACCTTTGGCAAAAATGCAAATTTCTTAAAAGATGTAAGTCTAATATCTGTTACAAATGTATATAAAACATTTGATCAAGTTAGCGATGCAAAGAGTGTTAGAGATGAGCTTAGAGGCTTTGGAGTAAGCCACGAGGTCTATGAGCTAAATTTTAGCAAAGAGCATCTTGACACAAGAGCCAGTGACGAATATACATTTAACCCTGATATGTCGGTATATCAAGTAGATGATACTTATAGCAATGCTGGTGTATTTGTGGGATTTTTAAAGAGCTTTAGCCCTATCGCTAGTGATAGCGGCGAGACAAAGCTTAGTGTGGAGGCAAGCTCTTACTCAAAGCTAATGAATGAGCAAAGCCTAGCTGATGATATAGTGCCTCTTTCAAGGCTTTTAAAAAATGAGAAGATGATCAAATTTATCTTAGAAGAGCTACTAAAGAGAAATTTACTCACTTCAAAAGATGGCAAAAGTGCTGGTGAGATAGTAGATAGTGTGCTAGCTCATGCCACAAAGCTTCAAAACGAGACAAAAGTCTAAATAGATAAATTTAAAAGGTGGCTATCTTTAACCGATCAAGCCATCTTATTTAAAATTTGCTTCTTATCTATCTTTTGCATAAGCTCCAAGACGTCTATGCCTCTTTTTTCTTTGAAATTTAAAAGCTCTCTTGCATAGAGAAATCTCTGATCCTTGTTTATATCATAGGTCTCATACTTCTTCTTAACCTGCATAGGTTTAAATTTCTTCTCGCTTTGCTCTTTAGCAAAATTTGCATTGTATTCTTGTTCTTCTTTAATTATCTGCTTTCTTTGCTCCTCAACATCCTTTGTAGCTTTTTCTCTTGCTTTGGCAAATAGTGTTTTAAATTCATCTATACTTAGGTCGGTTCTACTTAAAAGACTAAGCGACTCCTTGTTATTATTTGGATAAAGAGAAGACATACTATCCATAAATGCTCTTAGGTCAGCCTCCTCTTCTTTTATGCCAAGACCTATCATCTTACCTTCTATTGTTGGTTTGCCGTCTATAGAGTTATCCCTCAGAAAATCCATATAGCCTTGAAGTTCCCAATCTATCGCTTTTTCTATGGTTTCTGGATATTTTCCGTATAGAGCCCTTCGCTCTTCTGGGGTATATTTGTTTGATAACATACTATCTATTTTATCTATGGTTTTTGTTATCCAGTCTTCTTTACTTTGGTCTATATCAATAAATTCTTTTACATTATCAGTCCAGGGTCTAAACATATACTTTGAGTAATCAAATTTCTCTTCGCTGACGCTTTTGTCTTGCTTGCCTTTTTTGGCTACATTTTCTATTGTATTTTCTTTTTGGATAGTGTTATCTTGTATCGGTGTGTTGCTAAGTCCGTTTATGCTAGTTATCATTTTAACTCCTTTTAAAGTATAAGTAGCCTACAGTATAACTTGTAGGCTACTAAAAATTTACCAACCGCCTAGGTCAGATTCCATTTGCCTTTTAAAATTATCTCTTAGCTGTCAATAACTGCATTGTTATTTAGAACAAAACTGCTAGATATCTTATGATACTCTCCAGTCTGTTTGTTATACGCTGCAGCGCTGTAAGTAAATAAAGGATATCTACCATAACGACTAGATTTTATCTCTCTTTTGACAGTGTGTGCAAGGTGGTATTCAGGGAGATTGTATGCGCCCAACCTTTGTTCTATCTGCATTTTTATATAATCTCCGTCTTTACCAAGCTCATATTTAGCATATGCTCCAGACTCATTGTATAAAAACTTCTTAGGACCTACTAACTCTAGCCCACCTTTAACCTCACTCATATCTGTAACATCTAGTTTTTAACATTACTAGAGATGTCACTCAAAGCACCAGCTGTAACCTTTGCTAGAAAATCTTCAGCATTAGCACCTACAACTAAAATTCCGCCAATCATGGCTATTTTAAGAACTTTAAACATAACTTCCTCCTGTAAAAAGTTTTATAAGAATTATAGCACTAATTTAGTTTTAATTGATATCAATTATTATCTTTTAAAACCTACCTATGAAAATCTTACTTTTCAATACAACTTTTAACAAACGCCTATTTTGCAACATCTCTACATATATAAAACGATAGTCTTAAGCTTTCTCTTGCTTAAAGTAGAAAAATCACTTAAGAAATCGGCAAAAATTTGTTTTTAAATAGAGAAAACTTAAAAAAGATAACTAATTTCTACTACTATGCCTTTATATCAACATCTTTCTTTATACCAAGCATATCTACTAGGTATTTACCAGCTGGATTTTCATTTAGCTCTTTTACTAAATTTAAAGGTGGCATGCTAAATTTTAAAAAGCTATCCATACTTTGTGCGGTCAAATTTAACCTCACGCTTAGCACCCAAAAACTCAATTTCTAGTTTTGTTTACGCTTGCACGCCGCAGCCACCTATTTTTTCTTAATATTGCCTCGCCTATTGCCGTATCATCACCACCCCTAAAAAATTGCACTGGCACATCATCTATTGGCGGTAATGGCACACTAACGCCGTCACGTTTTAGCTCGTTTATCATTAGCTCGACTTGCACCGTATTATCGCCTGCGTTAAATTTAAGCACCTTAGCAGGTAGCGCCGTATGTACCCCTGCCTCAAAGCTTAATAATCCGCTATCAAAAATTTGCGTTAAATTTGGATCGTTCATTTTTTCTCTACTTTGTGAAATTTTCCATTTATTGCGATTAATTCCGTTTGCCACGTATCGTTTAGAAAATCGCCACTATGCGTTAGTTGGGTTATTTTGTAATCGCCATCATATTCGCTTAAAATTGATTGTATTCGCACGAGCGAGCCGATATTTAATTTTGGATTTAATAAGCACGTAACCCTTAGTCCGTCATCAGTCTTTTCTGGGCTATTAATCAAACCAGTTTTTTCACTTAAAACAAAGCCCTCGCTATCGTTGATTACTTTATCCTTTGGCAAAATATTTAAATTGCCATCTAATATATGCCAGTTAGCGTCGTTGTTTTTGGCTACGTGTTTTAAATAATCCTTTATATCGCCACTTAATACTTTACATCTTGGCAAAGCTTTATCTTTTGGCAAATCTACCACGCCTTGCTTTGAGCTTGACATCGCCTTTACGCACATATTTACTACATCGCTATCTTTAACACCAGCTTTTAGCGTCGTGTATACCCTAGATTTTGAATAGTCATTTTGTCCGTCACCACACTCAATATGTGTTATAAAATCTAAATCATTACGGCTAGTGTAAGCCTGCGTTATTTGTCCTGCAAAAATTAATCTTGGCTCGTCGTAGCCTGCAAATAATTTCACTTGATTAAAAATCTTATTCGCTATTTGGTTGCGGTTGTTGGCATTTAGGTTGTAAATTTCTATTTTGCTAGTGTTTGGCTCTTCGCTTATCGTCTTTTCAATGTTAAAGCTAATTGCGAGGTTATCTATTACTATGCTTTGCGTGCTGTTGCCTATTTCTAAGCGGTAGCGTCTGCCGTATTGCCTCACGTCCTATCCTTTGCTATCTCGCTCATCGCCGCGTTAAACTCTTTGCTTTGCGTGCTGTTGCCTATTTCTAAGCGGTAGCGTCTGCCGTATTGCCTCACGTCCTATCCTTTGCTATCTCGCTCATCGCCGCGTTAAACTCTTTTTTATCGACGGCGTAAAGCTTCAAGCGTTCGCCTAGCTCGCTAAAATCTACGCAATTAACACCGCTTTTTGTGGTATCAACTAGCATAAAAACAAAAGGTAGGTTCTTATTAATAAGACTTGGTGCATTAACCGCTAAGCCCTTGTTAAAAGCCAAAATTTTATTTGCATTTAGATCGGTTAAATCAAATTGCCAAACTGCACCAACCTCGTTATACTTAAGGGTTAGCTCTAGCTCCATGCCAAATATATTAAAATTTTGCGTTTGTTTTAGCTCGTTTGTTGTTGGTATTTCGTAAATCAAAATATATCCTTTAAAAGGCTTGATTTTTTTAGTTTTGGCTCGGTCTTGCCTAAATTTACACCTCTTTTACCTACGTTTAGCCCTTTAGCCGTTTTTGTTTCAACGATAAAAACCTCCTCGAGCGTGAGCGTAACGTCAGCGTATAGATCGCTTTCAGTAGTTACTTCTATACTCGTAATTAGCATATTCCTATATGTTTTTAACCCAGTTGTTACGATCAAAAACTCGCCACTCTTTTGCACTTCCAAAAGCTTTTCATATAGGCTTTGTAGTCTATTTTTAGCGGTGCTGTTGTCCTTATTCTCTTTTCCGTCAGTTAAAAATGGTGCTATTTCGCGTATTTTCTTATCAACGCCAAAAATCCTAGCGTATCGCATTACCTCGTTTTTTATATGCTTTACATTGTTGTAGAGTTTGTATGCCTTTTGAGTGAAGCGATGAGCGGTTTTTATATATGGCAGGTTAAAACGGACTACTTGCATAATCTCGTCAAATTGCGTAAAGCTAGGCGGCTCATAAGCCACTATTTTGCCCTTGATTGTTATTTCTTTCGGCTCTAGCACGGCATGATCTGCTACATTTGCACCGCTTTCTATCGGATTTTTAGTAGTGCGTAGTGTGCTTTTATTGTTTTCTTGCTCAGTTGCGTCTAGCCTAAACGTGCCTATCTTACGGCTTGTTACTTCAATCATTAGTAGCCACCTCTTAAATTAGCTTGAGTAAATGCTAGGTCGCTTTTTTGCCTATTGTTTATTATTTGGTTAGCCATTTGTGGGTTATTTGTGTTTATGTTAATAGTTGTTGTAGCTGTTCCGCCGTTATACTGCACCGATCTATTATTATCTGCGTATTGCGTCGCTATCGCTGCTTTTGGCGTATCGTTACCAAAGCCTAAAAAGCTTTTAGCTCCCTCCCACATATCGCTAGCGGTTTGCCCTATATCAAAGTTTTTAACCGCATTTATAACTGGGGCAATATAAGTATTGTATAGTTCTCTAAAGCCAGCCCCAATGCTATCTATCCAGCCAAAAAATACTTTTTCTATCTTGTCACAAACTTCGCTCCATGATGTATCAAACATTTTGCAGACGCCCTCAATCATTTCTCGTCCGCCATCGCACCAAAATTTAAAAGCTTTTTTCATAATATCTAGTCTGCCAGTAAAAAAGCCCCTATTGAAGTAAGAATGCCAATAACTGACTGCCCAAACCCCATAATTATTTTTACAGCCCCACTAAACACTCGCTTAATTGTTGGTTCGATTTCTTTATATACCGTAATGGCTTTTTACCCCATTCAATAAACGGCTTCCAGTAGTCGCCTAGCAAGCTCTCACCGCCGTCTAAATAGGTCATTAGATCGTCGATTAGTAAAATAAGACCACCTATTAGCATAATTACCCAGCCGATAGGGTTGGTTAAAAACGCCGCTAGCATTGCACGTTTAACGACCGCCAAAACACCTACAAGAATTAATAACGCCGCTTTCCAGCCTATCGTACTACTTATTACTTTATTTAAAAATCTAAACGTGTTTGTAAAAACTTGCCCTAGCTTCAATACCCATTTAAAGACATTAGTTAGCCCCTCGACCACCAGCGCCTTATTAGCTCTCAAGAAGTTGTTAAAACCTTTTAGGCTTTGATTGACGACTGGGATCAATTTTATTGCTGTTTGGGTTACTATTGACTGCACCGCCGTTTTTGTTTTTTGTAGTTGATCTTGATACTCTTTTGCTTGAATTATTTCGGCTTGTGTGATATTAAATAGTCTATCTTTTTTCTTTGCCAGCTCCTCGATATTTTGCAAAGGCACAGTTAAATAATTAGCTATTAGTCCACTAGCTGCCGTTGCTGCCGCCCCTATTAGCAAAAACTTGTTTCTTAACCCGTCAAACTCTTGTTTTAGCCCAATAGCTGGCTTTTTCTCGGTTAGTTTTTTGGTCTCTTTCGCTGCTTCTTTTGCTTTCTCGCCGACCTTTTCCTCTGCTTCTGCCACTTCGTGAAAACTAGCGGTGAGTTCCTCGGCTTGCCCTTTAGCTTCCTCACACCACTCTACGCCTTTATTTTTGGCTTGTTCTAATTTTGCTATTAGCTCGGCATTTCTTTCCATCCCAGCTTTTACTGCGTCGCTTATGGGTTGGACTGTTTGTTTGGCTAGGCTAGAGATATTTTTTAGCCCTTGCTCTATCTGCTTTATCTTGCCACTATCAACATCAAATCCGATTTTGTAGAGAAATTCATCTAATAGCACTATATATCCTTTTAGGGGCATATTAGAATAAATTTTAATAATAGGTTCGGCTTGTGTTTTGCTAGATAAAATTATGATATACATAATTATTAAGCATAAAATAAGGGATATTATTATATAATTATCTTATCAAAAGGGATAAAAAGCCTTTTTGATAATAAGAACTCAAGGAGGAAATATGAAAATATTTCTGAAAGGGTTAAAAGAGTTGCTAGAAGCGTTAGCCGCACTTCTAGCGATAATAGAAATCCTTAAAGGGTGGCTTTGAGCCACCCCCTTGAGTTCGATTATAAGACACTACACTTTATAAGGAGCTTAAAATGGATGTTGTTTTTGACGTGGCTCAATTAGTAGTTTGTATCGCTCTAATCTATGAGATGTGGCGTAACCACAAGCTAACAAAACGCATAAAAGAGTTAGAAAATGCAAAAAAATAAAACACCTAAACGTAAAGATTTTGTTGAGGTTTTTGGTATTCCTTATGCCACATTAAACGACTGGGCTAAATCAGGGGAGGATAACTGGCGTTTTAAATTGCTTGATTTTTTGAGTAATCTAACTTTTGACGAAATAGAAATAATAAAAAATAGAAGTAAAAAAATAGAGGAGTGAGCCTTATTGTTTTTCTAAGGCTCGGCGCTCCTCGTTTAGTAGCTCGATAATAACCTCGTGCATTGCTATTGCGTCCTCTAGGTCGTAAATAGTGCGTAGGTCATTTAGCGTGGCATAACCTTTTATGATCGGTAGCCACACCAAATAATCTATATCAAACTCGCTTTTTACGCCTTGTTTAGGTAGGCTGTTATACCCGTTAAGGATTTTGCCCCAGCGGGTAAGAAGTCTAAAAAATGGTATTTTAACCCCTCTAAAATTTACGCCCTTGCCTTGCATGCGGGGTTGCCTTGATCATGCATCGGCGTATTTGAGTCATTTTCTTCAAAAACCTCTATCATTGAGGCGTCCAAATACTTTTTAGCTTCATTTTGATTAAGGGTGATTGTCTCACCCTCTTTAACGAAATTTCCCTTTACGCATATATTGCCTTTAGCTATGTATATCATGCTCGCTCTTTTATGCCTTACTCATAAGGCTAGCCCATTTTTTAACGACCACTTCGTAATCGGTAAATACGTCGAATACATATTTTAAGGCTCTCTCTTCGGCGTCGTACCAGCGGTTGCGGCGAATATCTAAAACTACTCCCAAAACCAAGTTTTTAAGCGGAGTGGCTAGATAAACGCCTTTTGGCATAAGAGGGGTTATCTCAAACGGAATGCCAAGTATTTGGTTGGCTCCGCCTTGAACGAGATGAAGCGGCGAATTTAGTGCGCTTAGCTCTTTATTGTATTCCTGAACGTCGGAAGGGTTTATCAAAATCCTAGCTTCACTTACGATGTCCGGGTCTATAGACCCAACTAATGCACTCAGTCTATTTGATACCTTTTCTGATGCTGCATAGGTTAATTTAACTGCGTCGCTAGAGTCTTTGACTACTTGTAGCCAGCCTTTATGTAGCGTTTTGAAAGTTCCGTCGTAAGTATCGCTCTCTCCGGTAAATCCAAGAAGCGCCAAATCGTTACCGAAAGCCTTGGCAAATGCGTCAAACGTTTCTTTTTCGAAATTAGGATTTGACTTATTGTCTTCTAACGCGTCTTGCAAGATGCGAGCGAATAACTGAACGCTTTTGGCATCTAGCTTTGCACCTACTTTGCTTAAAGCAGATCTTTGTGAGTCGTTTGGTTTTTCGCCACTGGCTACGCGCACTAAAATTCCTTTTGCTACGTCCCATGCATCGAGCTCTTTAGTAAGTCGACTCATTTTTTCAGTATGGATTTTTTGCAAAAAGCCGTTGTTTTACTTAATAACGTCTATAAAATTATGCGATTGCTCAGGTGTAAGTGAGCCCGAGAGAGTAACGTTAGTGGCATTCATAGAGCCTTTTAAAATATCGTTTAATCCGTCCATTATAGTATTCCTTTGCTTGCGTGATTTTGCGTTTTTTCGATTGTTACGTCTTGTTTTGATTTGCTTAACTCGCTTGTTATCGCGTCAAGTTTAGCGGTTAGCTCACTTACCGATTTTTCAAGTGTTTCAAGCCTTGCGTCATTTGCACTAATGCCAGCTTTTGCAAGCTCGGCAACTCTATTTTCATCCATCGTTTCTCCTTTGTTGTTTGAACTTTCTTTTTTAAAATTTTCGCTTGAGCCGAAAAACTCTTTTAGCGCCGCTATCACGCCGCCTTTTGTGACATCTTCTTTTTCGCTCCCCTTTATCACTCCACTGCCATACATTGATAGTCCAGTTATCGTTCCGTTTTTTATCATCTCTCGCAGCTCCTCATCTTCTATTTTGATGCCTACCGCCCACGCTCCCTCTTCATTAAAGAATTCATCTTTGCTTTTTACTATCCAGCTTTCGCATATATAGGCGTCCGCGATATTAAAATTATGATTTACATCTATACAGTAGCTAAGGTCCGATCTCTTCATAAAGTTATAAGCAGCCCTTTTGATTTTGTCAGCATTTGCAAAATCTCCTTGCGTATTCACTTCGTCCGGGGCATAAACTATCCCATAAACAAACTCCTTGTTCTACATCGCTCTTTTTAAAATCTACTCTTAGCAGCTCGTTAAAATTCTCATTTTTGTAGATAATTTTTTTATTGTTAGCACCTGCTGATACCAGTGAAATTAACTTGATTTGCATATCGGTTATCTCTCTAGCCATTACTTACTCCTTATTTTTTCCGCCATTTTTGCCAAAAATAAGATTTTAAAAAACCCAGATAAGACATATACGTCTTATCTTGCTAGAAAGCGAAAAATCTTTATCGTAGAATTGGGTTAAAAATTTTTAAAGCAGCGCAAGGTAGCGCACAGCTTACTGAAGAAAGCAAAGACTCAAAAGGCTTAATAGAGCCGTTTTTTAGCTTTGATAGACTACTCGGTCTTTTTTACGCCAATACGTATCACAGGCGAGCCGTGCAATTAAAAGCATCACTGTTATCTAATATAGAAGATGGCTCGAAGCTTGAGGGCGGTGCTATGACGCCCAAAGATTTTTTATATGCGTTTATATTAAATCTTGAAATTTTTGGAAATGCTTTTGTTGAAATTGCGGGTAAAAACCTTTATATACTTCCCTCTATCGAAGCTAGAGTAAACGAAAACAAAGAAATATTTCAAGTAAAAACAATAAATCAATAGCACTTAATGCAAAACACTTATATTATTATTCTCCAAACTCTAGATTTTACGGAGAGCCTGATTATTTAGCGGCCATGCTCTCAATTCTAACCAATCAAAAAGCCGATAGTTTTAATAACGCTTTTTTTGAAAACTCCGCTCGCGCCGATACGGCCATAATCTTTGAAAATTCAGAGCCTGATGAGATGCAGCTTAATGCCTTTAAAGAATTTTTCGGCTCAAATTTTAAAGGGACGGGCAATGCGCATAAAACTTTGGTTTTAACCGCAAACGGCGAGAATGCGAAAGTGCGTATCGAGGATCTAAGCAAGGTAAGCGATATTAGTTTTGAAAAGCTTAAAAACCTAAATAGGGACGAGATCATAGCCGCGCACGGAGTACCGCCTAGAATGGTCGGAGTAATGACCGCCGGACAGCTTGGAGGCAGCGGAGAGGTAACTGGACAGCTGCACAGCTTTAACGAGCTTACGATCATCCCAAAACAAGAGCAAATAGAGTGGTTTTTCGATAGTATCGGCTATCCTATCAAGCTTAAGCCTATCGATGTAAGTAACTTTAAAGACGACTTGTAGCTGGGGCTTGAAACCCAGTTGTAGTTATTGCCATTTCTTTGCTCCTTTTATGCAATTTAATGGCAATTTATCATTTGTCACTGTGTCAAATCTACCCAATTTTGGCAAAAAGAATATTTTTTTGTTTGATTTGAAAAAGAGAGTAAGCCCTAAAGATAGGGCTTTTAATTATTATCTGAGTTTTTAGTAGATATATAGCTAGTTTTTGCACCTTGACTAATTTTATTTTTAGTTAGCCTATTTACTGCTTTAGCTTTTACTCCGTCGCTTATGTCTTTATTTAGTAGCACTTTCTTAACTAAGCCTACTTTGTCGCTACTATTGTCTATCGTATCAAGTAGCTTAAGCTTTGGGTTTTCAAACTTCATAGGCTCTTTTAAGTTTCTATCAGAATAAAAGGTTATAATGTCGTTAGAGCTGTAAAGGCTGCTATTTGGGATTATCCCACTTTTGGTGGCTTCATCGGTGGGCTTTAAGGTCGAAGTAATTGAGCGGTCGTCGCTCTCCCTTTTAGCCTGACCGATGACGGCTCTAAATCTTACTCCG
>NZ_JH414891.1:19906-21303 GCF_000238755.1 Campylobacter sp. 10_1_50
ATAAACTGGCGTTGAGAATTTGCCGTTATATGTAACATTATAAATGCCTCTTTTTTCTTGTTTGGCAAGCTTATCTACTCCTGCATTATCTACTATCTTTTTTACCTCTTCGCTTGGCTTTTTTGATATGCTTAGTATCTTATTGTAAAGCTCAGGACTTACTTTTTTTACCCCCTCGGCTGTTATCTTTGATCCAAACAATGCATATATAAAACCTTTTGCAAACTCTTCAGGGCTAACGTTGCCATTTTCATCAGCTCCATTTGCTGTGCCACCAAGTAAGCCACTTGCTATATGTGGGCTTGCGTTTATTGTTCTACCACCTTTTGGATTAGATAGGCTTCCGAATTCTCGCTCAAAGTCTTCCATGTCAGCATAATCACTAGCTTTTTTATACTCATAGCCGAGTGCTTCGCTGCTTTCAAGATCAGATTTTAGTTTATTAAAAGTAGCCTCGTCCATCTTTCCAGCTCTTATCTTTGCAACATCAGCCTTTGTGGTTAGAAAGTCTGCTTTGTAGTTTTTCTCGTAACCTGCTGGTGTTAATTTATATTCCCAACCGCCAACTCCGTCGTTGCTCTCAATATTTCTATCAGCTATTCTATTTCTGCCATATTTTGCATTTTTAGCCAATATATTTTCTCTATCACTTAAAAACTTATCCACATCATATTCATTTAAAAGCTTTTTAAACTCTTCTTGTGTTTGTTTTGGTATAATGCTTTCATCAGAGCTAGAGAATGTGCTTTTTGCACCAGCCGTCGGTCCAACCTGATTAACATCAGCACGTTGGAGTGTAGGGTATGGCGTCCCTACCTTTAGCTCTTTCTCATCTAAAAGTGCTTTTGCACCATCCGCCGTTGGCTCTGTGGCTTCGCCAAGAGTGAGCTGTGTGGGAGTAGGCGACCCCACTAGATGAGATTTTTCATTTCTTTTTAAAAGCCTCTTGTTTTCCTTGTCTGTCTTACTCGAATAAGTCGCATGGTTTAGTTTTAAGTACTCGCTATCATACTCTTTTTGTATGCCTATTTTACCAAGCTTGCCATTCTCTAAAATTTTGCCTATCAAAGCCGTATTTGGCTCATTATTGTTATAAAAAAACGTCGGATTTTCTTTAACTGCTTTTATTAGCCTAAAAACATCACTTGGCTTAGTAAAAAGTTCCTTGTGCTTTTCATAAAGTTTGGTTAAATCAGCCTTAATTTGTTTATTTGCGTTTATCCCTCCAAGCTCCCTCACCCAGTCATCCACGCTAATTTTTACATTTAAATCACTCTTTGGTGCTGGGCTTTCTTTTGTGATGAACCCATCCCCTTTTATCTCTCCAGCTTGAGCCTCTTCTCTTAACGCCTTTACCTCGTTTTTAAAAGCTTCTAGTAGTTTAGTTGACGTTTTCT
>NZ_JH414892.1:0-1974 GCF_000238755.1 Campylobacter sp. 10_1_50
TAAATTTAAAAAGGTCTAGCTCTCGCCAGACCTAAAACATTAAATTTAAGAGTTAAAAACTTAAGTTCTAAAGACGCTTAGTTTTGTATTTAGTGCATCTGTCATCTTATTTAGATGTTCAGCTGCAGAAGCTATCTCTTCGACGCTTCTAGCATTTTCAGATGAAATTTGATTGATCTCTGAGATGCCATCCATGATCTCATTTACGTTTTTACCAGTTGCGATGTAGTCTTGCATAGTCTTATCTGACATCGCTATGGCGTTATTCATCGTTTCGCTCATATTATTTATAGTCTTTTCAACGTCACTTGCCACATGGGTTAGCTCTTGAATTTGTTTAGAGTTGATACCCATTTGCTCGCTGCTATCATTTATCGCTTGGACGATAACGTTGATAGTTGCGTTTATCTCTGTTAGAGATTTTTGAGTTCTCTCAGCTAGCTGTCTAACTTCATCAGCTACAACTGCAAAGCCGCGTCCATGCTCGCCAGCTCTTGCTGCTTCAATGGCTGCATTAAGTGCAAGTAGGTTTGTTTGATCTGCGATATCGTTGATAACTACAAGGACTGATTTAACCTGCTCAGCATCACGGCTAAGCTGCTCGATCTTGCCAGCCATTTGATTTTCTACATTGGCAGAGTCTACGATCTGAGACGATAGAGATTTGATAGCTTCAGTAGCTGTTTTTATATGATTGCTTGCCTTTTGAAGATCATCTTTGCCAGCTTGAGCAACTGCTAGTGACTCTTTCATATTCTCTTGCATTACTTTACATCTTTGATTTGTCTCTTCTACTATTTGAGTTGACTCTTCTACGCGTTTACCTGTTTGAAGAGATGTAGAGCTTAGCTCATTTGCGACTGAGCTGTTTTCATTTGAAAGATTTTTAGTGTCACTTATAAGTACTCTTATTCTCTCTATAAAATCATTTATATCATTGCTTATCTTAGCAATCTCATCTTTGCCGTAGATTGGGATTTTAAGCGTAAAGTCAGATGTTATAGCATTTAAATTTGCTCCTAATCTATCAATAGGATTTGCAACCATCTTTTTAAGTAGTAATATAGATACTATTATAAGAAGCAATGTAACTATAATGCTTGCAATAATGAAGTTTTTACTAACTACTTTTAGAGGTGTTAAAAAATCATCTGTAATAGCTGAACCAAGCAAAATCCAGTCTAGTTTGTCAAATGGTTTAAATGCTGCTATTCTTTCAACTCCATCAGCTACAACAAGCTTAGCACCTTCTCTCTCTTTTGTGATGTTATCCATAGTAGCTTTTAGCTCACCACTTAGCTCTTTACCAGCTTGATTTGGGTGGATATCAAATTTATTAGTCTTTGTATTAAAGATAGAGAAGTATCCATGCTCACCTAGCTTCATAGAAGCAAATGTCTTTTTAAGATCCTCTAGACCGTTTGTGAAGTCGTAACCAACATACAAAATTCCTATAACGTCATTACCATTAACAATAGGCTCATATATGCTCATATAGTTGCGACCAAATAAATTTACAACACCTACATATCGTTCTTTGTTTATTGCATTTTTATAAACTGGACTATTTTTATCTAGTAGTGTGCCGACAGCTTTGCTACCATCTGGCTGTGTTACGGCAGTACTTACTCTTAAAAAGCTATCGCCTGATTTTGCAAAAACGGTTGAAATTCCGCCATTTGATGCTCTACCAAATTTATCGATAATATCGTAGTTGTTATTTAAAATACCGCTTTGAGAGACTAGTTCAAGTGCTTCGTAATTGCCAGTCTTACTCATCTGATGATCAACTGAGATTTTTCCAACCAACTCTTTAAAGACGCTCATTAACGTCTCTGCATTATTAACATTGTCCTTGTTAAATAGTTCAACCGTATCCATTGCAAGAGCGACATTTTGTTTAACAGTAGTTACTACTCCATCCTTGATCTCACGCTCTAAGACATGTGACGTGTAGAAAACAAAGCAAGCCAT
>NZ_JH414893.1:0-1807 GCF_000238755.1 Campylobacter sp. 10_1_50
AACCAGAAAACTCAACTAAACTATTAGAAGCTTTTAAAAACGAGGTAAAGGCGTTAAGAGAAGAGGCTCAAGCTGGAGAGATAAAAGGGGATGGGTTTGTAGTAAAAAATGGTGGCAAACTTACTTTTATGGATGAAGCTAAATTTGAGCTAAGTAAAGAGCTTCAAGGCAAGACTGATCTGGGCGAAAAAATATCAACTTCTTTAGCGTGGCTTCACGCAAAACACCCTGAAATGTTTGAGAACAAAAGAGCAGTTAAAGAACTAATTGATTATGTGCTTGATGAACCAAATACTATAAAGGCTGGAAAAAGCGAAAATAGTGTTTATCTTGGTAAAAAAGATGGCACAAAAATAAAGGATATTGTGGTAAATAAAAGTGAAAATAAAATAATTCACGCAAATAGACGCAGGATGAATACGGATAAAATAAAGGCTGACGGTAAGGACGCCCACATCCCCTTACACACTGATACTATGCCAGCAGGGGCGACTGGTGCAAATGCACGTTCGTCAGCTGATGAAAGCATTATATCACAAAAAGACAAAAATACTAAAACAATAAACGCAAGCCCACATATAGCAAGTGGCTTACTTGGTGGCACAGCAAATGGAGCTGATGAAAATGGCAACGTTAGCCCTGAAGAGTTTGCAAAAGGTTTTATATATGCATTGTTTGGATCAAAGATAACAGCCGAGGGGGTAAAAAAGTAAGTCCTGAGCTTTACAATAAGATACTAAGCATATCAAAAAAGCCAAGCGAAGAGGTAAAAAAGATAGTAGATAATGCAGGAGTAGATAAGCTTGCCAAACAAGAAAAAAGAGGCATTTATAATGTTACATATAACGGCAAATTCTCAACGCCAGTTTATAAAGATTTAGAGGATGTAGATGATGCTACTAAATATGCAAAAGGCGACAAAAGCAAGGGGGCTAAACATATAAGCATAAGACATCTAAATGATGAAAACAAAGAGGGGTATGTAACTAGACAAGAGCTTTTAAGTTTGGGCGAAAATATAAGGGCTTATTTAAAAAAGAATAAAGAGCCTTTTATTGATAAAAGGGGCGGACATATTTATGAGTGGGAAGATAAAGACGGAGTAAGATTTAGAGCCGTCATCGGTCAGGCTAAAAGGGAGAGCGACGACCGCTCAATTACTTCGACCTTAAAGCCCACCGATGAAGCCACCAAAAGTGGGATAATCCCAAATAGCAGCCTTTACAGCTCTAACGACATTATAACCTTTTATTCTGATAGAAACTTAAAAGAGCCTATGAAGTTTGAAAACCCAAAGCTTAAGCTACTTGATACGATAGACAATAGTAGCGACAAAGTAGGCTTAGTTAAGAAAGTGCTACTAAATAAAGACATAAGCGACGGAGTAAAAGCTAAAGCAGTAAATAGGCTAACTAAAAATAAAATTAGTCAAGGTGCAAAAACTAGCTATATATCTACTAAAAACTCAGATAATAATTAAAAGCCCTATCTTTAGGGCTTACTCTCTTTTTCAAATCAAACAAAAAAATATTCTTTTTGCCAAAATTGGGTAGATTTGACACAGTGACAAATGATAAATTGCCATTAAATTGCATAAAAGGAGCAAAGAAATGGCAATAACTACAACTGGGTTTCAAGCCCCAGCTACAAAACGTGAAGGCTTAAAGCCCTCAGTCTATGAAAACATAATCTTAATAGGTGCTGACGAGACGCCTATACTTAAACTTATTGGCACTTCAAGTGTTAAAGGTATAGAGCACTCTTGGCTAACTGACAGCTTAGCTGCCCCAAAGAAAAACGCACAGCT
>NZ_JH414894.1:0-1374 GCF_000238755.1 Campylobacter sp. 10_1_50
ACTCCTAAGAATTGACTACTGATTTTAGGTCTCGCAAAGCTTGCCACTAAAATCAGAGCCGAAATTACTCGCACATGAAATTTTAAAATTAAAGGTAAGCTTTTTAGAATAAACCGCATGCAGTGCTTCAGCACCATTGCATGCACCTTGAACGTCGTAGGGGTTGGGGGATTGTTAAGGGGGAAGGGAGCTTCTTTTCTTCGCAAGCTCGCAACTGCAAGCAGACCGTAATTCAAGCCTCTTCCCCCTTAACAATAAAATTTATAATTTGTTTTGTAGTCTTATTTAAACAAATTTGAGTTTGTTTAAAACTCTAAAGAAAGAAGTTAAAACCTCTTCTTCCTAACCTCTTCAACTATAGCTTTAGCCATCTCATCTACTTCTGATGTTACTTCATTTGCTTGGTTAGCAATTACAACATTTTCTTTTGTTAGATTATCTATTTGAGCAACTGATTGATTTATCATATTTATGCCTTCACTTTGCTCTTTGATTGATTCACTCATCTCATTTATTGATTGAGCTAATACATTTGCATTTGCCTCTATCTCACTTAAAGATTTTTGAGTTCTCTCTGCTAGTTTTCTAACTTCATCAGCCACTACGGCAAATCCTCTACCATGTTCTCCTGCTCTTGCTGCTTCTATTGCAGCATTAAGAGCAAGTAAATTTGTTTGATCTGCTATATCTCTTATTATTACGATGATATTTTTTATCTCTTCGGATTGTCTTGTTACATCTTCTGCTTTTTGACTTATTGCATTCATTGAGCTAGACATTTGCTCTACTGCAGCTGCAGATTCTTGTAAGCTATTTGCTTGAGTGCTAGCTGAGTTAGCTACTTGTGAGACTGAGTCAGACAAAAGTTTTGCTTTTTCTTCAAGCACTTGAGCTTGGTTTAGATTGTCATTTAACATTTTAGATATTTCAATGCCTAGTGAGTTTATACCACTTGCTATCTTACCATCATCATCAAGTCTTTTTGTAAAGTCTTGGTTTTTATAAGTGTTAAGTAGATCAAGTACATCTTTGCCATTACTTGAGATTGCATTTTTAAGAGCAAGTTGTAGATCTTTAAATGTGCTTTTTAGTTGATTTAGAGCTGGGTTATTAGTATCTGCTTCTAGGCTTGCTTCATAGTTGCCATCTTTTATCTCATTTACAAAGGTGTTGGCTTTTTGGATGAAAGCATTTTCATTTTCTTTAGCTGTTCTAATCTTTTCAATATTTTCATCTATCAAAGCTGCCATTTGAGAAATTTCATCTTTACCTTTAATATTTAAAAGATGCGCACTATTTGTCTTATTATTTAAAAAGTCAAAGAAATCTTTTAATGAATTTTTAGTTAAGTCAATGCCTCTTATTATATTTTTG
>NZ_JH414895.1:0-1114 GCF_000238755.1 Campylobacter sp. 10_1_50
CTTCCTAACCTCTTCAACTATAGCTTTAGCCATCTCATCTACTTCTGATGTTACTTCGTTAGCTTGGTTTGCAATTACCACGTTTTCTTTTGTTAGATTATCTATTTGAGCAACTGATTGATTTATCATATTTATGCCTTCACTTTGCTCTTTGATTGATTCACTCATCTCATTTATTGATTGAGCTAGGACATTTGCATTTGCCTCTATTTCACCAAGTGATTTTTGAGTTCTTTCTGCTAGTTTTCTAACTTCATCAGCCACTACGGCAAATCCTCTACCATGTTCTCCTGCTCTTGCTGCTTCTATTGCAGCATTAAGAGCAAGTAAATTTGTTTGATCTGCTATATCTCTTATTATTACGATGATATTTTTTATCTCTTCGGATTGTCTTGTTACATCTTCTGCTTTTTGACTTATTGCATTCATTGAGCTAGACATTTGTTCAACTGCAGCAGCAGATTCTTGAAGTGAGCTTGCTTGTGTGCTAGCACCTTGTGTAAGCTCTTTCATAGCTTCAGCTAGAGTTGTAGCCTTTTCTTCAAGCATCTTGGCATCATTTAAATTTGAGTTTAACATAGTGCAAATTACTTCACCCATATTTGATACTCCGAGTATCATAGCCTTTAGATCAGCCTCTAGCTCTTCGTTTATCTCAACCTTTGCTGTAAAGTCGTTTTTAGTATATGAGCTAAGAACATTTGTTATGCCCTTTAAATTTGCTGAGATAGATGTAAAGAATTTATTTAGTAGCTCTTTTAGTTCATTTAGCGATGGGTTGTTTGGAGTTGAGCCTATCTTTGCTCCAAGGTTTCCTTTGATCATTAAATTTGCTACCTTATTTAGCTCATCTATCATAGTGCTATCTTTTTTGATGCCAGCTACTACTTTATCGATGTTTTCATTTATCGCTTTACTCATCTCACCAAATTCATCATTTGATCTTACCTCTAGCTTGCTTGGTGCTTTTGCTTCGTAAGTTACAAATTTAAACACATCATCAAGCTTAGACTGGATGATTTTTATAGGGTTAAGAGACTTTTTAAGTAAGAAATAGACAAATGCTGAGAGGATAACTATAAATAGCACTGCTAGGATTAGTTGGATCTTTAGG
>NZ_JH414896.1:0-803 GCF_000238755.1 Campylobacter sp. 10_1_50
CGTGCTTGGCGAAAATGCGCTAGCACTCACGGTAAAATCGCCTTATATGTCTTTGCGCGAGATAGACGAGGCGGTAGAATTTACTAAATTTTATGGCATCAGGCACGAGATATTTGAAGTGGGCATCGTTGATGAGATAAAGCTCAATCCGCAAAATCGCTGTTATCTTTGCAAAAAAGCAGTTTTTTCAAGGCTTTTTGCTCGTGCAAAAGAGCTTGGTTTTACAAATTTGGCTGATGGCACAAACAAAGACGATCTTGGCGAATATCGCCCAGGTTTAAAGGCAAAAGAGGAGCTTGGTGTGCTTTCGCCTCTAATAAATTTACGTAAATTTGAGATCCGCGAGCTTTCACGTGAGCTAAATTTAGCAACAGCAGACAAGCCAAGCTATGCATGCTTGCTAACTCGTTTGCCGCATGAAAAAGAGATAAGCGCAGATGGGCTAAATTTAGTAGAAGCGGCTGAAAATTTACTGATAAAAAGCGGCTACGCAAATGTGCGCGCAAGGCTTGATGATAGAAAAATGAAGCTGCAAATGCCATTTTCTAGCATGCAAACCTTTTTGAGCGACGTGAAATTTAAGTCTATCGTTAAAGAGCTAGTTGCACTTGGCGTGGCAGAGGTAACGCTTGATCTAAAGGGGCTTAGAGAGGATGTTTTGGTATGAGCGAGACTGAAATTTTAGAATTTATCGCTGGTATAAAAAACGGCAAGATGAGTGAGCAAGATGCGCTAAAGTATCTAAAAAACTACCCATTTAACGACATCGGATGCGCTAAGATCGACACTCAGCGCGCTTTGCG
>NZ_JH414897.1:0-637 GCF_000238755.1 Campylobacter sp. 10_1_50
CTGCTCTTGTTGGCTTTAGCGTGCAAAAAGATGAGTTTTGGTTTAAAGAGCTTAGTGGTGTTAGTCTAAGCGCAGATGTAGTGATAAATACCAAAAATGAGAGCTATAAATTTAGTGGTGATCTGCTTTTTACACATAGAGGCATAAGTGGTCCAGCGATACTAAACGCCTCACTCTTTTGGCAAAAGGGTCGAATTTGCATAAATTTTCTGCCTAAATTTAGTGAGAAAAATTTAGTAAATGGCAAAAAGCAGCTTAGTTCAGTTTTACCTTTGCCAAAGAGATTTGTGCTGGAGTTTTTAAGAAATTTTGGTTTAAAAGATAGGGCATTTTATGAATTTAGTGATGATGAAAAGAGCATCATAAAAAGGCTTTTTGCATATCATTTTGCCCCAGCTGGGACATTTGGCTTTGAAAGGGCTGAAGTTACAAAAGGTGGCGTAAAGACTAATTTTTTAAATGAAAATTTAGAGTGTAAAAGCGTAAAAGGGCTTTACTTTATAGGAGAAGTTTTAGATATCACTGGTATGCTTGGCGGATATAACTTGCATTTTGCATTTACAAGTGCTTTCAAGGTAGCTAGCGCTTTAAAAAATAGCTAATCAAATAGAAGTGAAATTTAGCTAGTGGCAGCAAA
>NZ_JH414898.1:0-599 GCF_000238755.1 Campylobacter sp. 10_1_50
AAATTTTTGCATCTGGCAAATTTGCTCGATGATGTAAAGTCCAAGCCCCATGCCACTCCCAGCACTCACCTTGTCACCACGCACAAAGGCTTGTTTGTAGTAATCAATCGGGTGATTTAGCTTTTTGCCTAAATTTTTAACCGCTATAAATTCGCTATCGCAGATCAAGATGGCTTTCTTATCCTCCGCGTATTTTAGGGCATTGTCTATCAAATTTTTAATCGCTAAGCTAAAAAGCTGAAAATCCACTCTTAATAAGCCCCTTTTCATGCGCGTTTTGCCTTTGCTCGAAGTAAAATTTTAAAGACGTGATAGCCGTCTTCGTAGTCGTAAGTAAGCTCAAATTTTTGCATCTGGCAAATTTGCTCGATGATGTAAAGTCCAAGCCCCATGCCACTCCCAGCACTCACCTTGTCACCACGCACAAAGGCTTGTTTGTAGTAATCAATCGGGTGATTTAGCTTTTTGCCTAAATTTTTAACCGCTATAAATTCGCTATCGCAGATCAAGATGGCTTTCTTATCCTCCGCGTATTTTAGGGCATTGTCTATCAAATTTTTAATCGCTAAGCTAAAAAGCTGAAAATCCACTCTTAATAA
>NZ_JH414899.1:0-537 GCF_000238755.1 Campylobacter sp. 10_1_50
AACCAGAAAACTCAACTAAACTATTAGAAGCTTTTAAAAACGAGGTAAAGGCGTTAAGAGAAGAGGCTCAAGCTGGAGAGATAAAAGGGGATGGGTTTGTAGTAAAAAATGGTGGCAAACTTACTTTTATGGATGAAGCTAAATTTGAGCTAAGTAAAGAGCTTCAAGGCAAGACTGATCTGGGCGAAAAAATATCAACTTCTTTAGCGTGGCTTCACGCAAAACACCCTGAAATGTTTGAGAACAAAAGAGCAGTTAAAGAACTAATTGATTATGTGCTTGATGAACCAAATACTATAAAGGCTGGAAAAAGCGAAAATAGTGTTTATCTTGGTAAAAAAGATGGCACAAAAATAAAGGATATTGTGGTAAATAAAAGTGAAAATAAAATAATTCACGCAAATAGACGCAGGATGAATACGGATAAAATAAAGGCTGACGGTAAGGACGCCCACATCCCCTTACACACTGATACTATGCCAGCAGGGGCGACTGGTGCAAATGCACGTTCGTCAGCTGATGAAAGCATTATATCAC